>NZ_JAVRHU010000009.1:0-5325 GCF_031846405.1 Croceitalea vernalis | reverse complement strand
CTCGGCTATGATTTCGTAGCGGATGGGCAGTTTTGAGCCAAAGGCCCGCGCCAAGGATAACCGCAAAGGAGCTGGCGCGTTTAGATGGCGAGCAAAAGTGCCGAGCTACATATTCGCCGGACCGGTTTTGTTTTTATTTAAAAGTAAGAAAAGTTATTCTTTGTAGAAGGAAAGCTATAGATTATAGCCATTGTTGTAAACAGTTTTTATTTTTTCCAGCCTTTGTATGCGATTACTATTCCTATGATTCCGAGTAAAATACCGCTCCAAAAATCATTCGACTCTTCATATTCATTTAAGAATACAATTTTGTCCTCGTTTTCATTGGTCAATACGTCCACATCACTTTTACCAATTATCGTTTCGCAAATTAGCTGATTTCCTTTTTTTACGAAAACCTGTCCATTATATGTCAACTTATAATATCCACCTCTCCGTCCAAGGTTATCACAGTCCTTTGGTGTTTCAAGAACTTTAGCAGTTACAATTTTATTCTGCTCCGTTATTCTCATTTTAAGGACTCCATTATTCAGAACTACGACCGCAATAATCAACATAAATAATCCGCCGATTGTTAGACCTTTAGTTATAATAAATGATATGATTTTTGATTTCAATTAGGAGATTCTAAATTGTTTACAACGGTCTCGGCTATGATTTCGTAGCGGCGATTCCCAAAAGGAATTGTCGGACTGAAATCCAGCCGTATTAAAAGTAATTATTTTTAAGCTAGCAGAATGCAGCTATAAATTATAGCCATTGTTGCCACCAGTTTTTTAAATCGTACAACATACTCAAAAAGAGAAGTCCCATTAGACCAAAGATTGACCAAACTGCATATTTTTCCATTGCAACACTTTTGTCTTTTTTAAAAGTCAAATCTTTGGCAATCTGAATTTGGTTTGGTTCAATTTTTTTAATACCTGTTATGGCAAAAAAGAATTCCCCTCTATTTTCAGAAACAACCTCAAGAAACTTAATATCCTCATTTTCATTTTTTCCCACAACCCAAAATTCATCTGTCCCATCATTTTCAAACCAAAAGTCCGACTGTTCTTTTGGTTTTAACTCCTTGTCAAAAGTCACAAAACTTCCATTCCAATTGTCTTGCCAAAATGCAATGGTATATACTTTTAAATTTTCATCTGTCCGATTTTCGGTATGAACATTTACGGGTGAGGAAGCTCCAAATGAATCATCGGTTATCGAGTAAAGTCCTATCGTAAGAAATCCGATTAAAATTCCGAACCCCTTTAATACCTTAAGTCCAATACTTTTTTTGGAACGCCATATAATATCAATCAGTAAGATTAAGACTAGTAGAAAAGCTGAAAAGAGTAAATTTCTCATTCTTTAAATTGGTGGCAACGGTCTCGGCTATGATTTCGTAGCGGCGATTCCCAACGGGAATTGTCGGACTGAAATCCAGCCGTATTAAAAGTAATTATTTTTAAGCTAGCAGAATGTAGCTATGAATTATAGCCATTGTTGTAACACGTTATTTATCAACGAAATCAGAAGGTTTTTTTGTTAATGGAGGTCTGCCTTTCAAATGGTTGTCAATAACGTAATATTCGTATCCAGTCAACCTTTTTGCAGTCCTTTCCTTTTCGATTATAGCCCTAACTTCATTCCAGTACTTTTTTGGAGCATGTCTAAAAATCAGTACGGTTTTGAATTTTTCCTTGCATTCCAATCCACTAGCAGTTAACCACCCATGTTTTTTGGTAATTTCAATCAACATTTTGGTGTTATTAGCATCAATACAATTTTGTAATGCTCGAAGTGAATCGTTTTGTTCCATCAACGGTTTTAGCTTTTCTGAAGCTAATTTTAATGCTTTTTGTTTTAATTCCCCCTGTTGCTGTTCGGGCAATGATAGAAAGTAATCTTTAGTGATTCTCTTGCTTAGAATTAATGAGTCCAACACATCAGAGAATGTTTCGGTTATATTTCCGCTTGCGCCTCTATACTTTTGGTCGTCCAAGGATAACTTAAATAATGTTTTACATAAGCTATTCTCCGCTGAGAAGTTTTTCGATTCTGGGTGATTCTTGACAAAAAGAAGAAGTATTAGAAAAAACGAATAGCTTTTCATAATGTGTTACAACGGTCTCGGCTATGATTCTGTAGCGGATGGGCAGTTTTGCGCCAAAGGCCCGCGCCAAGGATAACCGCAAAGTAGCTGGCGCGTTTGGATGGCGAGCAAAAGTGCCGAGCTACATATTCGCCAGACCGGTTTTGTTTTTATTTAAAAGTAAGAAAAGTTATTCTTTATAGAAGGAAAGCTATAGATTATAGCCATTGTTGCCATTAGTTTTTATCAGCTATCCAATCATCAGGTCAATATATCTTGTAAGACAAAACGTGCCTACAAGATAGCTAAAATGAAAAATCGGTCGAATATTTTTATTAGTTTTTCTAAAATCAATTTGAAAAAGTTCGGTAATCAAAACTCCGATTGAAATTACTAAAAACCAAACTGTTATAAGCGGAAAAGTAAATCCGCCACCATTTATCATCAGCATTGGAATTACATAAATCAAATCGTGAAGCAAGCCACAAATCAGGAATGTAACAATCAAAGAAATCCAATGGGGAAATAAACTGCGCATCGGTTTATAAATAAAGTAAAGAAGATAATATCCAAAACCTGGGTTCCAATATTTCCAAAATGAGCGAAATGAAGATGCTAAAAATGGTTTCACAAACATATTCCCTACAATCGAAGATATCTTATTCGCACCAGTTCGATATTGGATATATTCTTCTACCGTCATATTTTATTTAGTTCGCAATATTTTTTTCAAATTAATGGCAACGGTCTCGGCTATGGCTAGTAGGGTAGACAAGGAAACTTTTCGTTTCCGTCTGGTCTGCGAGCCAGAGGTTTTTGTTTTGTAATTATCTTTTCTTTTTTAATTGCCAAATCCAAAAGATTTGGCGGTCTTAGTAAATAAGCCCAAGCCTTTAAATATATGACTTTATGCCCTATTTGCTATAGGCATTGTTGGCGGTAGTTTTTATTTCTTTTCCAATCGTTCTTAAGGTGCTATAATTTTCAGCATTGTCTGGTAAAAATTTTAAAACTCCTTTCTTTTCAATTTTTAAGGCAATTCCGTTATCTGTTTTTTCTACGGTTAGTATTGAGTCAAAAAGTTTTCTTGGAATTTCAATTTTTAAAGTACTATTGGATTTTTCCAGAATTTTAAGCTTTATAATCGATTTTTCAATCAAATTAATTATTCGATTCCAATTTTCATCACAATTTTCAATCATCAATTTATGCCTTGATTCGAGAAAATCATTAATGTCCATTCCGTCAAATTTTTCATAATCAAATAAATTCCAAAAAATAGTTCCAAACGCCAGTCCAAAACCCATCAAAGTAGGAAAAAACCAATGAAAATTATCAATTCCACCAATAAAAGTCCAGATTCCGAATCCAATTGGAAAAAGAATTAAAGTTTTAAAAATGAATTTTGTAGTCTTGTTTTCCATATTTTTTAATTCTGACAAGCGTTTAAATTAAGTATAATTTCGTTAGCTTGAGAGATTACCGCCAACGTGTACGTGTATGGTTTGGTGCGGTCAAATACGCGATATTTTTCCGCAGTTACAATATAATAAAAAAGGAGGGAAGGACCTTCGTCTTAGCCAGCAATCCCCAATTAACTATACACGTTGTTACCTGCTGGCTTTATTCCTTAAGTTGTTTTAATCTATCGATTGCGTTTTGATTCTCTGGATTTAATTCCAATGACTTTTTGTAATTCAAAATAGCGTTTGAGTAATCCTTATTATAAAAATATGCCTCGGCTAAACTATCGTATAAATTTGCCGATTTTGGATACAGATGCAAAGCCAAAAAAAGGACATTATATCCTTGATCTTTCTTTTCAGGGTTAAAAGACAATCGCAACCCAAAAATATTCAACATTCCTTCTTGAAGCTCAAGATTTGGATATTCAGCAATGGTACTTTTATATAATGGGATTAAATCTTTATAATCCTGTTTATATGCTAAATCGTTGAAATCTTTATATGTAAATTCTTTTTGGATAGCTTTTTTCATTTGTTTGGAAATCAAACTATCGGAAAATCCATTTGCTACAGGCCTATTTTCAATGAAATCAATCGCCTTTTTCTCATTTTTTAGTGTCGCATTCAAAAATTGTAAGGTATGTTGGCATAGCAAATTATAGGAAGCCATAATTTTCTCATCACTTTTATCTTGCCTTTTGTCTCTGTTTGCGAATAGGACACCGAAACAACTAAAATAAGAATGTGTAAGGTCGTGAAATCTATATCTGTAAATATTGCTATTTTTTAAAGAATCATATAGTTGAAATTTGTAGTTCAGCTCTTCAGACATTTTGTCCGCGGTTAGAACTTCCTTTGGAATCTCTTTTTGAGCAAAATGGATATAAGGAATAGAAAACTTATCTAAATTGAAATAGGGTGATTTTTCCAAAACAGGATAATTGTATCTTTCAGCTCCATCCAGACTTACAACTGCACTTATATTCTTATTTTTCATTACAGTTGTAGCGTTTGACAATCCACCAAAACTAAATCCCATTAATGCTACTTTTTCTAAATCAATATTATTGTAGCTGTGAATTTCTTTGAGAAGGAACTCTACATCTCTTGACTGCGTTTCCATATCTTTTGCCGTTGCTCCTTCTAACCAACGTGTGTCTGTTCCTCTTGAAGGACTTGATATAACAACGAAACCGTTACTTGCTAAATATTGGAATAGTGCAAAGTTCTCAATTGACGAGGCTTGATAGCTAGATGCATAAACTATAACTGGAAAATTCCCTTCTAAAAATGTTGGATTTAAAAAAGCATTTACTTTTTCAGAAAGATGAGCCTTGTTTTGTGGCGTATTCGGTAAATGCTTAAACCAATCCATCAGAAAGTAGTCTGGTAAGTCTTTCCATTCTTCCTCTTCCTTAAAAATCTCAACATAGTCTAAGACTGTTAATTGTTCAGAATTACTATTCTCTATTTTCGCAGGGTACCAAATACTTATTGGAATTGGTCTCATAATGAGTTGGTTGTTAAACTCATTATGAATTCGATAGGTTCTCGTGCTATCATTTACGGTATAATGCTTAAAGCCTACTTGATATTTTCCGGCTTTAAGTCCGATTTCTTTTAAGGAAGTCTGTCCATAAAATATTGTTGATAGCAATAGACCTGTAATAAATATTATCAATCGCATTGTTTCTGAATTAGTGTTCATAGTAGAGATGCCTAATTTTGATAATTGTTACAGATCTTTTTTAGCTTGCAGGTAACGGTCTCGGCTATGATTTC
>NZ_JAVRHU010000008.1:0-10611 GCF_031846405.1 Croceitalea vernalis | reverse complement strand
GTACTGAGTTTTGGAAATCCGTTAGGATTTCCTGAGTGGCATTTAAATGGCTCAGCTATAAATTATAGCCATTGTTGCCAGTAGTTTTTATTTATTCAACATTATTTTTATCGTGTCAAATTTCATTTCCGAGTCTACTATTCTTATTATGTAAACACCATTTGGCAATTCATATAATTCCTTTGATATTTTATTCCCGTTATGATTTTCCTTTGAAACGAGAGAACCATTGAAGTCAAAAATTTGAATTTCATAATTATCGTCCTTTTCTAGATTAATATTTACTTTTCCAGCAGAAGGATTTGGATAGAATGAACTTACCAATTTTGACTTTTCATAGACTTTTGGTTTGGTCACGGTTCCAAGTTCATCCATCATTGCTGGTGTTACAACTATAGGATAAAAATTCATTGTTATTTTGTCCTTTGTTGCTTTATTAATTACATCAGACATTGAATAATCGCTTAGTGGTTTTTCCAATGGTGGTGCATCTCCGATTAATATTACCATTCTTTTGTTTTCTGACTTCCAAAAATTCTCTTTTGAACTTTGGAAAAAACCATCATAAACCGATTCTGGGTAATCATCTCCATTCGTAACCTTAATTCCCTTTATAAATTTCTTTGCTGATTCTAAATTGGTTTCGAAGTTCTTAAACGAATACCATTCTTTACCGTCAGAATTTTTATCACCATATAGTCCGATCGCAACTCTAACATTTTTATACTTATTAATTGAGTTGATTATTTCAGTTAAACCCTTTTGAACGTTTGCAATATCGTCTTCCATACTGCCAGTTTTGTCAATTAGAAAAAGGATATCGGAATTGTCTACAGAGTGTTTTTCAATGATATATTTGATTTCATTGGTAATAAGTTCTGAATTAACTAAAAGTTTAAGTTCCCCTTTTGTTTCTTTCGCTAATTCGAAAAATTTGTTGGTTGTTGTTGAGTCAATAGTTTCTTTATCAAATAAAGGTGGAACATAAATATTGACTTTGTTAATTGAATCGAGAATTACCATAATTGAATCATTATTCCTTTTCTGTAATTCTAAAAGCTCACTTTCGGTTAATTTTCTTTCCTTGTCAATATTACAAGAAGAAATTAGTAGAGTCAGAATTAGAATTGATAAATATCTAATGTTCATATGGGTTTTTGTTTTTCTCAAATTACTGGCAACGGTCAGAGCTATGAACAGTACGGGAGCAAACTGACGTTTGCTTTCCGCCACGCACATAGCGAAATCTTATTGTTTTGTTTTTTCTTTTCCTTGCTAAAGCAAAATCCCAAAGATTTTGCGGACTTCCTAAAAATACACAAACCCAGCGATTAAGCCCGAAGCCCGTATTGTTTATAGGTTGTGTTAGCTAACGTTTTTTTTCTGCCCACCATGTCCGTATTTCTTTTACTTTTCCCGCGTCATATTTTCCACAAATGGTCAGTCCATTAGGGTATTGTTCATTCCGTCGATAAGATTCTAATATTGAAATAGCTTGGTCTCCAATTGTTATGTTTTCTGGATTTGGAATATGAGAAGAAATTGCACGCATCACACATTTTGCTTTTTCTTCTGATTCAATTTGGGAGATAAGAAATTCCAAGTCGTCTATATTCAGCCAGTCGAGAGGAGCTTCGCCAAGAGTTGACAAAATATTTAGCTTTTTTTGTTCATTTTCCCTGATTTTCAATTCATTTAGGAAGTCCTTAACTCCGATTTCATTCATTATTACCCAACCATTTGTGTCCCTTATTACGTTGTCCGTTTTCTCAACATCATTTTTTTGAGATTTCAGACTTGTTTTTTTACTGTCTCTACAAGAAATAAAAACAATTATTAGGCTTGTAATTAAAACGTATTTGAACATTACTGAATTGGCTTTTTTTAAATGTTAGCTAACGGTCGGAGCTATGAACAGTACGGGAGCAAACTAATGTTTGCTTTCCGTTTGGGACTTAGCCAAACCTTTTTGTTTTGCTTTTTCTTTTTTTTATTAAATGCCAAATCCAAAAGATTTGGCGGTGATCGTTGATTTTCCGGGTTTTTAAATTTAGCAACTAAGCCCGTATTGTTTATAGGTTTTGTTGTACACAGTACTTTTATTTCCACTTTTCTATTAACTCAATGACACCGTTTTTAATTCCGTCATAATATTTTCCGTTTTTAAATTCTGGAATTATAACGCTATCGATAACACTCTTACAAATTTCATCAGTCAAAATCAGTTCAGTCCCGTAACCCGTTGCAATTCCAATTTTCCTTTCGGGATTACATAATAGAATTACAAGTCCATTGTCTTTTTCAGCGCTTCCAACTCCCCAATATTTTCCTAAATCCGTTGCCATTTTTTGGATGTCAGAATAAGGTTTTATACTATCAATTGTCACAACAACTATTTGTCGAGTTGTTTCAGTGTTATAGTCATAAATAATATCCGATAGTTCTTTCCTCTCTGATGGACTGAAAATACTATCATAATCGTTTATTATTTGACCTTTTAGCTTCGTTTCTCTGAACTTTTCAATTGTTGAGAAGTCGAATTCGGGAATAGGTTTTTTTGTTTCAGTTTCTTGCGCTGAACCTTTGCAAGAAAGAAAATTCAAAGCCAGGAATAGTATTAATAGTTTAGTTCCGATTTTCATTTTATCACTTCTTTCCATTTGTTAGATTCCGCAAACTCTTTTACAATTCGATTTCTTTCGGTTAGTAATTCAATCATATATTTTTTAAGAAAGAGCTTGTCCGCCAACTTTCCTAAAATTCCAAAAGGCGATTTATAATAAAAAAAGTCTATCATCAAAGTTCCGCTATTCGATTCCTCAAAGTGATGTTCGTGTTTAAATTCCGCAAACGCTCCTTTAACCATTTCGTCCGCAAAGTATTTCGGTTTTTCAAATTCCGTTATTTTGGAAGTCAGTTTTTGATATATTCCAAAGTGTTTTGCTCTCCAAGTTACGCTTTCATTCATTCCGATTAATCCGCTTGTTTTTCCAGCGATTGCTTCTTCATTAGTTTGTTCTGTTGATATTTTGTGCAAATCGATACTTCGTGACAAGTCAAAAACGATATTTCTATCGGCTTTTATTTCAGTTTGAAGTTCGATTCTCGGCATTTTTGGGGTATTGTGTACAACGGTCTCAGCTATGATTTTGTAGCCGAAGAACTAAAGTTAGCAAAAAGGGATTGAGTTTTGGAAATCCGTCAGGATTTCCTGAGTAGCCTTTAAATGGCTAGCTATAAATTATAGCCATTGTTGGCAACAGTTTATATTTTAAAGTACAGAAAAACAGCAAATACAATGTATTTCAATATTTGACAAATCCCGATTATCAATTGAGTCACATAATTTCGTTTCCCGTCGTAAAAAGCTGAAAATTTTTCTGAATAATTTGCAAGAACATAATCGGACCCCAAAAAGGGATAAAGAAATTGTGAAAGAAGAATAATAAAGAATATAATGACAGAAGTTAAGAGTAACTTGTTCCAATTCCTTTCCAACAATTTGTCTGCCTTACGAAAAGTCCATATCAGTACAAAACTAAAAATCATTAGTCCCAATAAATCAGGTAGCCATTGCATTCCAAATGAAGTTGGAGCTAACACTATTTGTAGATGTGTCAGTACATATTCTACAAGGCTAGAAAATTCGATAACGGACAAGAACAAAAAAGTCCCAATTCCCAATAACTTTAGTAATTCTGATTTATTCAATTCCAAAATTCCAGTTTGATTAAAATTGTTGCCAACGGTCTCGGCTATGATTTTGTAGCCGAAGAACTAAAGTTAGCAAAAAGAGATTGAGTTTTGGAAATCCGTTAGGATTTCCTAAATAGCCTTTAAATGGCTAGCTATAAATTATAGCCATTGTTGCCATTAGTACTTTATTCGTTTTTCGGCCATACTTTTTTAAATTCTACAGCGACTATGAGCATTTTTTCGGTCGGTTCATTTCCATTCTCTTTTAAGAAACTTTCAAAAAAGTCCCAATGTGCTTTTTTCCATTTTGTAAGAGGTTCAACATAAGTTCCCATATCCATTTCAGCGTATTCTTTGGATATCTTGTTGAATGGAATTGTATCGACACTTATATTTTCTATAATCGCTTTTGCCTTTCCATTAAAGTCCGTTACGATTTGTTTTGTTCCAACAGTTGGTAAATCCGCTTTGTATTGTTGATACAAGCTGTAAAGTCCAGACGAAGCTCTTTTTTTACCAGTCAGAGTCAATTCTGCCAATCGATTTGCGTCTTTCTCATTATTATGGAAAAAGTCGGATTCGGGAATTTCGTCGTTTTTAAATTCAGGATAAGATTCGGTAAAGTCATTCCACATTTCAGAAACTGATTTGTCAATTCCGTCCTCGGTTTCAGTCGTCACTTCAGATTGATTTTCAGTTCCGATTTCCCTTTTACTTTCGTTTTTACAACCAACTAAAATCAATAAAAGGAAGATTGAAATGGGTCTCATAGTTTTTCATGTATTAATGGCAACGGTCTCGGCTATGGCCGCGTGGCCAGTGCCAGACATTTTTTATTTGGTTGAAGTTAGGAAAAAATGACCAAGCGTTAGCCATGGGTCATAGCCATTGTTGCCATTAGTTTTTTTCTTCTGCCATACACTTTTCAATTCCGGATTTGGCATTTTCAAATTCGGGAATGTATCTTTTTTTGAAACTCATTTTCGGCTTTCGCTTGTCAACCTCTATTTTAAAATCTTTAAACTCAGGTAATTGAAATTCATAAAATGGCCTTCCATTGAATGTAGGCATATTTTCTACGTATTCTATTGCCCGAAAACAGTTATTTGGAAATCGTGTCTTTGCATAAGATGTGACTTGACCACCAACATGCCTCATGGCTGTTAAGAAAAGAATTGCCTTTTCCAAATCGTTTTCAAGGTTTAGATTATCCAAATCAATATTAGTGTTTGATAAATTCATTGATTTTTGTTTATTCAAAACGTCTATAAAAACCGAGCTATAGTAAAAAGCTAAAAGTTCATTTCGGTTCGGCAAATTGTTCAACGAAGTTTTCATGACCTTTTTTGTTGACTCTCTTTTAAGTCCAACATGAGGTCCATTAAATGAGTTCCATTTAAGCTTGGTAAATAGATAGTGCGCTACAAGTGTGTTGTCGGTAGGTTTTGCCAAAAATTTAGTCGAAGTTATATTATTTTGTCTTTTACTCAACTCTCCAAAGAACTCCTTTATTTGAGTCAATTCGTTCGCTTCAAATTCTGAGCTGTTCGAAGCCCCATTGTTTTTCCAAACCGCAGTTACATATTCTGGAACAATTTGATTGTATTCGACTTTATCATTTTGACCGAAGACAAAAAAAGTGCTTAGTTGTATTAGTGCTAAGGTTAATATTCTCATTGATTAAATTAATGGCAACGGTCTCGGCTATGATTTCGTAGCGGCGATTCCCAACGGGAATTGTCGGACTGAAATCCGGCCGTATTAAAAGTAATTATTTTTAAGCTAGCAAAATGTAGCTATAAATTATAGCCATTGTTACCTACAGTTATTTATTTCCAAATTTTACTAATTCAGGTTTTATTATTATTAACTCACTTTTTCTCGGAAATTTTCCGTGTTCAAATGTCAGTTCGACACTATTCTCTTTCTTTTCGAGCGTTTTTATGTCAATATCATAAAAGTCTGAAATCACGAACGTTTTGTTTTCATAACCCAATTCAGTTGGTTGGATTAAAATATGAATATCAGTTTTTGAGTTTTCGGTTTCTAATGGCAAACGTTGTCCATTATAAAAAGTCATTACTCTCACAAAAAAGTCATTTCCATATTCCGATTTAACTTGGTCAAAATCCCGAAGGATTGATTCAAATTCCGATTCAGACGTTTGAGTGATTTCAGAAGTATGTTTGTAAACGAAAAAATTGTCTGATATATCTAAAGTGTCTCTAAAGTCCTTTTTGTCAATTAACTTCCGTTCTCCGCTTTTTAATTTTTCCGCAACATTTATTTCAGTGTCCGAAGTTTCTACGAAGCGATAATAATCCGAAGTTTGAGTGTTTTCAGATGAACTTTTATCTTTTTTTAAATTCTCAATTTGTGTTTGTAAATCAGAAATCTGCTTTTCTTTTTCGGTCAGTTTTTTAGTCAATTTTTCCAATTCCCATGAAGGTTGTTTTGAATTACAACTTGCAATTAAAATCAATGTTAAAATCAGTAACGGAATGTTTTTCATAATTGTAGGTAACGGTCTCGGCTATGATTTCGTAGCGGCGATTCCCAACGGGAATTGTCGGACTGAAATCTAGCCGTATTAAAAGTAATTATTTTTAAGCTAGCAGAATGTAGCTATAAATTATAGCCATTGTTGTAGGTAGTTTTTTTATTCAGATTTTATTTGTTAACCAGACAATTCCGATTCCTGAAAATAAAAATCCACCAATAATAAAAATCATGGGAAAGTAAGTTTTCCAAAAGTCGCTGTTTATCATTATTTCGTAATCCTCGTCCTTTTTTAAGTAAATTATTTCAATCGGTTGATTAATTCGTTTAGGGTTTTCACTTGAGTCCAATTTTTGAGTCGTTTCAATTCCGTTTTTGTCCGTAAATCGTACAATTGGATAGTGATAAATATGCGAATCTCCGTCAGCATCCTGACTGCGTTCCTCTACGAAGTCAATTATTTTGGCTTTTGTTTTAATTCCGTTTGTTTGTATTCTACGATTTGAATTCCGAACGTAAAATCCAGCATATAGAGATACGCCTCCAACTATTAAAAAGACAATAGGTCCAATTAAGTTTTCCATTCAATTTCTTAGTGAGTCAAAATTACCTACAACGGTCTCGGCTATGATTTTGTAGCCGAAGAACTAAAGTTAGCAAAAAGGGACTGAGTTTTGGAAATCCGTTAGGATTTCCTGAATAGCCTTAAATGGCTAGCTATAAATTATAGCCATTGTTGTGTTTAGTGTTTTATTTTTTTCCGTTATAGTTTCGCCCAGTTTTGAATCCACAATAGCTTAACAAAATGAGAAGTCCAATTTGCAACACAAACATAACTTTTGATAATATGCCGATGGCGTTCTCAACGGGACTTTTGTCTAGAGGAACATTTTGATTATTATTAGGTCCACCAAAAAAATCCAACATGGCAATTAATTTTCCAAGTACTAACACAAATAGTATTGTAACTATCATTAGTATTAGATTAGACGTAATATTTTTAAAATTCCGTCTAGTTGTCCGTATTAGGTAAACTACAAAAAAGGTAAAGACAAAGATTAAAGGGATTAAATGAAAATTTGCAATTACAAAATAGGTGTCGTGAATATTTATGTCCCAAGTTGAGTCACTTTTTAATCCATCCATTCCGAAAATTGCCAGCGTCAAAATCAGGACAAGTACTAAAGTTCCAACTATCCAATAAATTTCTTTTTTCTTCAAATTTCGATTTCAGTTTGAATCTTCAACATTAAGCACAACGGTCTCGGCTATGATTTCGTAGCGGCGATTCCCAAAGGGAATTGTCGGACTGAAATCCGGCCGTATTAAAAGTAATTATTTTTAAGCTAGCAAAATGTAGCAATAAATTATAGCCGTTGTTGTAACCAGTTTTTAATAATTCCATACATCCTTTATGTATCCATTTTCAAAATATTCAATGGACTGACCTTTTAATTTATCATTTGAATAATTCCATTCCATTTTCTTCTTACCGCTCTTGAAATATTCTATTGTAAGCCCATTTCTTTGGCCATTTTCATAACTAAAATCATACTTCTTCTCACCTGTTTTGAAGTATCCTGTGCCGCCAATTACAATATCGTCTCTAAATTCCCATATTATTTCTTTTTCGCCACTTTCATAATATCTATTGGAAATTCCATTTCTTTTTCCATTCTTGAAACTATAATCTTCAAGAAGTACTCCACTTTTAAAATAAGACTTGCCATCGACGAGTTGTCCGTTCGCATATTTCCACTCAGAATATGTCCCATCTTCATGATATTCTTTAGAAATCCTATTTTGGGAATTTTCAGAAGATAATTTTCTATTCGATGAACAAGAAACAATTATTAAGATAAGGGTCAATGCTAAAATTCTAATCATAAATTATAATTGGTTACAACGGTCTCGGCTATGATTTCGTAGCGGCGATTCCCAACGGGAATTGTCGGACTGAAATCCTGCCGTATTAAAAGTAATTATTTTTAAGCTAGCAGAATGCAGCTATAAATTATAGCCATTGTTAGCTACAGTATTTTTTAGTAAATCCATATTGCGTCAACTAAATTTTCTTCGTTTCTCACTTTTAAATTTCTACGATTTAATTCAATAGGTAGCGGATTTATAAAAATCAGTTTTGCCACATTGAAAGCTTTGCTTAACAACTCCATTGGAGTATGAGTAACAAATCCTGTTTTCTTTATTGAATGATTAAACAAATCGTATTGTTCCTGTTTAGAAAGAAGTTGAGCACCTCTTCTTATATATTTACATTTTTCGAAAAATGGTTTATTAAAGTCAACTTTTAATATTTCATTGATTTTACCAAGACAATTATTGAAATTTTCTACGATAGGTAAAGTAGCGTCTTGAAAAGCACCAGCACCTTGAAAAAACCATATTCTAAAATCATAAATATCATTTGTTAAAAAAGCATTTCCGTTGTCGCTACAAAAATCAAAATTTTCAGATGCGTGTTCAAACAATTTATTTCTTATCATAGTGATAAAGTGGAAATCATTAAGCCAATTTCTGTATTCTAATTCAGTCATCGAATTATTGTAGTTGAAAGTCAGTAGGTTCTTTCTAAACATATATTCTATTCGATGTATTTGTATGTAAATATTTTCTAGATAATTATAGCATTTTGCTTCTAAATAAAACTGCTCTTTTGTTTCTTCTAATGAGGCTTTTCCAGATGAGATTTTTTCAGCAATTTTTGATTGCTCGTTTCGTGTTATTATGAACTCATTTGAATTAATGCCTATTGACTGAAGGTAGCTAAATGCGAATTTTTGGGAATTATTTAAAGTATTAATATCTACTTGTCTTAAAAATCGAAAGTATTCTTGGCTTAATGTATTTATACTCATAGATTGTCGTTCCGATATTGTAGCTAACGGTCTAGGCTATGATTTCGGCTTGGCAAATCCGTTAGGATTTCCAGGTTCGGAATCCAGCCATTTTTAAAGATAAAGTTTTTCAAATAGGGGTAGAAGGCAAAGCTGAATTATAGCCATTGTTGTAAAACGTTTTTTTATTCGATTAGTTTTTGTTTTTTCGGTTTTATAATGATGTCATTGTGCAGGTTTGGAAAATATTTCAACATGGTTTCCTTGCTCTTTCCAGATGTGTCAATAAATGTCCAATTCTGTCCGTTGTCTCTAGATATTCCAATTAAAGTATATTCGGATTCTATTTTTCCTTGTGGGGTATTCATAACAATTATTTGAGTCAAAGAACATTGTAACTCACCATCTTTTTTTAAAAATCCGGAAGGACTTTTAAAATTTAGGTCAGTAAATGAGAACCCATCATTTTTCATTTTATTCATTCCTTGTTTTGTGGCTTTCACCATGTTCGATTTTCCACCCATCATTTCAATAACTTTCGGATAGGTATAATTTGCAAAATTTTCATAATCCTGTGCAAGAAAGAACTTTTTCATTTTCCCAAGTTGAGCGTTCAAATTTTCAGTCTGCGCAAATGAAAATATCGAAGTAAGTATCAGAATAAAAGTCCAAATGTTTTTGTTCATAAAGTTTGTTTTAAATGTTTTACAACGGTCTCGGCTATGATACTTTAGCGGATGGGCAGTTTTGCGCCAAAGGCCCGCGCCAAAGATAACCGCAAAGGAGCTGGCGCGTTTGGAAGGCGAGCAAAAGTGCCGAGCTACATATTCGCCGGACCGGTTTTGTTTTTATTTAAAAGTAAGAAAAGTTATTCTTTGTAGAAGGAAAGCTATAGATTATAGCCATTGTTGGCAAATCGTTTTTTATTTTCATATTACTTTCATTCCGATTAATAAAGTTACCACGATGATAATTAAAAGTCCAAACGAAAATAATTTGTCAGATTCTTTTACGTGTGGATTTTTTGCTCCAAATCCATCATTAATTTCGTCCGAATATCTCATAAAAAGAATAAAATCTCTTTTATGTATGTTTTCACTAATCCGCTTAAAAACTCTGTCAAAAATCCAATAAACCATTGGTACGCAAAATCCGAAATACATAATTCGGTCATTCCTGAATTCAGTTTCTGAATCCAACAATCCGAAAAGTCCAACAGCTAAAAGTCCGAAACAGGTCAACCATATTATTTTGGGATTCATCCATTTCTTTTTCCTTGTGTAAAGAATAAAGAAACTAATCCCAAGTGCAATTCCAATTCCGATTATGCTATTATCCAATTCAGTTTATTTTTCTTTTCCGTTATGTTGCTCTTAAATGTTTGCCAACGGTCTCGGCTATGATTTCTTAGCGGCGATTCCCAACGGGAATTGTCGGACTGAAATCCAGCCGTATTAAAAGTAATTATTTTTAAGCTAGCAGAATGCAGCTATAAATTATAGCCATTGTTACCTGCTGGCTTTTTTTGCTTTAATCAATTGTTTCAGTTTCGTTTTGTTCA
>NZ_JAVRHU010000007.1:0-19928 GCF_031846405.1 Croceitalea vernalis | reverse complement strand
TAATGTAACCGATAACTCAGCTATTAATCCTGATGATTATACGGTAGTTTCTACAACTGGAGTTTTATTCTTCCCAGGTGGAACAGTAAATGGTGATTCACAAACGATTACTGTAAGCATTATTGACGATGAGTTGAGTGAGATGGCTGAAACCTTGGATATCACTCTTTCTTTTGATGTTCCTCCTCCTTCTGGCATTAACATGTTGGATGGTGAAGGTATAGGTACCATATTAGACAACGATATCAGCTCTAGTGGTTATGAAGAAGAAGTAACGATTATTTGCGGTGATGAACTTCCTGAAGTTCCTGAACTTACTTTTATGGGTGGATGTGGTGACTACGATGTAGTATTCACCGAAGAAACAGAGTTCTCTGATGATACCGATGATTATATGGTTATACGTACCTGGAACGTAACTGATGCTTGTGGTAACATGGAAACTTTCCAACAAATAGTTTTTGTCATGCAACCACAATTAGAAGAGGTTTTCATTGACATTTGTGTGGAAGATGACCCAATTAACCTTGTTGACTATTTACCAACAGGCTTTGATATCAATGGCATTTTCGAAGTTGAAAGAGAAGGTACCTACCTTAATAACACCACTTTTGTACCTAACGGTTTAGAAATTGGAGAATACAAAGTCATGTACTCTTCAGTCGGCGGAACTTGTAAGTATTATGTTGATTTCTATATCACAACCAATTCGGATTGTGTTCCATGTAACCGTGATGAAATAACAGTCTCCGAAGCAGTTACTGTTAATGGTGATGGCATCAATGATTACTTTGAAATCAAAGGTGTTGAATACTGTGAGTTTACTTTTGACGTTATGATTTTTAACCGATGGGGTGATAAAGTTTATGAGGGTAAAGATTACAAGAATGATTGGGGTGGTTATGCACCGAATAATTCATTTGGAAGCTCTGGACTTGTACCCTCTGGAACCTACTACTATATTTTAACGATAAATGGATCTGAACAACCCCTTGAACCTATTAATGGATATATCTATATAGGCACGGAATAAGATTAAACTGAAATTATCCTATGGAGAAAATTCTTTGTAGGATAATTCATTCGTCCTTAAACAAAAACACTTTAACGAATAGAAATTATTAGAACGAATAAAAAAGTGGTTAAACGTCTAAATTACTGGCAATTAAAAAGTATTCTTTTCTTTGACAAAGAATTGATACCCCAAGCATCAGTTCAATTTAGAAAAAGAACCTTAACCTATACAGTTATGAAAGCTTTACAAACTTCTGTAGTGCTAATTACGATAATGTTTACCTCAATAGTTGGGGCGCAACAATTACCGCAGTTCACCCAATATATGTTCAATACAATTTCTGTTAATCCTGCATACGCTGGGAGTAGAGAAGCTATGAACCTTACTGCCTTACACAGAAACCAATGGGCTGGTATAGATGGGAATCCTGTAACCAGTACTTTCTCTTTTCATACACCCTTGAATAATGAAAGAGTTGGTTTAGGTCTATCTTACATTACTGATCAATTAGGTTTTGAAAGTACTAATTATGTATATGGTGATTTTTCATACACAATTCCTGTTTCCTTTGAAGCTAAGCTTTCTTTTGGGTTAAAAGCTGGATTTACTAATTATAGTTTGGAAAACCCAGACGTTAACGACCCTTTCTTTAATTCAAACTTCAACAGTTGGAAACCGAATTTTGGTGCTGGAGTTTATTTAAGTACTAATAGATGGTACGCGGGTATTTCTTCACCGCGAATTTTAAATACTGACTTAAACGAAGGAGAATTTGTGGCCCTAGAAAGAACTAGTTATTATGCTATTGGAGGTTTAGTTCTAGACTTATCATTGGATATAAAATTCAGACCCTCAGTAATTACAAAATTCACAAATGGAGCCCCCGCAACTTATGATGCAACCGCAGGATTCTTATTTTATGAAAAGTTTTGGGCTGGGGCCTCGTATCGATTTAATGATGCTTCAAACTTTGGTGCCTATATGGATTACCAAGTATCTAAAGACATCAGAATAGGATATGCTTATGATTTGCCTACTGGTGATTTTAGACCATATACCGGAGGTACTCATGAAATCATTTTAATTTTTGAACCTAGACTTACCAAGAAAACCGACTTATACAAATCACCTAGATATTTCTAATTAAAGCACCATGACAACAAAAAGAATCATCATATCATTTTTTGCTTCAATACTGTTGTGCGCGAGCTTAAATGCTCAATCTAGCGTGCAAAAAGAAGCTGATAGACTATTTAACAAGTTTGCCTATGCTAAGGCTATACCTCAGTACGAGCAAATGGTTGTAAATAGTTATAACGAAAACCATGCTTATCAACGACTAGCTGAGTGTTATCTTTTAATGCGTGATTTTGAAAAATCTATTCCTTATTTCAAAAGATTTATTGAAGAAGCGGATACTCCAACGAATTACTATTTTAAATACGCCATGGCTCTTAAAAGTTCTGGTGATGAAGATTCAGCTTTAAAATGGTTAAAAAAATATAAGAAATTCAATAAGAATGATAAGCGAGTTAAGGCCTTTTTAAAAGATGGCAACTTGGCTTCTGTTGTCTTTAATAGTAGAGAACGTTACGATTTAGAACCAGTTCCTTTTAACACAGAATACAGTGAATTTGGTTCATTTGTTCATGAAGGAAACTTATATTTTAGTGCCAGTCGTAAAAGTCAGAAAAATGATGAATTATATGGTTGGAATAATGAACCTTGGTTGGATATCTTTTACGTTCCTGAAGGGAATACCATGGCGAGTCCTAAGCGATTTGGCGGCGAGATAAATTCAAAATTCCATGAGAGTTCGTTAGTTTTTTCTACAGATTATAAGAATGACACAATAGTTTATTTTACGCGAAATAATTATTTTCAAAAGAAAGAGGGTTTTCATACTACTCAAAAAGAAGATAAATTAATTGAAAACCAGAATAATCTTAAAATCTATAAAGGTGAAAAGATCGATGGAGAGTGGAAAGTTACGCGTAACTTAAAAACAAATGCTGATCATTACTCAACTGGTCATCCATCAGTAAATACAGAAAGAACATTATTATATTTTTCTTCGGACCGTCCTGGTGGATATGGAGGTACCGATATCTATTATGCTAAGATTCACCCTAGAGGTGGTATAGGGCAGCCAATAAATGCTGGACCTATAGTTAACACTGCTGGAAACGAAATGTTCCCTTATGTAAATAATGAAGGGCAACTTTTCTTCTCTTCAGATGGTCACTTAGGTTTTGGACAATTAGATGTTTTTGGAACTGTAGCGGATTCAACAGGACAAATTAAAGATGTTATCAACCTCGGAAAACCATTAAATAGTGATAAAGATGATTTTGGATATTATGCCTTAGAAAATGGTATAGATGGCTACGTAAGCTCTAACCGTAAAGGTGGAAAAGGTGGCGATGACATTTATAAATTTAGATTCGTACCATCTTTGAGCGTTCAGGGTGTAGTAACCGATGCTATTAACTTAAAGACTTTAGATAGTGTTCAAATATCTTTATTCAACCAAGCAACAGGTGAGTTAATGTCTAAAACCATGACGGATGCTAATGGGAAATATCAAATGTTAATTAGCAGAAATGTTAATTACCGGATTGAGGCTGTTAGAAAAACGCACCCACATAAAAGTGTCTATTTTAATACAAGAACTACGGGCCGCGCTGCAAGACTAGTAAGACAAGATATTGAATTAGAACCAATTTTAGATGTAAAGGTATTAGCTGGTTTAAAGAAAATCTACTATGATTTCAACAAGGCAGATATTCGACCTGACGCTGCTATAGAATTAGACAAAGTTGTGAAGTTAATGACCGAAACATACCCTGAGATGATAATCAAATTAGAGGCGCATACTGATCCAGTGGGAAGTCATGCTTATAACGATCAATTATCAGAACGTAGAGCAAAATCAGCTTACGAATATTTACTAGCAAATGGTGTGCCTAGAAACCACATACTTTCATATAAAGGATTCGGAAAAAGAGTACCAATTAATGAATGTACTAGCAAACAAGACTGTACTCCAGAAGAATTAGAGTTAAATAGACGAACAGAATTCCCAGTCGTACAAATAAAATCACGAACGGTTACTCAAAGTAAATAACAAGATTAACAATAAAAAAGCGCCTTAAAGGCGCTTTTTTTTTATGACTTAATGTGCACCCGGCTGGAGACTACTTCATTTATAGGGATTATCACTTTTCCATCTTTTGTCTTTAATGTCATAGTAATATTATCAATTGCTTCAATTGTACCTTTTAAATCACCTATGCTAATACTATCGCCTACCATATAGTTTTTACGAGTGTAAAACATTTTTAAAACATCGGAAAAAACCTCCCTTGATCCTAAACCGAATCCTAGAGCAATTGCAAATAAAAATGCCCCTAGTATCATCGTGAAATTACTAGTGATAATTTCAGTATCAATACCTGCTTGATTAAGTGCTGTAATTGACACAAAAAAGGTAATCATATAAAATAATACCCCACTAATAATTTTTGAACCACTGACCCCCATGGAATCAAATAGAGCCAAAACTGCTTTTTTAACAATTGTGGCAAGGTAAAAACCACCCGCAAAAATTAATAAAGCACTAAGTAAGGTTGGCAAATAAGCTAAAATTGATATGATACCTTCTGAAATAGCGGTAAGTCCGATAACCTCAGCAATGACAATTGTAAAGAAAAGTATCAATAATATTTTGACAGTTGTCAATGCTATTTTGAGTAAGTCGATTTTGACCTCTTTCTCTCCAAATAATTTAGCATCGGTCACTTTTGTAGAAAGTGCATCTATTTTAGCAGCTTTTAGCACACGCTTCAAAACAAACAAAATTATTTTCAATAGTAACCATGCTACTATTAAACCCAATACCCCAATAATTAATTGAGGTAAAAGCTGCACTACATTTGAAAGCATATCGCCCAAACTATCTGATAGTACTTGTTTATATTTTTCCATTTTTATATTATTTTCTTGGTTATTGTCGCTTATTGGTTCTAAACATTCCTGCAAATATAGAGGAGTAATTAGAGGTCACCAATACGGCCATATCTAAAATAAGCTTAGCAATAGCAATATCATTCATTACTTTTTGCCTCATTTCTGGAGGTACTTCCCTTAAATTCCTGTTCAATTGTTTGAACGGATTATCAAATTCGTTTCCCATCTATCCTAAGGTATTATAGATTTCCAATAGTTTCGCTTTTGCTCTTTTTAAACGCATTTTAACTGCGCTCTCCCCTATTTCGAACAAATCACTTAATTCTTTTATAGACGCTCCATCTTGATATTTTAAAAGCAAAATAGATTTATCTTCCGCACTTATCATTTCAAGAGCTTTGGCCAGTTTACTAGCCTTCATCTCATAAATACTTTCATCAGGCACCTCTTCGGTCAACTTATATTCTGTAGTTTCCATTGGTACTGATTTATCACTCATTTTTCGTTGCTTATTTCTATTAACATAATTCACACAGAAATTATAAGTAAAAGAATAGAGCCAGGTCGAAAATTTTGATTTTCCTTTAAATGAGGCCAACTTTATAAACAACATTAAAAAAACATCCTGAGCTAAATCCTCGGCTTCATCTTGAGACCTAGAAAATCCGTAACATTTATTATAGACCATTCTAGAGTAGCGATCATAAAGAACACCAAATAACATGGTATCATTTTTCGCGACAATTCTACTTACCAGTTCTTCGTCGGTTAATTTGCTATAAGGATTGTCTGCCCCCAATGACTTCTTATCTTGATTTATAAGAATTAGAAACAAACGCTTTAAAAAAGTCACCTAGTTCATTTTAGAAATGGAAAACAAGATACTTCAAAACGAGGTATATTTGAACAAAACCACAAGATGAAATTTTTCAAAGCCATTATTGTATTGTTTATTGCTTTTAATTTTAGTTGTAAAACAGAAACCAAAGAGACACCTAAACCAATCGAAAAAGAGCAAAGTATTCTAGAAAAAATAGCTGATGCTCACGGTTTTGAAAATTGGAAAGATGTCAATAAAATACAATTCACCTTTAATGTAGATCGCGATTCAACTCATTTTGAACGTTCATGGATTTGGCAACCAAAATCCAATGATGTAACAAGAATTTCTGGTGTTGACATCTTAAATTATAACAGAAAAAATATGGATAGTATTGCTATAAAAACTAATGGAGGCTTTATCAATGATCGTTTTTGGCTTTTAGCACCATTTAATCTTATCTGGGATTCTAATAATTTTGAATACCAACAGGTTAAAAATGATACCGCACCAATAAGTAAAAAATCGTTACAGAAATTAACCATAGTTTATGGTAAACAAGGGGGCTATACTCCTGGTGATGCATATGATTTTTATTTTGACAATGACTACAGAATTCAAGAATGGGTGTTTAGAAAATCTAATCAACCTGAAGCGTCAATGACAACCACATGGGAAAACTATAAAGATTATAATGGCATCATAATTGCATTAGATCATAAAAAGGAGAAAGAAGTTTTTAATCTCTTTTTTGATGATATCATAATCCAATTAGACCAATAATTTTGAAAAAAATACTTTTTTTACTCCTACTTCCGTTTACACTAATTAACGCGCAAAATCAAAAACTAGGAGTTGTTTTAGATGGTGAAAGCAAAAAGCCGATTGAATTTGTTGATGTTTATAACACCAATGATAATACAGTCACCAACCAAAATGGTAAGTATTTTCTGCTAAGTAATAATGACTCCATATCTTTTTACAAATTAGGATACGAAGAAATCAAAACTACTTTCAATCAACTTCCGGATACTCTTCTGTTGTTTTCAAAACCTTTTGAGCTTGCTGAAGTGGTATTATCAAATGAAGATTCTTTATTAGACCTGATTAAAAAAGCATTTTCTGAAAATTATCCAAATACCAACTTTAATGAAAAGTTTTTTATAAGGTCTTTACTTCGTTATGATGGTGATATTACGCGAATTCAGGATATTCAAGGTAAGCTAAATAGAAGAACATTATTGTATGGTAAAGACATGGAACTGAAAAAGAAAGATTTTATTTTTCAGGTTCAAAATATGCGAAAAATAGGCTTAGAAGAAATAACAGAAAATGAAACAGATATCTATTTTAAATTTAGATCGCTAAGAGCAATTTTAATGGAAACCGTACAAATCGGTATTAATAGCAAAAACTTTGAAATAGAAGAAAAATATTTCGACAATCAAAGTAAAGTACGTTTAGAATTCAAGTATAATGGTGAAAACCAAAAAATAAATAATCAGGGGTATTATATAATTAATCTCGAAGACAAAGCTATTTTAGAATTTTACCTAAAAATAGAGCCGAATTCCGATTTTATTCAAAAGAAAGATATCAAGTACAAATTAAACTTTTATGAAAAAAATGTCATATTTAAAAAAGATACTAAGTCAGGTAAATATGTAATTAAAAACGGAAAAATTAGATCCATAGTTGAAGTAAAGAATAATGAAGAAACGTTTCAGACCTTTTTCGATTCTGAGGATATTTTAAAGTCTTACGGACACTTTCTTGATATGAAGATTAAGAAAAATGTGAATGAAAATAAAGATGTTTTTAAACTCGATTTTCCATATAACAAAGATTTTTGGCACGCTCAAAACCAACTATTACTTACTGATGAAATGTTAGAATTTATTGAAACTGTTGGTAAAATGAATGAAGAATTTGATATTAATTCAAACTTTAAGTAGTTTTCTTAGTATTAAGTACTATTGTTAAAAATAAAACCAAAGCAGCACAACCTAATAAGGCCCAAAAACTTGTTTTTAAAGTAAAACCTTCAGCTAAAAAGCCAAGAATTACAGGACCTAATAAAAATCCTGAATAGCCCGTACCTGCTATAAATGCCACGCCTTGGGATGATTCTACCCCTTTAACATTACCCCCTATTCTAAATAATTCTGGCACCATTACTGAAAAACCAAGTCCATTCAGTGCAAAACCAACTATAGCTAAAATTGAATTTTCAGATAATACCAACACATACCCAATAATTGCAATGAATGCTCCAAGAGCTACTAATTTTATTGAACCTATCCGTTGGCTTATTCCATCGCCTAAAAAACGACCAAATGTCATCATTGCAGAAAAGGCTAGAAAACCAGAACCAATTAATGCTTCAGGAGCCAAAACAACTTCTTTCAAATACAATGCGCTCCAATCAATAATACCGCCTTCACTACCCATACTAACAAAACCTATAATACCCAATACTAATAAAGGTTTAAATAATTTTAGGCTGAAAGGCTCTTTTTCAACCGGTGCAGCTGTAATATGGTAATATCTTTTTTTTAGGAATACATTTATTATTAAAACCAATATCACGGTTATTAACATATGTAAAAATGGACTTCCGATAAGAGGAATCAGAAAACTACCTAAACCAACAATTACACCACCAAGACTAAAAAAACCATGTGCGGCTGACATAAAGTTTTGTTTATCTTCTTTTTCAATTTCGGTCACCAAAGTATTCATAGCGATATCCGTTAATCCATTACAGGCACCAAATAAAAATAAAGCAATACAAAGAGAATAATAATTAGGAGCTATTAAAGGAAAAAGAGCTAACACGCTATTAAATACGACTCCAAACCACGTAGCTCGGCCCACGCCTATCTTATTAATAATTTTTGAAGCTATTGGAAAAACAGTAAAAACACCTAAGGACAAAAAGAAAATTGCAATACCTAAATCCGCTTTATCAATTTGTAATTTTTCTTTTACAGACGGAATATAAATAGCCCATGTACCAAACCAAATGTTAAGGCTTGTAAATACAAAAGCAGGAGCAAAATATCTCGGATTTGAAAGTATTAATTGAAGTGACTTCATTATTTGGCTAAAAGGTCTGTAAAGCTAGCTTATTTTGATAAAATCCCAGCTTTTAATATTTCACCAAATCGAAACATATCTTCAAAAGAACAATAAAATGGAGCAGGTGCTAATCTTATGACATTGGGTTCACGCCAGTCTGTTATCACTCCATTTTTCATTAAATAATCAAATAATGATTTACCCTCACCGTGCAAAAAAACAGATAATTGGCAGCCGCGTTCTTTTGGCGTAATAATTTCAAAAGTACTAGCTACTTGATCATCTACTTTTTTAAGAATAAATTCTAAATACGCCGTAATCAATTTTTGCTTTTCTAATAAAGCCTTCATACCAACCTCTTCAAATAATTGTAGAGAAGCTAAATAGGGCGCTACCGATAATATTGGAGCATTACTTAGCTGCCAAGCATCGGCATTTGCCATAGGGTCAAACTCGGGCTTCATTAAAAATCGAGTTTCCTTCTTAGTTCCCCACCAACCTTCAAAACGAGGGATATCTTTTCTATCCAAATAACGTTGATGAACAAAAATACCACTTGCATTACCAGGGCCACTATTCATATACTTATAACTGCACCATGCGGCAAAATCAACTTCCCAATCATGTAGTTTTAATTCGATATTTCCTGCGGCATGTGCTAAATCCCATCCAACAAATGCACCGTTGGCTTTCCCAGCTGCAGTAATAGCTTTCATATCAAAAACCTGTCCGTTATAATAATTCACACCACCTATTAAGAGTAGGGCTAACTCATCTCCTATTTCTTCAATCTTAGCTATAATATCTTCTGTTCTCCAAGAATGTTCTCCATCTCTTTTTTTGACCTCAACAATAGTATCTTGAGGGTTCAAACCATGAAACCGAACTTGACTTTGAAGCATATATTGGTCTGAAGGAAATGCTTTTTCTTCACAAAGAATTTTGAATCGTTTATGAGTTGGGCGATAAAAAGAAACCATCAATAAGTGCAAATTGACTGTTAGCGTATTCATTACTGATACTTCTTCAGTTTTTGCACCAACAATTTTGGCTAATGGCTCAACTAACCGCTCATGATAGTCCCACCAAGGCTTGTCTGCATAAAAATGACCTTCTACAGCAAGCTCGGCCCAATCTCTCATAACCTCATCAACATATTCTTTTGAATTTTTGGGCTGTAATCCTAATGAGTTTCCTGTAAAATAAATAACCTCTTTACCATTTACCTTTGGATAGTAAAACTGGTCTCTATATTTATGTAAAGAGTCTTTACTATCTAGATTTTGAGCGTAACTCAATGTATTTTGAAACTCCATAAATCATTTTTTTTCTTAAAAATACAGTTATGAAATTAGACTATTCTCATTTCACATAAGTGTTTCTTAAAACCTGCTTTTTTATAAGCATTTAAGGCTGGGTCATTTTCATCATACACCGTTAATCGTATTTCATTCAATCCTTTGCTACGACACCAGTCTACTAAATAATCAACAATCATTTTATTAATCCCTTTTCCTCTATAGGAAGTTTCAGTATACATAAAACCTAAATAACCATAAAATTGATGATCCAAATAAGACCTAGCTTCCTTTTTTAAGGCATAACCAGAACTAACAACAACACCATCAACCTCAGCTACCATTACTTTAATCGTATCATCTTCTATATAAGCCTCGATATCATAATAGCTCACTGGGTCGTGAGCAATAGTAGGATCAAAAGGACGTTCGGCCTTAATCAGTTCTTGTTCAAAGTGCAGAAGCACAGGTAAATCTTGAACAACAGCTTCGCGTATTATTACCTTTTCCATCCCTCTAAAATAAACCTTATTTAGCTATTTTTATCAAAATTAAAGTATGCATTTTCTTTCAGAAGACCTTGAAAAATATATTGATAATAATTCAGAATTAGAACCTGAATTATTGCAAGAATTAACAAGGGAAACTCACTTAAAAGTAATTCAACCAAGAATGATCACTGGTCATTATCAAGGTCGTGTATTGAGTTTATTATCAAAAATAATATCCCCATTAACTATTCTTGAAATTGGCACTTATACCGGATATTCTGCACTTTGTTTAGCAGAAGGGTTAAATCCAAATGGTTGTTTACATACTATTGATGTAAATGAAGAACTACATGACATACAACGTCAATATTTCGACAGAAGTAGTTATGGAGATAGTATCATTCAACATACTGGTAATGCCATAGAAATTATACCAAAAATCAGTGAAGTTTTTGATCTTGTTTTTATAGATGCTGAAAAAAAGAGTTATGATGCATATTTTGAAGTAGTAATGACTAAGGTAAAACCTGGGAGTATTATTTTATCTGACAATGTATTATGGTCGGGTAAGGTTGTAGAACCCTTAAAAAGATCTGACAAAGCAACTGAAGCTTTATTGAAGTATAATCAAAAATTAAAAGATGATCCTAGAGTTGAAACGGTTATTTTGCCTGTCAGAGACGGGCTCACTCTGAGTAGAGTACTTTAGATATGCTTCAATTACTGAGATTACCTGCGTTAAATCAAAGTATGCTTTTCAATATAGCGCTGGTATATTTTATAAAACAATAAAGCTGAGACGACACCTACGAAAGTACCCACCAATATATCCAACGGAAAATGCACTCCAACATAAATTCGACTCATGCTAAATAAAATGGGCCATATGAAGAAGAGTATTGCCCATTTAATTCTTTTTCTAAGCAATAAATAAACCAAGACTGTTATTGAAAAAGAACTAGAAGCATGTCCAGAAAAAAAACTGTAGTCGGTTGGAGTCTTTAAAATTCGAATTAACGTATTTATTTCTAAGTCATTGTTAGGTCGAAGTCTTGCAACTCCTATTTTAGTAAGGTAGGTAATCACCGTAATAAACAAGGCTAAAGCAAAAACAGTCATTACCTTTTTAAAAGCCACTTGTTTTGGAAATTTCAATGCAAATAGTAGAATAAAAAGTAGAATAAGTGGAACCCAAGTGGCCATGTTAGTAACAGCACTCCAAAAACCGTCATATTTTTCAATACCTAAACTATTTAAGTAAACAAAAGTATCTCGGTCCCAATCAAGGATTTTTTGTAACATTTTTATTTAGTGCTGCGTTTGATAGCGCCCGTGACATCATCTACATTTTTTTTGACGTCATCAATACTCTTTTTGATATCCTTAGTGAAATCAGTATCAATACCTTGCTTATCAGCACTCTTTTGAATTTCGCGTTTAATATCATCGGTGGCATCTCTAAGCTGTCTCATACCCTTGCCAAGACCTTTAGCAATGCCTGGAATTTTATCCGCACCAAAAACCATGACAACAATGAACATGATAAAGAATATTTCGCCTCCGCTAATAAATAAAAAATGCATAGAACAAATATAACTAGAACTTATTTCTAAAATAAAAAAAGCCTTGCGAAATCACAAGGCTTCTAAATAAATGTATTTTAAAATACTATCCTTTTACCTTTTCTTTCATTTGGTCAAAATCAGACTTTTCATCTTTTATTGGCCATGAATTATTGGTAGTATCAATATCTGCAGTTTCCAACTTAGGATCAACAATAATACCAACCAACTCTTTTTCTGAAGAAATCACACGTTTAACTTCAGTGTCATTTTTTCTCCAGATTTCAGCCGGGTAAGTAATGCTTTCAGTAGTGCCATCAGCATAAGAATATTCCACAATTAATGGCATTGGAATACCTCCTGGCTTATCAAAAGTTACCTCATAAAAGAACTTTGGTTCTTTTACTTGAGCTCTTTCATCGGCCGTCATATTATCCATCATAAACTCTTTTAAGTTTTGTGATGTTTCAGAAGGCGCTTTGTCTTTTAAATCCTCATTAAAATCTTCGCTATTTTCATCAACCAAATAAACTAAAGGTGGTAAATCTGCTTCAGTAAGATTACGTGCATCCATATACTCTTGCATTTGCTGAGTTACTTTGCTTGTTACATAATACTTTTTAACTTCTTTTACTCCAATATCAACATAATCAGTGCTGTAGAACCAACCTCTCCAATACCAATCTAAATCTACTGCAGAAGCATCTTCCATGGTTCTAAAGAAATCTTCTGGTGATGGATGTTTAAACATCCAACGTTGTGCATAAGTTTTAAAAGCATGATCAAACAATTCTCTCCCCATAACTGTTTCTCTTAGAATGTTAAGAGCCGTTGCAGGTTTACCGTAAGCGTTATTACCCAATTGATAAACATTTTCTGGGTTCGACATTATTGGAGTAATAAAATTTTGCTCGCCAGCCATATAAGGAACAATTTTAGAAGGTTCACCTCTTCTGGACGGGTACTGGTCATTAGGAGCCACGGCCGCAGGGAAGTTTTCTCCAAATTCTTGTTCTGTTAGATATTGCATAAAAGTATCAAGACCTTCATCCATCCAACCCCATTGGCGCTCGTCTGAATTCACAATCATTGGAAAATAATTGTGTCCAACCTCGTGAATAATTACACTAATCATCCCGAATTTAGTGCGGTCAGAAACCGTACCATCAGGATTAGGGCGTCCAAAGTTGAAACAAATCATTGGGTACTCCATCCCTATACTTTTAGCACTAACTGAAATTGCCTTATTATAAGGGTAATCAAAAGTAAATTTGGAATATGTCTGTAAGGTCTGAACAACTGCTTTGGTAGAAAATTCCTCCCATAATGGGTTACCTTCTTTAGGATATAAGGAAACCGCCATTACATCACGATTACCCATTTTTACTGCTTGGGCATCCATGATATATTTTCTTGAAGATGCAAAAGCAAAATCACGAACAGGGGCTTGACTCTCCGTTTTGAACCTCCATGTTTTTGTCTTTTCTGAAAAAGACGATTCTTTAGCCGTTGCTTCTTCTTGCGTCACAATTACTACAGGTTTATCATAGGATTTTTTCGCCTGTTCGTAACGTTTAATCATATCTTTAGAAAAAACCTCTTTTCTGTTTTGAAGTACACCAGTAGCGTCAACAATATGATCTGCAGGTACCGTAATGTTTACATCATAATCACCAAAAGGCAAAGCAAATTCTCCATTACCCCAAAATTGGTGGTTTTGCCATCCTTCATTATCACTGTAATGGGCCATTCTTGGAAAGAATTGAGCTATGGTATAATCTCTATTACCATCTTCTGGATAGTACTCATAACCTGAGCGACCACCGTCGTTTGGTCTATCATTAATATTATACCACCATTTTATTGAAAATGACATGCTTTCACCTGCCTTTAGTGGTTGGGGTATATTCACTCTCATCATAGTTTGGTTAACCGTGAAAGATAAATTATTACCTGCGGCATCTTTTATCCAATCAATATTGAAACCTCCATCGAAAGCTTCCGTGACATATGTTTGGACAAAACTACTTGCTCTGTAGGCAAAATTAACTCCACCACCATTTCTCAAAGGTGATTTAGAATCTTTAGCTCTAACGTTCTGATCTAATTGCACCCACAAAAATTCCAAATTATCTGGCGAATTATTTGTGTATGTTATCGTTTCTTCACCATAAAGTTTGGCATTTTTATCATCTAAAGTGATGTCCATTTTGTAGTCAGCCTGTTGTTGATAATAATCAGGCCCTGGAGCACCAGATGCTGAACGATAGGTGTTTGGTGTTGCGAACTCTTCATACATCTGCTTGAATCTATTTTGATTCATATGACCAGGTTCACGTTCTTTTTCTTCTTCGGTTTCTTGGGCAAAAGTTACAGCCGCAAACAAAAACAGAACTGAAGCAAAACAATACTTGATTTTATTCATTTTTAGTCGATTTTTTAAGTTTGGGAAAATAGTTCTTTTTTAACTATTTCTTAAGGAAGCGTCACAAGTTTAACATTCCTTTATTATTCTCTTTAATGAGCACAAAACTCTTCTTTTTGCCTTGATACTTAATATGCACCAAATTCTTTTGCTCATCGTACATATCCGTTAATACTTCGTTTTCTACTTCAATGGTTTTCAAATTATCAAAACCAATATTAGCAATCTCTAAATAACATATAACAACATCATTATCATATTTTTTACCGATATAATTAAATTGGGCTTGTTCTCCATTCAAATACATGACGAACTTGGTTTTTAGATACTTAATCATGTATTCTTCAGCATTTTTTGCTTCTTTAGAAGTTGCCAATTCCCCATCAACCCCATATCGTTCTGAAAGTACTGCTTCAAAATCGTCAATAAAAATTCTAGTAGTGATTTGCAGAGCATCATCCTTTTCCGAATAATTGATGTTAGTTACACTAACATAAAACTTATGAGGGGCAAAACTTAGTAATGGCATTATTGCCAAGATTAGAATTAAAACAGTCTTTTTCATTCTAGTTATTAATTATTATAAAATTAAACAAACCTCATGCCAATATACATACCAATTGAAGAATCACTAACTAAAAATTAATCTAAAGCATTATTCTTTCGGTATGCTGTACTCTTATCAATTAAAAATTGCCACAACTTTAGTTCATCATTAGCTGCTATTGCTGTTTTAAATTCATCGTCCATCTCACAGAAATAGATAAAATCATAGAAATCATTCTTTGGAATTTTCAAATGATTTATCATTACAGAATCAATAAACCTTTCTTCTACTTTCTGAACATTTGCATAGGCTTTATCCAGTTCCACTCGCTTTTTAAGCATTTTAGTCTTTCCGTTAAGACGATTCATTATTTTATTCAGGTTTATGGTTAAAGCTATAACATAGAAATAGGCAAACTTTCCATGGTCTGCGTCATTTAATTTATTCTCGCTTTGTGAAATAATTCTAACATCAGCATTTGGCAAACCTAAAGCTTCAGCACTAACATCTTTTTCTAAAGTCAAACCCAGCAAATCAGACCCCAAATTACCGGATAAATCAAAAGGTTGTACCACAACCTCATTCAATTCATTGACAAATTCTTCCAGATCTACTCGAATAAATACTGAATTAAAAACTCTGCTATTTATAGGTAAAACCTTTCTTTTAAATTGAACCGCAGAGAAAATCAAAGTATCATTTAAGGCCACTTTGATAACAAAATTCCCGAGACTATTGGTAATACTAGCTGCACCCGAAGTGCTATTTTGGATAGTGATACCCGTTACATCTTGCTTAATGGAAACAACGGTACCTCTTAACAGTTTAGTTTGTGAAAATAAGTGTGAAAAACAACAAAAACAGATGACGTATACTAGTGCTTTTTTTGAGTTAATTTTCACAATCATGAGAACATTAAATTTGTTTACTCCAACCCATTATTATCGCGATAAACATTGCTTTTTTGAATTAAAAACTCCCAAATCTTTAGTTTATCATGAGTATCAACCGTTGTTTGAAATTCCTCATCAACTTCACAGAAATACATAAAATCAGGAATTTTATTTTGCGGAATTTTTAAATCTACCATAAAGATAGAATCAACATAAAAATTTTGAACCCGTTGAGTTCGTGCATAGGTTTCATCAATTTTAACTCTATTTTTTAACATTTTAGTCCTACCGGTAATAGCATTAATTATAGGATCAAGTGGTGGACTCAATATCATTCCAATGTTAAATTTACCAAAAGTGGCTTGTTGTAATTTACGTTCGCTTTGTGTTGGTATTTTTCTATGAGCATTTGGCAAACCTAGGGCTTCGGCACTTACATCTTTGGCCAAGGTTAAGGTACCTAAATCGGAATCTAGACTTCCAGAAAGGTTATAGGGGTTCAAAACAACGCCTCTTAGTTCATTTACAAATTCTTCTAAAGGCACTGTGATAAAGTTAGCGTCTAAAACGTCTTTAGTTATAGGTAAAACCTTTCTTTTGAATTGCACCGCAGAAAAAACCAAAGTGTCGTTCAACCGAACCGCAATCGAAAAGTCGCCTTGAATGTTTGTTATGGTAGCTCTTTTTGAACTTATATTCTGAATAGTTACACCTGTTACGTCTTTGCCTTCAGCTACGACCCTTCCTTTAACAGATTTCGTGCTAAAGGTTTGCGCTTGTAAAAAGCTGCCTAGAAATAAAAATAAAATGAAGTAACTATTTTTCATTTATTTCAGCCAAATATGTTTTACTGTGCGTAACCAAAAAGTCAATGAGCTGAAATTCATTTTCTTTTTTAAGTATTGATTGGGTTTCCATCTTGTCGTCACAATACAGCAAAAAAGCATCAATTTTATCTTGGGGTAGTTTTAAGTCAGCAACAAAAAACTCGTCATCGTAAACTTGTCTTAAAACTTCGCTAACCTTTAAAGGCACTTGATCTTTATCACCATTGTCCCTTGACTTAAAAATAGCTTTAAAAATATTTACAAAATTTATATCGCCTTCACGTCGTTCATTTTGAGAAAGAAGTGCTACGTTTCTCACCTCTGTTGAGCGATCAATTTCATATTCAACTTCTTTAAACTGTTCATTCTTTAATTCTAAAAACTTTTTTTGATTTTCAGGGGTTACTACTACTTCATCTAATTCAGTAACCTTCTCGGTTACTTCAACCACTAGTCTTTTATTTGCTATTATCTCTTCAGTAATTGTGACAATCTCTAATTGGTAATTAACAGCTGTAAAAACCAATTGATCCCCAGTTTTTACTCTTATTATAAACTGCCCGCTATCATTAGTGATGGTAGCCATTTCTGAGGTAGAATTAATAACGTTTTCATTTGCTACATTACTCCCGCGATATAAAACTTGCCCTCTTAATAATTCTCTACCATCGTCTTGAGCAGACAGAATGTTAAATAAACTAAAAAGAAAAACAAATAGTAATGACTTTTTCATATGATGATATTTCATTCAATTTTATAAAGAAAATTATACAAATCGTCATAAAAAAAATTGAGGGTCTAAACTTTTGTTAATTATTCAATTAAGAGCTCATTATTTCAATGATTTTAATTTTTACAACTTTAATAATCCGTTTACCTAGTCTCAGCGCATTTTGACGTTTAAAATTAGTTTAATCTTCTGAGAAGATTATTTTTGTTTGTTGAGCAAATTTCACCCTAAATACAATTAATCATGAGAACACTAATCTGTTTCTTAGCTTTTGGCCTATTGACGCTGACACCAATTATGTCACAGGTTAAAATTGGTGATAACCCCCAAAATATTAATCCATCGTCTGTTCTAGAATTAGAAAGCTCCTCACATGTTTTAGTCATTACAAGAATTGGCACAAATGAAATGAATGCTATTACTCCATTGCGTGGTGCCGTGGTATACAATACAGATGAACAATGTATTTTTTATTTTGATGGTAGTCAGTGGGTAAATTTATGTGCAGATCAAAACACCACTAATGTTAGTTTTGAATTAGTTGATGATGAATTGGTTTTAACTGATAGTGACGGCAATACTGTTGCTGTTCCGCTTGAAGGAGTTGGTGAACAAAGTTTTACTTCAGAACCCATTGTAAATTTTAGAGAAACTATTGTAATAACCCAAACTGGTAATACTTTTAATTTTGAAGTTGGTGAAATTACAGGCGAAAACATTGCTGACAGCACTATTCAAGGTGTAGATTTTGCTCCAGAATCAATTACCCAAGATAAAATTGCTCCAAATTCTATTGGAACTTCTGAACTACAAGACAATGCCGTTACTGATGATGACATTGATTTTTTCTCAGCTGATGCAGTAACCTTAAATGATTTTACAAATGATGCTGGTTTTATTACAGGGGCACAGTTAATTAGCCCAGATGCCAATAATGCTATTATTGATAGTAATGGTGCTTTTTATAATGATGCACAATTGTTAGCAGATATTGATAATAACGACCAAAGATTAACGGATCATTTGGCCTCAGACAATGACTTAAGTGATGAAAATGAACGTTTGACAAATGCTGAGGTTGTGGGCAATGAAATTATTCTAACAGAAAGCGGTTTTGAAACCAGAATTGACCTTTCCTCTTTTAATAATACGGGGAGTGATAGTCAAAATCTTTCGTTGAATGGCAATAGAGTTGAAATTGAAAATGGCATTGGGGTTGATTTAGCTCCAATTTTAGTAGCAGATAATATTTCGGTGGTTCCAAATGGTAATATCACTAGTAATGAAGTACAATCGGCTTTAGAAGAGCTACAAACAGATATTGATAATCTCAATGCAGGTGGCGGAAATACAGATAATCAAAATTTATCGACTAATAACACTCCAGGGAATATTACAATCGATAATGGTAATACCATTACTTTAAATGTTGAGGATGGTGATTCAAGTCAACTTAATGAAATTCAGGACGCTGATGAAGTACTTGTTACTATAAGCCCTACAAACTATAATGAAACAGCAAATCACGTAGAGGGTCATTTAGAAGGTATTGACATAAGAATTGGCGAATTAACAGTTGCAGGTGGTTCTGATGGAGTGATTTCTAATGTGGCTTTAGCCGGGAACAATTTAAACTTTACAGGTGCCAACGGAGGCTTTAATGGTAGTGTTGATTTTACACCCATATTAGGAGGAGCTAATACCGATGAACAAGATTTAAGTTTAGCTGGAAATATTTTAAATATTACCGACGGAACTGGGGTAGATTTAACGCCGATTTTAGGAGGTGTAAATACTGACGAACAAGATTTAAGTTTAGCTGGAAATATTTTAAATATAACCAATGGAACTGGGGTGGATTTAACGCCGATTTTAGGAGGTGTAAATACTGACGAACAAGAATTAAATCTCGTGGGCGATGTACTTGGCATTGATAATGGAAATACGGTTGATCTTTCAACCATAGATAATCAATCGGCAGGGGAAGTACCATTTACGACTTATGTAACATTGCTGGGGCCTTCTACCCAACTCGCAATTCAACAGTTAAAAGATGAATTGGATATAGCTACTATTGCAGGCGGTGGAGAAAACCCAACAAATGAATTACAAGATGTTCAATTAACGGGAACAGTAATCAACCTGACTATACCGGCAACCCCTGGTAATCAAATAGATTTAGATCCAACTTTTGTTACTGAAGCTGAATTAGGAACAGCCATAGTACTAAAAGAAGATGCAGCTAATAAGTCTACAGATATTACGCTAGC
>NZ_JAVRHU010000006.1:0-95923 GCF_031846405.1 Croceitalea vernalis | reverse complement strand
CAAATCATCATCCGAATCGTAGTCTAAATAGTCAGGTTTACCATTAGAATCAGTATTTACTGGAGTAATACCGGCATCGCCGTCACCTTCATAAGCATCATCCAATCCATCATTATCACTGTCAATACCACTTGGACCTACATAACCATCTGTGGGTTGACCTTCTACATTGTCTGGAATACCATCGTCATCACTATCTAAATCTAACTGATTTGTAAAACCATCATTATCTCTACTATCATCTGGTTGAATTCCAATCGGTGTGAATTGTTCATAAATATCATCTAATCCATTATGATTCAAATCGATACCTGAAGGTGATTCATATATATGTACGTTTTGTGCTTCAAGGTTATCTAAGAGTCCGTCATTGTCCGAATCGATATCTAAATAATCTGGTATGCCATCAGCGTCTGTGTCTGTGGGATAAGTCCAATAGCAATTATCTCCATCTTCATTTCCGTCTTCGACATCATTGGTTATTCCGTCACCATCGATATCGATATCATTTTCATCATAAACACCATCTCCGTCATAATCATTTGTATTATTTTCAAAAGAATTAAACCCAAATGAAAAATTACAAATTAAAAAACAAGAGAGTATTAAACATTGAATTAAGCCATTACACTTAAATTGAATGGTAATATTGGAATTGAATAGGTACAAATATTTATACATAGCGTTAGTCTATTTAAACTAATCACCATGGCTTTGTAGGTATGTTTTGTAAGGATTTTGGGGCAATCAATACTACTTCAAGATTTCATTTATCGCTCCAGAGTATGATTATGCATAGTTACTTTTTATCAATTTAACTACCTATTTTACTCGATAAACTGCAATCTTTTGGTTTGAATAGATACGTCAATTTTAGAAAAAAAGATGTTACAACATCCAAAAAAGACTTAACTATCAGTATTTAGATGAAATATACTTTGATTTTGTAGTACATATCTTATTTTGATTCTTTTTTATCCACAAACTATTCACATATAAGAACCAATTATTAAAAAAAGTCACTCCAACATTTTAGCTTATTTTTGCCCAAATTTTTCACATGAGCTTTGAAAAGGAAATTGCAAGAAGAAGAACTTTTGGCATAATATCACACCCAGACGCTGGAAAAACTACATTAACAGAAAAATTACTTCTCTTTGGTGGTGCTATAAAGGAAGCTGGTGCTGTAAAAAACAATAAAATAAAAAAATCTGCCACTAGTGATTTTATGGAGATTGAAAGACAGCGCGGTATTTCGGTTGCAACTTCGGTACTCGCGTTTATTTACAAAAACAAAAAAATCAATATACTTGATACTCCCGGACACAAAGATTTCGCCGAAGACACCTTCAGAACCTTAACTGCTGTAGACAGTGTTATCGTTGTTATTGATGTAGCAAAAGGGGTCGAAGAACAGACTGAGAAATTAGTTGAAGTTTGTAGAATGCGAAAAATACCAATGATTGTATTTATTAACAAATTAGATCGTGAGGGTAAAGATGCATTTGATCTTTTGGATGAAGTTGAGCAAAAATTAGGTTTAACAGTAACTCCTTTGAGTTTTCCAATAGGCATGGGGTATGATTTTAAAGGTATTTATAATATTTACGAAAAAAACATAAACTTGTTCAGTGGCAATAGCAAGCAAAATATTGAAGAAACAATTGCATTTGATAATATTGAAAATCAAGAATTAGATTCTATTATAGGTGAAAAGGCAGCCATTGAATTAAGGGAAAATTTGGAATTAGTTGAGGGAGTTTATCCCTCATTTGACACGGAATCCTATTTAAAAGCCGAACAACAACCTGTTTTCTTCGGATCTGCATTGAATAATTTTGGAGTACGTGAGCTACTTGATTGCTTTATAAATATTGCCCCGGCCCCATTATCGAAAATGGCAGAAGAAAGACTAGTGCTAGCAAAGGAAGAAGACTTTTCTGGGTTTGTATTTAAGATTCATGCAAATATGGACCCTAAGCATAGAGACAGATTAGCATTTATTAAAATTGTTTCAGGAACTTTTGAACGCAATAAACCTTACTTACATGTTCGTCATAATAAAAATTTAAAATTCTCTAGTCCAAATGCATTTTTCGCTGAAAAAAAGGAGATTGTCGATATTTCATACCCCGGAGATATTGTTGGTTTACATGATACTGGTAATTTTAAAATAGGTGATACTTTGACCAATGGAGAAAAACTTCATTATAAAGGGATACCCAGTTTTTCTCCGGAACATTTTAGGTATATCAATAATGCCGACCCAATGAAGGCCAAACAGCTAAATAAAGGTATTGACCAATTAATGGATGAAGGAGTTGCACAATTATTTACACTAGAATTAAACGGTAGAAAAATTATTGGAACTGTAGGTGCTCTTCAATATGAAGTTATCCAATATCGTCTTGAACATGAGTACGGTGCTAAGTGTACTTATGAGAATTTCCCAGTTCATAAAGCCTGTTGGGTTGAAGCGGATGAAAAAAATGAGGAGTTCAAGGAGTTTAAAAGAGTAAAACAAAAGTTTTTGGCAATTGATAAGAGAGAACAACTAGTTTTCTTGGCTGATTCACAGTTTTCCCTTCAAATGACTCAACAAAAGTATCCAAGTGTAAAACTTCATTTCACTTCAGAATTTGAATAATTAAAACAACCTAAACATCTGTCCTTCTTATTACGTGTAATTACTGTTTAATTAGGTCTTTTTTGTAACTTATTGGCTATTAACCAATAAAACTTTACAAATGACAAATTCAACATCAAAACCATCGATATGGTTTTGGGTAATAAGTGTTATTGCCCTTTTTTGGAATTTTTTTGGAGTGTTTCAATACCTTTACACAGCTTACAATCAAGTCGAGATGTTAGAAACAATGACTCAAGTTCAAAGAGAAGTGTTTGAAGCTATTCCTGCTTGGGCTACTGCATGTTTTGCTATTGCTGTTTTTTCAGGTACTATTGCTTGTATTGCCTTATTATTAAGAAAAAAGTGGGCGAAACCTCTGTTCATTCTTTCTTTTATAACTGCAGTTGCCCAATTTATCAATTGGCTATTCATTCAAAATGCAGACGAAGTTTTTCCGAATTCTTTTGCCATGCCAATTACTGTAACCATTATTGGTCTTTTACTAATTATGTTTTCAACTAAAAGCATTCAAAAGGGCTGGTTAAAATAAAAAAGAAGTGTTTTTAAAAAATAAAACCCTGACGAAAATGTCAGGGTTTTTATTTATGCTTCTCCAGCTGGGCCAAAATTTAAAGGTATTGAAGGCTGCTCATAATCCTTAATTGTACCATGGGCCTTCTCAAAACGATTCACATTATCATTTAAAGCCTTTAAAAACTTTTTAGCATGCTGCGGAGTCAATACTATTCTGCTTTTCACCTTGGCTTTCGGTGCACCAGGCATTAAGCTTATAAAATCAACTACAAATTCAGAAACTGAATGATTTATGATAGCAAGGTTGGAATAAATTCCTTCGGCCATCTTTTCATCCAATTCAATATTTATTTGCTTTTGTTTCGGGTTCTTTTCTGCCATTTCTAATTTGATTCAAACAAAAACCCTGACAATTTTGTCAGGGTTTTTAGTATTTAAAACTTAAACTCTTCTTTTCGAGCCATTATCTCATCATATTCTTCTTTCGAACCAACAATGATACTATCATAGTCTCTCATGCCTGTACCTGCAGGAATTTTATGTCCTACAATCACATTTTCTTTCAATCCTTCTAGAGTATCAACTTTACCGCTTACAGCAGCCTCGTTCAGTACTTTAGTAGTTTCTTGGAAAGAAGCCGCTGAAATAAATGATTTAGTTTGTAAAGAAGCTCTTGTAATACCTTGCAAGATTGGCGTTGCAGTTGCTGCAACAGCATCTCTAGCAGTAACAAGATTCTTATCAGAACGCTTTAATAAAGAATTTTCATCTCTAAGCTCTCTTGCCGTTATTATTTGACCTGCTTTCAAGTTTTCAGAATCTCCTGCCTCTTCAACTACTTTCTTACCAAAAATCTCATCATTCTCACGTATAAAATCATCTTTATGAATAAGTTGATTTTCTAAGAAAATAGTGTCACCAGAGTCTTGAATTCTAACCTTACGCATCATTTGTCTTACAACAACTTCAAAATGCTTATCGTTAATTTTTACTCCTTGTAAACGATATACCTCTTGTACTTCATTAACCAAGTATTGCTGTACCGCTGATGGCCCTTTAATTGCCAAAATATCTTCTGGTGTAATTGACCCATCAGAAAGTGGCATACCAGCTCTAACGTAATCATTTTCTTGAACAAGAATTTGATTAGACAATTTTACAAGGTACTTTTTTATTTCACCTAATTTAGACTCAATAATTATCTCACGATTACCACGCTTGATTTTACCGAATGACACAACACCATCAATCGCTGATACAACTGCAGGGTTTGAAGGATTTCGAGCTTCAAACAATTCAGTCACCCTTGGTAAACCACCAGTAATATCACCTGCTTTTGCCGATTTACGTGGAATCTTAACCAAAGTCTTTCCTTCATTAATTTTTTCGCCGTCATCAACCATGATATGTGAACCAACTGGTAAATTATACGATCGCAAAGTTTCACCTTTAGCATCTTGAATTAATAAAGTTGGTATCAACTTTTTATTTCTAGATTCAGAAATTACTTTTTCCTGAAAACCTGTTTGCTCATCAATTTCAACTTGATAAGTAATTCCTTGCTCAATATTTTCGTAAGCAATCTTACCAGTAAACTCAGAAACTATCACACCATTGTATGGATCCCAAGAACAAATAACATCTCCTTTTTTAATTTTGGCTCCATTTTTAATTAATAATTGAGAACCGTAAGGAATATTATTCGTACTTAAAGTAATACCTGTTTTCTTATCAATAATTTTTATCTCAGAAGTTCTTGATATAACAATATTTGATTTTTCACCTTCATTGTTTTCACCAACTACAGTTCTCAAATCTTCAATTTCAGCAACACCCTCAAACTTAGCTTCTAATCTACTTTCCTCCGAAATGTTACCTGCAATACCTCCAACGTGGAACGTACGCAATGTTAATTGTGTACCTGGCTCACCAATAGACTGAGCAGCAACCACACCAACAGCTTCACCTCTTTGAACCATTTTATTTGTAGCAAGGTTACGACCGTAACACTTTCCACAAATTCCTTTAGGTGCTTCACATGTTAATGGTGAACGAACTTCAACTTTATCAATCGGAGAAGCTTCAATTTTCTTAACCTCAACCTCAGTTATATGCTGACCTGCAGCCACCAATAATTCTTCAGAAACAGGATCAAAAATATCATGCAATGAAACACGACCAACGATACGTTCTCCTAATGTTTCAACAATTTCTTCATTCTTTTTGAGCGCTTTAACCTCAATTCCACGCAGCGTCTCACAATCTTCAATATTAATAATCACATCTTGTGAAACATCAACCAAACGTCTAGTTAAATAACCAGCATCTGCAGTTTTTAACGCGGTATCTGCTAATCCTTTACGAGCACCGTGAGTTGAGATGAAATATTCAAGAATTGACAATCCTTCTTTAAAGTTAGAAAGAATAGGATTCTCAATAATTTCACCACCACCTGCTGTTGATTTTTTAGGTTTGGCCATTAAACCACGCATACCAGTTAACTGACGAATTTGTTCTTTAGAACCCCTTGCACCAGAATCCAACATCATATAAACCGAATTGAAACCTTGTTGATCCTCGCGAATACGTTTCATTGCCAATTCAGTTAACATAGCGTTAGTAGATGTCCAAACATCAATAACTTGATTATATCGCTCATTATTAGTAATAAGACCCATGTTATAATTGGCCATAATACCATCTACTTGACCATTAGCCTCATCAATCATTTCAATTTTTTCCTTAGGAATAATAATATCCCCTAAACTGAAAGATAATCCACCTTTAAAAGCGAATTGATATCCCATAGTCTTAATCTTATCCAAGAACTCAGCAGTTCTAGGAACATCAGTTACTGCAAGAATATCACCAATAATATTACGAAGTGCCTTCTTATTCAATACCTGATTGATAAAACCAGCTTCTTTTGGAACATGACTATTAAATAATACTCTACCTACTGTAGTCTCAATTATTTGGCTAACTAATTCGCCTTCTTCATTAAAATCAACTGCTCGTACTTTAATACCAGCGTTAAGTTCAACTTTCTTCTCATTGAACGCTATTTCTACTTCTTCAGCAGAATAAAAAGTTAACCCTTCTCCCTTCACAGGAACTTCTTTAGTAGACTTACGATGTTTGGTCATATAGTAAAGACCTAAAACCATATCTTGAGAAGGAACGGTAATTGGAGAACCATTTGCAGGGTTTAATATATTTTGAGAAGCCAACATTAATAATTGAGCTTCTAAAATGGCCTCAGGACCTAATGGCAAGTGCACCGCCATTTGGTCACCATCAAAATCTGCATTAAATGCAGTACATGCTAATGGATGTAAACGAATAGCTTTACCCTCAATAAGTTTAGGTTGAAAAGCTTGAATACCTAGACGGTGTAATGTTGGGGCCCTATTCAATAAAACCGGGTGACCTTTCAAAACATTTTCAAGAATATCCCAAACTACAGGTTCCTTTTTATCTATAATCTTTTTAGCCGACTTTACTGTTTTTACAATACCTCTTTCAATCAGTTTTCTGATTACAAATGGCTTATAAAGCTCGGCAGCCATATCTTTTGGAAGGCCGCACTCATATAAGTTCATTTCCGGACCAACAACAATTACTGAACGTGCAGAATAATCAACACGTTTTCCAAGTAAGTTTTGACGGAAACGACCTTGTTTACCTTTTAACGAATCGGAAAGTGATTTAAGTGGTCTATTAGATTCCGTTTTTACAGCAGAAGCTTTTCTCGTATTATCAAAAAGTGAATCGACAGATTCTTGAAGCATTCTTTTTTCATTACGAAGAATTACCTCCGGAGCTTTTATTTCCATCAATCGCTTTAAACGATTATTTCTAATAATTACTCTACGGTATAAATCATTCAAATCTGAAGTCGCAAAACGACCACCATCTAAAGGCACTAATGGACGTAATTCAGGCGGAATCACTGGTACCACCTTCATAATCATCCACTCAGGTCTGTTCTCACGATTTTCTTGAGACTCACGCAAAGCTTCTACTACTTGAAGCCTTTTTAAAGCCTCTGTTTTACGTTGCTTTGAGGTCTCAGTATTTGCTTTATGTCTTAATTCATAAGAAAGCTGTTCTAAGTCAATTCGTCCTAATAAATCAATTAGACATTCAGCTCCCATTTTTGCTATGAACTTGTTCGGATCTGAATCTTCTAAATATTGATTCTCGGCAGGAATAGTCTCCAATATATTTAAATATTCCTCCTCTGTCAAGAAATCCATTTTATTGATTTCTTCTCCTTCAGGTCCTTTTGCAATACCAGGCTGTATAACTACGTAACGCTCGTAGTATATGATCATATCCAATTTCTTGGATGGTAACCCTAATAAATAACCTATTTTATTAGGAAGCGAACGGAAATACCATATGTGTGCGACAGGCACAACTAAGTTGATATGGCCTACTCTATCGCGACGTACTTTTTTCTCAGTTACTTCAACACCACAACGATCACATACAATTCCACGATAACGGATTCGCTTATATTTACCGCAAGCACATTCATAATCCTTTACAGGACCAAAAATACGTTCACAGAATAAACCATCTCGCTCTGGCTTATGAGTTCTATAATTAATAGTTTCTGGTTTTAAAACTTCTCCTCTTGATTCTGCCAAAATTGATTCTGGAGAAGCAAGACCTATTGAAATTTTATTAAACCTCTTTGGTGCGTTATTATCTTTTATTCTAGCCATAATGCTATAAAGATGAAAATGTTAAAAATGTTCTCTTTTAAATAGTTTTTCAACTATACTACTACTCTTCCAATCTAATATCTAAGCCTAAACCTTTCAGTTCGTGCATTAGTACATTAAAAGATTCTGGTAACCCAGGCTCAGGCATTGTTTCGCCTTTTACAATTGATTCATAAGTTTTGGCTCTACCGATTACGTCATCCGATTTAACAGTCAATATTTCGCGAAGAGTTGACGAAGCCCCATAGGCTTCAAGCGCCCAAACTTCCATCTCACCAAAACGTTGACCTCCAAATTGGGCTTTACCACCCAATGGTTGCTGCGTAATCAACGAATATGGACCAATCGAACGAGCATGCATCTTATCATCAACCATATGACCTAATTTCAACATGTAGATAATTCCAACCGTTGCAGCTTGATCAAATCGCTCTCCAGTTCCACCGTCATATAAATGTGTATGTCCAAATCTTGGAACCCCTGCTTCATCAGTCAAAGCATTGATTTGATCCAAAGTAGCCCCATCAAAAATTGGTGTTCCGTACTTTCGTCCTAATTTTTCTCCAGCCCAACCAAGCACTGTTTCATAAATTTGGCCAATATTCATACGCGATGGTACCCCTAGTGGATTCAATACAATATCAACTGGTGTTCCATCTTCCAAGAAAGGCATATCTTCTTGACGAACAATTCGAGCAACAATACCCTTATTACCGTGACGACCTGCCATTTTATCACCAACTTTCAACTTACGTTTCTTAGCTATATAAACCTTAGCTAATTTCATAATACCAGCTGGCAATTCATCACCTACAGAAATTGTGAACTTATCTCTTCTTAAATTACCTTGAAGGTCATTTAATTTAATTTTGTAGTTATGAAGTAAATCAGCTACTTGAGCATTAGTCTTATCATCAGTTGTCCAGCTGCCTGTTACCAAGTGAGCAAAATCATCAACAGCATTAAGCATTTTGATTGTATACTTCTTGCCTTTAGGAAGAACTTCTTCACCAAGGTCATTCATAACACCTTGCGAAGTTTTTCCATTAACAAGAGTAAATAGTTTTTCAACTAAAACGTCTTTCAACTGCTGGAATTTAACTTCGTATTCTAATTCTAAATTAGAAATAGCTTCCTTATCCTCCGAACGCTTGCGTTTGTCTTTGATTGAACGAGAGAAAAGCTTTTTGTCAATAACTACTCCTCTTAGAGAAGGCGAAGCTTTTAAAGATGCATCTTTTACATCACCAGCTTTATCTCCAAAAATTGCACGAAGTAGTTTCTCTTCTGGTGTAGGATCAGATTCTCCTTTAGGAGTAATTTTACCAATTAAAATATCACCAGGCTTAACTTCTGCCCCAATTCTAATCATTCCATTTTCATCTAAATCGCTTGTAGCTTCTTCAGAAACATTTGGAATGTCATTAGTAAGCTCTTCAGCACCTAATTTAGTATCACGAACTTCTAGAGCATATTCATCAATATGTATTGAAGTAAAGATATCTTCACGAACAACTTTTTCCGATATTACGATTGCATCCTCAAAGTTATACCCTTTCCAAGGCATAAAGGCAACTTTCATATTTCTTCCAAGCGCCAATTCACCCTTTTCAGTAGCATACCCCTCACAAAGAACTTGACCTTTTTTAACCTTATCACCTTTCTTAACAATAGGCTTAAGATTGATACTTGTTCCTTGATTCGTTTTACGGAACTTAATAAGATTGTAAGATTTGTAATCTTCTTCAAAGCTTACTAATTTCTCATCTGCTGACCTCGTATATTTTACTGTGATTTTTTGAGCATCAACATAATCAATTACACCATTTTCTTCAGCATTGATTAATACTCTAGAATCTGTTGCAACTTGACGTTCTAATCCAGTTCCTACAATAGGAGATTGTGGTCGCAATAATGGTACAGCTTGACGCATCATGTTTGACCCCATTAAAGCACGGTTAGCATCATCATGTTCCAAAAATGGGATTAATGAAGCAGATATGGAAGCAATTTGATTTGGTGCAACATCCGTATAATTTACTTCAGATGGGTCTACTACTGGAAAATCACCTTCTTCCCTTGCAATTACCTTATCATTAATTATAGTTCCGTCTTCTTTTAAAGGAATATTCGCTTGAACAATTTTCATTCCTTCCTCCTCCTCAGCACTTAAGTATCCAAAATTCTTAGTATCCACTTTACCATTTTGAACTTTGCGATAAGGTGTTTCTAAGAATCCCATTGGATTAACCTTAGCAAATACCGAAAGTGAAGAAATCAAACCAATATTTGGTCCTTCTGGAGTTTCAATTGGGCATAGACGTCCATAATGAGTATAGTGAACATCTCTTACCTCAAAACCTGCCCTTTCTCTTGAAAGTCCTCCAGGTCCTAATGCTGATAATCTTCGTTTGTGAGTAATCTCAGCTAATGGATTTGTTTGATCCATGAATTGAGACAACTGGTTCGTTCCAAAGAATGAATTAATTACAGAAGACAATGTCTTAGCATTAATCAAATCTATTGGTGTAAAAACCTCATTATCACGAACATTCATACGTTCGCGAATCGTACGCGCCATACGTGCCAAACCAACACCGAATTGAGAAGACAATTGTTCACCTACTGTTCTTACACGACGGTTAGACAAGTGGTCAATATCATCAATCTCTGCTTTAGAATTAATTAGCTCAATTAAGTATTTGATTATAGTTATGATATCTTCTTTGGTCAAGACTTGTTTGTCCATTCCAATATCTAACTGTAATTTCTTGTTCATTCTATAACGACCTACTTCACCTAAATTGTAACGTTGATCTGAGAAGAACAATTTATCAATAATACCGCGAGCAGTTTCCTCATCTGGCGGTTCTGCATTACGCAACTGACGATAGATATGTTCAACAGCTTCCTTTTCAGAGTTTGTTGGATCTTTTTGAAGCGTATTATGAATTATTGCGTAATCTGATTGTGCATTATTCTCTTTATGTAAAAGAATAGTTTTTACATCAGCATCAATGATTTCATCAACATGTTCTTTTTCAAGAATTGTATCACGATCAAGAACGATTTCATTTCTTTCAATTGAAACAACTTCACCAGTATCTTCATCCACAAAATCTTCATGCCAAGTATTCAAAACTCTTGCCGCTAACTTGCGACCCATGACTTTTTTAAGTCCTGCCTTAGATACTTTTACCTCTTCAGAAAGATCAAAAATTTCAAGAATATCTTTATCTCTTTCAAAACCAATGGCTCTAAACAAAGTAGTTACAGGCAACTTTTTCTTTCTATCAATATAAGCATACATAACGCCATTGATGTCAGTTGCAAATTCAATCCAAGATCCCTTGAATGGAATTACTCTTGCAGAGTATAATTTCGTACCATTTGCATGGAAAGACTGTCCGAAAAATACACCCGGAGATCTATGTAATTGAGAAACAACAACTCTTTCAGCTCCATTGATTACAAAGGTACCACTTGGAGTCATGTAAGGTATTGTTCCCAAATACACATCTTGAACAATTGTTTCAAAATCTTCGTGTTCAGGATCGGTACAGTAAAGTTTTAAACGCGCTTTTAAAGGTACGCTATAAGTAAGACCGCGCTCAATACATTCTTGTATAGAATAACGAGGAGGGTCAATAAAATAATCCAAAAACTCAAGTACAAATTGGTTTCTGGTATCTGTGATTGGAAAGTTTTCCATGAAGGTATTATACAAACCTTCGTTGCCTCTTTCGTCAGATTTAGTCTCAAGTTGAAAAAAGTCTTGAAATGACTTAATCTGAATGTCCAAGAAATCCGGATATTCCGGTATGTTCTTAGCGGATGCAAAATTTACTCTTTCAGTCTGATTTGTGAACATCTATGGACAAATTTTGATAGTGAATTCTCTTAGGGGATACGTGTGCCGTCACACGTGGCTATAAAAACAGGCTAAGGTCTGACCGTTTTTACGGAAAGACCTTAACCATATTGTCTATGTGGAAGCTATTACTTAAGCTCAACTTCTGCTCCTGCTTCTTCCAAAGATTTTTTGATACCTTCTGCTTCATCTTTAGAAACAGCTTCTTTAACAGCTTTTGGTGCGCTATCAACAATCTCTTTAGCATCTTTCAAGCCTAGACCTGTTAATTCTTTTACCAATTTAACAACTGCTAATTTAGAACCACCAGCTGCGGTTAAAATTACATCAAATTCTGATTTTTCTTCAGCGGCTTCTTCACCACCACCAGCTCCACCGCCAGCGGCAACAGCTACAGCAGCAGCTGCAGGCTCGATACCATATTCTTCTTTTAAAATACCAGCCAATTCATTTACCTCTTTTACAGTAAGGTTGACCAATTGTTCTGCAAAATCTTTTAAATCTGCCATTTTTCTATCGTTTAAATAAAATTCTTAAAATATAATTGTTTGTGTGCGTACGTATTATCTTTCAGATAAAGTTTTAATAATCCCGGCTAATTTACCGCCACCAGATTTAAGCCCAGAAATAACATTCTTGGCAGGTGATTGTAATAATCCGATAATATCTCCGATTACCTCTTCTTTTGATTTGATATTAACCAAAGAATCAAGGTTTTCATCTCCAATATAAACTGCCTCTTCAATAAAGGCACCTTTTAATAAAGGTTTATCTGATTTCTTTCTAAAATTCTTAATAAGTTTTGCTGGTGCATTTCCAGTTTCAGAAAGCATTAAAGAGGTATTACCCTTTAACACTTCAGGAAGTTCACCAAACTCCTTATCAGAAGCTTCCATTGCTTTTTCAAGTAATGTGTTTTTGACAACTGCCAGCTTAATATTGGCTTTAAAACACGCTCTTCTTAAATTAGAAGTAGTCAATGCATCTAAACCAGATATATCTGCAAGATATATGTTAGAGTTATCAGCCAACTGTGCAGTCAAATCTTCAATTACCGTTGCTTTTTCTTCTCTTGTCATTGTTTTAATTTTGAACTACTCAGTAATTAAACTGTTTTAGGGTCTAAAGGTACACTCGGGCTCATAGTACTTGACATGAAAACACTTTTCATGTAAACACCCTTTGCCGCAGCTGGCTTCAACTTATTTAAAGTTTCTAAAAGCTCTTTAGCATTTCCAGCTATTTTATCAGCTGAAAATGAAGCTTTACCAATCGCTGCATGTACGATTCCTGTTTTGTCAACTTTGAAATCTATTTTACCAGCTTTTACATCAGATACTGCCTTAGCAACATCCATGGTAACTGTTCCAGTTTTTGGATTAGGCATTAAACCTCTAGGTCCTAAAACTCTACCTAATGGTCCTAATTTACCCATAACGCTAGGCATTGTGATGATGACATCAACATCAGTCCAACCGCCTTTTATTTTATCCAAATATTCATCTAACCCAATAAAATCTGCACCCGCTTCTTTCGCTTCTGCTTCTTTATCTGGTGTTACCAATGCTAAAACTTTTACATCTTTACCAGTACCATGAGGTAGTGTTACTACACCACGTACCATTTGATTAGCTTTTCTAGGATCAACACCTAAACGTACAGCCAAATCAATTGATGCATCAAATTTTACATTAGTTATCTCTTTAATTAAAGCCGATGCCTCGTCAACAGAATACAATTTGTTTCTGTCAATTTTAGATTGAGCTTCTTTTTGATTTTTAGTCAATTTTGCCATTTGAAATTGCTTTTAGATTTTAAAAAGGTCTTTTACCTGCAACCTTTAATCCCATTGATCTAGCAGTTCCAGCAACCATACTCATTGCTGACTCTACAGTAAAAGCATTCAAATCGACCATCTTGTCTTCAGCGATTTGCTTTACTTGATCCCATGAAACAGATCCATTTTTAACTCTGTTAGGTTCGCCTGATCCTTTTTTAATCTTAGCTGCTTCCATCAATTGAACTGCCGCTGGTGGTGTTTTTACAACAAAGTCGAAAGACTTGTCTTTATATACCGTGATAACAACTGGCAATACTTTGCCCTGTTTGTCCTGCGTTCGTGCATTAAATTGCTTACAGAACTCCATGATGTTAACACCGGCAGCACCTAAGGCGGGTCCAACCGGTGGCGACGGATTCGCAGCACCTCCCCTAACTTGTAATTTAACTACCTTATCTACTTCTTTTGCCATTGTTTTTGTTTAAAATGAAAATGTGCTAATTGGAAGCAACACAATTTCTATATATGTAACAGCTCTTGTTAAACTTTTTCTACCTGCATATAACTCAATTCTAAAGGCGTTTTTCTTCCGAAAATCTTAACCATTACTTCGAGTTTACGCTTTTCTTCATTGATTTTTTCCACAGTTCCATTAAAACCGTTGAAAGGACCATCAATAACCTTTATAGTTTCTCCAATCACAAATGGAATAGAGATATTATCAGTATTTACAGCAAGTTCATCAACTTTGCCTAGCATTCTATTAACCTCAGCTTTTCTCAAAGGAACCGGGTCACCTCCTTTAACTTCACCTAAAAAACCAATAACATTGGTGATTGAACGAATGATATGAACCATTTCTCCACCTAAATTGGCTTTAATCATAATATAGCCAGGAAAGTATGTTCTTTCCTTATTGATTTTTTTACCATTCCGAATCTGAATTACCTTCTCGGTTGGCACCAAAACATCTTCTAAGTAGTCAGCAAAACCATGTCTTTCAACCTCACTCTCAATATATCCTTTGATTTTGTTCTCTTGTCCACTTACTGCTCTGACAACGTACCATTTTTTCTCTAATACCTCTGACATCAGCTTATCCTATTAAATTATCAAAATACAACTGAATCAATTTACTAAAGACTGAATCAACACCCCAAGTTGCCAACGCAAATAAAATTGAGAAAACTGCAACGATTACCATAAGACTTGAAGCTTGTTCCCGGCTTAACCAAGTCACGTTATTCTTTAATTCTTCCCAAGATTCTCTAACGTACGTCAACATAAAATAAATTTTTACTCTTTAATGCTTAGCTAATTTTGCTTTGCATAAAACTTATTACCCTATTGGGCTTTAATTTCAAACTGCACGGGCGGAGAGGCTCGAACTCCCGACACCTGGTTTTGGAGACCAGTGCTCTACCAACTGAGCTACGCCCGTAATTGTGGAGCTACATTTTTCCAAATAAAATAGAAATGAACTACACCCGTTTCTATTTACACCGAAAGGTATCCGTCATTTGACGGACACCCTTTTAGCGTAAACTATGATTACAAATATTTTTAATCAGTGATTTCAGTAACCTGACCAGCACCTACAGTTCTACCACCTTCACGGATAGCAAAACGCAGACCAACACTTAGTGCAATTGGCTGAATCAACTCAACTTCAATAGTTAAGTTATCACCAGGCATTACCATTTCAACACCACTTGGCAAAGCAATATTACCAGTTACATCAGTTGTTCTAACATAAAATTGTGGACGATAGTTGTTATGGAATGGCGTGTGACGACCACCTTCTTCTTTTTTCAAGATATAAACCTCAGCTTTAAATTTAGCGTGCGGTGTAACAGAACCTGGTTTACAAATAACCATTCCTCTTTTAATATCAGTCTTTTCAATACCTCTCAAAAGGATACCAACATTATCACCAGCTTCACCTCTATCCAAAATCTTACGGAACATTTCAACACCAGTCACTGTAGAAGCTAGTTTTTCAGCTCCCATACCAATGATATCTACAGCATCACCTGTATTTGCAACACCTGTCTCAATACGACCAGTTGCAACAGTACCACGACCTGTAATAGTAAATACATCTTCTACAGGCATTAAGAAATCTTTATCAACATCTCTTTTTGGAAGTTCAATCCAATCATCAACAGCTGCCATTAATTCCATAACAGTGTCAACCCATTTCTGTTCTCCGTTTAAAGCACCAAGTGCAGAACCAGAAATTACAGGACCGTTGTCTCCATCATACTCATAAAAAGAAAGTAATTCTCTTACTTCCATTTCAACAAGTTCTAAAAGCTCTTCATCATCAACCATGTCAACTTTGTTCAAGAAAACAACAATACGTGGTATACCAACTTGACGTCCTAAGAGGATGTGCTCGCGAGTCTGTGGCATAGGACCATCAGTAGCAGCTACAACCAAAATTGCACCGTCCATTTGAGCAGCACCAGTTACCATGTTCTTAACGTAATCCGCGTGACCTGGACAATCTACGTGCGCATAATGACGATTCGCCGTTGCATACTCAACGTGAGATGTGTTAATTGTAATACCTCTTTCTTTTTCTTCAGGGGCATTATCAATTGAGTCAAAGCTTCTAAGCTCAGACAAACCTGCGTTTGCTAAAACAGTTGTAATAGCCGCAGTTAATGTAGTTTTACCGTGATCTACGTGTCCAATGGTACCAATATTTAAGTGCGGTTTGGAACGATCGAAAGTTTCCTTTGCCATTTTGAAATGATTTTAATCTTAGTTTATATTAGTGTACAAATCGTTTATGAGCCAATGACGAGATTTGAACTCGTGACCTCTTCCTTACCAAGGAAACGCTCTACCCCTGAGCTACACCGGCGTAAAGTGTTGAAACAACTACTTTAACATAGTCCTCCCATTAATTAGGAAGAGATTTCTGCTTTCACAGAAATGACTTTTTAGAGCGGGAGACCGGGTTCGAACCGGCGACATTCAGCTTGGAAGGCTGACGCTCTACCAACTGAGCTACTCCCGCAATTTTTTAATAATTTCAATATTTCAAAACTTAAATTTCAATAAATTCATTTTTTACATGAATTTGAAAATTTAAAACTTAATACTCTTTTGTACTAAGTGGGGAGAGCAGGATTCGAACCTGCGAAGACATAGTCAGCAGATTTACAGTCTGCCCTCGTTGGCCGCTTGAGTATCTCCCCTCACTTGATTTTCAGTATTTTATGAGCCGATGGAGGGACTCGAACCCACGACCTGCTGATTACAAATCAGCTGCTCTAGCCAGCTGAGCTACATCGGCTTATCACCTACTTTTTAGCACAAAAAAAGCCCGTTATTTCTAACGGACTGCAAATGTATATATTTATTCTTTTAATCAAAACAAATTATGAAAAATTTTAATCAAGCATGCGCCCTCATTTTTTCCTTCTTTTTAACTAATTGACGTTCTAATGAACTACAAGCGGAATCAACTGCCTCTTCAAAAGACTTACATTGTTTTTTAACTATAAACTGATCCCTAGGCACATGCACTTTAATTTCAACAATTTTATTTTCCTTTTCACTAGTGTTTTCAACTTTAAGATATACGTCTGAACTGATTACTTTATCATAAAACGTTTCTAGCTTATCCATTCGATTTTGTATAAAATCGATTAGCTTTCCGTCAGCAGCAAAATTTACAGATTGTGCATTTACCTTCATAAATTAAGTATTTAAGTTTGCCGTTAGCAAACAAGTTAAACATTACAAAGAACTTTACTCTTTGTTTCTAGGATGGGCAGTAAGGTGTACTTTCTTTAGTTCGGCAATATTATTATGTGTATATACCTGGGTGGATGCCAAACTCGAGTGGCCCAACAACTCTTTTACCGCATTTAAATCAGCTCCTTTATTTAATAAGTGAGTTGCAAAGGTATGTCTGAGAATATGCGGACTCTTTTTTATCTTAGGTGATATCATACTAAAGTACTTATTTATAACCCTATAAACAAGAGTTTCGTATAATTTATGACCAGATTTTGTCAAAAAAAGAAAAGGCAATTCTTCTTGTAATTCTATCTCAGATCTCCGTAATAGATATGAGTTAAAGAGTAACGACATAGAGGACAATAATGGTATTATCCGTTCCTTATTGCGTTTTCCAAGTACTTTTATAGTTGTTCGTGTGCTATTAATGTCATGTACTTTTAAATTAATAAGTTCTGCCCTTCTCATACCAGTAGCATAAAGCAACTCTATCATTAATTTGTTACGTACACCTTCAAAATCATCCTCAAAAGGTATTTGTTTTAAAACTTTATCCATTTCAATTTCTGAAAAGGGAACCTCAAGCTTCTTTTCTGTTTTCAAAGCTTTATGTTTAGCCAAAGGGTTTTTTTCCAATACACCAATTTTTTGAAGAAACTTGTAGTAACCTTTTAAGGAAGCAATTTTTCTATTAATTGTTCTATTTGAGATTCCGGCATCTACCAATGAAACAACCCAACTTCTAATCAAAGTATATTCTACATCCTTAATAACTTTAAGATCATAAATTCTAAGACAATATTTCTTAAACTCAGTTAAATCTTTTTGATAAGCCTTTACTGTATGCGAAGAATAGTTTTTTTCTATGGATAGATATGATGTAAAGGCCTCTAATGACATGTAGTAAAGTTACAAAGTTCTTCAGAACAGGGTGGAAAGCAAATAAACATATAGTGTTTATAGCAATTGAAACAAAAAAATCCTGTTCAATTAAATTGAACAGGATTTGTATTTTATTTAGAATCTTAAGACTTTAAATTTCTTCTTGATCTCTAAGGCCTTGAATATATTCTGCCTTTTGGATTTCAGCTCTTCGCTTTACTGAAGGTTTCGTAAACTGTTGACGTTTGCGTAATTGACGCATCGTACCCGTTTTATCAAATTTTCTCTTAAAGCGCTTTAAAGCCCTATCGATATTTTCTCCTTCTTTTACTGGTATAATTAACATTGGCTACAACCTCCTTTCTTTAGTACTATTTCCCGTTATAAAACAGGAGTGCAAATATACGAATGAATTTATTTTAAAAAAGAACTATTTCTAGTTTTTTTTAATCCTATTTATTAGGAGACTTATACTCCTTTTTATCAATTACAATTTTTGCAACTATTTCTTTCAAAATTTCAGAAGTACCGCCACCAATAGGGCCTAAACGACTATCTCTTAAAAGTCGAGCCATTGGGTAATCTTCTATGTATCCATAACCTCCTAAAAACTGAAGACAGTTATAAATCACCTCATCGGCTATTTTTGTTGATTTTAACTTAGAGATAGTGGCCTCTTTCACTGCATATTCTCCTTTTTCAAGTTTAGCAACTACAGCATAGTTAAATTGTTTACACATTTCCACATCGGCATATAAATCAACAAAACGATGTCTAAGCGCTTGGTATTTACTTATAGTTTGACCAAAAGCCTCGCGTTCTGACATATAATTCAACGCATACTCCAAAGCATATTCTGCCCTAGCATGAGCATTTATACCCATAGCAAGGCGTTCAAGAGCAAAGGCTTCCATTATAAAGTTAAAACCTGTCCCTTCTTCTCCCATTAAATTTTGAACGGGTACTTTTACATTATCAAAAGCAAGTTCTGCAGTATCTGATGCTCTCCACCCCAATTTATTAAGTTTGTTTGAAGAAACACCGTCACTTTTTAAATCTACTATAATTAAGCTAATTCCCTTATTCCCTGCAGAAACATCAGTCTTAACTGCAAGAATTATATAATCTCCATAAACGCCATTTGTAATAAATGTTTTTGAGCCATTGATAATGTAAAAATCACCTTCTTTAATCGCAGTTGTGCGCATACCCGCAACATCACTACCACCAAAAGGTTCTGTTACACCTAAACAGCCTATTTTATCTCCATTTACACTGGGTATTAAATAGGCCTCTTTCTGTGATTTATTAGCATTTTTATTTAAATGTGTCATAGCCAAATAAACATGAGCCCAAATAGCAGCAGCAAAACCTCCAGAATTTATCTTTTGTAGTTCTTCTAATAAAATCGTCGTATAAAATAAATCAAGTCCAAGACCTTCTTCAGATTCTGGTGTTGCTAAACCAAAATATCCCATGTCAGCAAACTTTTTCCAAATGAAGTTATCTATCTTACCTGTTTCTTCCCATTTATCAATATGTGGAACCACTTCTTTTTGTAGAAAATCTTTAAGACTGGTTCTAAAAAGTTGATGTTCTTCAGTGAAGTACATACTATTCATAGTTGTTTTTTTAAAGAGACAAATATAGGACTATTCTCTCGAGTTTCTCAGCTGGAAAACCTTCAATTAGGGTCAATTGTTCAAAGGATTCTATCCTTCCTTGAAGCTCTCTATGTTCTACAATTTCTATAGCAACTTGATAAGGAATATATACCAAACTACTAATCTCTAATATGGTTGCTGTATTAATATTTATCTTATTAACTGTTGGAGGGTTTAAAACTTGAAATTTTTCTAGCGTACTTTCCACAACATTAGGCTCTAGGCCATAAACATCGTATAGCTGTTCATTTATCAAAAAACCTCCTAGTCTATCTCTAAACTTTATAATGCGAGTAGAAAGCTTATCTCCAATGCCTCTTATTGATTTTAATTGACTGGCACTAGCAGTGTTTAGATTTTGAATTATTGTTTTCTCTTTTCTAGAAATAAATTGCCCTCGCTCTTGGAAACCAACCTTTTCATTCGAGACCCAATTAGGAAATTTAAAAAATGGACTTATAACCCCTAACAAGGAGTCTGAAACTAAAGTTACTTGCTGAAATTCTTCTTTAGAATTGATAAACTTGTTCGTTTCTCTGAATAGATGTAATCTATCAATTTCCTTAGGTGACATTCCTAAAGTATATCCCTTATAATCGCTTATAAAGTTTGGATTAAAAGGAAAAATTCTTAAAACTTTTTTTTGAGAAGCTACTTTTTTAAGACTGTCTATTTTTTTTTGCTCAATTTGATTCAGATGAACGATACTGTCATTTAAAGGATTTGTCTTGATGTAAAAGTAAATTCCTTGTAATACGATAATGAGCAGTATTAAAAAGAAAATCCCACTTCGTTCTTGTTTATTGAACTTAAAGTGGGATTTAAAATTTTTCAATTTTATATATTATTTGCCCATAGTTTTTATCGCACCTAAATATCTATTAAGCTCTTCTTTAACCTTTGGAAAAAGGATAAGTAAACCTATCATATTAGGAAATACCAATGCTAAAATCATTGCATCTGAAAAAGCAAAAACAGCTCCCATGGACGCAGAAGCACCGATTATTATAAATGCTATAAACAAGACTTTGTAACATAAATCTGCGGCCTTGCTTCTTCCAAAAAGATACTTCCAAGACTGTAAACCATAATAAGACCATGAAATCATAGTTGAGATAGCAAAAAGTAGAACAGCAAGCGTTAAAACATATGGAAACCAAGGAATCACCGATTGAAAGGCTTGAGAGGTTAAAGTAACACCACCAACATTCATACCATCAATTAGCACATTTCCTGCACCATCACCGCCATATTCAAATACGCCGCCACTATTATAAAAAATGATAACTAAAGCAGTCATTGTACAAATTACAACGGTATCAATAAAAGGTTCTAATAAGGCAACAATACCTTCACTTGCAGAATACTTTGTTTTTACTGCTGAATGGGCAATAGCTGCAGATCCAGCTCCAGCTTCATTTGAAAACACCGCTCTTCTAAAACCAACAATTAGAACACCAAATAAACCACCTAAACCGGCTTCAGGTGTAAAAGCTCCTTTAAAAATTAGTCCGAATGCATCATCTATATAAGAGAAATTCGCAAAAATCACTATTAGACATGCTATCGCATAAATAACAGCCATAAAAGGAACAATTTTCTCAGTTACCTGAGCAATTCTCTTTATACCACCTATAATAACTACACCAACAACAAGAGCTAAAACTATCCCTATATAAAATCCTGAAGATCCACCTTCCATACCCATCATACCAATCAATTGTTCTGCTGCTTGGTTTGATTGAACTGCATTACCACCACCGAAAGATGCTCCAACACAAAGTATGGCAAAAACCACCGCTAAAAACTTCCCTAAACCTGTAAAGCCTCTTTCTTTAAGACCTCTAGACAAATAATACATTGGGCCGCCATACACAGTGCCATCTTCTCCAACATCACGGTATTGGACACCTAAAGTACATTCAACAAATTTTGTTGACATACTTAAAAGTCCACATAATATCATCCAGAAAGTAGCTCCTGGTCCTCCAATAGCAATAGCTAAAGCTACACCCGCAATGTTTCCTAAACCGACTGTGCCAGAAACTGCAGTTGCCAATGCTTGAAAATGGCTTACTTCACCCTCTTCGCTTTCATCCTTTATGGTGTCAGGTAAATCACCATCCACGATATTAACCTCAGCTTTTTCAACTCCGTGACCCTCTGCCCCTTCTAAATCGTCGTATTTACCTCGAACAACATTTATTGCTAAAGGAAACTTTCTAATATTTATAAAACCAAAATAGACTGTAAAAAATAAAGCTCCTAATACCAGTATTATTACTACCAAAGGAATGCCTGTTCCGGGTACTTGCCAAAAGACTATTCCTTCCCACACAGCGGTAATAGGTTCAAACCAAGCATTAATTCTTTCGTCAAGCCCAGGTTCTGTTGTTTCTTGAGAAAAACTAATGAGTGGTAATAATAATGCAAAAAATGAAAGAAGTCTATACTTCATAATACGTTATTTGGTTATGTTAATTTGACGTAAAGCTGACAATATCCTAAAAAAATTCAATGGAATCAAATTTATTGGATGTTAAACTAATCTAGTTGAAACATTTGATTTAGCTTATCAATTTGTTCAGGACGACCTAAAACAATGACTTTACCTTTTGATTCTAACTGCAAATCGGCTTCTGGATTAATAATATAATGTCCGTCTGGTCTTATGTACCCAATAATTGTACATCCAGTCTTACGCCTTAGGTCTAAATCTCGGATAGAATTACAATCAAGCTGTCCTTTAAAATCCTCAATCTCAACTTCTTCTAAATTAGTGGTGTGCTCACCTTCAACCGATAGCTTATCCATGAAGGTTACGAGATCTGGCATAACCACTAAGGACGCCATATGATCACCTCCAATTTTATCTGGCATAATAACTTTATTCGCACCAGCAAATTCAAGTTTTTTAACGGAGTTGACTTGCGAGGCTCTGCTTATAATAAATAGGTCTTTATTCATTTGTCGGGCAGAAAGTACCACGAAAAGATTAATAGCATCATCAGGGAGAGCAGCAACCAAATATTGAGCTTTATCAATACCGGCCTCAAGCAATACTTCGTCCTCATTGACATCGCCTTCAACAAAAAGAATTTCTTCTTCATTAGCTTCAATCAACTCTTTACTTTTTTCAATTACCACAAATGGTTTATTGTAAGCTGTAAGTTTCTCTGCAGCTTGTCGCCCATTCCTTCCATAACCACAGACTACAATGTGATTTGATAAACTCTTAATTTTATTTTTCACTCTTTTTTTCTTTAAAAGCTGTAAAGAATTTCTACTCAGTATATATTCTGAAATCACTGAAATAGCAAAACCAAAAATAAAAACGCTACTTACTATTAAAAATACGGTAAATATTTGTGCGTTGGAATCTAAAGGTCGGACTTCTTTAAAACCAACTGTAGTTACAGTAATTATTGTCATATAAATTGACTCAACCCATGTAAAGTCAGTTATTATCCGATATCCAAAAACCCCAACCAAAAAAATTGCTACCATCATGGTTAGTGCAATTGTAATTTTTGAACGGAATAGTCTAAACATAATTACAAATCAAATACTGAAGTTCGTTTGGTATAAACTAGGTCTTTTATCTTCAACCAAAAAGCAATAAAAAGATATAATGCAAAACCAAAGCCCAAAGTGGCAAAGGTTAGATATATAAAAGTTGTTCTTACAACACGGGCTCGAATTCCCCAACGCTCGGCAATTCTTCTGCAAACTTCGAATCCTCTTTTTTGAAAATAATATAAGATGTCATAAATCCACCGCATAATCAAAATTAGGTATTTCGATTTAAAAGCTTGACTCCAATAAAACATTTCAAACATTCATTTTTTGTGCAATAACAATTATATAATTGAATTTTTGATTGACTTTCTAAAGCATTAAACGTTTTTTCTCCAATTTTATCAAAACCAGTGATAATAAAATTGCTTTCAGGTTTTAAGGTTGAAATCAACCCAATCAGCTCATCGTTAATTTCTTTTCCATGTTTTTTGGCATAACAGAACTTTAATGGAATAACTGTATTAATTATTAATAAATCAATTAAATTTTTAGTCATTGTTTTAGAACTAACTTTTGATTCTTTTCCAAAGGTGAAATGACTTTTCCAATAGTCGCTTGCAGAAACTTTTAAAATTGATTCCATTCTAGTCACTGAATTAGAATTGATTAAATCATCAAACAAGTTATGGTTTAAACTATATAGATTGGCAATTTGAGACAAACGAATTGTTGGGAAATTATGGGGCCTGAGGCCAAACATTTCTGGGGATTGAACATGTTTAGTTCTTAGTTCAAATTTGATTGATTGATAGTTAAATTCCTTTTTAAGTTCTAAATAGTAGGTATCTGTCAACTCAGGTTTATCTAATAAACCCGACATGCCAAATAAAACACTTTCTAACCCAAGAGTATTGTTTTGTAGTTTTCGAACAATTGAAAAATCTAATGCCTGTGCTAATGAATAAAAAGAATCTGAATTAAGATTAAGGCCAAAATTCTTTAAGAGCATGGTAAACAAAACTTTTTCCCAATCATTATTAGTTTGCTCAAGAAGACTAAAAACCAAACTCGTCTTTTGTTCCAGACGTTCAAAATAAAGATTATGGTACCAGTTTTCTAATAAAAAAGAATCCATCTCTGAAAAATTCTTTTCGCAGTTAATAAATTTTCTTTTTGAATTATTCAATAAACCTTGGTAGGAATTAAGCAACTCATCTGGTACGATGCTTTTTAAAACCAATGTTGGTATTTCAGTCTTGTCTTTTCTAAAAACGGCAATATCATCTTCCCATACCACATGAAGTATTACATTGTCATATTTATCATCCAATTCATGACTATGAGCATACCAATCAGAAGATTTTAGATGTATTTCAACATTACCAACCCATATTTGATTATTAATTACAATTTTTGAGTTGAAAAAATCAGGCCCTCCCTTGTGATTATGATTTCCGGGTAAGAGCACTTGTACTTGCTCACCCTTTGATGACTCAAGTTTATTTGTAGTGAATTTTTGTGTCTTCCAGATAAAATGAAGTAAATCTTCACGCATGGAACTAAAATAGAAAATAGTTTACCAATTACCTGCGTAAGTTAAATTATCACTTGAGTTTGTATTAAAATAAGCTCTTTTAAGAGCATTTATTTGTCTAATATGCAAAAAGTCATGCGCTAACCAATTCTCTAAAAATGTTTTCGCCGACATAGCTCCTTTTTCTGGGTGTATTGTTGAAAGTTCCCATGATACTGTCTTTAGCCCTTTTAACCAAATCACGGATTGATTTCGTTCTTCTAGAAACTTTAATAATATCTCTTGAAAATTTTGATGTAAATATTGGTGGTCAATAGGCCAGGTTGTTGGACTAATCGGTTTAAAAGAAAATTCTGGAGTTTCTAGAATATGTTTTATTCTAGTTCTAAAATCATAAACTTCTTCATCTAATAAATGACAAATAATCTCTAAAAGGCACCAAGATTCGGAATTTATCTTAAAAAGTTCAAGCTCTTTTGGTATACCGGAAAGACTAGCTTGAAAAACATGGTAGTTTTGTTCTATTTGAGATATAATGTCATATGGAAATCTCAAAGATTAACAACTTCTCCTTCCCAATTCATAAAACCACCATCTAAATTAAATGTATTTTCAATTCCAATACTATTTAATATGGCACAAGCCTGCCCACTGCGATTACCTGAACGACAATAGACATAGTAATTTTTAGAAGTATCCAATTTTTGAATTTCATCCATAAAACCTTGTCCCAAGTAAATATCAATGTTAGTAGCATTTGCAATAGCTCCTTCTTCGAGTTCTTCGGGCGTACGAACGTCTAAAACAAAAGCATTATCGTCATTTTTCAATTGTTCGGTCCACTCTTCTTGTGTCAAATCCATCTTAATCTTATAATTAGGTTTCAAAAATAAAAGTCAATATCTAGAACTCAATGATAAATATCATTTTTATTTAAGCTTTTATCGAACAACCTATTGCTCTTGTAGTTTTTATCTCTATTTCTTTCCCTGAAAGCATATTATCAACGGCTATTTCTACAAATTTCTCTTCTACCTGACTTTCGTCTTGGTAGTTATCGTCTATAGCTCCAATGTATCTAACGATATTACCAACCTTGGTTTTCTCTAATAAATAAACATGAGGAGTGCGTTGTGCACCGTATTTTGGATAAATCTTTTGTCCTTCATCAAAAAGATAAGGAAACGTAAAGCCTTTTTCTTGTGCACGAACCTTCATCCCTTCAAAACTATCTCCAGATTGGATTTCTGGATTATTAGGGTTTATGGCAACTACTGGCACACCCAATGGCTTATATTTTTTGTCTAATGCTATAATTCTATCTTCGTAAGCAACTGCATAAGGGCAGGTATTGCAAGTGAAAATTACCAAGAAACCCTTAGCCTGATTATAATCAGATAAAGAAATCATTTCTCCATTAATATTTTTAAGGGAAAAATCAGAAGCGACGTCTCCTACTTTATATCCCAGAAGAATTGGATTGTCATTTTTAACAAATGCTGTCAAAATGAACAACATTGTAACTAATCCAAAAGACTTTAAATTTCTCATAGCTTAATTTATGAATTTGTTTAACTCCGTATTCAACTCCTCATAGGTGAATCCATGAGGGTAAAAAATCCTTTTGTCCCTATTATAAATCAAAGTAGCAGGGATACCTCCTTGCCAATTTTTATCAATTTTAGGAATCCAGTCGTTCATTTTAGGATCATCTAAAATAACTACCTCACCTTTTAATTCATTCGCTTCAACAAATGGCACCAACCTTTTTTCCCACATTGTAGGCATATCTAAGCTTACCAGAAGCATTTCTACACCATTTTCTTTTTGTTCTTCAAACGTTTTTTCAAAAGAAGGCATCTCTTCAACACAGGGCTTACACCAAGTAGCCCAAAAGTTGATAATATATGTTTTGTCGTCTTTTCTATTCAATAAAGGCTCTAAACCTTCATAATCATAAATTGGAAAATCTACTGTACTAGTTTCATTATGAATTTCTAGTTCGGTGTCATTGATTTCTTTCTCTTTATTCTTTTTATCCGCAGCTGAATTACATCCATAGATAAAAAAGGTAAAAAAAACGATTAAATAAAGTGGCTTCATACCAGTGATTTAAGGCTTAAAATTAATCAATGAAGTTTTCTCCATTTTAATTTTAACAAAAGATTAGCGAGTGTCGTTAACTGTAAATTAAAATAATCAATATACATTTGTATATACAATTGTTGTAATAACATGAATGTAGAAGAAATTATTAAAACGAAGAAAGAGATTCCGTTAGGGACAAGAACAATAATTCATTTATCTCTGGTTAATAATAAGCTAAAGGAAACTATGGGTAATGCTCTTAAACCTTTTGAAGTTTCACTACAACAGTTTAATGTTTTACGTATTTTGAGAGGGCAAAAAGGACAGCCAGCCAATCTTTCTACTTTAAATGAACGCATGGTTTCAAAGATGAGTAATACAACGAGATTAGTTGATAAATTAATTTTAAAGGGGTATGTAAAGCGCTGTGTCTGTGAATCAAATAGACGAAAAGTTGAAATTTTTATTACCGGACAAGGTGAAAATGTTTTGGTAAAAATGAGTGAATCAATGAAAAATGCTGAAAGTGACGCTCTTAAAAATTTTACTGCAAAAGAATTAGAGAATTTAAATAGATTATTAGATAAGTTTTAGAATGAATAGTATAATAGAAAATAGGACTTGGCGCTATGCCACCAAGAAATTTGATAACACTAAAAAGGTCTCTGAAGAAGATTTAGCACTCTTAATAGAGGCTACGCGATTAAGTTCTTCATCTTATGGTCTTCAACCCTATCATATTTTTGTTATTACGGACCAGGAGATAAAAGATAAACTTAGACCTGTTTCTTGGAATCAATCTCAGATTACCGATGCATCACATATTATTGTCTTTGCAAACAAAACGGATTTCGGACCTGAATTGATGGATGATTATTTAAAAAATGTATCTGAAACCCGTAATATTTCAGAAGAAGGATTAAAAGGATACGGGGATTTTATGAAATCTAAATTGCTTGATTTGAGTTTAGAAAGCAAGGCAAATTGGACTGAGAAACAGACATATATCGCCTTGGGCAATTTAATGCAAGCAGCTGCAGAGCTAAAAATTGATACTTGCCCAATGGAAGGATTTGAAGCTGATAAATACAATACTATTTTAGGCCTATCAGAAAAAAACTTGAATGCCTCAGTTGCATTGCCTATTGGCTATCGTTCCGTAGAAGATGAAACTCAGCATTACGCCAAAGTACGTCAATCAAAAGAAGAATTATTTACATATATATAAATTATTAAATCTAGTAAACACAATTAATTTTAAAATCATGAAAAAGAACGTTTTAAGTTTAGCCCTAACCGTAATTTTTGGTGCCACTGCAATTGCTGGTCCTGTTGAAGGAGAAAAAAAAGAAGTGAAAACTGACGCAAGTACAGTCACATGGAAAGCCTATAAAGTTACGGGCTCTCATACCGGTACAATCGCCCTTAAGTCAGGTGCACTTATGTTTGATGAAGGTAAATTAACAGGCGGTGAATTCACTGTAGATATGACCACCATTAATACCACTGATTTAGAAGGTGGCGCAAAAGGAAAACTAGATGGTCATTTACATTCTGATGATTTCTTTGCTACAGCTTCTAATCCAACTTCCAATTTGGTATTTACCAATGTAGAAGCTTCTGGAAAGAACTCTTACAAAGTAACAGGTGATTTGACCATAAAAGGTATTACTAAACCAGTAACATTTGATGTTTCTGTTTACGGGAGTAAAGCAACTGCAACTTTAAAAGTAGATAGAGCACAGTACAATGTAAAATATGGTTCAGGAAGTTTCTTTGACGATTTAGGAGACAAGACCATCTATGATGAATTTGATTTAGTGGTTGATTTAGAATTCTAAGTCATTCATAAACTTTGAAAAAGAAAAGGAAAATATCCTGCCTAATGGCAGGATATTTTTTTATCACAGAACTTTGTTTGAAAGTTTAAAATACATTTCTATATTTGAACCAATGAAAACATTGAATAACACTTGGTGGTGGAATACTTTACGACAACATTCGTGAACTAGTCCCTATTTAAAAATATATAAAGGCTTGTCATCACGACAAGCCTTTTTCAATTTATAGCATTACTTATGGCCTTTGAACTTAAAACATATTACAAAAAGATTTTAGCGGACACTATAACACCGGTAAGCGTTTATCTTAAAATACGTGATAAATACCCTAACAGTATCTTGCTAGAAAGTAGTGATTATCATGCAAATGACAATAGTTTCTCATATATCTGCTGTAACCCAATTGCTTCCATTAAAATTGAAAATGAAGTGATTGTTAAAGAGTTTCCTGACGGAGCTATAGAAAAAATTGAAATCACGAAAAATATTGACGTAACAAAAGAAATTGACGCATTCAGTAGACAATTCAATATCGAAAATCAAGATTTCAAATTTATTACAAATGGTTTATTTGGCTTCATGGCATATGACGCCGTAAGATATTTTGAAGATGTAGCTATATCAAAAAAGGAGAATTCAGTTGTCATTCCCGATATTTATTATGCTGTTTATCAAAACATTATTGCTATCAATCATTTTAAAAACGAAGCTTATCTTTTTGCGCATTGCTATGATTCAGAAAATAATATCGCGGAAATTGAACAAGTACTTAAAGCTAGAAGTTTTGCCTCTTATAATTTTTCTAAAGAAGGTTCAGTTAAAACCAATTTAGAAGATGATGCTTTTAAAGAACATGTTGCATTGGCAAAAAAGCATTGTCAACGCGGAGATGTTTTTCAGTTGGTGTTGTCTAGAAGATTTTCTCAAAGATTTAAAGGAGATGAATTCAATGTTTACAGAGCGTTACGCTCTATAAATCCATCACCTTACTTATTCTTTTTCGACTATGGTGATTTTAAAATTTTTGGAAGTTCACCAGAAGCTCAAATTATTGTTAAAGATGGAAAAGCAGAAATTCACCCTATTGCAGGCACCTATAAAAGGACAGGCAATGATGAAAAAGATGCAGAATTGGCAAAACAATTAGCTCAAGATGATAAAGAAAATAGCGAGCATGTAATGTTAGTTGATTTGGCTAGAAATGACTTGAGTAGAAATGGAAATTTGGTAAATGTGGAGACCTATAGAGAAGTTCAATATTTTTCACATGTAATTCATTTAGTGTCCAAAGTTACGGGTATGAAAAAACCAGATCTAGCTACCTTAAAAATTGTCGCAGATACTTTTCCCGCAGGTACCTTGAGTGGGGCACCAAAACACAGGGCTATGCAGCTCATTGAAAAGTATGAAAAAACTAGTAGAGGGTATTATGGAGGTGCTATTGGTTTTATGGACTTTTCAGGCAACTTCAATCATGCAATTATGATAAGAACTTTTTTAAGTAAAAACCATGAATTACATTTTCAGGCTGGAGCAGGGTTAGTTGCCGCCTCAGATGCTGAAGATGAATTACAAGAAACTTATAATAAACTGGGAGCATTAAACAAGGCTCTTGAAATTGCTGAAACTATCTAGATGAAAAGAGAGATTTTAATGATAGATAATTACGATAGTTTCACTTTTAATCTAGTGCACTATTTAGAAGACCTAGGTTGCACTTTAGTAGTCAAAAGAAATGATCAACTGACCCTCGATGAAGTCGATGATTTTGATGAAATGGTTTTATCTCCAGGTCCCGGAATTCCTGATGAAGCTGGGCTATTAAAACAAATAATTAAAAAATATGGCCCAAGCAAGCGCATGTTTGGGGTCTGTTTAGGTCAGCAAGCTATTGGTGAAGTTTATGGTGGTAAGCTAATAAATCTTGATAAAGTTTATCATGGTGTATCGACCAAAATAGATATTATTCAAGATGATTACATCTTCAAAAACCTTCCTCAAAAATTAGAAGTGGGAAGATACCATTCATGGGTTGTTCAAGAAGATTTACCCGATTGTTTAGAGGCAACCTCACTCGATAAGAATGGTCAAATAATGTCACTCAGACATAAAGAATTTGATATCAGAGCAGTTCAATTTCATCCGGAATCAGTACTAACACCGAATGGAAAACAAATTTTAAAAAATTGGTTAAATCGCGGATAGATGAAAGAAATATTGAATAGACTTATTAATCATGAAATTCTTGAAAAAGAAGATGCTAAAAGGGTATTGGTTAATATAGCTAAAGGGGATTATAATACTAGTCAGATTGCGGCTTTCTTAACTGTTTATATGATGCGAAGCGTCACTATAGAAGAGTTAGAGGGTTTCCGAGATGCTTTATTAGAACTTTGTATGGCAGTAGATCTATCAGCTTATAACCCTATTGATTTATGTGGAACTGGTGGAGATGGTAAAGATACTTTCAATATTTCAACATTAGCCTCATTTGTAACAGCTGGGGCTGGAATTAAGGTGACTAAACACGGTAATTATGGGGTTTCTTCCAAATGCGGAAGTAGCAATGTAATGGAGTTTTTAGGTATCAAATTTAGCAATGAAGCTGATTTTTTAACCAAATCAATTGAAGAAGCCGGCATTTGTGTATTACATGCTCCTTTGTTTCATCCAGCAATGAAGAATGTTGCTCCTATTCGCAAAGAACTAGCAGTTAAAACCTTTTTCAATATGCTAGGCCCGATGGTAAACCCGGCTTTTCCTAAAAACCAAATGGTTGGGGTTTTTAATTTAGAATTAGCACGAATGTACGGTTACTTATATCAAAATACAGATAAGAATTTTACTGTGCTACATGCTCTAGATGGTTATGATGAAATAAGTCTGACTGGTGATACAAAAACCATTTCTAATGGTTCTGAAGGTATTATTAAACCTGCTGATTTTGGTTTAAACGCTATAGGTGCCAACGAAATTGTTGGTGGAGAAGATGTTGCAGCATCAGCTCAAATTTTCTTAAATATATTAAATGGTAATGGCAGCGAAGCACAAAACAACGTCGTTTGTGCGAACGCAGGTGTTGCTATAGCAACAGTCGAAGAAATCTCGGTAAAGGACGGATTTGAGAAAGCTAAAGAATCATTGTTGAATGGTAATGGTTCAATAGCTCTAAAAAAGTTACAGAAAATTAGTGCCTCATGAATATTTTAGATAAAATAGTAGCTGATAAAAGAAATGAGGTTGAACTTAAAAAAAGTTTAATTCCTGCTTCACAATTAGAACAATCCAATCTTTTTGAAAGAAGTGGACAATCTTTAGCTTCCGCTTTACGAAAAAGCAATACTGGTATCATTGCCGAACACAAACGTCGGTCACCTTCTAAACAAACCATAAATCAAAATACCAATGTCGGCTTAGTTGCTAGAGCTTATGAAAATGCCGGTGTTTGTGGAATGAGTGTTTTAACTGACATTAAGTATTTTGGTGGTTCTTTAGAAGATTTACTGTTGGCAAGGGCGTCTGTAACAATGCCACTTTTACGAAAAGAGTTTATTATTGATGAGTATCAAATTTTAGAAGCTAAAGCGAACGGTGCTGATGTGATTCTTTTAATAGCCGCAGTATTGTCAAAACATGAGATAAAAGCATTTTCTGAATTAGCCAAAAGTTTAGATTTAGAAGTCTTGCTTGAAGTGCATAATGAAGAAGAGTTACATAAATCTATCATGCCAAGTTTAGATATGCTAGGAATTAATAATCGTGATTTAAAGACTTTTAATGTGAGTTTGGACACTAGCAAGCATCTTTCCGCTTTAATCCCAGATGATTTTGTAAAAGTTTCTGAAAGCGGAATTAGCTCTATTAAGGCCATTAAGGAATTAAAAGAATATGATTATCAAGGTTTTCTTATTGGCGAGAACTTTATGAAAGCTGAAAATCCTGGGAAAGCTGCTAATGCATTTATACAAAATTTAGTGAAATGAAACTGAAAGTGTGCGGAATGAAATATAATCCTGAGACGGTTGCAAAATTACAGCCTGACTATTTGGGTTTTATATTTTGGGAATCATCTTCACGCTATTTTGATAAAGAATTTCCTTCTCTTGCTTCAGGAATTAAAAAGGTAGGTGTTTTTGTTGATGAAAAAATCGAAGAGGTTATCAGATTGACTTTGAAACATAAATTGGATGCAGTTCAATTTCATGGCAATGAATCTATTGACTATTTGAAAAAATTTAAAAAGGCGGAAGCATTCAAGTTAAACGAGGCGGATATACTCGTTAAATCGTGGGAGTGCAAAATCACGAAGATTATCAAAGTGTTCTCCATCAAGAATGAATTTGATTTTTCGGTTTTACAACCTTTCGAAGAAGTCTGTGATTACTTCTTATTTGATACAAAAGGAAAATTACCTGGGGGAAACGGATATACCTTCGATTGGTCCATTCTAGAAAATTATCCATCAACCAAACCCTATTTTTTAAGTGGTGGCATTGGATTAAATAATTTAAGACAGATTGAAGAATTTCTAAAAAAACCGGAATCAAAGTACTGTCATGCCATTGATGTAAATAGTCGATTTGAAGATGAACCTGGATTAAAAAATATTGATGATTTAAAAAAATTTAAAAAAATTGTAATTGACAACCAATGACTTATCACGCTGACGAAAAAGGATATTATGGTGAATTTGGTGGTGCATTCATTCCTGAAATGCTCTACCCAAATGTAGAAGAATTACGACAAAACTATGTGCAAATTATGTATGAAGAGTCCTTTCAAAAGGAATTTCACCAACTGCTCAAAGATTACGTCGGTAGGCCTTCTCCATTGTATTTCGCCAAACGATTATCTGAAAAACATAACTGTAAGGTCTACTTAAAACGAGAAGACTTAAACCACACTGGTGCTCATAAGGTAAATAATACCATAGGTCAAATTTTAATGGCTCAAAAGCTAGGTAAAACTCGAATCATTGCTGAGACCGGAGCTGGCCAACATGGCGTCGCAACTGCCACAGTTTGCGCATTAATGGGAATGAAGTGTATTGTTTACATGGGCGAAATTGATATTGCACGTCAGGCTCCAAATGTGGCTCGAATGAAAATGTTAGGGGCAGAAGTACGACCTGCTTTATCAGGCAGTAGAACTTTAAAAGATGCAACTAATGAAGCTATTCGTGATTGGATTAACAATCCTGTTGACACGCATTACATAATTGGTTCCGCTATTGGTCCTCACCCTTACCCTGATATGGTCACCAGGTTCCAGTCTATAATTTCCGAAGAAATTAAATGGCAATTAAAAGAAAAAGAAGGTCGTGAAAATCCTGATTATGTGGTTGCCTGTATTGGAGGTGGCAGTAATGCCGCTGGAACTTATCATCATTTTTTAGATGAACCAGAAGTTGGAATCATTGCTGTTGAAGCTGCTGGCAAGGGTGTTGAAACCGGTGAAAGTGCCGCAACTTCAGCTTTAGGTAAAGTAGGTATCATACATGGTTGTAAAACCATGTTAATGCAAACTTTAGATGGTCAAATAACAGAGCCTTATTCTATCTCTGCAGGTTTGGATTATCCAGGTGTAGGTCCAATGCATTCGCATTTATTCAAATCGGGTCGAGCTGAGTTTTATTCTGCCACGGATGATGAAGCCATGACCGCTGGATTAGAATTATCTCAATTAGAAGGTATTATTCCGGCAATTGAAACGGGACATGCATTTGCCATTTTTTCACATAAAGTCTTTAAACCGAATGATGTAGTTGTAATCAGTTTGTCAGGTCGTGGTGATAAAGATTTGCAAACCTATATAGACTATTTTAAGTTAGCTTAAATTATGAATAGAATAAACCAAAAAATGCTGGAGGATAAAAAACTTCTTTCCATATATTTCACTGCTGGTTACCCTGCTTTAAACGATACAGTTCAAATCATTGAGGACCTTGAGAAAAATGGTGTTGATATGATTGAAATTGGGCTACCTTTTAGCGACCCATTGGCAGATGGTCCAACAATTCAAGATAGTTCAACAGCTGCCTTGAAAAATGGAATGACAACTGAAACGCTTTTTGAACAGCTTAAAGACATTCGTAAAACAATCTCAATTCCATTAATTGTTATGGGATATTTTAATCCTATGCTTCAATATGGAGTTGAAGCGTTTTGCGAAAAGTGTCATCAGATTGGAATTGACGGAATTATAATGCCGGATTTACCTTTAGATGTATATGAATCAGAATACAAAGCAATTTTTGAAAAAAATGGCTTATTAAATATTTTTCTAATAACACCTCAAACAAGCGAAACACGCATACGTCAGATTGATGAAGCTTCAAACGGTTTCATCTATATGGTCAGCTCCGCTAGTGTTACAGGTTCAAAATCTGGATTCGGAAATGAACAGGAAGATTATTTTAAAAGAATTGGGACAATGAATCTAGCAAATCCACAAATTGTGGGCTTTGGCATTAAAGATGCAGAAACATTCGAACAGGCCACTAAAAGCGCAAAAGGAGCTATTATTGGTTCAGCTTTTATTAAACATTTGACCACTAATGGGAAAAATAAAATTAGAGAATTTGTTACATCAATAGTTGGATAAAAATAAGCAACCAAATAAAAAAGTAACATCTTTAGAACTAATAATAACGGCTGGAAATGAAAAGCATCACTATATTTTTATTCTTAACTACAAGCTGTTTTGCACTATCATTAAACGCTCAAGAACCCAATTCCAATGAAGCTTCTAAAAATGTTTTCAATTTTTCACTTGGTTCTTTTGTAGTACTTAATTCAGCTCACATAACTTATGATAGACTTATAGCAAAAAAGGCAAAAGGCTTTTTTAAATCCTATTATTTTACTACAAAGGTCGGAGGTAATGCAACATTAAATTTTAGTGATACAAATAGCGGTACAGGACTTTTAACAAGTTTAGGATTTACTGGACTAACTGGAAAAGGAAATGACCATCTAGAGATTGGTCTTGGTCTCGGTTATTTTTTTGATTCTAGCACTAGTGATGATTTTATTGAAGGAGGTGTGGATGACAGCCAATTTTATCCAAGTATTTCTCTGGGGTATAGAAAACAAAGTCCAAAAGGTTTTGTATTTAGAACAGGACTTGGTGCAGCAGAATGGTTTTATGTAGGATTTGGTTATAGTTTTTAAAACTATTTAATTCCTTTATTTAGCTCGCCTGTTTTGTTTCAACTAAAACATCTCTTTTATATATTTTCAAAACAGCTTCGACTCCGTCTTTAAGAGCATTCAAATGCAATTCGCCGTTATTTTTTGCAAGCATTTGTTTTACAATGGATAATCCTTTTCCGGAACCTTTTTCATTCGAAGTACCTAAAGCACTCTCAACTTGTTCACCTCTATTAACTTGGTCTAGTTTTGTAATATCAATAGCCCGAGCTTTATTTTTTATAGAAAAAGAATAATAATTAACATGTTCTGTTGCCGCTACTTCTATTTTTTCGTCAACCGGTGAAAACTTAATAGCATTCGTTAATAAATTACGCATTGCGGTCTCAAAAACTTGTTTAGAGTAAAATAATTTAAAATCACTTGAAAATCCGTTAGAAACAATCAATTTTTTATAGTTCAACTTCTCAGAAAACTGTTCTTTTAAATCTTCTACAACTGCTCTGATATCAAGGTGCATATAGCTTTTTATAGTATCATCAGTTTGCATAGCCCAATCAAGAAGCCCTTCTAACATGGTATATGTTTTGTCCACCGAATTTTTAAGTAAATCAAGATTACTGTTTCGGTCCACTTCAGATTTTGAATTTTTAGTTATTTCGGCAAGAATTGAAATTTGATGAATTGGTGTTTTCAAATCATGTGCAATAATTTGAACTATCTCTTTCCTAAAACTAGTCAATTCCTGTAATTCCAAATTCTGCTTTAAGCTAAGCGCATTTTGTTCATGTAAATCTTGTCGCATAACAATCACCTTCTTGAAAACGAAATAGCTAATAGCACCAATAGAAGAGATAATTATAAACGCTAGAATGAACTTACCTAAAGGCATTTCTGGCATTAAAATGATACATGATGTGATATATATTGTATTATAAACTATAACAACTAATTGATGATAAGGTTTTTCAAAAACAGCAAGAAGTAATCCCATTACAAAAACTATCATCTGAACACGTAAAAAATAACCTTCAAAGTTTGTTGTGGAATCTTCTACCCTAAATGGCAAATAAATGGTTGAGGAAATAATATTTATATAGACTAAAACCAAGAACATCAAACTCGTTGAAACCCAATTTAACTTCCAACTTATTGCCGTTATCAATACAGTAGAGAAAACTATTAAGTGTTTTAAGGCATATCTATTTAACCCTCCAATTCCATATTCTATAAAAAAATTAGTCGCTAATCCGGCAAGTACCAAAAGAATTAAGGCATGAAAAATAATACTTGTCTTTCGTATAGGAACAAGCACTTGATTATCTTTAGAAAATGAATTTATATCAATCACCATTTGGGGGTTTTATATAACAGTTAACGATAAACGGTGTATTTTCTTACATTTTAACTTAAGTATTAGATGAAGCGCATTTTCGGTATCCTTTTTATTCTTTTAAGTTTTCATTCTTTCAGTCAAATAAATGATTCTACAGCTATTAAATCACAAGTGGCCAAAGCAATAAAAGAACTTGGTGATTTCGTAGCAATACCAAATGATGCCTTAAATGGCGATGATATTGATGACAATATTTTTTGGTTAAAGAAAAAGTTCAATGAACGAGGTTTTAATACAACAGAATTAGAAACCGATAATCATCCATTATTTTTTGCCGCCTTGCCTATTGAAGATAATAAACCAACTATTTTGTTTTATATGCATTTTGATGGTCAATCTGTAGACCGAAGTAAATGGAATCAACCTAATCCATATAAAATGGTTTTAAAGGCCCCTGAGGGTGATGGTTGGAAAACGCATTCATTTGATGACATGCTAGAAGACATACCTTATGATTGGCGTTTATTTGGTAGATCAACCTCTGATGATAAAGGCCCAATCGTAATGTTTTTAAATGCAATAGACCTTATCAAAAAGAATGGCAAAAAAATACCATTTAACATAAAGGTAATTTTGGATGGCGAAGAAGAAAAGAGCAGTAAACCATTACCAAACGCAGTAAAAGTATATCGAGAATTATTAGAGGCTGATTTTTTGATTATCAACGATGGACCTGTTCATTCTTCAGGAAAACCAACTTTAGTTTACGGTTGTCGTGGCATTACTACCCTGTCTTTAACCACCTATGGTCCAGTTAAACCTCAGCATAGCGGACATTATGGTAACTATGCTCCCAACCCCGGTTTTCAATTAGCGCATTTATTAGCAACTATGAAAAATAAAGAAGGTAAAGTTATCATACCTGGGTATTATGATGGTATCACTTTAGACTCCACTACAATTGAAGTTTTAAAAAGCGTGCCTGATTCTGATGTTGCAATTGCCGAAAAACAACAATTTAAAACAGCTGAAAAAGTAGGTGATTTTTATCAAGAGGCATTGCAATATCCCAGTCTAAATATTCGTGGATTAGGCTCTGGTTGGATTGGCAAAGAGGCAAGAACAATAGTTCCTGAGAGTGCGACTGCCGAATTAGATTTAAGATTAGTACCAGAAACTGATGGAAATCGATTAAAAACCCTAGTGAAACAACATATTACGAAACAGGGTTATAAAGTGATAGACCATGTGCCTACTAAAGAAGAAAGATTAAAATTTGATAACATAATAACGATAACTGAAAGTAGTGTTACCAATGCTTTTCGTACTGATTTGAATAACCCATATGGGAACTTCCTAGTAAAAACTATGAAAGAATCTTTTAATGATGATGTTGTTCAAATCAGAATCATGGGAGGTACAGTACCCATTTCACCTTTTATAAATGAATTAAAAATACCGGCATTTATCATACCTATGGTGAACGCTGATAATAATCAACATAGTCCAAATGAAAATTTAAAGATTGGACAATTGGCTTACGGCATAAATACATTTTATTCAATTTTAACTTCTACCCTTTAAAATTATAAATGAGCTTGAAAGTATGTTTTAATATACTAACTATGGTGTTTATTATCTATTAACTGCCAAAATCATCGATTTAAAAAAATAACTGTAAAGGCCTTTCTTACAATAGATACGCCTCAACGAATAAAAATTCATCTCACCCTATTTTCACTGGTACTGCTCTTTATGCGTCTTACTTTTGCTAAACCAAATTTTACTTTAGCATGAAATACACAACCATCGTAATTGATGATTCGTCAATTCAACGCCTAGCGACCACCTTTTTGGTTAAAAATCACGTTGCCCTTGAGCATATCGGTTCTTATGGGAATCCGTATGAAGGATTGCGTGCTGTAGTAGATAAAAAAGCTGATATTCTTTTTCTTGACGTCTTAATGGATGATATTGATGCTTTTGAATTGTTAGATAGTGTCAATTTAAACTGCGCGATTATCATGAACTCCACTTGGCCAAGATTTGCGGTTAAGGCTTTTGATTATGGAATTAATGATTTTATTACCAAACCAATTCAAAAACCTCGTTTTGAAAAGTCTGTCGTCAAGGTAATTAATCAATTAAAAGGAGAACAATCTTCAATTAGAAGTAATAAAGATTATTTGTGTATTGATTCTCTTTCTAATTTTAGTTTAACCTAAGCCGAATTCCTACTCGCATTTATATTTCCATATAAAGAACGTGTCACTATCTTTTCATAAAGTGCTTTATGTGCAGAATTTTGTGTGATATGATATAAAGCATTCTGCTGAATTACCAAAAGAGGTAAAACAATTTTCTCTCTTATTTTAACGGATTCTCTTGACACTGCTTCGTCTTCCATTAAAATTTTATGACCTGATATTTGTAAAAGCATTTTTTCTGAAAGTTTATACTCACTATGAAGAACCTGCCAAAAAGCTCCGAATTCTTCATCTTCTTTCATATAACTTGTTAAATTAAAATTAGTTTTAGCTAACGACATCATACTATTGTGCATTAAAGCTCTGAAAAAAGGCACTTCTTTATACAGTTTTTTCACTTCATTAAGTCTTCCCTCATCCTTGAATTTTTGAATAGCACTACCTAGACCAAAATAACCCGGAACGTTCTGCTTTAGTTGGCTCCAAGAGCCTACAAAAGATATCGCCCGTAAATCTGACAATGTCAACTTACTCTTATTCCCTCTTTTACCTGGTCTACTGCCTATATTGGCATTTGAATAATATTTTAGGGTACTTCTATGCTCTAGATAAGGCATAAATTTGTCATGATTTTTTAAGGCATCATATTTTTCAAAACTTAGTTCAGAAAGTTCTTCTATTAGTTTTCGCTGTTCTCTTGAAATAACATGTTCTTTGCCAAATAAGTTATTACTTAAACCAGCCGTTAATAGTTGCTCGGCATTATGAATAAACTGTTCTTTTGTGCCATAAGTACTAGTTATGGTCTGTCCTTGAATGGTTAATTGAATTTCATGGTTAGCCACATCTTTTGTTTGTGCAGCATAAAAGCGATGGGTTTTTCCACCGCCTCTTGCTGGAGGTCCTCCCCTACCATCAAAAAACTTAGCTTTTATTCCGTTCTTTTTACAAACCTTACTCAAAGTCTCTTTGGTCTTTAATATTGACCAGTTCGCTTTTAAATACCCTCCATCTTTGGTTCCGTCAGAAAAGCCCAACATAATAGTATGCGCGTTATGTCTACGTTCTAAATGCGCCCTGTAAGTGTTATTGTCAAAAAGATACTGCATAACCTCTTCGGAAGCATCCATACCTTTCATGGTTTCAAAAAGTGGAATAATATCAAATGTTATTTCTTCGGTTTTCCAACCGCTCCATCGGAACAAACCAAATACAAATAGCACTGAGAAAATATCTTCAGAATTACTTATGATATAGCGGTTGCAACCGTCTTCGCCATTCTTTTCTTGTATAGATTTAAGCTGTTGAATATTAGCAATAGTATCGCGAACAATACCCTCTTCAAAATCTTTCGCCTTCAGTTTTAAATCTTTTTTCAATAACCAATTCACCAATTCTTCTTGACTTAGTTCATCAATACTTTCGTTGATAATATCATTCGCTTTTAAAATAGTTTCAACGCTTAAATAATGTTTGCTATGGTCTTGTCTAATATCCAAACTAGCAAAATGTGTTTTGAAAATATGAACCTTATCAATGAGTTGATTCAAATCATCTAAATACAAAGAGTGATAATTTTCAATAAGAAGCGCTCTGGCTTCATTCAAACTTTCAATAATTTCTTGATAACCCACAAGGTAGTTCTCTTGAAACATTGCCTTATACAATTTGGTATTTAAACTGTTTAAAGGGTCCTGTAATTTTTTAAAAGAGAGTTTCTTGCGCAGTACTTTTAAATCATTGTAATAACATTTCATTAAAGTTAGTCTAAGCTCATCGGCAACCTCATTTGTGATTTTAGCCGTAACAAAAGGATTTCCATCACGATCACCGCCTGGCCAAAACCCCAATTTTAAAATATCATAATTATCAAAACCTGGACGATTCGTGTGACGTTTTACATATTGAAACAATTGACCCACGGCATTGTAATACGTATTTCGTAAAATGTAAATAATATTTTTTGCCTCATCAAGAGGTGTTGGTTTTTTAGCGTTTATTAATGATGTAAGACCTAGTTGTTGCATGGTTAAATCTATATCATCAATTCTATTATTATCAATCAATGCTCTTAATTCTGATATGATATCTAATACCGCTGGCGTATAAAACTGTGTTGGATGAGCTGTTAAAACAATACGAGCGCTAAAGGTGGACAGCTGTTTTGCGATTTGATCCCAATTCTTGCTTTGGTCTACTAATTGAAAATAATCTTTTATGGAAGTAGAACCAGTATATTCCTGTAATTTAGGGAAAGCAGCATCTTCTACACTATCATACAAAACGACTTGACGTTCTACGTATTGAATAATACGGAACATAAAGTCCAACTGTTCACTTTCTGTTCTAAAATCAGTAAAATTTAGAAAGAAGGCTTCCAGAATATCTTGAGGTTTTTTCCCTGCCTTTAAGCCCCTTTCACATTGCTCAAAGAGTAAAGGGACCAACATACCTACATTCTCCATGTCGGCATATGGCAAACTTAAAAATAAGCTGTTGTAAATATTAAACTTATTAGTAACAGATTTTTTAAACTCCTTTAAACGTTTTGATTGATGCATGTACATAAATTTGTTAAAAATAGCCTAATGGTTATTTTATAAATCTCAAAGGTCGTTATAGAAAGCCAAATGAAAAATTAAATCTTCATCAAATCACATATTTAATGGGGTTTGCTAAAAAAAATAACAGTATATGAGTTACAAAAAATGTTCTTTGTATTGTAGAACTCTAAAATCGAAAGTATTAAAGTTTGGGTTTTTATCTTTCAAATCTTTATAAAGTTGCAAACTCCCGACAGCGCGGTTGGCAGCACCAGAAGGAGCCGTTAATGACACCGTTTTTATTTTTTTCTTAGTCTTAGGATTAATAAATTGATGAATACGAGGTACATCATTTGAAACCAATTCATAATTTACTTCATGATTTTTTAGCAACTTTCTGAAAAAATACTCGGGTCCATTTTTACTATTTCCACCAGTAAAAAGTAAAGTTTCAACAGAAGGAAATTCTTCAAGATATGTAAAGATATTTCGTAGCTGAACATTAGTCATTCCCAAATCTGATGCGTCTATTTTTCGTCGTTCCGCACTAGCAACGATATCACAGATACCTATTCTTTGCGTCCGCAAAAACTGTTTGCGTTCTTGTATTGCTTCTTTAGTTGTTTCAAAGGTTAAATTAAGTTGAAAGATTTTATTCAAAATAGGCCACAGTTGACCATCTCTACTGCCATAGCAAAAATCAACATCACGTTCTTTAAGCTGACCTTTAGAAAATCTTGGTGGCGGCAAGGTACCCACAATAAGTTTTTTAACTCCTTTAAAAAGGTATGGCGGATATGGATGTTCGTGTATAAACATTAGTTAAGCTGAGATAGTTCTTCAATTGCTTTTTTTATGACGATTCTGTTTATTTTAAAACTTTGTTTGGACATATTTTCCGATTCATTCTTAATATCTTGATAAACCGCCTTAGCATTTTGTATTTTATCATTTCTCAAGTAAAACCGAGCCAACTCCAGACGTTCCATAAAATAATTATAGGGAGCGTCAAATGTTTTTAACCAAACCTCAGCCTCCCTAATGTTTTCGGTTTTTTCAAGTGCCATTCCAAAGAGAAAAGCCGCTCTTGACTTTTTAAAAGCTGTATTATTTTTTATTCGTTCAGCAAAAGTTATAGATGATTCAAACCTAGAAGAGAAATAATAGGCCTCTTGTAGTTTACTTATCACATAAAAATCATCTTTAAAAACATCCCTCAAAGAAGCCTGATAGTTTTCTATTGCCAAATCGTATCTACTTTCAAGTAAGTAGGCATCAGCCAGGGCAACTTGATTTTCAAAAGTTTTCGAAAATTTCAGTTTTCTTTCAAGATCTAGAATTTTTTTAGAGGGATTTATTACAGTTTTCAAAGTCTCTTGAGCTTTTTCAAAATCATTTTTACGAATGACATTCATAAAAAGATATGCCAATGACCCTACAACCGGCAAAAAAACAATTGCAAGCCACCAGTAATAATTGTTTCTATTGGAATAACAATGGTAAATACAAAAACCCTGTAAAGCGATAATGAAATAATAATACATTTTTTAAAAATAGAACAAACTTATCAATTGCTTAATATTGCTATAAGTTTCCAACATTAAAAAATTTTAGTGCTTTATTTCTTTTAGGGCAAGAATTTATGGAACTGGGAGACTTTAAAAGTAAAAGAGGTAAGGTTACCAACAAATCAAATGGTTCAAGACGCAAACGTAAATTAAGGAAACGGAAAATTACCGAAGAAAAAATAAGAATAGAAAAATCTAAATAGTATTAATCTACCTTAAAAATTAGTTCTATTTCACCTTCTTCGGTGATGCTAATTTCATACGTATAAAGGCCAATTGGTAAAGGGTCAAAATCAAGATTATCTGGAATAAAACTAAAATCTGCTGAATCTGCTTCTATTGTAAATGGCATGGCTTCAAACGCTTCGTCATAAGCCAAATAACTTGAAAAACCATCAGCAACAACATTTTCATAAAATAAACTATCGGCTATTACTTCAACAAGATTAAACTCAATATTAGTCTTATTTGCTATTCTAATATTCGGCGAAGTAAGGTTATCATCTCTATCATCACAACTTAAGAATATGATAACCACTGCAATTAAAGAAACTATTTTTTTCATGATGCGCCTTTTAAAAATAACGACACATCTATAAAAATATTCTACCTAATGAAAACAGGTTGATGCTCTTTTAAAGTATGCTCTTTACTAAAAACATAATCATCATAATTAAAACCTTTAATATCTTGTAGGTTCTGCGCTTTACTATCTATGATGTAACGGACCATTGAGCCTCTTGCCTTTTTAGCAAAAAAACTTATGATTTTTAACTTATCATTCTTCCAATCTTTAAAAATTGGAGTAATAACTGGCACCTTTAATGATTTTTCATCAATTGCACCAAAATATTCATTACTTGCCAGGTTAACAAAAACCTCGTCTTTTTCAAGCTCAGAGTTTAAATATGTTGTGATATCCTTTTTCCAGAATTCATAAAGATTTTTTTTACGCCCTACTTTAAGCTTGGTACCCATTTCGAGACGGTAAGGTTGCATTAAATCAAGTGGCTTAAGCACTCCATAAAGTCCTGATAAAATTCGCAAGCTTCGTTGAAGTTCTTCTAATTTATCTTCTGTAATTGAATACGCATCTAAACCTTGATATACATCGCCATTAAAAGCGAATACCGCCGGTCGCGCATTTTCATTAGTAAAAGGTATAGTAAATTCTTGATTACGTTGCCAATTCAGCTGCGCTAGACTATCTGAAATAGACATAAGTTGCGATAATGCTTTAGGCTTTTTCTTTAATAAAACTTTATTTAATTTTTCAGATTGCTCTAAGAATTCAGGCTGGCTAAATTTTGCAGTTGGCAGTTCAGTTTCAAAATCAAGCGACTTTGCAGGAGAAACAACAATCTTCATAGTTTTATTATTTATCTCAAAAGTAAAACCAAATTCTTGATTATGGTAAAGAGTTCAAATGGAAGTTATCAATCAAAGAATTGGAAAAATTGATATTAAGATGATTGTTTAGAATAATTACGCCACTTTTCAATACACTGAATCATATCTTCCGGCAATTCAGAATTAAACTTCATAAACTCTTTTGTTGTAGGGTGCTCAAAACCTAAGGTTTTTGCATGTAAGGCTTGTCTTGGTAAAATTTTAAACGCATTATCTACAAACTGCTTATATTTTGTAAAAGTGGTTCCTTTGAGAATCTTATCGCCCCCATAGCGTTCATCATTAAAAAGGGTATGACCAATAAATTTCATATGCACTCTAATTTGATGCGTACGACCTGTCTCTAACTTACAAGAAACCAAAGTGACATAACCAAGTCTTTCAATTACCTTGTAATGCGTTACCGCTTCTTTACCCTCATCTCCTTCAGGAAAGACCGTCATCTGTAAACGGTTTTTTGGGTGTCGAGCAATATTACCTTCAATAGTACCAGAATCATTCTCAACATTGCCCCACACCAAAGCAATATATTCTCGCTCACTAGTCTTCTCAAAAAACTGTTTTGCTAGATATGTCATGGCAACTTCAGTCTTAGCAACTACAAGTAAACCCGAGGTATCTTTATCTATGCGATGCACCAAACCTGGACGGTTTGAACTATTATTAGGTAGATTCTCAAAATGAAAAGTTAAGGCATTTATTAGTGTTCCTGAGTAATTACCATGACCAGGATGAACCACCATACCGGCAGGCTTATTTACCACGAGAAGGGCTTCATCTTCATAGATAATATCTAAAGGAATATCCTCTGGAGTGAGCAAAAACTCATACGGAGGATGCTCAAAAAGCACTTTCACCTCATCACCTGCTTTTACTTTATAATTCTGCTTTACGATGGTATTATTTACCCAAATATTGCCATCTTTTGCAGCTTTTTGAATTTTACTTCTAGTGGCATTCTCAATAAAATTCATTAGAAATTTATCTACACGGAGCGGTTCTTGCCCTTTTGAAGCTATAAACTTAAAATGTTCAAATAAGTCATTTTGTGAAAGCTCTTGATTCTCGGCAGTATCCATTAATTATCAGATTCAGCTTGAATACGAGCACTATTAGGTATTTTACCATTACCGCAAATAAGCTCAACCTTAGAGGTTTTAGGCAATTTATCACCCGGGCTAACGTATTTGCCTTTATACTTCATTCGATATACCATATCTTTTCCAAGTTCTTCTATATAAGTTACACGCTGAACATCTAGACCAACAGCTCGCAACATTGATGAAGCATTTCTTTGAGTTACTTGAATAATATTGGGCACGGTAACTTTTTTATAGCCGGAAGGGTTAACAGTAAAATAAATTTTTCTATTATCCTTTACCTTAGTTCCCGGGGATGGGTTCTGATCAAGAATAGAAAATCTTGGAAAATCAGGATTATAATTAGTAGAATCTAATACTTCATAACGCAGGCCAGCTTCTTCGGCAACTTTACGCATATCTTGAACCGACATTTTTGAAAAATCAGGCACTTCTACAAACTCTCCATGATTCGTTGTGCTTTTTAACCATCTTAGGGTTGCAAAGCAAATTAGCACTACTGCAAGTAATGCAAGACCAAGCTGAATTAAAAAAGTTTTACTCCTTAAAAAATTAAAAAAGTTCTTCATGAGAATTTGTTATCAAAGCAAATATAGAAAAACAGCCCTTTTTTCTTTACTTTGGCATTAGCATATTTAATTTCAATGAAGAAAAACATCGCAATCATTATGGGAGGATATTCGAATGAATTTCCTATTTCCATAAAAAGCGGTTCCGTAGTGACCAAACATTTATCCAATGATAGATTTATAACCTATCCTATTGTAGTTACTAAAGAATCATGGTATTATAATGATGAAAATCAGGTAGCACACGAAATAGATAAAAACGATTTTTCTTTGAAACTACAAAACGAGAGAATCCATTTTGATTGTGTTTTTAACGCAATTCACGGTTCACCTGGTGAAGATGGTCTTTTACAGGCATACTTTAGTTTAATGCAAATACCACAAACATCATGTGCCTATTATCAAGCAGCACTAACTTTTAATAAAAGAGACTTTTTAAGTACAATAAAGCCATACGGAATAAATTGTGCTACTTCCTATTTTCTAAATTATGGAGATACTGTAAATGAGCATGAAATTATAGATAAAGTGGGCCTTCCATGTTTTGTTAAGGCAAATAAGGCTGGCAGCAGTTTTGGAATTTCAAAGGTGTATAAATCCGAAAAACTAAAAGCCGCCATAAACAAGGCATTTGATGAAGATGATGAAATTATTATAGAATCATTTTTAGACGGCACTGAAATTTCTGTTGGAGTAATTACTTATCAAGGGAAAGTCAAAGTACTGCCTATTACAGAAGTTGTAAGCGATAATGACTTTTTTGATTATGAAGCTAAATACCAAGGCAAATCACAAGAAATAACCCCGGCAAGAATTACTGATATTCAGTGGCAAAATGCTGAAAAGACTGCTAAAAAGGTATATGAGGTTTTAAAAATGGAAGGATATACTCGTAGTGAATTTATTTTCATTGGTGATGAACCTTTTATGCTTGAAATGAATACAACACCGGGCTTAACGGAAGAAAGTATTTTACCTCAACAAGCGCAGGCTGCTGGCATTAGTTTATCAGAATTATTTGAAAGTGCAATTGATGAAGCCCTAAAGAATTTTAATGCTTAATTTTAAGCAATATTCAATTTCTTTACATGAGAAGAGCAATTTTTCCAGGTTCGTTTGATCCTTTAACCTTAGGTCATTATGATATCATAAAAAGAGGTATTACCCTTTTTGATGAACTTATTATTGCTATCGGAATAAATTCAGATAAAAAATACATGTTCTCTTTAGAAGAACGTCAAAGATTTATCGAAAATGCTTTTAAAGATGAACCTAAAATAAAAGTTTTGACCTACCAAGGCTTAACAGTTGATTTTTGCAAAGAAATTAAAGCAGAATTTATTTTAAGAGGATTACGAAACCCGGGAGATTTTGAATTTGAAAAAGCTATTGCGCATACCAATAGAAAGTTATCTGAAATAGAAACTGTTTTTCTGCTTACCTCTTCAGGCAAATCGTATATAAGCTCTTCAATTGTTCGTGATGTAATTAGAAATGGTGGAGATGTAACAGGCTTAGTACCAGATACCGTAAAAATAATGCCTTGATTTTTTTAATTATTGAGATAACCAATAACTAATTGAACTCATCTGTATAATTTCCAATTTAGCCCTTACAACATCTTTTTATTAGTTCACAACAAAAAATATATTTTATAGTTATATACTTATATTTTTGTAAGAAATTACTTATTTAAGAACCCCAAATCTTAAACCTACATCTTGAAAACTAACACTTTAACCACGTACGGCTTTTTGATAAAACAGTTACCTACTGCAACTGCATTTATCGATACTAATTTTAAACTTGTTTACGTTTCTGATAAATGGATAGAATATTTTAATCTAGAATATCACAGTAGTTTAAGTAAACATCTTTTTGAAATTTTCACTGATGCTGATAAAGAATGGCAAGAATGTTTAGAGAAATGCTTTAAAGGAAATACCGAACAGGGACTTCAAAGCACAAAAAATGCAGCAGGAATAGAGAAATGGTTTGAATGGTCAAATGTTCCATGGTATGATGATGAAGAAAATATTATTGGAGCAATTATTCAAACAGATGATGTTACCCATCGTATTGCAAGTGAACTAAAACTTGATAAGCTTGAAAACCTACTTAAAGACCAATCTGAAATTTCGAAAGTAGGCACATGGGAATATAACTTAATTACCGAGCAAGTTACTTGGTCAGAAATGACCAAAAAAATACATGAGGTAGCTAAAGATTATAAGCCTAACCTTGAATCGGCTCTAAACTTTTACAAACGAGGTCATAGCCGTAATACTACAGCCATGTTGGTTCATAATGGTATTGAAAAAGGGGAATCTTGGAATATTAAATCACAAATCATTACTCCAAAAGGAAAAGAAAAATGGGTAGTATCTGCAGGTAAACCCTTATATAAAGATGGTAAAGTAACCCGTTTAATAGGTACTTTTCAAGATATTTCAACACAAGTTGAGGCCGAAATAAAAACCGAGGAAAGCGCACAATTATTACGTACCTTAATTGATAATTTACCTTTAAATGTATACATAAAAGATGCCGAATCTAGGAAAGTTCTGGTAAATCAATCGGAATGCGATTATTTAGGCGTAACCAACCCTAAAGAACTTATCGGCAAGACAGATGCAGATCTATATGGTGAAGAAATAGCTACAATTTCGAGAGATGAAGATTTGCATGTGATGAATTCAAAAAAATCAATCATTGCCAAACGTACTGTGAATATAAAGAAAGATGGAAAATCTACTTCTTTCTTAACTTCAAAATTACCATGGCTAGATATTCATGGTCAAAGTCAAGGTATTATAGGCATTAGTTTAGATATTACTGAATTAATTCAAAAAGAAGATCAGTTACGTGATTTGATAAATGTTACGGCAATTCAAAATAAAAAACTTATCAATTTTGCTCATATCGTATCTCATAACTTAAGATCCCATACCGCCAATTTCTCGATGTTATTGGATTTCTTAGTTAATGAAAAAGTAGAAGAAGAGAAAACTAAAATCATGGATATGCTCTCTCATGCCTCTGTTAACTTAATGGATACCCTTGAAAATTTAAACGAAGTGGTTGATATTAGTACTAATGTTAATCTTGAGAAGAAGCCCATTGGTTTAAACGAACAAATAACAAAGGTTGAACAAAGTCTATCGGCCTTTTTACATAAAAATAAAGTACAACTTACCAATCATATTCCTGACGATATTACAGTAAAAGCTGTACCTGCCTATATAGAAAGTATCGTATTAAACTTAATGACTAATGCCGTCAAATACAAACACCCTGATAGGGACCCAAGAATCATACTTTCAGCACGTAAATTAGAAGACAATACTATTTTATTTAGCATTCAAGATAATGGGATGGGAATTGATTTAAACAAATACGGCAAAAAACTATTTGGAATGTATAAAACATTTCATAACAATAGTGATGCCAGGGGTATTGGGCTTTACCTTGTTAAGAATCAAATAGAAGCAATGGGTGGTAATATAGTTGCCACAAGTGAAGTAGATAAAGGTTCAACATTTAGCGTATATTTTAATGATAAAGACTAATTCTATTTATATAATTGATGATGATGTCATTACCCTTTTTGGCATTAAAAAACTCCTAAATAAAATTGTGGAGTGCGATAGCATATATGAATTTAACAATGGTAAAACAGCCATTAACACTTTAATGCATCAAATAGAACTTGGAAAAGAACTTCCAGACGTTATTTTTTTAGACATCAACATGCCTATCATGGATGGATGGGAATTTTTGAATGAGTTTCTTAAGCTTCCAATTGATAAAAAAATTAGAATAAATATTATTACTTCTTCAATTGATCCTTGCGACAGAAGAAGATGGTTGGAGTATAAAGAAATTACCCAACATCAGCTTGAATATAAAAACAAACCTGTTTTATCAATTGGGGTTGAAGATATTGTAAAAATTCACATGGCGTCTTAATACTAATATTCGCTACTTTTGATATGTATTGTGTTTAAATAATAGCACGATTATTAGAATAAAGTCCGATGCGAATATTTGTTTTCTTACTCTCTCTTCTATTTCTAGCCTCTTGTGAAACTAAGGTAAATCAAAAAAACACAAGTTTTGAAACTGTTTTTGAAACCTCAAAAGGTTTTGATACCGCTGTGTATGACGAGGTCATTGATTTTTATATTAAACTTTCAAAAAACTTTTCAGAGATTAATGTACAAACAATTGGTCAGACTGATAGCGGTCAGCCTTTACACCTAGTGACCTTTAATTCTGAGGGAGACTTCAACTATCAAAAGTTAAGAGATGACAAGACGATATTATTAATTAATAATGGTATTCACCCGGGTGAAAGTGATGGTATCGATGCCACCATGATGCTATTTCGTGATTTAGCTCAAAAAAAAATATCTCACCCTAAAAACGTTGTTGTGGTAACAATTCCTGTTTATAACGTTGGCGGCATGCTCAATAGAAACTCCACAACTAGGGCTAATCAAAATGGTCCAAGTGCATATGGGTTTAGAGGCAATGCTCAAAATTATGATCTGAACAGAGATTTCATTAAAGTTGATAGTAAAAATGCTCGTAGTTTTACTGAAATTTTTCATTTGGTTAAACCGGATATCTTCATTGACAACCATGTCAGTAATGGAGCAGATTATCAATACACACTCACACATTTATTTACACAACACAATAAATTGGGTGGTGATTTAGGTAAATACTTACACACTAAATTAATGCCTGAACTAGAAACCAAGTTGGAAGCATCTAATTGGGACATCACTCCTTATGTTAATGTTTTTAATAGACCACCAGAAACAGGTTTCTCACAATTCATGGATTCTCCAAGATACTCAACTGGCTATACCACACTTTGGAATACCCTTGGAATGATGGTTGAGACTCATATGCTAAAGCCTTATAAAAAAAGAGTAGAAGGCACTTATGAATTAATGAATCAAATGATTTTGATAGCCGAAAAAGAGCATGAAAAAATTAAGAACTTAAGAAGACAAGTTGAAGAAAAAACAATAAATCTTAACTCCTATAATCTGAATTGGCAAATTGATACTACGAAGACAACAACACTGAGTTTTAAAGGGTTTGAGGTTGACACTATCATTAGTGAAGTAACAGGTTTTAAAAGACTTAAGTACGACAAAACCAGACCTTTTACAAAAGCAACCAAGTATGCTAATTATTTCACTCCCATTGACACCGTCGAAGTACCTGCAGCTTATGTTGTAAAAAAATCATGGCATAAAGTACTTGACCTTTTAACTCTAAACCAGATTGATTATTTTGAATTAGATAAAGACACCTTATTAAATCTTGAATCATACAAAATATCAAACTATAGCACTAGAAAGTCCGCATATGAGGGGCATTATTTACATTACAACACCACAATTAGTAAAAGTCAACAAAATATACATCTCACTAGAGGTGATATAATAGTTCCAACCAACCAAATTGGAATTCGTTATTTACTTGAGACTTTAGAACCACAAGCTCCAGATTCATTTTTTAACTGGAACTTTTTTGATACCATATTACAACAAAAAGAAGGGTTTTCGCCTTACGTTTTTGAAGATGCAGCTTTAGAATTATTAAATGAAAATCCAGCACTTAGAGATGATTTTTTACTCAAAAAAGAAAAGGATAAGGAATTTTCTGAAAATTGGTATGCACAACTCGATTATATATTCAAAAATTCGGCTTTCTATGAATCTGCTCATATGCAATACCCTATTTACAGAATTTTAAAGGGTAGTACCGCTGAATTAATCTTGGTAGATTGAGTCATCTTCGAAAAGAAGTTTAATATTTATGTAAGAGTTGTGAAGTGCTTTTTTTATTTTTTTAGGTCCCTTCCATTTAACCTTTGTAATTCCTTCATTTTCTTGAGGAATCAGGTCTCCTTTAAAATTGGTTTCCATTGCAAACCAATAAACTTTTTTAAGTTTATAATTTCCATTTCGTTTAAAAATATGATACGTAGTTTTTAAATGCCTATCAATTTGAAGGCCGCTTACTCCTGTTTCCTCTTCTACCTCTCTTATAGCGGCTTTTTCAATCGATTCACCTTTATCAAGTTTACCTTTTGGCAAATCCCATTTATCATTTCTATAAATAAATAATACCTTTCCTTTTTTGTTTTTTACTAAACCTCCAGCGGCAACTACAATGGGAATCTTACTACTGAATTTTTCTAAAATGTTATCCCCTGGGTCATAGATATATGCCTCTGTCAACAACTTTTTTGACAAAGAGGTAATTGCATAGTTAATCGCATCATCATCCAACAAAAAGACATTCCCGGTAGTATTAACGGGCTTTTCATTTGTTAGAATCAAAGGTGACTCATTGACAAAAACTTTATACATTTGCGTAATGATTTTAGACAAAAACAGCGCCAATAAAACAGCGGAGCTATTACTGCAAGTTAATGCAATAAAGTTGAATCCTGAAAATCCTTTTACATGGGCATCAGGATGGAAATCTCCAATTTATTGTGATAATAGAATTATTTTATCTTATCCAGCCATTCGTAACTTCATAAGAGAAGAAATGGCGAAACAAGTAGAATCTTTGTACGGTAAACCAGACATCATTGCTGGGGTAGCTACAGGAGCAATTGGGATTGGCATTTTAGTAGCGGAGGCAATGGGTTTACCATTTATATATGTTAGGCCTGAACCAAAATCTCATGGTAGAAAAAATCAAATCGAAGGTCATTTAGAATCTGGCCAAACAGTTGTCGTTATTGAAGATTTAATAAGTACAGGTAAAAGCAGTTTAAATGCTGTAACCGCTTTAAAAAATGTTGGTGCAGAAGTCAAAGGAATGTTGGCCATTTTCTCATATGGATTTGACACTGCTGAAGAAAACTTTGAACAAGCTCAGGTGCAATTAAACACCTTAAGTAATTACGACCATCTTATTAATCAGGCTTCATCAACAAATTATATTAAAGAAGAACAATCACAAACCTTATTGCAGTGGCGCAAAGCCCCTCAGCAATGGAAAAAATTATAGTAAATATGCATATTGAAGTTGCTAAAAAGAAAGTACAAAAAAGTGATCAAGAGGTTTTTGATTTTTTGATTGACATTAAAAATTTTAAAGTTTTAATGCCTGAAAACATTGACAAATTCGAAGTTTTAGATGAAAATACTTTTAAGTTTGCCCTAAGTGGAATGCCCGAAATTGTTTTACGATTGAAGGAACAAATACCTCATAAAAAAATTGTTCTAGGAGCAGCTAGTGATAAATTACCATTTACTTTAACCGCGGATATTACCAGTATGAGCGATACTGAAAGTGAAGTTGGTTTAAGTTTCGAAGGACAATTTAATGCCATGATGGCCATGATGATTAAGAATCCAATCACTAATTTCATGGAGACGCTTTCAAAGAATATGGATAAATTAACTTAATTAAGTAACCTAATCTCTTTCAAAGCAAATTCAAATAATTTTTCATCCTCTTTTTGAATCACTAATTTTCCATCATCTGAGACCCCTCTAATTAATCCCATAAAAACGTTGCTATTTTTGTCTTGAAAAGTAGATGGTGTATCTTTTCTATACAATACTTGTTCGTATGTACTTTTTATCTTTTTAAATCTATTTGTTTCCAATATATTCAAGCGATTCTTCAAACAAATAACAATTTGATTCGTAAGTGCATCTAGATTAATAGTCTTTCCAAGCAGTAAACGGATTGAAGTTGCATTCTTCAAATCACCAAAGTCTAATTGATTTACATTTAATCCAATACCTATCACGGATTTACTTATAAAATTGCCCTGTAAAATATTCTCAATTAAAATTCCGCAAAGTTTTTTATTTCCTGACATAATGTCGTTCGGCCATTTTACCTTAAGTTCAGGTACTGACAGCATCATTAAAGTATCATAAAGTGCAAGTGAAACAGCACAGTTTAAATACACTTGCTCAGAAGCTTTAAGTGCTTCGAATTTTTTTAAAATACTGACGGTTAGATTTTTACCCTCCTGGGTTATCCAACCCGCGCCCATTTGACCTCGACCATTAGTTTGGTTATTTGTTGTCACCATTGTATAATCCTCCATTTCTCTTTCCAAAACCATATGTTTTAAATACTGGTTTGTGGAGGGCGTGGCATCAAGTTTGATTATATGCATGGTAGTGCTTTAAAACGACATTGAATGTAATGTTAAAAACGCACTGCGACAAACCAAAAAAGTAATAACTTTGTTGAAACATAAAAATTTTGAATGCAAGAGAGCAAAGCTGGAGCAGATGAACTTATTGCCTTAATATTATCAGGGATAGAAGAAGTGAAAGGAGTTGATATCAACTTGCTTGACTTAAGGGAAATAGAAAATACAGTTTGTGACTATTTTATCATTTGTAACGGTACGTCTAACACTCACGTAAACGCTATTGTATCTTCCATACAAAAAACTGTAAGCAAGGCAATTAAAGATAAACCTTGGCATGTTGAAGGTTCAGAAAACGCAGAATGGGTTTTAATGGACTATGTCAATGTCGTCGTACACGTATTTCAAAAACAAATTAGAGAATTTTACGATATCGAAGGTCTTTGGGGAGATGCCAAAGTCACCATGGTAGCAAGCAGCTATAATAATTAAATAATGGCAAAAGAAAACAATTCAAATACCCCCAAGAAACCACGTTTTAGTTCATGGTGGATTTACGGAGTAATTATCGCATTAATTTTAGGTTTCCAGTTTTTAGGGAGTAGTAGTTTTTCAAGCACAGAAAAGACAACCACCTCTGAATTACAAGAATTTTTAAGAAATGGAGACATTAAGGAGATTTTAATCATTACCAATGCTAGACAGGCTAAAGTATTTTTGACTGACGAGGCATTAACTAAAGATGTGCATAAAAATGTAGCAGAGAAACCTCTTATACCATCTTCTGGTCTTGTACCACAATATGTATTAGATTATGGTGACTTGCAAAATTTTGAAGACGAAATAAAAAACATAAAAAAGGATAATAACCTGGATACTATTGTTGATTTCGATACGGAATCTAATGTACTTGGTGACTTGCTATTATCGCTCTTACCTTTCGCCTTAATCATTGGTATTTGGATATACTTAATGAGAAGAATGTCAGGTGGAGCTGGAGGCGGCGCTGGAGGTCAAATTTTTAATATTGGCAAATCCAAGGCAAAACTTTTTGATGAAAAGACCGACACAAGAACGTCTTTTAAAGATGTTGCCGGCCTGGAAGGTGCTAAAGAAGAAATTCAAGAAATTGTTGAGTTTTTAAAGAACCCCGATAAGTACACATCGTTAGGTGGTAAAATACCTAAAGGAGCTTTGCTTGTAGGCCCTCCCGGTACGGGTAAAACACTATTGGCAAAGGCAGTAGCTGGTGAAGCTAAAGTACCGTTCTTTTCACTTTCTGGCTCTGATTTTGTAGAAATGTTTGTTGGTGTTGGAGCTTCTAGAGTTCGTGACCTTTTTAAACAAGCAAAAGATAAATCTCCTGCCATAATATTTATTGATGAAATAGATGCAATTGGCCGGGCTAGAGGAAAAAATAATTTCACCGGTTCCAATGATGAACGTGAAAATACCCTTAACCAATTATTAACCGAAATGGATGGTTTTGGGACAAACACCAATGTTATTGTCCTTGCCGCAACCAACCGTGCTGATGTTCTTGATAAAGCATTAATGCGTGCTGGTCGTTTTGACAGACAGATTTACGTTGATTTACCGGATATTAGGGAACGTAAAGAAATTTTTGAAGTGCATTTAAGGCCTATAAAAACCTCTGAAACACTAGATTTAGATTTTCTTGCTAAACAAACTCCTGGCTTTTCTGGTGCTGATATTGCCAATGTTTGTAACGAAGCAGCATTAATTGCGGCAAGAAAGGAAAAGAAAGCTGTTAACAAACAAGACTTCTTAGATGCTGTAGATAGAATAGTTGGTGGTCTTGAAAAGAAAAATAAAATTATCACTCAAGGTGAAAAAGAAACCATAGCCTATCATGAAGCTGGCCATGCAACAGTAAGTTGGATGTTAGAGCATGCCGCTCCTCTAGTTAAGGTTACTATTGTACCTCGCGGTCAATCTTTAGGAGCTGCTTGGTATTTACCTGAAGAACGTTTAATAGTTAGACCTGATCAAATGCTTGATGAAATGTGCGCTACCATGGGTGGTAGAGCAGCTGAAAAAGTAATGTTCAATAAAATTTCAACAGGTGCTTTAAGTGATTTAGAAAAAGTAACTAAACAAGCTAGAGCAATGGTTACTATATACGGGCTTAATGAAGAACTGGGTAACATCACCTACTACGATTCATCAGGTCAAAATGAATATGGCTTTTCTAAACCTTACAGTGAAGATACTGCCCAAAAGATAGATGAAGAAATTTCAAAAATCATTGAAGAACAGTATAAAAGGGCAATTGCCTTGCTTCAAGACAATAAAGATAAATTGACATCGTTGGCTGAAAGACTCCTTGAAAAAGAGGTTATTTTTAAAGATGATTTAGAGAAAATCTTTGGAAAAAGACCCTTTGAAAAAGAAGAAGAAATAGAAGTTTCTGATTCTACGAGCTCCACCAAGGAAGAGGAGAGCGAAAAGGAATAGTTTTTTGGTGCTTATTGAATTGCCGTTACAAAATCCTTAAGAGGTTTTAATTTATATGGGTGTTTTTGACAAACTTTTCGGAGGTGGAAAAAAAGTTTCCAAAGAAACTGCTGAAACTCGAGGCGAACATTTGCCTGACCTTAAAATACCCATAGACGAAAAGTTTACCATTTATTTTAAAAAAAATGGAGGTAAGTTTATCTATTGTGAAGATTTCACCGAGGTTCTGAACGCGCTTCAAAATATTATTTCAGAAAACAATTGGCAGTCAAAACTCTTTTATACTTTAGACAAAAGAGTAAACGAACGCTTTTCGACCGAAAAACTGGCTTTTACTAGTAATTCAAATGAAAGTGATATCTTCTTCACAACTTGCGAGCATCTGGTTGCACATAATGGTTCAATCTTAGTTTGTTCAAATCAAATCAAAGAACGAAAATTAAATGAGTTACCAGCCAACCTCATCGTATTTGCCACTACCAGCCAATTGGTAGATTCCATAAGTGAGGCTTTAAAAATTATAAAGAAAAAATACCCGCATCAAATTCCGGACAATATCACAACACTTAAGCACTTTGAATTAACTCAAGAAAACAAAAATGATTTCCTTTCTTACGGCAGTGCTTCAAAAAATGTATATCTTTTACTTCTAGAAGACTACTAGAACTAGAACAATGAAAGAACTTTTAAGAAGACTACTTACAGGCATTGTTTATGTCGTCTTATTACTTTCTACAGCCTATTTGAACTCTGATGCTTTTGATTTTCTTTTTATGGCTTTCGGCCTTGGATGTCTTTATGAGTTTAAACGCATTGTCGAGATTAAAGGGTATTATATTTTTATTGCCTATTTAGCCCTATGGTGGGCGTACATATATCTTATTCATACGGAGATTCCTGTCCTTATTTTGCTGGTTATAACATTGATTATAGATATTGCCTTATTGGGGTATCTTTTCACTAAAACGAAGCAAAAATTCAAAAAACTTGAACTATATCTGATTGGAATCTTTTATATATCTGGTGGGTTTATTTTTTTAACCATGATACCCTACAATCAAAGTGAGTTTGCTAAATTTTTAATTATGGGCATCTTTATATTAATTTGGGTAAGTGATAGTTTTGCTTACTTGGTTGGCAAATCAATCGGCAGAACAAAATTATTTCCTTCAGTTTCACCAAAAAAAACTATTGAAGGTTCGTTAGGAGGACTTATTTTTGCAATGTTGGCAGGTTACCTACTTTCATTTTATGAAAACAGTATAACTTCTAGTCAATGGTTAATACTTGCCTTTATAATTGTTTTGACAGGCGGCTTGGGTGATTTATTACAGTCTAAATTTAAAAGGGTTGCCGGAGTTAAAGACAGTGGAGCCATACTTCCAGGCCATGGCGGAATATGGGATAGGCTTGATAGTTTGGTATTTGCCGCACCATTTGCTTATTTGACACTTAAATTATTTTTTTATGTTTCATAAAGAAGGACAAAAAATTATTCTTACAACGTTTTTTTTAGTTGTTGCAGCACTTTTAGCTACTCAATATTTCATTGAATTAACTTGGCTTCGTATCACCCTACAATTGTTCACCCTAGGAGTTTTGGTACTAATTCTTCAATTTTTCAGAAACCCTAAACGGTTAGTAACACCAAATTTTGATGAAATTTTAGCTCCAGTTGATGGTAAAGTAGTCGTTATTGAAGAAGTTGAAGAAACTGAATATTTTAAAGAAAAAAGAAAGCAAGTATCAATATTTATGTCACCTTTAAATGTACATGTTACACGTTATGCAGCAAGTGGCACAATCACTTTTTCTAAATATCATCCTGGTAAATACCTAGTAGCTTGGCATCCAAAATCAAGTACAGAAAACGAACGTACTACCGTAGTAATACATACACCAAAATTTGGCGAAATTTTATACCGTCAAATTGCTGGTGCCTTGGCTAGAAGGATTGTTAATTATGCAGAAGAAGGTGAGCAGGTTGTGCAAGGCGAAGATGCAGGCTTTATAAAATTTGGGTCTAGAGTTGATTTATTTTTACCCTTAGATAGTAAAATTTGTGTCTCTTTAAATCAAACCGTGACAGGCGCAAAAACCTGTATAGCAATGCTAGGTAAAAAAGATGAGTGAAAAAACTTTGGAAATAAAGTTTGAAGAAGCGGTAAAGTTTGTAAATGATTTCACAAAACCTTTACCGGCTGATCTTTTATTGAAATTATATGCCTACTATAAAATTGCTAATAAAAACTACAACAATCCCGGGAGTAAAACTCCTTTAATAAATGCCTTCAAGGCCAATGCACTTATTCAAGCTCAAAATATTAGTAGACAAGAAGCAATGTCTAGCTATATTGAGTTAGTTCAATCAGAAGTTAAAACTATTAAATAGGCAGTTGCAGTAATCCAGTTGGCTTTTCAAAAAAAGTAAAGTAGAAACCACCTATTATTGTTATAACATAATAGAGTATCATTAATAAGCTACCAATTGTGATATAACTATTAAGGCCAAACCAATCATTTGTAAAAACAATAAGTCCTATTCCGGTCAAACCCCGAAAAAGTTCAATCCATACCGCATGCCTTTTTCTATCCATTAATGCGCTATAACCGTAAATACCAGTGAAAACAAAAGCTCCAAACAACAGTAATCCTTTGAAGCCAATTTCTGAATAATTATAAAACATAAAAAGCATTAAAATCGTACTACTTAACATTTGAAAAATAGCGTATCCTTTTAGGCTATTACTGGCAGCAGGCCGGTACTTTTTAAAATTATAAACATCTTCAATAATAGCAATAGGGTATTTTTTAGCAACATCTTCTGGACGCCACCCAGTAGGCATAAACCAAATTCTGAATTTATCAAGCCAATTGTTGGCTCTCCAGGCATCTTGTAACAACCTCCAAAAATGTTGAAAATTTATTAAAATAGGATTCCAAGTTGATGCTGGTTTTAATACCCCATATTGAGGAGGAACATCATCGAGTTCCTCTTGAAAAGTACCGAACATTCTATCCCAAATACTTAGTACCTGACCTAAGTTTTTATCAATATACTCCGAGTTTATTGCATGATGTACTCGATGCTGTGAGGGGGTTACAATTATGTATTCTAACCAACCCATTTTACCAATATGCTGCGTATGATACCAGAATTGAGCAAACAAATGAATAGGGGCTAAAATTGCTATGACCTGTGTTGGTACTCCTAAAACTGCCGCGGGAATGAGCAATATTGAAAAATAACCCACCAAATTAGAAATAGATTGTCGCAGGGCACATGCCAAGTTAAACTCTTCACTACTATGATGAATCACATGTTGATTCCAAAAAATATTAATATGATGACTTAAGCGATGATTCCAATACCCAGCAAAATCTATAGAAATAAATGCAACTAACCATACCAACCAGGTGGCTTTCATTTCAAATAATGATAAGCTTTTCAATAAAAAAGGATAACTCACCAAAACTACAACCAAACCCAGTGAATCTTTTATAATATTCGTGAGCCCTGAACTAAGACTACTCACAGTATCCATCACATTATGCTTCTGATTTTTTACAAAATAACCGTATAGTATTTCAACTAAAACAAGACCTGTAAAAAAGGGTATAGCGTAGAGCAAAGCATTTGCATAAGTTTCCATAAATCAATTTTTATTCAATAATACTGAGGGGTTGTGTTTTTTTCCAATTACCTCTTGTAAAATCAGGGAATGGTTGCGATGAACCTCCACTTGCTACCGAACGTTCACTTAAAGGAGCTACAGCACTCCATAAACATCCTTCGTAGACATTTTGGTCTAAAGGCAGTCCTTTTTGCAAACATTCTACAATACGGTAAACCATAATACCATCCATTCCTCCATGTCCACTTCCCCTGGCAGCTTCATTTAGGCGTTTATATAATGGATGATCATACTTTTCATATAGCTTGTCCAACGCTTCACCCTGTACCCAAGAATGATGATTTTCATTGATACCCTCTACGCCCCCTTCAAGTGCAACTCGTGTTGGAAAACCTGCTAGAGCACCTTTGGTGCCTTGTATGAGATTATGACGCGTATATGGTCGCGGACTTGTTTCATCCCATTGTACCATTATAGTTTTACCAAGTTGCGTTTTAAGTATTGAAGTATTCAAATCTCCACCTTGAAAATCAAGTTGATTCCATTTATGATTTTCTGGATAGTTTTTTTCGGCATAAGAAGCTCTGCCTCTTGAGGGGGTTGAAAATGATACTAAACTACTCAAAGTATCTTCTCCCCTTCCTAAGTTCATATACTGCGCGACTGGACCCAATCCATGAGTAGGATATAAATTACCATTACGTTTTGCATAATGATAAGTTCGCCATGAGCCAGTGCCTCTCTCCTGCTCATCCATCTGCCAACGAAGTTCATGGATGTAAGCGGCTTCGCCATGTAAAATTTCACCGATTACACCTTGTCGACACATGTTTAAAAACATAAGCTCATCCCGACTATAATTAACATTTTCAAGCATCATACAATGCTTTCGAGTGCTTTCACTAGTATCAACAATATCCCACATTTCTTGCAATGTGACCGCAATTGGCACTTCAACCATAGCATGTGCCCCCATTTTCATACTTTCAATAGCCATCGGAGCATGGTTTTTCCAATTAGTGGCAATAAAAACGACATCAGGCTTTACTTCTTCGAGCATTTTCCTCCATTGATCTTCATCGCCATAATATTGGGCAATATTTTTATGACGACTTTCATCAGAAACTTCTCGAACCCAACCTATTTTTTCCTTAACTAAATCTTCGTACACATCACAGACCGCAACTACTTCAGTATTTGGCAAGGCAGCCAAAAACTTTAAATGATAACCACCTCTAGCACCAACGCCTATAAAAGCAGCCTTTAGGTTCTTCAGCTTGGGAGCTGCAAAATCACCCATATATATTTGATTAAAGGCTCGTTCTGAATTTGCCCTTAAATAACTTGGAACAACAGAAACTGCCGCCGCTGAAAGTGTGGTTTTCTTTAAAAATTTACGTCTGTCGATATTTTTCATATTCTGGCTTCTATAAAATTTAAATAGCTATCATTCAATAATTTCAATTTGAACAATGATAGACTTGCTTATAGGTGTATTACTTTTTTTTGCAAATTCATCAATTGGTACTAAAATATTGGTTTCAGGAAAATATGCAGCTAAATTACCTTTCGGGATAGCATAAGGAACAACCTTAAACTTTTCTGCCTTTCGTTTTTCGCCTTTATAAGTAGAGGTCAAATCAATAATCTGCTGAGTTTTAAGTCCTCTTTTTTCCATATCAATCGGATTCATAAAAACAATCCTTCTTTCACCATAAATACCACGATATCGATCATTCATATCGTAAATAGTAGTATTAAATTGGTCATGGCTACGAATAGTCATTAGAATGAAATCATTCTCATTCAATTTATGCTCTGCTAAAGCGTTAACGGAAAATTGAGCCTTCCCGTTTGGCAATTTTGAAAAATCACCAACTCGAGCATTATTAGGAAGATAAAAACCCGAACCTTTTGAGCGCTTGGAGTAATCTTCGTAACCTTGATATACTTCAGATATTTTTTTTCTTATTAATTCATAATCCTCACCTAAGGCTAACCAATCAATTGAACTTTCACACTTGAAATAAACTTCAGCCATTTGAGCAACTATACTAGGCTCACTCCTTAAAGCATTACTGATAGGATCGCGAGCACCTTTACTTTGATGCACTTTACCCATACTATTTTCAACCGTAACTGAACGTTGTTTTCCTTGTACGGTATCTTTCTCTGTTCTGCCTAAGGTTGGCAAAATAAGTGCAGTCTTGCCCGTAATCAAATGCCCTCTATTTAGCTTGGTAGCAATTGAAACAGTTAAGTCGCAATTCTGTAACGCTTTAGCTGTGTAATTTGTATCGGAAGCAGCTGAAACAAAATTACCTCCGAGGGCAACAAATACTTTTGCTTTTCCTTCATACATTGCCTTAATACAATGAACTGTGTCCAGACCTTCCTTTTCTGGAGCTTCAAAACCAAACACCTTCTTTATTGCTTTATTCAAAGGTTTTGAAACGTGATGCATAATTCCGACACTTCTATCACCTTGAACATTACTATGTCCACGAACGGGACAAGTACCTGAACCCTTTTTGCCAATGCTACCTTTTAAAAGTAAGAGATTAACACACTCTTTGATATTAGCCACACCATTTTTGTGTTGGGTCAAACCCATTGCCCAGCAAATAATAATTCGCTTTTTAGAGGCCAAAAGAGAGACAGCTTTATCAATTTCATTGGATGCTACGCCGCACCTTTCAAGAAGTTCTTCTTCCTGATATTTATCTAAATCTAGAATTAATTCTTGATAACCTGAAGTTTTATTTTGAATAAATTCTTTGTCAAAAACCTGGGCACCACTACGCTCAATAGTCAATAAACGCATCATTATTAATTTCAATAATGCAACATCTTCATTGATTTTAACTTGTAAAAATATATCAGTTAGTTTAGTCCCAGAACCTATTACTCCTTTAATTTTTTGCGGGTTCTTAAAGCGAACCAATCCTGCTTCTTCAAGAGGGTTTATTGTAATAATACTTCCTCCATTATTTTTACATTTTTCTAAAGCGGAAAGCATTCGAGGGTGATTGGTACCTGGGTTTTGACCAATAACCATAACCACTTCCGCCTCATGCAAATCATCTAAAGTCACTGAGCCCTTACCTATGCCTAAAGTTTCACTCAAAGCTACACCACTAGATTCATGACACATATTTGAACAATCAGGCATGTTATTAGTTCCGAAAGCCCTTGCGAAAAGCCCGTATAAAAATGCGGCTTCGTTACTTGAACGACCAGAGGTATAGAATATGGCCTCATCAGGTGAACTTAATTGATGCAGGTGTTCCGCAATCAATCCAAAAGCGTCATTCCAAGTTATAGGTTCATAATAAGTTGCTTCAGGTTTTAATATCATTGGCTCTGTCAATCGTCCACTTTTACCAATAACCATATCGGTCCAACGAGAAATCTCTTCGACTGAGTACTGTTCAAAAAACACTTTATCTGCCCGTTCTGGAGCTGTTTCTTCAGCGATAGCTTTTGCACCATTCTCGCAATACTCGCCAAGTTTTGAGGGATCTTCAGGATCAGGCCAGGCACAACCAGGGCAATCAAAACCATCTTTCTGATTCATAGCACTTAAGGTGGAGAGTGATTTAAATAGCCCAGCCTCTTTATTTAAATGCTCTAAAGTTTTTTTAATTGCTGTTGCACCAGCTGCATATGCTGCGGGTTCACTGACCTTTAAATCTGCAAACTGAATATCACCGGTAATAGAAACTTGGCGTTTCACGCTTTTCCCCATCTAAATACTTATCGTGGTTTAATAATTATATAAATACGAAAGACTAGGTTAAATTTTCAGTAAAGAATTCAATAGTGCGTTTCCAAGCCAATTCAGCAGATTGTTTATGATACCTTGCAGTAGTTGTATTATGAAAACCGTGATTTACATCAGGGTAAACAAATGCTTGGTATTGCTTTCCTTCTGCTTTAAGTAATTCTTCAAAAGCTGGCCACCCAGCATTGACTCTTTTATCCAATCCTGCAAATTGCAACATTAAAGGCGCATTAATTTTATCAACATTTTCTTTGGGTTGCCCTCCATAAAAAGGAACCGAAGCCGCTAAATCAGGAACTTTTACAGCCATCATATTTGATATCCATCCGCCAAAACAAAAACCAACAACACCTATTCTACCGTTACAATCTGGATGATTCTTTAAATATTCAAAAGCAGCAATAAAATCTTCTAACATTTCATTACGATCACGTGTTCGCTGCATGGTTCTCCCTTCATCATCATTACCAGGATACCCCCCTAGTGGAGACAATGCATCTGGTGCAATTGTTATAAAACCCTCAAGAGCACCCATTCGTGCTGTATCCTCAATATATGGGTTTAAACCTCGATTTTCATGAACAACAACGATCCCTCCTAATTTACCTTCAAACTTTGCTGGTTTAGACAGTAATGCTTTTATTTCTCCACCGCCTTTTTCAGAATTATAAGTAACGAAATCACTTATCAAATTAGGGTCTTGAGGGTCCACCAACATAGTATCAGTATAGTTTGGCATCATAAAACTCAATAAACTCGGTAATGTTAGTCCACCTATAGTGTAAAGTGATAATTTCTCAATAAATTCTCTTCTCTGTATTTTATTGTGCGCATAATCGTCATAAAGGTCAAATACCTCTTGAGGAATATCTTCTTTTTTTAACTCTTTCATCTTTAGTCGGATTTTCAATTCCTTCTAAATTTACGAAAAAGAGTGACCCGATAATATCAATTAAACAAAAAGCATTATAAGAGTTAGTAAGATACCTCCAGCGGTGAAATATAATCCTTTTTTAAAGATTGTAGTGTTTGGCAAAAACATCCAAAAGGCAGACAATACAAAGAATAATAAAGACACTCCAAAGAAAATATTAAGAATATATAAAGGATCGGAAGAAGTCGCTTTATGCATATGGGTCATTTTGTCAAGAACATAGGGCAGTTTTTTTGAAAAGTATTTTACCTCTCCTGTTTTTATATTATAAACACCTTGTTCAAAATTGACAACATCACCCTCTACAGAAGTAAAAGTGAGGTTCTTTATTTTAACTTCTTTACCTAATCGCTCCGCGTCTAAACCTGCCTCAACTTTCTTTTCGTTGATTACTTCGACTTTTAGAAAATCGGTATTTCGAAATATTAAGACAACACCACTAAATGCATAAACACCCATAATACCGGCTAAAAAAAAGCCTAAATACCTGTGATAAACTCGTGCCTTATTTGATACTTTTCTATTATTCATTTTTATTTAGACTAATTTTAAACAAAGAAAAGTATTTTCATTTTTTTGTCCTAGTTTTTCGTAGAAAAGTGTTTAAATAAATCGTTAAAATTTGATGTAGCTTTGTTCATTGAAATTTTCCTGTGAAGAAAGCACTTCTTTTTATGCTCATTAGTACGGCATCATTTTCGTTGATGAATGCTTTTATAAAGTACTTAGATCATATTCCAGGTTTTCAATTAGTTTTTTTTAGGTCAATCACCTCATTTATTTTTGCAACCACTTATCTTTTATCTAATCAAATAAATGTCTTAGGAAACCAACGAAAATTATTGTCACTGCGCGCAATAGCGGGGCTAATTTCAATGAGTTTATTTTTCTTCTCTTTTAAATACCTATCGGTAGGCACAGCAGTTTCACTTCGGTATGTCGCTCCAATTTTTGCTGCAATTTTCGCAGTTATTCTGCTTAAAGAAAAGCTTAAACCAATTCAATGGTTCTTTTTTTTTATTGCATTTACCGGAGTACTAATTTTGAAAGGATTCGATAGTGAAATGAGCAATATTGGAATGCTATTAGTCATTACTGCATCAGTCTTTACTGGGATAGTTTATATTTTAATTAGAAAAATTGGAAAAGCAGATCATCCCGTTGTAGTTGTAAACTACTTTATGTTCTTTTCTACCATTGTTGGAGGCATCATGTGCCTATTTAACTGGATCCAACCCAAAGGTTTGGACTGGGCCCTGTTGGCTAGTCTTGGGGTATTTGGCTATTTTGGACAAGTTTTTATGACTAAAGCCTTTCAAATGGCTGAAACCAGTAGGGTTGCTCCCATTAAATATACAGAAGTTATTTTTACTATTTGCATTGGTGTATTCTGGTTTGGCGACACTTATACGCTTTGGAGTTTTATAGGCCTTTTCTTAATTGTCGGCGCTCTAATCGCTAATAATTTTGTTAAGAAGGAGTAATAGTATTAAAGTTTTTTGATTCGAAATAGAAGAAAAGAATTAGAATTAAAATGATTTGAAAAACTATGGCTAGAATAGAACCCTCAAATCCAAATTCACCACCATTTATCAAATTATTCTTTGGTATTTTAAATTCAATTAAAGAATAAAAATCAATGCCGCTTACATTGAAACCAAAAAGTGTCTGGAATATATTCCAACTAAAATGAAGTCCTACAGGAAACCATATATTCTTTGTATATATGTAACTAATGCCCAATAATATCCCAGCAAGAAACAGATTGATTAGAGGAAATAAATCAATATTTGGATTTGCACCATGCATAAGTGCAAAAATTAATGAAGACAAAACCAAAGCAATATACTTATTAAAAGAGGACATAAAATTTTTGAGAACATATCCTCTAAATAAGAGTTCTTCAGAAAAAGAAACACATGTAAAGACCAAAATACCATAAAGGATATCTTTCCAGCTAACAACCATTCTTTCGAAAGCTATGCTATCTATACCTAAAAGTAAAAAATAAGCAAAACACATTATAAAAGCCCCGAGTAATATTCCAACCAGCAAGTCTTTTGATCTACCTTTCCAATAAAGGCCTAAATTTTTAAAAGGTTCTTTATCTACAAATCGGATAAAAAGAAATAGCACAATAACAGTACCTAACAATGTAGTAAAAGTAATTATGGTACGCTGAAGACTGTTAAATTCGTAATCCTCAGTATTTAATGGAACACCAGCTATATAATATCCAAAAACCTGAAAAACACCTACTACTAAAAGGTAAGGTAGAATTAGTGCTACTACCCGCAGCCAATCCCAATTTTTAATTTTCTTAATCATCTTAGACTCGCCAAACTTTTTTCCAAGGTTTCAATCTTTGCCTCAGCATCTGTAACCTTTTTACGTTCAATATCGACTACTTGTGGCGGTGCATTATTCACAAAGCGCTCATTCGAAAGTTTCTTTTGTACCGATTGTAAAAAGCCCTTCGTATACTTTAATTCTTCATTTATTTTTTGAATTTCAGCTTCAACATCAATGGCTCCAGCAATTGGTATGAAATATTCATTGCTCTTAACCCTAAAGCTCAAAGCACCATCAACTGCATCCTTTACCGATTCAATCGTAGAAAGATTGCCCAATTTAATGATAATGGCATCCATCTTAGAGTTTGAACTTTCAGTATTTAACTCCAATAGCTCTAAAACTTCTTTGTTAGGGATATTTTTTTCTTTTCTAATATTTCGAACTCCTGAAACTATTTCCGCTGCAAATTCAAAATCACTGATCAAATTCTTGTCATTTGAGCCAACTTTAGGCCAATCAGCAATACAAAGAGCTTCTTCTGGTGTTCGTTCTGCCATATGCTGCCAAACTTCTTCACTTAAAAAAGGCATAAAAGGGTGAAGCAATTTTAAATTAGCCTCAAACAAATCAATAACCGCAGCTAAAGTCTTGTTATCAATTGGCTTTTGATATTCAGGCTTTACAATCTCTAAGAACCATGAACAGAAATCATCCCAAACCAATTTATAAATAGCCATTAAAGCATCTGAAATTCGATATTTGCTATAATGATCTTCTATTTCAGTTAAAGTTTGATTGAATTTAGCCGTGTACCACTCAATCCCTATTTTCGCAGCCTTAGGTTGTTCTATGTCTGCTACATCCCAACCTTTAACTAATCTAAAGGCATTCCATATTTTATTAGCAAAGTTTTTCCCTTGTTGACATAAAGCTTCATCAAACATTAAATCGTTACCAGCAGCTGAACTTAATAATAGTCCAACCCGCACTCCATCTGCACCAAATTCTTCAATTAGTTTTAAGGCATCAGGTGAATTACCTAGTGATTTTGACATTTTTCTACGCTGTTTATCGCGAACCAATCCTGTCAAATACACATTTTCATATGGGCGTTCATTTCTAAATTCATAACCAGCAACAATCATTCTAGCTACCCAAAAGAATAGAATATCTGGACCGGTTACTAAATCATTAGTAGGGTAGTAATAATTTACCTCTTCATTTTCGGGTTCAAGAATACCACCAAAAACACTAATAGGCCATAACCATGAAGAAAACCAAGTATCTAGAACGTCATTATCTTGTTTTAAGTCGTCAGTTGTTAGTTGTGCGTTATTTAAGCGTTCTCTTGCTAGCTCTAGGGCTTTTTCAGGATTTTCGGCAACAACAAAATCGTCTTTTCCATCACCATAGTAATAAGCCGGAATTTGCTGTCCCCACCATAATTGCCGTGAAATATTCCAATCGCGAATATTTTCCATCCAATGACGATAAGTACTCTCAAATTTCTTTGGAAACAACTTAACTTCACCATTCTTTAAAACAGCGTCAATAGCTGGTTTGGCCAAGTCTTCCATTTTTAAAAACCACTGATCTGAAAGTCTTGGTTCAATAACGGCCTTTGTGCGTTCTGAAGTACCAATTTTATTGGTATGCTGTTCCGTTTTGATTAAAAACCCTTTTTCTTCCAACTCTTTTGAAATTTCTTTTCGAACAACGAAACGATCTTTACCTTCATAATGTAAACCGAAGGAATTTAAAGAAGCATCTTCATTAAAAATATCAATTACTTCTAATTGATGCTTTTCACCAAGATTTTTATCGTTTTCATCATGGGCAGGGGTTACTTTTAAACATCCAGTACCAAATTCAATATCAACATATTCATCTTCAATTATTGGAATAACCCGTCCGCAAATAGGCACTATGGCCTTTTTGCCTCTCAAATGAACATATCTTTCATCATTTGGATTAATACAAATTGCAGTATCGCCTAAAATAGTTTCTGGCCTAGTTGTAGCAATTGTTACTTTTTCGTCAGAATTTTCTATTTCATACGATAAATAATATAAAAGTCCCTGTTTCTCTTCATAATTAACCTCTTCATCAGAAAGGGTTGTTTTAGCTTCAGGATCCCAATTTACCATTCGGTATCCTCTGTAAATCAATCCTTTTTGGTATAAATCAACAAAAACTTTGATAACAGATGCTGACATATCGTCATCCAAGGTAAACTTTGTACGACTCCAGTCGCAAGAAGCTCCTAATTTTTTAAGTTGTTGTAGTATTACCCCACCATATTCATCGGTCCAATCCCATGCATGCTTTAAAAACTCTTCACGAGATAAATCAGCCTTATCAATACCTTGTTCTTTAAGTTTGGCTACCACTTTTGCTTCAGTAGCTATGGAAGCATGGTCCATACCTGGTACCCAGCAAGCATTTTTGCCTTCTAAACGTGCTTTTCGTATCAAAACATCTTGAATAGTATTATTGAGCATATGCCCCATATGTAAAACTCCTGTAACATTAGGTGGAGGTATTACAATGGTATAAGGCTCTCTATCATCTGGTTTTGAAGAGAAATAGTCGTGTTGCATCCAGTAATCGTACCAATGCTGTTCGACTTTAGTAGAATCGTATTTTGATGGAATATCCATTTTTCGGTATAGTTTTTGCAAAAGTAAGGTGGATTGTAGAATCGCAAAGGAATGGCGTTATGTTAATTTTACGCTATTCATTGGCGATTGGCCAATCCTTTAAATACGAAACAAAAATAAGTAACGTTATTAGAAGACAAAAGAATTTTGGATGTAGGTTGAAATCAACTACTTTTGAAATTCCTCAAAACTAAAAAAAATGAAGAAAATAATACTTTTATTATTTGTTGGTCTATTAGCCGTTAGCGTGCAAGCACAAGACCAAGTTGCTAAAATTGAATTTAAATCTGAGACTGTAGACTACGGTGAAATTGAAAAAGGTAGTGATGGTGTTCGAATTTTCGAATTCACGAACACGGGTGATGCTCCATTAGTTATCAGCGATGTAAAGTCTAGCTGTGGATGCACAATCCCTAAAAAACCAGATGCACCAATTTTACCTGGAGAAACTGGAGAGATTCAAGTAAAATATGACACTAAACGTGTTGGCCCAATCAGAAAGGCTATTACCGTTAGTTCAAATGCAGATACTCCAACTAAAGTTCTTAAGATAAAAGGAACTGTCAAAAGTGAAGGAGCAAAATAAATTTTTCACCTTTAAGTGAACAAAAAGCCTTGGCGTAAGTCAGGGCTTTTTTGTTTTGAAAATATCCTTTAAGACAAATGTAAAGAGCAAGTCTTTGTTATAACGCTCAATTTGAACTCGTACTTTTTTGCCTTCACGTTCATTGAGCATTTGAAGAATTTCTTGCAATTTATAATCATGAATCTCTTTACCGTTAACAGCTAAAATAACATCACCCTCTTGCAAACCCGCCTCTTCTGCAGGGCTACCAGCTCTAATACCTGAAACTACAATCTCGGGCACAAGACTTAAACGTGTTCTGTTCTCTAGCAAAATTTGAACATTACCAAAGGTTTTCTGCTCAACATCAAGAATTCCATTAGCATCAGTGATTCTTTTAGCAATATATCTGACACCATTATGCTGCAATTCTATTCCGGCAAGGTTATATTGAAATGGCCTATTAAAGTTAATATTTTTAGACAGTGTAATTTTCTGGCCAGGATAATCAAAAACAATATTAAATCTTTTTAGTATTTCACCACCTACACTACCATTGCGGTTACCGAGTTCTTTTATAGCTCCAAAAGATTCTTTATAAGGAAAAGCTACTTTAGCTTCATTCAATTGAAACATTCCGATACGAACGCCTTTCAATTTAGTTCTCTTTCCAAAAATATCGCCGCTCAAGCCCTGACCTAAAAAATCCTCGTAGTTTTTATCTGGAATATCTAAACCTTTCTCAGGGTCATGAAATAACCAAAGTGCATCGCTGCTACCCGTATCTACCAGTAATTTCACTGGAATTTCAGAATCATCTTCCTTGGTAACCGCACCATCTACATAAGCCTTCTTTTGAATAATGGATAAAGGAAGAGTTTGCCTTCTCTTAGACTTTTTGTAGTTGTATTTGTCTGGATGATAAATCTTTAAAGTCTGTGCACCATAGTTAACGTCTACCACAAAATTCTTAAAAAGGTCAAAACCGATGATACCATGAATAGGTATACCTAATGATGTAGAAAAATTCAAATCTCGATCTAAAACAACATACAAAGGTTGACTAAAGTTTTTAGCGTTACCAATTTTGAATGTATTCTTTGTCGATTTTAAGGCTTGTATGGGTTCACCTTCCCCTAAACCACGTAACGATATTTCCGATACATTATTTATTTGAATGGAGTCTTGATTCGTCAAATTAAAAAGTATGGGACTACCCACTCCAGTATCAAGAATAAAAGAAAGTTTTGCTCCATTTAATTCAACAGGAACAACTATTAAATTGTTGACTAACTCAAACTTTACTTTTTCATACTTTTTCTTATTTGAAATATGAAATCTTTGCCCATATCCCGTATAGAAAAAACAAACAAAAACAAAGGTTATATAGACGAGAGTCTTCTTCAAGCTATTAATTTATAATGAGTTATATCTCTTAAAGATAAACAAATTAATCGCCAAAAGGCTTTATTTAACATAATCAGAGAAGGCCAAATAATAATAGCTTTTATTGTTTTGCAGACACCTTTTCGCCATTTTTGCTAAAATTTACCATTTCATGCCAGAGATTTCTTCCAAAGGGCAATTAATGCCACCTTCACCAATTCGAAAATTGGTCCCTTACGCTGAAGAAGCTAAAAAAAGAGGCACCCATGTTATACATCTTAACATTGGTCAGCCAGACATTAAAACGCCTAAATTGGCACTAGATGCCATTAGAAATCATAATATTGAAGTGTTGGCTTATAGCCGCACTGAAGGTTCTGATGCTTACCGAGAAAAATTAGCAAGCTATTATGCCAAACATGATATTGAAGTAACCGCCGAAGATATTATTGTAACTACTGGTGGATCTGAAGCATTAGCATTTACCATGGGCACTATTTTAGATGAAGGTGATGAAATAATCATCCCTGAGCCATTTTACGCTAATTATAATGGTTTCGCAACTGCCAATGGTGTCAAAGTAGTTCCAATTGTCTCGAGCATTGACAATAATTTTGCCTTGCCACCTATTTCAGAATTTGAAAAAACAATTACTTCTAAAACCAAGGCAATTTTAATTTGCAATCCCGGTAATCCCACTGGATATCTTTATAATCAAGAAGAAATCAATCAATTAGTTCATCTTGTTAAAAAGTATGATTTGTTTCTTATTGCTGATGAAGTTTATAGAGAATTTACCTACGATAATAAACAACACCATTCCATTCTAAGTCAAAAGGGTATTGAAAACAACGCAATTATTGTTGACTCGGTTTCAAAAAGATACAGCATGTGCGGAGCACGAATTGGTTGCATCGTTTCTAAAAACCAACGTGTTATTCAAACGGCTATGAAATTTGCTCAAGCCAGGCTTTCGCCACCTACCCTAGCGCAAATAGCTGGTGAAGCAGCCTTAGATACTCCACAAAGCTATTTTGACGAGGTTATAGCAGAGTATGTTTCAAGAAGAAACGTACTTGTTACAGAGCTTCAGAAAATAGAGAACATAAAAATTGCAAAACCAAGTGGTGCATTTTACTGTGTTGTTGAACTTCCTGTCCAAAATTCAGATGAATTTGCACAGTGGCTTTTAGAACATTATAGCTTAAATGGCGAGACTGTTATGGTGGCACCAGCAGCTGGTTTTTATGCAACTGTAGGCTTAGGAGCCAATCAAATTCGCATTGCGTATGTTCTAAAGAAAGAACAACTTGTTAGAGCCGTGGCTATTTTAAAAGAAGGTTTAGCCAAATACCTTTCAATTTGAACATACAAGAAAACATATCATTAAAATCGTTTAATACCTTTGGTATTGATGTTAAAGCAAAATCTTTTGTAGAAATTACTAGCCTTATACAATTACAAAAGATTCTTCAACTTTCTGCTTATTCTAAACGTTTTATTATCAGCGGAGGTAGTAACATGCTTTTGACAAAAGATATTGATGCCCTAGTAATGCATATTAATTTAAAGGGCATAAATATAATTGAGGAAAATGAAGATGAAGTCATTATTAAAGTAATGGCTGGTGAAAATTGGCATGGATTAGTACTATGGACTCTTGATAATAATTATGGTGGTATTGAAAATTTATCTTTAATACCCGGTAATACAGGCACTGCTCCTATTCAAAATATTGGCGCATACGGGGTAGAATTAAAAGATGTCTTTGAGTCATGCGAAGCAATGAATATTGAAACCCAAGAACTAGAAGAATTTTCAAAAGAAGATTGTCAGTTTGGGTATCGTGATTCTGTTTTTAAAAAATCAAAAAAAGGTCAATATATAATAACCTCAGTTGCTTTAAAGCTCACTAAGAATAATCATAAATTGTTAACTTTTTATGGTGCTATTGAAAATGAACTTCAAAAGCAAGCTATTATACATCCAAGCATAAAAAATATCTCCGATGCTGTAATTAATATACGCCAAAGTAAATTACCAGACCCAAAAGAACTGGGCAATAGTGGAAGTTTTTTTAAAAATCCAATACTATCAAAAAAGACTTTCAAAACTTTTCAAAAGAAAAACCCAGAAGCTCCTTTTTATAAATTGGACGATGGGCAATTCAAAATTCCTGCAGGCTGGCTCATTGAACAATGCGGATTTAAAGGTAAACGTTTCGATGATGCAGGTGTGCATGAAAAGCAAGCTCTAGTATTGGTAAATTATGGTAATGCCAGTGGAGAGGAAATATGGAATTTAGCTTTAAAAATTCAAGCTGAAGTTCAAAAACAATATCAAATTAAAATAGAACCTGAAGTTAATGTCATAAAATAACCCCAGATACTTAGCAGTAAACTGGGGTTATACCAAACCAAACTAACCAAAAACTTAAATATCTTAACTAAACTGTTTCTTTTTAAAACGCTGTCGTTATAATCAATTTTATACTTTAGCGTTATTCTATTTACGAGTAAAAAGTTAATTTGGATTTTTTTAATTTTCTTTTTGTCGTTAGCGTACTATATGAGCACACTTTTAGAAAAACACATTGTCGAATTATTAAAAGAGCGTGATGAAAAAGCAATTTCATTACTTTATGACAATTATGCAGATACGCTGCATGGCGTTGCTTACAAAGTGGTGAAAGATGCAGATTTAGCACAAGACGTTGTCCAAGAAAGTTTTGTAAAAATTTGGAAAAAAGCGGATTCTTATGATGCTTCAAAAGCAAAATTATTTACTTGGTTATTCAGAATAACACGGAATACAGCGATTGATAAACTCAGAAGCATTAACACCAAGACAGATAAAGAAATCCAAATTGATGTTTCAGACGTATATAATTTAGGTGTTAACACAACACGTCCTGAATTTATGGATGTTAAGGAGCATCTTGATAAAATTGAGCCTAAATACAAAGTAGTTCTTGATGCGCTATTTTTTGAAGGCATGACACAGCAAGAGGCAAGTGAAGAATTGGACATTCCTTTAGGCACAATTAAATCAAGATTAAAAATTGGCCTAAGAGAATTACGTAAAATTTATGGTGCCCCGATGGTGCTAACACTGATAGCAAGTTTTATATCATGACAGAAAAGATTAAAATATTTTTAGATACTGACCTTTTAGAAAAATACCTATTAGGTGATACAACTACAACGGAAACTCTTCAAGTAGAGCGGTATATTGCGATGTATCCTGAGGTTCAAAAAACGTATATTGAATTACAAGATAACCTAGAAGCTTATGCAAAGCTGCATTCACTTAAGGCTCCGGAAGGCTTAAAAGAAAGTATACTTTATAAAATAAGACAGCAAAAACGTGGTGCTAGCAAATTCTTTAAATATGCTATTGCTGCAAGCTTTGCCGCTTTAGTTTTTGCGGGTTCTTCTTACTTTTTTTATAATCAAAATAAAAATCTTCAAGAGGAGAATACAATTGTGACAAACAAGATTAAAGATCTTGAAATGGACATGAAGGTTCAATTAGAAGACATTAGAAATCAATATATCGTATTAAATAATCCAAATACAAAAAGATATTCTGTTAGAGGGAATCAGAAAGCACAGGAACTAAAAGCGGTTGCTTATGTAAACCCTGTTAAGAAACTTTCTTACATAAATGTTAGCAATTTGCCTCAATTACCTGAAGATAAATGTTTTCAGATGTGGGCTGAAGTTAATGGAGAAATGGTAAACTTGGGTATCATTAAAGATATTGATGATAAAGAAAAATTATGGGCCTTACCTTATGCCGATAACGCGGTAGGGTATATAACTATTGAACAACAAGGTGGTAATGCAACACCAACAGTTCAAAATATTGTAGCCAATATCAACTATTAGAATTCCCTAAAGTCATCTTAATGCTAAGTTTCGTAGTAGGTATTTGTGTATTTTTACAAAAATTTTCTAAATGAAACTTGCTTTACTCACCGTTGGCCTTTTGGCACTAGCTTTTGCTGGAATTGCTATTAAAATATGGTCTAAAAAAGACGGTAAATTTGCAGGAACCTGTGCTAGTCAAAATCCTTTTTTAAATAAAGAAGGGGAGGCTTGCGGGTTTTGTGGAAAACTCCCCGATGAACAAGAATGCCAAAAAGATAGCATACCAGAAATTCAATAGTCGTATCGTTAATTTATATTCTCCACTTTTTTGAATAAAACCGAGGACAACCTTTTAGAAACGATTGCAAGAGCTAAGGCTGGAAAGCAAATTGCTTTCAGCTCACTTTTAGATCGGTTTTGGAATGATGTTTATGGTTTTCAACTCAAAAGAACCAATAATGAGAACGACGCCGAAGATATTACGGTACAAACGTTTTCTAAGGCTTTTGATAAAATCAAAACTTTTGATGAGAAATATGAATTTAGTACGTGGTTAATTACTATTTCTAAAAACCTACACGTCGATTTAATTCGAAAAAGAAAGAAAAATATCTTAACCGGACTTGAAAACGGAAAAAATAATGAAGTTCACAATGTTGCTGATGAAAGTCCATCCGCTGAAGATAATCTTATTATTGAGCAAAATTTAGCTTCATTATTGGGTCACATAAAAAAATTAAAGCCTCATTATCAAAAAGTTATCAATCTTAGATATTTCAATGAAATGAGTTATTCAGAAATAGCTAATGAACTAAATGAGCCAGTAAATAACATAAAAGTTAAGCTATTACGAGCCAAAAAGCTTTTAGCGGAAATTATTAAGAACAAGTAAAATTGTTATCTCATCAACAACTACCCTTTTCGTATATTTGCAGTATAAATCATTGCTATGAGTACGACCACATCTGAACATGTGATTCCACCTAAAAAAGGCAAACCAAAATGGTTACGTGTAAAGTTACCAACAGGTAAAAAATACACGCAATTACGAGGCCTTGTTGAAAAATATGATTTACATACCATATGTACTTCTGGTAGTTGCCCAAACATGGGAGAATGTTGGGGCGAGGGTACCGCAACTTTCATGATTCTTGGTAATATCTGTACGAGATCTTGTGGCTTCTGCGGTGTGAAAACTGGGCGACCAGAAAGTGTTGATTGGGCAGAACCAGAAAAAGTAGCACGTTCTATAAAAATCATGCAAATAAAGCATGCTGTACTCACCTCAGTTGACAGAGACGATTTAAAGGATATGGGTTCAATTATTTGGGCTGAAACAGTAAAAGCTGTTCGGAGAATGAATCCAGGAACAACCTTAGAAACTCTTATACCCGATTTTCAAGGAATAGAAACGCACTTAGATCGTATTTTAGCTGTTCGTCCAGAGGTGATTTCTCATAATATGGAAACGGTAAAACGTTTGACTAGAGAGGTAAGAATTCAAGCGAAATACGAAAGAAGTCTTGAAGTTCTAAGATATTTAAAAGAAAATGGTGCTAATAGAACCAAATCAGGAATTATGCTTGGTTTAGGGGAGTTTGAAGAAGAAGTTTTACAAACAATGCAAGATTTAAGATTAGCAGGAGTAGATGTTGTAACTATCGGACAATATCTTCAACCATCAAAAAAACATTTACCTGTTAAAGAATTTATCTTACCCGAGCAATTCAAAATGTATGAAGAGGAAGGTCTCAAAATGGGCTTTCGCCATGTTGAAAGTGGGGCCTTAGTAAGATCTTCTTATAAAGCTCACAAACATATCCACTAGACCTGCTGCTTAAAAAAGAGCAAGTTTTAATAGCGAAATATCATGGCTAAACTCAAAGTAGGCATCAATGGTTTTGGACGAATTGGCAGAACATTGTTTCGTCTATTAGCTGGTAATAGTCAGTTTGAAGTTGTGGCTATTAATGACATTGCTGATGCTAAAACCCTAGCTCATTTAGTCAAATATGACAGTATACACGGTAGGTTTAACAGAACTATTGAAGCGAAAGAGAGCAACTTATTATTTAATAACAAGGAAATAACCGTGCTCAATGAACGTCATCCTAAAAATATTGATTGGAGTGCCTTTAACACTGATATTGTTATTGAATCATCAGGAAAATTTAAGCAAAAGAGGGATTTAGAATATCATTTAAAAAACGGAGCTAAAAAGGTAATTTTATCTGTTCCTCCCATTGAAGATGACATAAAAATGGTTGTTTTTGGTGTTAATGAACAAATGCTCAATGTTGATGACCAGATTATTTCAAATGCTTCTTGCACTACAAATAATGCTGCTCCAATGATCAAAGTAATTAATGAATTATGCGGTATTGATCAAGCCTATATTACAACAATTCATTCTTACACATCTGATCAAAGCCTACACGATAGTCCTCATCGAGATTTACGTAGGGCCAGAGCAGCGAGCCAATCCATTATTCCGACAACCACAGGAGCAGCAAAAGCACTAACAAAGATTTTTCCGGAATTAGAAGATGTTATTGGTGGTTGTGGCATAAGAGTTCCTGTACCAAACGGCTCATTAACAGACATAACTTTTAATGTTAAAAAAGAAACGACTATTGATAAAATTAACGCAGCTTTTAAGTCAGTTTCAGAAAATGAACTAAAAAACGTACTTTTCTATACGAAAGACCCTATAGTATCAATTGATATAAACAATAGTTGTTACTCTTGTACGTTTGATTCTCAGATGACTTCGGTCATTGGTAAAATGGTTAAAATAATCGGATGGTATGACAATGAAACTGGCTACTGTTCAAGAATTATAGATTTAATGCAATTCCTTATAAACAAAAATTACGTTTGAATTTAAAGAATAGACTGTCGCTTTGCACAAATCGCTTGGTTGTATTTGTTGTTATGTTGCTTTTTGCTACTGGCTTAAAAGCTCAAGACACTAATACCCAAACTAAATCTATTGAAGATTTTCATACTCAGGCCAGAATTTTTAGACATCAAAATAAACTTGATAAAGCCTTAAAAGCTCTAAATCAAGCGTCTAAACTGGCAGAAGAAAAGGAAGATTTAAAATCTTTACTAGACACTTTTCACAAATTTGCTCTTTTACATTTAGAAATTGGAGATGAGGAGAATACTCAATTTTATTGGGACCGTGCATCTGTCCTTCTTAAAGATATTGAGTACCCATACGGTGACGCAGTTCATAAATATATAGAAGCTTCACTTTTATTTATTTCAGATAATAAATTTCAAGCAAGGCAAAAATTAGAAGAGTCAAAAAGTTTGAGCAATGATAAAAATCTGCTAAATAATATGTTGCTTCTTGAGGCTCAAATATTTTCAGAAATGAGTAACTATGAAGATGCATCAAAAAATTTCAATGCCTTACTCGTTAACTCGGATAAGAACGAACGCGCATTTTTAGCCACTCAAGCAAATCTTGGCTTAGCGCAGATGTATAAACAGCAAGGTAATTTGATTGAAAGCTTAAAACATGCTGAAGCAGCTCTTGAGCTTGCCCAAAAACATCAGTTCTTTAGAGAAATACTTAGCGCTAATACTTTTTTAACAGCTACATATGCTGCCCTAAGTGATTATGAAAAGGCATTTAAATCACAAAATAATTTAATTACTATTAATGATTCACTGTTCACTATAGAAAAAACCAAACTTGAGGCAAGAACTGGGAATAAAATTCTACAACAAACCCAAACAGAATATATTGAAGATTTAGAAGCCAAGAATGAAGAGTTAAATCAATCGGCAAATAGATCTGACATTACCGCTATTTTGGCTTCTGCATTCTTAACTATTATTTCAATTTTAGCCGTTTCATTATTTCGTAACAATCAAATCAAATTAAAAACCAATGATTTATTAGTTACAAAAAACAAAGAATTAGAAACAGCAAGAGACGCTGCGATCTCTGCGATGGAAGCTAAAACAAATTTTTTATCTACGGTTACACATGAGTTGAGAACACCATTGTATGCAGTTACCGGATTAACACACTTACTTCTTGATGAAGACCCTGCCGATCATCAGAAAGAGCATTTAAAATCATTAAAATTTTCAGGTGATTATCTATTAAATTTTATCAATGATATTTTACAGATAAACAAAATTGATGCTGATAAACTTGAACCACTAAATATTGAGTTCAAACTTAAAAAGGTATTAACCGATGTCATTGATTCTTTACAACAAAATGCAAAAGACAATAACACTACAATAGTTCTAGATTACGACAACAACATTCCATTACATCTTTTAGGGGACCCTTTAAAACTTTCTCAAATTATCATGAACCTTGTGGGCAACGCCCTTAAATTTACTCATCATGGTAAAGTAGAAGTAATCACCAAATTAAAAGACAGAGATGAAGATAATCTTACTGTCTATTTTGAAGTTAAAGATTCCGGTATCGGTATTTCGGAAGAACAACAGAAAAACATTTTTGATAGTTTTGAACAAGGTTCTGTTCAGATTAATAGGGAATATGGAGGAACAGGTCTTGGGCTCACAATTGTTAAAAGTCTACTTGGTCTTTTTGACAGTAAAATATACTTAGAAAGTAAACTTGATAAGGGCAGTTCTTTTTTCTTTGAGCTTAATTTGAAGTGTGAAGAGAACTCTTTGGAAGATGTTCCTTTTGAATTGACGGTTGAAGATTTTGATTTTGACGGACTTCACATACTCGTTGTCGAGGATAATAAAATCAATCAAGTAATTACCAAAAAAATGTTGAATAAGAAGGGTATGTCGGTTGATATTGCTAATAATGGAAATGAAGCTATTGATGCCGCAAGCTCTAAAAAATATGATGCCATTTTAATGGATATTCATATGCCAGGTATTAGTGGTACAGAAGCAACCATACAAATTCGAAAATTTGATTCCGACATTCCTATTATTGCCTTGACGGCAATTTCAATGGATGATAGTCTTGATGAATTTTATGCTGCCGGGTGTAATGCTGTTGTTACTAAACCATTCAAACCAGAAGTATTTTATCAAAAGATTGGTGAAAATATTTTTAAGACTAAGATTGAAGGTGAAGCGTAACTGCTTTTTTAAGACTGTTTGAAAGAATTAGATCTCCATCAAATAAAAACTGATGTCTTACTTCTACATAAAATAGATTTTCTACTTTTCCATTAAGTCGCACAAAATCTTTTTCAGTGGTAATCACATAATCATTATTGGCAAAATCGTTAATTTCCTTCTCTGTAAAAAAGTGGTGGTCCTTAAATTTATAATGCTTAAAAAGTAGTCCCAAAGACTCTAAATATTTCACCAAAGGACTCGGATTCGCAATACCAGTTACTAATGCAACTTTTTTTAATTTCAAAACTTCAGGTGCTATTTCTCCTTTTAAAGAGAAGAATACTTTAGAATACGAAAGATGAGCAAAAATAACTTGTTTCTTTACCCCTATTCTCTCGCTGACCTTGTTAGACCCCTCTTTTGATAAATTATCAGGGCACTTGGTAACAATTATCAGATTAGCCCTTTTTACTTGATTTTTAGAATCTCTTAAACTTCCTGTGGGTAAAAAGAAATCATCTACATAAAGATTATCATAGGTGGTCAAAAGTATACTGAAAGAAGGTATTACTTTACGATGTTGAAAAGCGTCATCTAATAATATAATATCAGGTTGTTTATTCTTCTCTAAAATGCGTATTCCGTTGCATCTATTAGCATCAACAGCAACAGCAACATCAATGGACTTAAATTTACTATGTATTTGAAAAGGCTCATCACCAAGCACTTCAACACTAGACTTTGAACCAGCCATTTGAAATCCTTTTGACTTCCTTCTGTAACCGCGACTAAGCATTGCTATTTTATAATCGTCATGAAGTAACTTAATTAGATATTCTATCATTGGTGTTTTTCCAGTACCACCTACACTTAAATTACCCACGCAAATAGTAGGAGTTTGAAATGCTTTAGATTTAAATACCTTAATATCGTAAAGAAAATTACGGGTATGAACAACAATTCCGTACAACAACGAAATTGGGAAAAGTATTTTACCTAGTAGTCGCATCAAAGCGAATTTATAATATTTTATCTTTAAAGACTTAAAAGAAAAAAATGACCGTTTCCGATGTTACGAAGATACTCGAAGAATTGTGCCCACTTCATTATGCAGAAGACTTTGATAACGTAGGACTTTTAGTGGGTAACTCTAAAGCAGTTGTTAGTGGTATCTTGGTAACTTTAGATACTCTTGAAAATGTTGTTGATGAGGCAATTGAAAAGAAATGTAATCTCATTATTAGTTTTCATCCAATAATTTTTAAAGGACTTAAGAAAATAACAGGTCGAGATTATGTAGAAAGAGTCGTTATAAAGGCAATTGCAAATAATATTGCTATTTATAGCATGCATACTGCCTTGGATAATAGTCCTGAGGGTGTAAACGCCAAAATCTGTGAAGTTCTTGAAATAAAAAATCCTAAAATTCTAATTCCTAAAAAGAATAGTATTAAAAAACTGACTACCCATGTACCTAATGATAAAGCCGACTTTTTAAGAACTAAGCTTTTTGATGCTCAAGCTGGAACTATTGGTAACTACAGCAACTGTAGTTTTAATACGGAAGGAGTTGGGTCGTTTAAACCAAACGCTACATCAAACCCAACAATTGGTCAAGCCGGTAAATTACATTATGAAAAAGAAACTCAAATTCAAATTACATTCAGTAGTGTTTATGAAAGGTCAATTTTAAATGCTCTTTTCAAAAATCACCCCTATGAAGAAGTGGCTTACGAAATAATCACTTTGGAAAATGCCAATCAAAATTTAGGTATGGGTATGGTAGGTTTCATAGAAAATGAAATGAAAGAAAATGATTTTTTGAACTATCTAAAGTTGAAAATGAACGCAAAAGTAGTTCGCCATTCTTCTTTACTCAACAAAACAATTAAATCAGTTGCGGTGTTAGGTGGAAGCGGTGCTTTTGGCATTGAGGCCGCGATTGAAGCCAATGCAGATATTTATATTACTTCAGATATTAAATATCATGAGTTTTACAAAGCTGATAATAAGATAGTTATAGCAGATATTGGTCACTTTGAAACAGAACAGTTTACAAAAAATTTATTGGTAGACTATCTTACAAAAAAAATTCCTAATTTTGCGGTCACTTTATCGGAAAGTATTACTAATCCCATCAAGTATTTTTAATATATGGCTACAAAAACAGAAATAACTGTAGAAGAGAAATTACGAGCACTGTATGATTTACAGTTAATTGACTCTAGGGTAGATGAAATAAGGAATGTTCGAGGAGAATTACCTTTAGAAGTTGCAGATTTAGAAGACGAAGTTCTTGGTCTTAAGACTAGAATGGATAAATTAAAATCTGATGTTGAGACCATAAATTTTGAAATCACTGCGAAGAAGAACTTGATTGAAGAATCTAAAGTTTTGATCAAGAAATATGCTGAGCAACAAAAGAATGTTCGTAACAGTAGAGAATTTAACTCGTTAACTAAAGAAGTCGAGTTTCAGGAATTAGAAATTCAATTAGCTGAGAAAAACATTAAGGAGTTTAAAGTTCAAATTGAACAGAAGAAAGAGGTCATTTCTGGCACAAAAGAAAATTTATCAGAGCGTGAATCTCACTTAAAGCATAAAAAGGGAGAACTTGATGCTATTCTCGCTGAAACTGAAAAAGAAGAAACAGCTTTATTAAAAAAATCAGAACAGTTTGAGAGTAAAATTGATGAACGCTTGGTTAAGGCTTATAAGCGCATTCGTCATAATGTAAAGAATGGTTTGGCCGTAGTACCTATTGAAAGAGGTGCTTCTGGTGGTTCTTTCTTTACGATTCCACCTCAGGTTCAGGTTGAAATTGCTTCAAGAAAAAAAATAATTACTGATGAGCATAGTGGTCGAATCTTGGTAGACCCTACTTTGGCCGAAGAAGAGCAAGAAAAAATGAAAAAGCTATTTAAGAAATTATAGCTTTTGATACACTTATAATTTTAAAAACCATCCAATCTCTGGATGGTTTTTTGTTTTATATCTTTAACCATGAGAAAATTTGCGGTCATTTTATTTATTGTGATTTGTAGCAATTGTTCCAGTCAAAATTTAAAAAATTATCAATGGAAAAATCGATTAGTTATTCTTGTTGGTGATAAAAATGATTCAGTAATAAAAGAACAATTGAAGCTTCTTACTAGCCTTCAAAATGAACTCGATGAAAGACAAATAAAAGTGCTTCATTCCAATCATGGAATTCGGAAAGAATTAAATTTAAATCCCAAATTCGTAGGCCTAATACTTATTGGAAAAGATGGCGGTATTAAACTCAAAAAACCATATGTAGTTCAACCTGGTTCATTATTCAGTTTAATTGATGGAATGCCTATGCGTAGAGCAGAATTAAAAAACAAGTAGCATTTTTAATAATTTAAAAGGTTCAAGATTTTTTTCTCGACTTCTTTTGAATTCCAGACTTGTTCAATATCCTTAATTTTCATGATTTCTTTCATGATTTTTTCTTGCTCATCACCTATTTGCAATGCTTCTGTATATGGTTTATCTGAAAAAGTGACTCGACTATAAACAGGCAACCATTTATCAGGATGCTTTTCAGCAAAGTATTTTTCAATCTTCTTTTGAAGTAAAAATATTGGGTCAGCAGTTTTACTGCTCATCTCAATAAAATTTCGATAACTTAATTCAGCTATGGCGTCAGCATTGGGTTTTCTTTCTAATTGATAAGCAGAAAAAATAGCTTCCCAATCATCGCCATGAATTGAGATTAATTCATTTAGTTTATAAATATCTTCAAAACCGGCATTCATCCCTTGTCCATAAAAAGGTACAATTGCATGTGCAGAATCACCAACCAATGCCACTTTATCCCAATAGGTCCAAGGATAGCACTTCATAGTAACCATTGCACTTGTAGGGTTCTTGAAAAAATCCTCTATAAGGTTTTCAATTTCTTTTTGAACATTTGGAAAATATGTCTTGAAAAAAACTTTGGCCTCTTTCTTAGTGGTAATCTTTTCAAAAGAAACTTCTCCATCAAAGGGCATAAATAAAGTACAAGTAAAACTGCCATCAAGATTCGGCATGGCAATTAGCATAAACTTACCTCTAGGCCATATATGAAAAGAATTTTTATCAAGCTTGTGCGTACCATCTTCATTCGGGGGTATCGTCAATTCTTTATATCCAACATCAATAAAGTCTTGAGAATAATCAAATCTACTTCGACGTTGCATCTTATGCCTTACTCTTGAAAAAGCACCGTCACAACCAAAAACTAAATCAAACTGATATTCAGCCCATTCGCTTTTCTCACTTTCACCAGTATAAATTTTTGCTTCAGGTAGGTTTACATCCCACACTTTTTCATTGAACTTGAAATCAACACCTGCCTCCTCAGCCAAATCAATCATTTTTCTATTTAGAATACCTCTTGAAATTGACCAAATAGCCTCATTATCTTTGCCATATTTTTGAAAATAAACTGGTGTATCAATTACATGCATAGCCCTTTTATCTAAGGGTATAGCTATTTTTTTTATAACATCTTCAATACCTACACCTTGTAATGATTTCCAGCCTCGATTACTCATTGCTAAATTAATTGACCTTCCTGAAAACTCAATTGTTCTTATATCTGGTCTTCTATCAAAAACGGTAACATCATGACCCCGTCTTCTAAGGTATATAGCAAGTAAAGAACCAACAAGGCCCGAACCGATTATCGCAATTTTTTTAGGTGTTTGTTTCATAAATAATTAAAGTAGCAACAAAAATATTAACTATTAAAGGTAATATCTTTTGAATAATTCTAAATAAAGTATTGTGATTACTTTTTGTTTAATTTATTTATATTTTTGTTAAACAAAATATGTCTCATCAAAAAATATATCTACCTCAGAAAATTTGCTTAATCTGCAAAAGGCCATTTTCTTGGCGAAAAAAATGGGAAAAGAACTGGGAACAGGTTAAATATTGTAGCAAGAAATGCCAAAAAAATAAATAGCTTTGAAAAGTTTAATCTGGTTTAAAAACAATTTACGAGTATCTGATAATCATGGGCTTACAAACGCATGTTCCCATGATAGCACCATTGCAATTTTTTGTTTTAACCCTATTGATTTTGAAAAAGGTGATTTTGGATTTAGAAAGACTAGTGCGTTTCGAGTTCAATTTTTAATAGAATCATTACTACACTTAAAAGAAGCTTTACGAAAGCTCAACATTACCTTACTTATATTTCACGATAAACCAGAAATTACTATTCCTCAGGTTATTGAACAATACGAAATAGATACCGTATATCTTCAAACGGAATGGACAAGAGATGAAAATGACACACTTGCTAAAACCAAAAAAAATAGTAATCCCACAGTTCAATTTATTGAAACTTGTGACCAATTTTTATATCACCCTGAAGACGTTCCCTTTGAAAATTTTAACGAAATACCCGATGTTTTTACCTTTTTCAGAAAGAAGGTTGAAAAATATGGTAAGGTTAGACTAGTTCTAGAAAAACCAGATAAAAAACCAGCAAGTAACTTATTAAAACAAAAGACTAAATTACCCTCTTTAAAAGAATTGGGGTTTCAAGACTTTCGAGTTGATTCAAGGAGTGCTTTCCCTTTTAAAGGTGGTGAAGATAAAGCTATAGAAAGAATAGAGACGTATTTCTGGAAATCTAAGAGCCTAGCATCATACAAACAAACTCGCAATGGCCTAATTGGGTTAGACTACAGTTCTAAATTATCCGCTTGGTTGGCCAATGGTTGTATTTCGCCAAGAACTATTTATAAGACTGTTAAAGAATTTGAACATAAAATTATTAAAAATCAGGATACATATTGGCTAATTTTTGAATTGATTTGGCGCGATTTTTTTAAATACATAAGCTTAAAACACAAGGATAAAATTTTCCACCTAGGGGGTATTTTAGAAAGAAAATATGATTGGGGAACGTCATCAAGAATATTGCAGCAATGGATTTCTGGTAACACGAATGAACCCTTTATTAATGCTAATATGAAGGAACTGGCAGCAACTGGTTGGATGAGTAATCGTGGTCGACAAAATGTGGCAAGCTATTGGGCAAAAGAGTTAGAGCAAGACTGGCGAATTGGTGCTGCTTACTTTGAAAGTATGCTAATTGATTATGATGTACACAGTAATTGGTGCAATTGGATGTATCTAAGTGGGGTTGGTAATGACCCAAGGGATAGAAAATTTAATATAAGACGACAGGCGGATATTTATGACAAGAATGGAAAATATCAAAAATTGTGGCAATAAATAATGAAAACACTTAGGCTAATTCTAGGAGACCAACTAAATAGTGATCATTCTTGGTTCAATACAGTTGATAGTGAGATAATCTATTTAATGGCTGAAATGCGCCAAGAGACTGACTATGTAAAACATCATATTCAAAAAATTGTTGGTTTTTTTAATGCAATGCGTAGCTTCTGTTCAGAACAAGAAAAGAACGGTCATGAGTTTATTTATTTTAAAATAAATGATAGCCACAACTCTCATAAGCTCGAAAGCCTAATTTTTTCAATTGTAAAGGAAAAGGGTATTGAAAAATTTGAATATCTGCAACCTGATGAATTTCGATTGGATCAAGAACTTAAAAAACTTTGTGATGTATTAGAAATTCCTGTTGAATATTTTGACACGGAACATTTTTATTCTTCGAGAGATGAACTCAGTCAATTTTTCAAAGGAAAGAAGCAGTTGATTATGGAGAGTTTCTACCGAATGATGCGTAAAAAGCACGACATTATGATGGTCAATGGTCAACCAGATGGTGGTAAATGGAATTTTGACCATAGTAATCGAAAAAAATGGAAAGGAACGCCAAATATTCCTTCTGCACTTAATTTTAAAAAAGATGTTACAATTATCACCAATGAAATTGAAAAATCAGGTGTCAATTTTTTTGGAAATATTGAAGTTAATAACTTTCAATGGCCAAGCACAAAAAGCGAATGCAAAGAGCTTTTGGCATATTTTTGCGAGCATCTTTTAATTCATTTTGGTGATTATCAAGATGCAATGCATACGGAACAAAAATACCTATTCCATTCTAGGTTGTCTTTTGCAATGAACATCAAAATGATTTCTCCAAAAGAAGTTATTAAACATGTTCTTTCTTACTATTACGAACATACAGTTGATATCAATATTTCACAAGTAGAAGGATTTGTTCGTCAAATTTTAGGTTGGCGAGAATATATGCGAGGCATTTATTGGAAAGAAATGCCTAACTACAAAACTTTAAATAAGCTAAAAAACCATAATCCCCTACCTGATTTCTTTTGGACAGGAAAAACCAAAATGAACTGTTTGCAAAAGTCAATAAATCAAAGCCTAGATGATGCCTATGCTCATCATATTCAGCGTTTAATGATTATTGGTAATTATGCCTTGTTAACCCAAATACACCCTGATGCAGTAGATTATTGGTATTTAGGTGTTTATATTGACGCTATCGAGTGGGTAGAAATTACAAACACCAGAGGTATGAGTCAATTTGCTGATGGCGGTATTGTTGCTACAAAACCTTATGTAAGTAGTGCCAATTACATTAATAAAATGGGCGATTATTGTAAAAACTGCCATTATAAACATTCTAAAAAGGTTGGAGAAGATGCTTGTCCATTTAATGCCTTGTATTGGAATTTTTTAGACCAGAAAAAAGAATATTTTCAAAACAATCAGCGCATGTCAATGATGTTAAATCTTCTAAATAAAAAAGACAAAGAAGAATTGGCAGCTTTAAAGCAAAGAGCACAAGAAGTGATAACTAATCCAGATAATTTTTAAGAGAATATTAACGAGGATTTAAAATCCAAAACATTCGTTTCAAACGTAGGTATATAAACTATTCCGCGAGAGCGTCTATATATAAAAAGTCCTTCACAATGGATTGTGAAGGACTTTTCTTTATAATTAAATTTCTGCGTATTTATTGCATTATTCCATCAACAATACCATATGCTAAAGATTCTTCGGCACCCATCCAATAATCACGATCAAAGTCTTTCATAACCTTATCAAAATCTTGCCCACAATTATCTGCTAAAATTTTGGCACCCAACTCTTTGGTTTTTATAATTTCTTTTGCTTGAATTTCTATATTCGAAGCCTGACCTTGCGCACCACCACTAGGTTGATGAATCATCACTCGAGCGTGAGGTTGTATAAAACGCCTCCCCTTTTCTCCAACAGAAAGTAGAATAGATCCCATTGAGGCTGCCAAACCAGAACAGACCGTTGAAACCGGACTTTTTATCTGTTTTATGGTATCATAAATAGCGAAACCAGAAGTCACATAACCACCTGGGCTATTTATAATTAATTGAATTTCTTTATCATTCTGTAAATCAAGAAACAACAATCTGTCAATTACATGTTTGGCAGAATTATCATCTACCATTCCCCACAAAAAAACTTTACGTTCTTCTAGTAATTTTTCTTGAATGGCCTCTTGTACTTTTCCTTTTTTCGAACTCATTTTTTGTTTTTGTGATAAACCACAAAATTAATCAAATAATTTATGTTTTGATGGAATAGAATTTTCGCTCTAATTAAAAGCTACAAAAGAATCAAGTGATTTCCTACAAATAAAAAAAATCATGCTATTGACATACAAAAGGCCTTGTTTCACAACAATTTACCAATAATGTTAAAAAACGCTCGTTTTTATTTTTTAATAGTAATTAAACGAAAATAACTATACCGACAACGTGAAATTTGAGGGTTTTCAAGGATTGGGAATACATTTGCAGCGAAATTGATCCCAAATCGATTCAACCCAAAATCAAAGCTTAACCTGCATTATCTGAATATTTTAGAACCTAAATCTTCAGAGAACATAGGTGAAGTAGAGATTTAAAAAATTTCAAAACCTTGACCTATGAAGCGTACAAATACTTCTACATTAAAGAATTTTTTCCTTTTCACCATTTTTCTTAGTGTCCTACTATCAGGAACTAATAGTTACGGACAAGCCAATTCCATTAGAACTGGCGCTACATTCAATTGGGCGGACACTCAAACCAATGTAAGTGACCCTGCTACGCTTGAATCAATTGATATTAATGGTACTTCCTATTCATCATTCGCGGTACCTTCAAACTATGTCATGACTAGACTTGGTCCAGGAGGGCATGGCAATAATAACATTATGCAAAATGGAACGGAAATTATTGGAAGCAGTAATGATCCGAACTGGGCTACTGGAGCACTAAGCGCTTATCAAGATATAAACCTGAATCACTATTTCGAATCCAATGGAAATGGAGACGACTTTTGTGAAGACTACAGTCAGGTAGCAACAACAGATTCTCAAATTCAAACGATATCATATTCTCCTGGTATACCATCAAACCCTGATGGTGTTTTAGCCGTAACCGAACGTGGAGGTAATAACTGTATTTATATTCAAGTATGGGGTATTCCTAATGGCGGTGGCGCTGAACAACAACTTGGTCAAACCTTTGTTCGCAATCAAGGAAACCTTTCTGGAGTTGGTCCTCAAGATGAACCTCGTCCTAATAGCGATTACTGGAGCAGTGGACGAAATCATGAAAATAATCAAGTAATTGCCATAGCTCTATACGAGTTATCTGAATTGGCGCCAGTTGGTTCTATAATAACTCAAATCAAATATTACGCAGCAAGTGATGATAATGGAGATGGAAAGTTCTTTATTATGCAGGCCTATGCACAAGACGAATGCATTGATATTAAATTGGATAGAGATGGCAATGGAGATTCTAGTGCTAATGATAATGTACCAGCAGGTAGCACATATTCTTTAGTTTCAGGAACTTCTAATGGTACATTAACCCTGGATTCAGATGGAACGTTTAACTATCAACCTAACCCTGGGTATTCTGGTACGGATAGTTTTGAGTATCAAGTTTGTTTACCAGCACCTAACCAAGCCGTTTGCGATACAGCAACGGTTTGTATCGGTATTGGACCAGATGCCTTAGCAGATAGTTATGTGGTTGAGGAAGGCTCCAATAACAATGATCTTAATATACTTTTAAATGATATTTTTGGTAGTTCTGGACCGCAAGCAGGAAATGCAATAACGGATAATACCAACCCGCCAAATGGAACGGTAACTCTTAACAATAATGGTACACCAGGGAATCCTTTAGACGATTACTTTCAATATACACCCAATGGTGGTTTTGAAGGAACTGATGCTTTTACTTATGAAATAACTGATGCAGATGGTAACACAGCAACTGCAACTGTTCTTATTTATGTGGCCCCTGATTCAGAGGATGATGATATTCCGGACCCAATGGATTTGGATGATGATAATGATGGTATATTAGATTCTAATGAATCACAAGAATGTATTGATGATGATTACATACAATGGGGCCTTAATAGCCCAATTGGTGTTAGATCAGTCGATTTTGTTCAAAACCCCGCAATTACTAATTGGTTATTAACAAGTACAGGCGACATTGCTACAGGTGCAGGACTTAACAGCACATCACCAGGTTCAGAATTGCAAATAACTAGTCTGGATGCTTACACTTATGAAGAAGCCTTAGCTAATAATGAATATATCCAGGTAAGTTTTACAACTGGTTCTGATATTTCTGGTCAGGTAATTGAACGTTTAGGTATTAACTGGTATAGAAATTCTGATGGTTTTACGGTAGGAAATTCTTATGATGCTGCTATTGCCATTTCATCAGATAACTTTGCGACCTCGCATGTATTGAATACTGATGTACAAATACATTATCCTTCAAATGGTATTTCTGAATTCTTTGATTTGCTTCCAACAGGAACTACTTACTATCTTGAAGAAAATACGACCTATGCAATTCGATTATATGCCTACAACCAAACGAATGATGGTACGGTAGCGTATTCAGTTTATGATGATTTTACTGTTCGCTTTTCTGGTTGTCAAGATTTAGATACTGACAGCGATGGTATACCAAACCATCTCGAAGGTGATTCAGATGCTGATGGCTGTGCCGATGCTATTGAAGCAGGCCATACTGATGGTGATGGTGATAATTATTTAGGAAATTCACCATTAACCGTTGATTCAAATGGTGTAGTAACTGGTCAAGATGGTTATACAGGGGTAACTGGTAACGAAACTATTGCTACACAAGTAACGATTAATACTTCTCCTTCCAATCTAACTACAATTGCCGGAAATCCTGCGGTATTTGAGATTGATGCTATAGCTCTAAATACAACTTCTTTCTCATCAGGTAATCCTAATTATGGAAGTGGGTCGGATAGTTCTGGACAACTGCGATACCAATGGCAAGAAAATGGTGTCAATTTGTCTGAAGGTGGAAACTATAATGGTACCCAAACATCACGATTAACAATTATAGATGCCACCGGATTAGATGGAAATACTTATACTGTTATTGTAACACATTTAGATAATAATTGTACTAATGAAACCCGAACGGCTACACTTACAGTAAATAATCCTTGTGATCCTATTAGTTCTGGTAATGTTGATACAGATGGAGATGGCATTGCAGATGTTTGTGATTTAGATGATGATAATGATGGTATTCTTGACTTAGACGAAAATTCCTGTACTTTAGGCTCTAACCCTTCATCACAGTTTGACTCCTTTCAACAGCAGTGGCAAGCAACCGGAGCAACAGTAATAGCCGGCAATAGATATAGTTTAATCTCTAATGGAAGTGATTTAGGTACCAGAACAGTTACCGGCGGTCCTAATGATGGGCTAACAGTCACAGTAAATCAATTTGATACTAATCGATACACAGATTTAGATGGCAATTCTTATGATTTTCCTACAAATACTAAAAGAACTAATGGCCCAAATGTAAATATTGGATTTGCCAATATTCTAGCCCCACAATATCCTAGAAGATGGACTTTTGTTGCAATGATTGATGTGAATGGAAATGGTCAATATGACCCTTTAACTGACCAATTTATATCCAAAATATTTACTGAACAAGGACGATTAGGTTTTGAACCAATTAACAGCGGTGATGTCTATATTGTCTTTACTGACGATATGTATGGTGATAATGGAGGAAACTTAACTTTTAACGTAGAAACCTGCGTCGATAAGGATAGTGATAATGATGGTATCCCTGATCGTTTAGATTTAGATTCTGACAATGATGGTATTTATGATGCAGTAGAAGCTGGTCACAGTCAAACTCATGTAAATGGCAGACTTTCAGGAGGTGTAGATGCTGATGGAATACCGAATACGGTTTCCGATAACGAAGGGGCTATAAATTATAACTATGCAGATGCCGATTATGATGGACTCTTAAACAGTATTGACCCCGATTCGGATAATGACAATTGTGTTGATGCCATTGAAGCTGGTCATACTGATGGTGATGGTGATAATTATTTAGGAAACTCACCACTATCCGTTGATTCAGATGGTGTAGTAACTGGTCAAGGTGGTTATACAGGGGTAACTGGTAACGAAACTATTGCTACACAAGTAACCTTGAATACAGCACCTATTGATCAAATGGTAAATAATGGCGGTTCGGTAAGCTTTTCAATTGATTTAGATGCGATAAATACTACCAATTATTCCGGGGGAACTCCTGATTACGGAAGTGGGTCGGACAGCTCTGGACAATTACGATACCAATGGCAAGAAAACGGCACAAACCTATCTAATGGAGGTGTATATTCCGGTGTGAATACATCGACACTTACCATTTCAAATACTTCAGGACTTGACAATAATACATATACTGTTCTTGTAACTCATTTAAACAACAATTGTTTTGCTTTAGATAGAACTGCTACCCTTAGCATCACGCCTGAGATTACAATTAATGACTCTTCAACAGTTGAAGGAACAAATAATGTATTTACTATTACTTCTTCAGCTGCTATTAGCCAAAATGTGGTATTCAATATTGGTTACACAAATATTAGTACAACCGATGCAGATTACAGCGGTCCAAGTACTGTAATACTTCCAGCTAATGATACCAGCGTTTCCTTTAATGTCGCAGCAGTTGATGATAATCTTATTGAACCTACAGAACGACACGAAGTTGAAATCTCTTATGCCTCTGGTGGAACGGTAAATATTACTGATAATGAAGGTACGGGTGAAATAATAGATAATGATGGTGGTTCAGGAAATGGGCTTTCTTTTGACAACACAAATGTAGTTGTCAATGAAGCTGACGGTACAGCAACTTTTACTGTTAGACTAACTGGAAATGTACCAGGTGGTTTTACTGTTAATTATGCTACTTCTAATGATACTGCTTTAGCTGATACTGGGGCAGATGCAAACGATTACACCAACACAAGTAACACCTTAACCTTTTTAGGAAATGATAATGAGTCGTTTGATATAGTTGTTCCTATTACAGATGATAATATCCATGAACTTACACAATCGTTTAATCTGAATTTAAGTGGCTTATCTACGACCTTAATTACTATTAATGACCCTGTAGCTACTGGCACTATAATTGACAATGATTCTGCTAGTATATTTAACCGATTTGTAGTCGTGTTTGAAAATGATTTAGTCTACAATTTAGAAGTAGAACTAAACGCACCGGTTGAACATTCTTTTACCGTTGATTTTGAAACCTTTGGTAATGAAAATACCGGATTAGGTGGAACAGCGACTGTTGGTGCTGACTATGTCGCAAACGTAAATACTACATTTACTTTTCCTGCTAATTCTCCAGCTGGCACTATTCTTTCAATTCCAATAACTGTACTTGAAGATGCCATCATTGAACCTAATGAAACTATAATACAAGTTTTAGATAATATTAGTGATCCAACGATTGGAATTTTATCTCCAAATAGAACCTTTACTATTAATGATGATGATAGTAATTCTTCTAATGGGATTTCAGTTGCCGACTTTAGTGAAAATGAATCTATCGGTACAGCGAATTTCGTTGTAAGTTCAAATGTTGCTGTATCAGAGGCATACACCGTAAACTATACCATTTCAAATGGATCCGCAATCAGAAACCAAGATTTTACGGTTCCATCAATGTCAGGTACTTTGAATTTTTCAGGTACTTTAAATGAAACTGTTAATGTACCTATATCGATTACTGATGATACTATTTTAGAGAATAATGAAAACTTATTCATTACACTATCTAATATCTCCAATGCCCTAGTATCTATGGTTGATGCAAATGGTATTGGAAATATTATTGATAACGATGGAGCGGGAATTACAGTAGACCTTTCTGCTAACACTGCTGTGGAAGGAAACGATATCATATTTACAGCTACTATGTCAACTGTAAACAATACAGGGGCTGACATCGTGGTTGATATCAATGACCTAGGTACAGGTACTGCTATTGCTGGTACAGATTATACT
>NZ_JAVRHU010000005.1:0-168810 GCF_031846405.1 Croceitalea vernalis | reverse complement strand
CGGTGCCCAAGGCCCACAAGGATTACCTGGAGCCGATGGAGCAGACGGAGCAGATGGTGCCCAAGGCCCTGCCGGTCCAGCCGGGGCAACAGGTGCAACTGGTCCAACAGGAGCACAAGGTCCACAAGGTAATGTAGGTCCACAAGGTGACCCCGGTCCAACAGGAGCAACTGGAGCAACAGGTGCCCAAGGCCCAACAGGTCCACAAGGTCCGGCAGGGGATCCAGCATCAGACAATCAGAATGCATCTGAGGTACCAGTGACAGATACAGCAGGAAATTTTACAGCAACAGATGTTGAAGGTGCTCTAACGGAACTGGCAAATCAGATTTCTGGAGATGAATTAACCACCACTGTCGTAGCAGGTAATGGTATTGATGTTACAAGTACCGTAGCTGGAAATAACACCGAATACACAGTATCAGGAAGAGTAAGTGCTGTCGCAGGTAACAATCTTTTTGTTTTTGCCGATGGTTTTTGGGCAGCCGATAACCAATCAGCAGGAGAGGTTCCTTTTACACCTGCAGGAAATATTAGTAGTATTGATGTACAAACAGCTTTAGAAGAATTAGATGGAGATATCACCGCACATAATTCAGCCGACCAGGATTTAAGTACTACAAACGAGTTAATAACTAGATTTGAAGTTAATGGTACTAACCTTGAAATAGAAGAAGCTGGAACAACACGTCAGGTAGCATTATCTGATATCGGTTCTGATGACCAAGAAGCCGATGAAGTTGATTTAGCAACCGATGTTGATCTTGATGCAGATGGAATAGATGAAACAACGGTACAAGCAGCTTTAAGTGTTTTAGATGCTATGCCTAAAATTTACGCAACTGGAAAAGTCGCGGGCACAGGTGTAGCAGCATCAATTTACGGAGCAACCGTTTCTAGAATTAATGAAGGTGATTATCAAGTTACTTTTAGTGCAGCTGCCGCAAATGCTAATTATATTATTCAATTAGTAACATTTGATTGTGGCGGTGATTGTCCTGGTAATACAGGTTCTGACTATGATGACCCAGGTATTACTTATTATGACCAACTAGCCTCTGGGTTTAAAATAAATATTGGCGATAGTGATAATGGTGCTACTCAAAAAGATGACATTGATTTAGAATTTATGTTCACTGTTATTGTTTTACCATAAACAAATAAACTAACCAAGAAGTTAAAGATTAATGAAGAAGTTAATAACAGTTATAGGATTGTTCATTATTTGCCTTCCGGCAAATGCACAAATTGAAGGAACTTCAATACCTAGTATTCCTCAACTTACTGCGGCCGAAATGACAACAATTACGTCACCCAATATTGGATCATCTGTTTTTGTTACCGATGACCAAAAAGTATATATGTATACTACATCTGGCTGGGTTACGACTGATGTACAAAATGCAGGAGAAGTAAATTTAATAAGCCCAATCGATATGGATGAAGGTGGACTTCCTTCGCCTACTGACGAAACAACGGTAGAACAAGCTTTACAAGCAATAGCGCCAATCACGTCAGCTTCAGGAAGAATATTTTACCCTCCATCGATAGCAATTGATGCTTCAACAAATATAGTTAATGCAACAAAAGATTTATATGCGGAATACGTAGCTCAATTTGCTTCAGTCAATACTATTGCTAGTGACGGGGCTCCAAGTGCAGTACCTATTTATGCAGCAAGTGAATTGTATTACTATGTTACTTATTTTGATCCTGCGGTATTCGCGAATATTGAAATAAGCAACACTGGAGTTATGGAATATGACATTATAGGTCAACCTGCAGATTACAATTCATTACTAAATATAGTATTTGTAGTAAAATAACGTTTAAAAACGACCCCAAATCGATTTGAAATATCTAAAAACATATAAAACTTCTTTTCTAAGTATTGCTTTTGTAATGCTTGGGATGGCAGTTACTAACGCCCAGTTTTTATTACAGGCTCCAAATAGTGGCGATGAGAATAATTATCGCTGGTACGAAGCTCAAGATACTACTACTGTTCTAGGAACTGATTCGTTTTACGAAGCAACTCAACCCGGTGTTTATTTTGCAACTTATGACGGTACACTGTGCGGTTCAAATGCAACGGGGTATTTTATATTAACTAATTGTAACGCCCCAGATAATCAAGTTACTTTAGATATTACGGCAAATGTACCGGCCACTGCAACTGTAAGTTGGAACCCAGCTTTATCAGGTGATCAATCACAACCAACAGTAGTTGCTACTGAGGATGTTGAGCGTTATGTCGCTACCATAAATAAGGCAGGTAATTCTTCTGAATTACCAATATTCACAGTAGTTTGTTTAAATCAAGCGGCTGACCTTTTTGATGATTTTATTACGGTTAACGAAGATGAATTTGTAACCGTTCCAATTTATGATAACGATTCCGGTTTGCCAGATTCTGGAACACTTACGACTACAGACCCAGCAAACGGTTCTGTAACAATAGATGACAATGGAACACCGAACGATCCAAGTGATGATATGGTAACTTACACGCCAGACCCGGATTATAATGGTCCTGATTCATTTGATTACACAGTTTGTAATACCGCTGGTGATTGTAGTACCGCAACAGTGACAATAGATGTACTTCCGATAGTAGACACTTTTGATGATTCAGTAACTACAGATGAAAATGTAACAGTCGATATTCCTTGGAGTCTGAATGACAATGATTTACCAAATGTGGGGACTTTTTCTAATACAGACCCAGCTAATGGTACTGTTATTTTGAATGATAACGGAACACCAAATGATCCATCAGATGATGATATTGATTATGTTCCAAACCCAGGTTTTACAGGAACTGATAGTTTTGAATATACCGTTTGTGATGATTTAGGTAATTGTGATACTGCAACTATCACTATAATCGTAATTGACGATATGGTGTCCAATATTGATGCCGATAATGATGGTATCATAGATAGTTTTGAAGATTTGAATCTTGATGGTGATAATGACCCAACGACAGACCCAACAGATAGCGATGAGGATGGAATTCCTGATTATTTAGATATCGATAGTGATGATGATGGGGTGCCTGATAATGTTGAAGGGCAAAGTACCGATGATTATATTGCGCCGAGTGGTGTTGATTTAAACACCAATGGCCTTGACGATGCTTATGAGAATGATGGAAATATTGGTATAATACCAGTTGATACGGATGGAGACGGCTTACCTGATTACGTTGATGAAGATAGTGATAATGATGGTGTGCCTGACAATATTGAAGCTCATGATTTTGATCAAGACGGTATCCCTGATGTGGTTTGGACTGGATCTGATAAAGATATGGATGGCCTTGATGATGGTTACGAAGGTGATACTCAGATTGACGAAGACGTGAATGATGAGATAGATGATCCATTGGGCGATTTGCCAAATACTGATCAGGATGGTGAGTCTGATTACCGAGATTTTGATGATGACGATGATGGTATAGAAACTGTAGATGAAGATTTAAATGCTGATGGTGATTTTGCCAATGATGATTCAGATGATGATGGCGTTCCTAACTATTTAGATCCAGATTTAGGACCTACTCAGGTTGATGAAATTGAAGTATTTAATGTATTAACTCCAAATGGAGATGGAGTGCATGATGTACTTAGAATAGCGAACATAGAAGATTATCCAAACAATACCGTAAAAATTTATAACAGATGGGGCGTATTGGTTTTTGTGACCAAGTCCTATAACTCCTCAGGCAATGTCTTTGATGGTACCTCTACAGGTAGAGTTACTATAAATCAAGACAATAAGCTTCCAGTTGGAACGTATTTCTATATCATAGATTACGAAGACCTAACTGGTAACGTGAAACAATTGTCAGGTTACATATACATTAATAGGTAAAAGAAAAGACTGTGGAGAAGCGTTTAAAAAATATTATAAGAATTTTGGGATTGCCCATTATGCTGATGTCATTCAACATAGCTTTGGCACAGCAAGATGCCCAGTACACACAATATATGTATAACACTGTGAGTGTTAATCCAGCATATGCCGGTTCAAGAGGGCATATGAGTATAGGTGCTTTGTATCGCGCTCAATGGGTGGGTCTCGAAGGAGCACCTGAGACACAAACTTTTAATATTCATACACCTTTAGGATATCGCGGAGTAGGTGCCGGAGTATCAATTGTGAATGATATTATCGGTCCGACATCAGAAACCTATTTCGATGTGGATTTTTCATATACCGTTTTAACGGGTATCGATGGTAAACTTAGTTTCGGATTAAAAGCTGGTGCACATTTGTTAGATATAAAATTCTCAGAGCTAAATCAAGACACAGGCCAGGGAGCAGACCCAACATTACAGCAGAATATTGACAATCGTTTTTCACCTAATGTAGGGGCTGGAGTATATTATCATACTCAAAATTTTTATGCTGGCTTATCAATTCCAAGATTTTTAGAAACTACTCATTTTGATGAATCATCATTGTCAACTGCAGCTGAACAAATGAACTGGTATTTTATTTCGGGTTACGTTTGGGATGTAAATGCCTTTTTAAAATTTAAACCAGCTATTCTTGCTAAGGCTACCCAGGGAGCACCTTTACAAGTAGATGTATCAGCAAATTTCATGTATAATGAAAAATTCGTGCTTGGAGCTGCATATAGATGGGATGCCGCTTTTAGTGGGTTGGCAGGGTTTCAGATTTCTGATCAGTTCTTAATTGGTATTGCATATGATAGAGAGATAACAGATTTAGGAGCCACTACTTTTAATGACGGTTCTTTTGAAATAGTATTGCGTTATGATTTCATTAGAACGGTAGGTAACTTAAAATCTCCAAGATTCTTTTAGATTTACCCTATAACTACATAAGTATTTCTGACTATTAAGTTGAATAGTTTTCTTTTAAAGGTTATATTTTTGCCTTATGGAAGAGAAAGTCATTTTAGTTGATCATAATAATCAACAGTTAGGTCTAATGCCTAAAATGGAAGCTCATGAAAAAGCTGTATTACATAGAGCATTTTCTGTCTTTGTAATGAACGACAAAGGCGAAACAATGCTACAGCAACGTGCAGCACACAAATATCACTCCCCTTTACTTTGGACAAATACATGTTGCAGTCATCAACGTGATGGAGAAACTAATATTGAAGCTGGTAAACGCAGATTAGTAGAAGAAATGGGCTTTGAAGTGAATTTGAAAGAGGTATTTTCATTTATTTATAAAGCGCCGTTTGATAATGGTTTAACTGAGCATGAATACGATCATGTAATGGTTGGATACTCCAACTTAGAACCAAAGATTAACCCTGATGAAGTTCAAGCATGGAAATGGATGCAACCGGAGGCGATAAAAAACGACATTGCAAAAAACCCTGATGTATATACAGCATGGTTTAAAATCATTTTTGACCGATTTTATGATTATTTAATTGAAAATCAGAAACCATGCGCGTAAAAATTAGTAGAAAAGCCCATTTTAATGCGGCACATCGTTTATACCGACCCGATTGGAGTTTTGAAAAGAATGACGCTATATTTGGTAAATGTAATAATCCAAAATTTCATGGTCATAATTATGATTTAATAGTAAGCGTTACTGGTGAAATCGATAAAGAAACGGGTTATGTCATGGATATGAAAGTTTTGAAAGACCTCATTAAAGATGAAGTAGAAGAAGCTTTTGATCATAAAAACTTAAATGTCGACGTTCCTGATTTTAAAGAATTAAATCCTACTGCAGAAAACATTGCAGTTGTCATATGGAACAAATTGAGACCTCATATTAATTCCGATAATGAAATAGAGGTAGTCTTGTACGAAACGCCGCGTAATTTCGTTACCTACTCAGGTTAATCATTCTAATTATGAATTTGTATCCTTTAAAATTCGAACCCATTCTAAAAGAACGACTTTGGGGTGGTACTAAGCTAAAAGAAGTTCTGAATAAGTCAATTGAAAGTGATATTACCGGTGAAAGCTGGGAACTTTCAACTGTTAAAGGTGATGTTTCTGTTGTTGCTAATGGTGATTTAAAAGGTAATTCATTGCAAGATTTGATAAATGAATATGAAGACTTATTATTAGGAGAAAGTATCGTACAACGCTTTGGACGAGAATTTCCAATCTTAATTAAGTTTATTGATGCCAAGCAAGATTTATCTATTCAGCTACACCCAAATGACCAACTCGCAAAAGAACGCCATGATTCTTTTGGTAAAACGGAAATGTGGTACATTATGGATGCTGATCCAGGATCTAATTTAATCGTTGGTTTTAATAAGGATGTTAAAAAGGAAGAATACAAAGAAAGTGTTGAAAATGACACACTTTTGGATCTTTTAAACTATGAAGCAGTAGAAGAAGGTGATACTTTTTTTATAAATACAGGTAAGATTCATGCTATCGGAGCTGGAGTGTTACTGGCTGAAATTCAGCAAACTTCAGATGTTACTTATCGCATTTTTGATTTTAATAGAAGAGATAAAAACGGCAACTTAAGAGAGCTACATACTGATATGGCTCTAGAGGCTATCGACTATAGTAAAAAAGACGATTTTAAAGTTAATTATGAGCGTAAAATAAATCAATCTAACCAAATGGTAGATTGCCCTTATTTTAAAACAAACGCACTACATCTTACCGAAAACCTAATACAGGATATTAAAACAAGAGATTCTTTTACAATTCTCATGTGTGTTAAAGGAGGCGCAAATATTGCTAATGATTACGGTACTTGTGAAATTGAAAAAGGCGAAACTGTTTTAATCCCTGCCTCAAGTAGTACACTAGAAATTATAACAAATAGTGCACACCTTTTAGAAGTAACGATTTAATTGGTATTTTTGAGTAAAACGATATTATGGCAAGCATCCGTGATTTAAAAAAGGACATTAATTTTGTTCTTGGCGATATAATAGAGGCTGTGTACCAATGGGAGGCAGCAACTGATAATAAAAATTCTGCAGAAGGGTCTAGTTTAGTGGATAAAGCCATTGAAGCTTTCGACTATTTGATGGACAAGGTGAATACCAATGCAGAAGACAAAAAAGCTCATTTTAAAACTGTGCGCAGTGAATTAGAAGCAAAAGCAACAGAGCTAGTTGAAAAACTAAATGCATTGCCTAGCTAATTCTTTATTTGTTAAGTGTCTTCAAATGTTCTTTTAGAGCTTTTCCATATTTTGACTTAGCAACTTCTTCTGTTAAGTTATTATAAATAGAATCTAAATATTTAGGGTTTGCATCCGAAATTTCTGTTAATGCTACGTAAGGCGCTATAAATGAATCGGTATTTGTTAGCGCAAAGTTTGTGGTGTATTTATATCGACTCACAAAATTCTTTTCACTTATTATTTTTAAGGAGTCCAGCTTTGATTTATTTTCTTTGATTTCTGGCAAAAGACTACTTTGAAAAATTTCAATATCTCTAGTGTTGAATTTTGTTATCATCGCATTGAATTCTGAAAGTTTGTCTTGTGATTTAGATCCTGAAACTTCAGATTTGGTATCAACAGTATTCCATGCAGTTTTTATATATATTAAGCCTGGTTCACCAAAAAAGGTAATTCTATCATTTATAGTATTATTGTCAGCTTTATCTAAATACAAATAAAAAATTTCAGGACTCTCTACTTCATGATTAAAAGTAAAATTACCGTCACCTTTTAATGCTATTGAATCTATGTTCGTTAAGGTAGAATCTTTAAGATGTTGTAAATAAAGCATACCTTTTTTAAGACCCGCTATATTACCATTTATTGTCATGGTATTTTTAGTCGCTTTTTCGCAAGCACCAAGTATTGAAATTAAAATAAATACTAAAAGTAATTTCTTCATGTCTGAAATTTGAAAGCGCAAATATCGAGAAAGTGTTTGTCTTTTTAAACTTTTGAAGCGACTTCCATTAAAAGTGCACATAAATAGGCCCCTCCGGTACCAACAACGTAACCAAAAACTGCTAATAAAATGCCCACAGAAGTAAGAGAAGGATGAAATTCCGCAGCTACAACTGGTGCTGAAGCAGCTCCGCCTACATTTGCCTGACTGCCGACGGCTAGAAAGAAAAAAGGAGCTTTAACAAGTTTAGCCACTATAATAAGAAGTGCGGCGTGAATTAAAATCCAAATTAGACCTATTACTATTAAACCTGGGTTTTCAAATACCGCTCCTAAATCCATTTTCATGCCAATTGTGGCAACTAAAATATAAATGAAAACGCTACCTATTTTACTGGCTCCGGCACCTTCATAGTTTTTGGCTTTAGTAAATGAAAGGCCAATACCAATTGAAGTAGCAAAAACGACCATCCAAAGAAATTTTGATCCCAGAGATGATAGCACTTTGTCTTTATCGCGGATTACTTCAAAAGTATTTTCTAAAAATTCAGCAAAGTGATTGCCTAAAAAATGAGCAAGGCCAACTCCTGCAAATGCATAAAGTAAAAGCATCATAAAATCATGAAGAGAGGTCACTCTTGCAATTTTAGCTGTATGCTCAGACACTTTGATTTTTAGTGCTTCAATTGAAGATGTATCGGCTTTAAGCCACGAGTCAATTTTTTTGGTTTTACCTACACCAAGTAAAATAACAGCCATCCATAAATTTGCTACTACAATATCAATCAAAACCATACCTCCATATTTTTCTTGATTGAACTCAAATACTTCAAGCATAGCGGCTTGATTAGCCCCACCACCAATCCAACTACCTGCAATTGTGGCTAAACCTCTCCAAACAGCATCGGGACCAACACCGCCAACTGTTTCAGGCGAGAATATTGAAACAATTAAAATAGCTATTGGTCCACCTATGACAATACCTGCCGTACCCGTTAAAAACATAATCAATGCCTTGGATCCTAAATTCAAAATTGCCTTTAAATCAATACTTAAAGTCATCAATATTAAAGCTGCAGGTAATAAATAGCGACTAGCTATGTAGTAGGTTTGAGAACTTTTTTCATCAATAATTCCTGTACTTGCTAATATGGATGGTAATAAATAACACATCAAGACCGTAGGTATAACGGCGTAGAATTTTTTCCAAAAGGTTGTCTTTAATGAAGAGGTATAGAAAACGAGGCCTAGACACAAGGCTAAAAGACCAAAAATAACAGTGTCTTCGGTAAAAGGTAGTTGGTTCATAAGTTGAAGCTATTGCCTCAAATATAGCAAAATCAAAAAGAGCTAGATGTTCAACCAGTAGGTGAATTTTAAGTTTATAGAACGACTTCTAGGCATGAAAGTATTAACGAAATAGTTGTCATTATAGACAATAAATAAATCTGACAGTGGTGCAAAACGCCATTGCACTCTAGAATTGAAACCTAAATTATCACGTTGGTTACTGTATTGTACAAGTGTAGACCAGAAAATAGATTTGTTTAAAGTGATGTTGATTCTTGGACTAATTAACCATAAATCTGCACTTGGATAAGGGTCTGGAAGGGTAATTTTATCGTAATTGACGTTCAACGAAAGAAATACTTTGGGTTGCAAACGCAAACTCATATCGCCTTCAAAAGAAAAACGTGTACCATTGTAAAAATCGCCATATTGGGGTTCTAGAGAATAAGAAAAGACTTTCCGTCTATCAGAACGAAACTGTATTTCAAATGCTGTATAATTATAACCAATATCAGCAGGTAATTCTACAGCACCATCCGTACCAGTAGGGTCAAAAGTATCTGTTAAAAAGGTATACCTATTAAACATTCGAACAGAAATTTCTTGTTGTTGTTTGAATTGGGCACTCCAGGAACTAAAAATAGTGTAATCTGTATTTTGATAATCTAAAGTTGGCCTCCAAATAAAATTAGGACTAAACCTAAAACCATGAGTATTTAGTTTACCTTTTTTAGGCCAAAAATTATATTCTGCAAAAGGACGAGCTGCAATAATATCAGTTCGTCTAATAAAACCTAAATCCGATCTAAAATCGTCGCCTATATAATTACCTCTAACTCCAAAATTGACATTTCTAGAGTTATATCTTAGGTCCACGCCAGTAGAACTGTCTTCATCTCCTATATCAGTTGCGAAAGACTTATGATAGTAAAATTTACCGACCCAAGTATTGTCAGCAGAAGCAAGGTTGTAATCGAGGCCAACAACTCTATTATATCTATCAGATGCTTCTACAAAATCATAATCTTTAAAAGTTTCACGATTCACAAAAATGAAGCTTAGATTAGATCTTGAGAACATCTTCTTTTGAAGGGCAAATACAGTATTGTTATTACTTGCTATTTCATTTGATATATCTTCTTCCGTTTGAAGGTTTAAAAGGCCTAAACGCCAATTTTCATTTAATTTGCCGCTTAACCGCATTCCGCCAATAATACCATTTTCAACACTTTCACCGTCAATATCTTGTGCTATACCAATTCGTCTTGAAAAAAATGGATTAGCATCACGGCGACTGCCAAAGCTTGCAAAAAGATCATTGTTGTCAACAAAAAATTGACGCCTTTCGGGTAATGCAACTTCAAAGCGAGTTAGGTTAGTGATAAAATTATCGACTTCAACGGTCGAAAAATCTGGATTTAGGGTCAAATCTAGATTTAAACTATTGCCAACAGCAATCTTTGCGTCTCCACCGACACTCAACGTGTTTAGGTTATCATTGGTTTCAAAATCTTTAGCGCTAATAGCGTTAACATAAGGTATTAAAGCTATTGGAGTTCTAGACTTGCCTAGAGGCTTTTCAAACACCATATCGCCCATAAAGGCCAAACTAAATATCAACTGGTTTTGTGGTATTTCTATCCAAGTACTAGTCTCATTTGATTGGGTGTCAAATCGATAACTATTCATACGCCATTTAGTTTCACCTTCTTTAAATTTAAATGATGTTAAAGGAATGGCCCATTCTGTAACGTAGTAACCATCATAAATTTTCGATTCGCCACGCCATTTTACATCCCAAGAGGTCGTAAAACCATTAAGGTCAAAACCACCACCTGATATTAATGCTTCTCTTCTTACGCCATATGGGTTTGAGCCAAATAAAAATGCATTAGTACCATCGTTAAAAGTATCAAACATGATACTAATGTTGTCATTACCACCAGCTCTAAAGTCACGTTGTAAAGAAGGTACTACATAGTCATCACCTGAAGTATATATTTTACTGCCAACATAAAGAGTAGTGCTGCTGTAAAGCATTTTAATCTCAGTTTGCTGTTCAGCTAGAATAGAATCAGAAGGAAAATATTGTTGAAAATTATTCGCACTTTCAGCTTTTTCCCAAATAGCTTCATCTAATATGCCATCTATTTTTATTTCTTCTTCTATAAATTTTACTGTGAATGATTTGGGATTAGTTTGCGCATTACCAATTAAAAAAAAACATAAAAGAAATGGTAAAAGGTAAGTTTTTGGCATATGTTGGTTTGAATTAGCGCCCAAATTTAAGTCTTACGCACGTTAAAAAAATCCCAAAAGACTATAGATAAAATCTATAAAGTATAAGAAAGTATAAAATTAAAAATTGTTTTAGATGTTTAACCAGTATGTCAATTTCAAGTTTATAGAACGACTTCTTGGCATAAACGAGTTCACAAAATAATTGTCATTATAAACAATAAATAGATCAGATAGCGGAGCAAAACGCCATTGTAGTCTAGAGTTAATACCTAAATTATCACGTTGATTACTGTACTGAACGAGTGTAGACCAAAATACAGATTTACTAAAAGTGATATTGGCTCTGGGGCTAATTAACCATATGTCAGCAGTAGAATAAGGGTCAGGTAATTCTATATGGTCATACTGAGCGTTAAAACCAATATTTACTTTAGGGATAAAGCGCAAAGTGAAACTTGTTTCCATTGAAAAGCGATTCCCGTTGAAAAAACCTCCATAACTAGGACGTATGGAATATGAAAACAGTTTGCGATTGTCAGATTGATATGAAAGTTGAAAATTATTAAAATGAAAGCCCTGATCTGCAGGTAAGGCCAAAGCATCATCCTTACCAGTCGGTTCAAATTCACTTGTCAAATAAACGAATCTTTTCTCAAAACCTATTTGCAACTGTTCTAAAGTTTTAAAGACACCAGTAACGTTTGCAAAGAAATTATAATCAGAATATAAAAAATCAAGATTCGGTCTCCATGTTACTAAACTAAACAATTGACCTTCGTATCTATTTATTTTTCCTTTTTTAGGCCATAACCGCCCTTCAAGGATATTGGCTACTTTAAAGATATCTTTTCTGCGAATAAAGCCTAAATCAGAATTAAATTCTTCGTCAACAGAAACGACATCAATAACAGCCGTGAGATTACGGGTGTTTTTGCCTAAGTTAAATCCTAGTGAGTAATTTCCATCGTTATCTCCAGGTTGAAAAGACTTATGTGCATAGAATTTACCGGTCCAGCTATTATCTGCAGAGGCCAAGTTATAGTCCAATCCAATTACTCGATTGTATTCTTCATCTTCTGGCAAAAACGAATCCGCTTTAATTGCTTGTCTATTAATGAAGAAAACTCCTAAGTTGGATCTTGAGAATAACTTTTGCTGTAGCGCGAACATCATGTTATTATTAGAAGGTATTTCATTTTCTGAATCTTCTTCTGTCTGAATATTAAGAAATCCGAGTCGAAGGTTTTGATTTAATTTTCCACTTAAGCGTAGGCCACCAATAATCCTATTTTCAATTGTGTTGTCTGCAGTATCTACCGCGATGCCAATTCTCCTTGAAAAGAAAGGATTAGCATCTCTGCCACCACCAAAACTTCCGAAGAGGTCATTATTGTCCACAAAAAACTGACGCCTTTCCGGCAAGGCTACTTCAAAACGAGTCAGATTTGTTATGAAATTATCTACTTCAACTGTCGAGAAATCGGGATTTATAGTTAAGTCAAGATTAAGGCTATTGCCTACAGCTATTTTTGCATCTGCTCCTACTTTAAAATTATTAAGACTCGTACTATTCTCAAAATCTTTGGCACTAATACCATTTAAATAAGGAATTAAAGCTAAGGGAGTTCTTGATTTTCCTAAGGGTTTTTCAAAAATCATATCGCCCATAAATGCTAAACTAAAGATGAACTGATTTTGTGGAATTTTCATCCAAGTGGTACGTTCATTAGTTTGCATATCTAAGCGATAACTATTAAAACGGAACTTAGTTTCTCCCTCTTTAAATTTAAAAGAGGTTAATGGTATGGCCATCTCTGCAATAAAATGATTGTCATATATCTTAGATTCTCCTCGCCATTTTACGTCCCATGAAGTCGTAAAACCATTTCTTGTAATACCTCCACCAGAAATCAATGCTTCTCTTCTCACACCAAATGGGTTAATACCAAAAAGAAATGCGTTTGTTCCATCATTAAAAGTGTCAAATACCAAACTAATTTGATCTATTCCACCGCCTCTAAAATCGCGTTGTAATGAATTGGTTAAAAAATCTCTTCCTTCTGCATTAGCCTTTATGGCAATATATAAGGTTTTATTGTCGTACAACATTTTGATATCTGTCTGTTGTATTGCCATTACAGAGTCCGATGGGAAATATTGATGAAAATCTTTAGCACTTTCTGCTTTTTCCCAAACAGATTCATCAAGAATGCCATCAATTTTAATCTCTTCCGTAATAAGTTTTACAGTAAAAGATTTCTCTTGATTTTGTGCATTGGATTGAAAAATAATGAAAAGAAAGAATAGCGAAGCGTAAATCTTTGCCATAGGTTATAATAAATTAGTCAATCAAATTTAAGCTATACGGATGTTAAAAAAATGTAAAAGAACTAGTCTTTTTCTGCTTTCTTGTTCTTTGGTTCTCGTTTAGCATCTTTCAGACTTTTCATGAGCATCCATTCAATTTGTCCATTGGTGCTACGAAATTCATCACTGGCCCATTTTTCAATAGCTTTAAGCATTTCTTCATTTACTCGCAATGCGAAAGCTTTTTTCTTACTCATTTTCTTTAATAAATTCAGTAACGGTAAGCACTAATTCGGTCGATATTGGAAATGTTGAGTCAGTATATGATTGTAGATTTTCAGTACTGTCTTCAACAGTCTTCAATAGGTGATTCATTTTCTTAATGATTACCAATTTGGCATCTGGTTTGGACGCTGATAACAACTTAGCATCTTCAATTTTAACTTGAGAATCTTCATCGCCATTAATTATAAGAGTTGGCAAGGTTAGTTTTTTAATTTCCTCAATGGGATCAAGTAGTATCCATTCCTTTAAAAATTGTTGATTTCTAGGTTGAAATATCGCCATTAAAAATGGATTCACTTCTTGTATCGTGTCCGTGGTAAGTAATTCTGTAATATGCATTTCTGTGGCTTTGCCAAGATCGCCTTGTTGAGCCGTAATTTGAGAAATAAGAGTTGTGCCAATATCAGTACCTGGTCCAGCTAGTGAAGTATAGGTTTTACAATTTTCGTTAGCAATTAACATACCTACCAAAGAGCCCTGGCTGTGCCCAATTAAATGTATACTATTAAAACGTTTGTCTTTTTTAAAATAATCAATGTTGATTTTTGCATCTTCCACTAAATCATTAAAACTGATTTCATTGAATAAATTCAAATTATCAGCGTTTGATGTACGTTTATCATAACGATAAAATGCGATACCTTTTGAATTCAAACTATCGGCAAAACTCTTTATATAATTAGTACTTGATAAAATACCTTGATTTCCATTTCTATCAATATTGCCCGATCCATGAATAAAAATAACCAAAGGTTGAGGTTTATTATTTTCCAAATAACTTAAAGTACCGGGTAATTTAATTTCATAGTTGGTGAGGAGTATTTCTTCTGAAACTACTTCTTGCGAAAAAATACTACCAAAAATAAATAACGCTAATAGAGTTAATTTTTTCATCGATTTTTATCTCTTTCGAAAACTAATCTGGCTGAATTTTCGGCAAATTGTTTTAGTTGCCAACCTTGCTTAGCATATTCGTTTAATGTATTTTCCAATCTTTGGTCATTGTTGGATAATCCCATTTTCCAACTAACCACTTTATATTCCTTCATTATTAAAATATTTATTGATAACTAGTTGAGCTTCTTTTGGTTTTTGAGTGCCTAAAAGAATATTTTTTCCATTCTTTAACTTTATTTGAATACCTTGGTTACCTTTTACATTAAACGCTGTCCCACCCATACCAATTTTATACCCCCATCCACCATATTCACTAATGGGACGGTAAGTTCTGGTTTGACAATTTTCTATTTCGTTCCAAGTAATTAACTTCATAGTTCTATGAAAAGGAAAGAACTTATATTGAATACCTTTTTCGTCAATTTCAATGTAAAGTTTAAACATGAAAATCAACAACAAAGTAGCTACTAACAAAACGATGACAAGAATTTGTGAATCATAATCATAAGGCCCTACCTTGTCTACGGAATGTTCATGAAGAAACCACTTGATGCAGACATAAATTAAAAAACCAAAACAAGGAATTGTTGTAAGGAGATGGAGCCACCATTGATTAAACCATTGTTTTTCTACAAATACTCTCATTATCTTAATGATTTAAAGTGCCAGTATTTAAAACGGGTGAAGCATCTTTATCTGAACAAAGAACAACCATTAGATTACTCACCATTGCTGCTTTTCTTTCTTCATCTAAATCGACAATTTCTTTTTCACCTAATTCTTCTAAGGCCATCTCTACCATACTGACAGCTCCTTCAACAATTTTGTGTCTGGCAGCTACAATTGCCGTTGCTTGCTGTCTTTTTAGCATGGCATTAGCTATTTCTTGAGCGTAGGCTAAATATCCTATTCTTGCTTCTAGCACCTCTATTCCTGCCATTTGAAGTCTATCTTGAATCTCTTTCTCTAAAGCTTCACTAACTTCATTAACGCTTGAACGAAGCGTAATATCCTCTTCAATTCCTTCATCAGCAAAATTGTCATAAGGATACATACTAGCTAGTTTACGAACAGCTGCATCTGTTTGTACACGTACAAAATTTTTATAGTCGTCCACATCAAATGCTGCTTTATAAGTATCTGTAACCCTCCAAACTAAAATGGTGCTAATCATAACAGGGTTACCTAGTTTGTCATTCACCTTTAACCGTTCACTATCGAAATTACTAGCTCTTAATGAAATCTTCTTTTTTGAGAATAAGGGGTTAACCCAAAAAAGACCGTTTCTTTTTATGGTGCCTACGTATTTTCCAAAAAGCAATAACACTCTAGAGCTATTCGGGTTTACCAATACCAAACCCAAAGAAGTAATAAGGCCTAAAAATATAGAAAGGCCGAACCAAGGTGTTCCGAATTGAATTAAAGCGGCTATACCTCCTAAAAATAGTATTAGACTAATAAATAACATAAAGTAACCATTTAAAGGAGCTATTATTTTTTCATTTGTCATGATATGATTGATTTTGTGATATTAAAATGATATCATAAATATATTGAATTAAAATGAATTTTACAAATATTATTAAAAGTTGAAATTTTTCAAACTATCAAAGATTGACTTATATAGATTGTATTTTTGAAAAAAAATAATCTTATGAGAATTCTCTTTTTTCTTGCATTCTTTATTTCAATTACCTGTCACGGCAATTTGATTTGGTCCAAAACTGGACACAGAGTTACGGGCCATATTGCTGAAAAACATTTGACTAGAAAAGCAAAAAGAGCAATAAATGATTTACTTGATGGCCATAGCCTGGCTTTCGCTTCGACTTTTGCGGATGAGATTAAAGCCGATCGGAGTTTTTCTAAATATTCTGCTTGGCATTATGTCAATTACCCTATGGATATCAGATACGAAGACTCAGAGAAAAGTAAATATGGTGATGTGGTTATGGGTATTGAAACTTGTAAGCATATTATTAGCGATAAAAATAGCTCTCGGGAAGATAAAGTTTTTCATTTAAAAATGTTGATTCATTTAGTAGGTGATTTGCACCAACCTATGCATGCTGGTAAGGGCGATGATCGTGGTGGTAACGATATTCAGTTGCAATGGTTTGATGAGGGTACAAATCTTCATCGTGTGTGGGATTCTAATCTTATTAATTCATATGGTATGACTTACTATGAGCTAGGTGATGAATTAGAAGAAAGTGTTGATAAAAAAAAGAAATTAGAAATACAAGCCGGTAGTCTTTATGATTGGGTTCATGAATCTCATCAAAAAGCAGTTGAGGTATACGCTTCTGTTGAAGTTGGAGAAAAGCTTCGTTATCAATATGGTTATAAATATAACAAGCTTTTGTTCGAACAATTACAAAAAGGAGGATTCCGTTTGGCGAAAGTGCTTAATGAGATTTTTAGTTGAGATTTATCTTTTAGAAACTTTATTTCCTGAAATATTTTTTTGTCTAGAGCATTTAAATCTATCTACTTCTCCACCTCTTAATTTAGCGTGTTTGGTAGCTCTGCCCTGTACTCTTTTTCGCCACATTCTAAAACTACTAGGCTTCATTTCACGGCGCATGATTTCAATGGTTTCTTGTTCCGATATTCCAAACTGAAAAGTAATAGCCTCAAAAGGTGTCCGATCTTCCCAAGCCATTTCAATGATTCGGTCTAATTCTCTCTCTGTAAATTCTTTCATAGCGATACAAAGATAAGTTTATATCAGATACCTCAATAAATCATTTAATTATCCTAAATGTCAAATTTATTCGTTCTTCAACGTTTCTTGAAGTTTTGGCAATTTGATGTTGCCATTGATGTTGCGTTTCGCCCTTCATTAATAACAAGCTGCCATGTTCTAGAAGTAATTTCTGTTTTAAGGTCTTATCCTTTTTATATCTTAAATGAAAAAAGCGCTCTTGTCCTAAACTGATGGAGGCAATTATTGGGTTTTTGCCTAATTCTTTTTCATCATCCGAATGCCATCCATTACTATCTTTTCCATCACGATATAAGTTTAAAAGACAAGAGGTGAACTCAGAAGGAATTATCTCTTCAATTGAAGATTTTATTTGTAATAGTTCATCATTAAATACATGAGGATGCATTGTGATGTTAGAATAGGAGTAGGGTCTGTCATTATTCGCATATAGCGCAGTTAAACGAGGTTGCTCATAAGTCTTACCGAAAATAGTTATATCATCTTGCTGCCATGGCACATTGTTTTTTAGTGCTTCAAAATAGTAATTAGCTTTCTCGTGACTAAGAAAACTAGGATAATAGGTAATATCTGATTCAGGTAAGCTTAAATGCACCTTATCCTCAAAAAGTCTCATTTTATTGAAGAACTGTTTTTAGCTGATTTCTATATTCAGAGGGGTTTTGACCTGTGAATGTTTTGAATGATTTATTAAAATGAGAAAAATTATTAAACCCACTTTCAAAACAGACTTCAGTAATACTCATATTTTGCTCTGCTAATAGTTTTGAAGCATGCACCAACCTGTATTCATTGACAAATTGAACAAAAGTTTTATTGGTAATTTTCTTGAAGTATCTACAAAATGAAGGCACAGTCATACTAACAAGGTCAGCTATTTCATCAAGACTGATATCCTCTTTAAAATTTGTTTTTACAAAATTGAAAACAATGTTGATACGGTCATTGTCTTTTATTTCGGTCTGTATAGCAAACCCCTCTGCATTAAGTACTTTAAATTCATCAGAAGAGCTAAGTTCATTAAGAATATTTAAAATTGAAAGTAATCTTTGAAAATCAGTTTGATATTCTAATACTTCCATTTTTTCACCAACTTTTTTCTTTGTTTTTCCACTGAAAGCCACACCGCCTTTGGCCATATTAAATAGCTTTTGAATGTTCTTCATTTCTGGAATCTCGAAAAAATCATTACCCAAAAAGTCAGGTTTCATCTGAATCATGGTTTCACTTTTATTCCCGGTGAGCTTATCGGTAAATCCACAATGGGGAAGATTAGAGCCAATTAATATAAGATCTCCATCTCCAAAATAAGATACATGACTGCCTATCTGTCTTTTTCCAGAACCACCATTAATATAAACGAGTTCAAGTTCAGGGTGAAAATGCCAGGAAGTGAAGGTGTTTTCATTGCCCTCATCGAATTTTTTATAGGTAAAAGAATGGCCGAAACTTGGAGCTATAGCTTCAAATGCTGGTTTCTTCTTATTAAGTGTTAGAGTCTTTTCCATAAAGTAAAATTATACCTAACCAAAACAATGTTTCTATGCAAATTTAACCAAAATATATACTATTTTAACCCTTAAGGTTATTTAACATAGTTTTTGTGATAATATAGCATAGATATTGGTCAATTCTGTGGTAGTCTCAAGGGTCAAGCTGGTGGTATGTTTGCAGTGTAATTTATTTACAAATCTAAAAACGAGTGTTATGACATCAATTTTGAAAAACACATTAGTAGCGGCCTTAATGTTTACTACAGTAGTAAGCTTGGCAAACGGACCTGAAAGTACTTTTGGTAAAAAAGCTTTAGAGGTAGAAAAGAATTTGATTAGCGTAGAGCTAGATCCAGTTTTTAAGAAAAAAGGACAAAAATTATTTGTTAATCTTTTAAACCTAGATCAAGAAAAGGTGACTATTAAAGTTATCGATAGTGAAGGTAGAATAGTATTTAAAGAAGTCATCGAAGGTGACGTTGTTGTTGAAAAGGCATTCAACTTTGAACAAGCCTATGAAGACAATTATACTGTTGTAATTATCGACAATGATAAAACCTTCAAAGAAAAAGTTGCAGTAAAGTAAGTTTAGTTATAGTTAATTTTTATTCAGTTGGCCCTGACGGTAACGTTGGGGCTTTTTTTTATGATAATAATTTTTTAAGAGCTTCTCTTTTCTTTGCTCTAATTCCTTGGTTTTCTGTAGCTAGACGGACCAAATCCAAATCTTTTTCGCGACTATTTACAAGCATATTATATTGTTGTACCGTTAGTCCGTTGTTTGAAGATTTCTCTAAAAGCATAGAATCACCAACCTTAACTAGTCCTTCTTCTAAAATTTTAATATAGGTGCCAGGGTGTCCGTATGCAATGAATTCTTGAATCACTTTTTGATTTTCAAAACGTATTCCTAATTTATGACATGGCTGTCGCGGTTCAGTAATTTGAACTAAGGCTTCGCCAAGCTTATAAACATCACCGATGAACAACTTGTTTTCGTCTAAATCCGTAATGGTTAGATTTTCACCAAACATGCCCCAATCCCATTTTAAATTTGGGTATTTTTCTTTCCAGTCATCATAGTAGTCTGAAGAAAAAAGATAGCAAGCTTTAAATTCACCACCGTGATGTTTTCTGTCAATTACCGTGTCATTAGCAACATCTTCTTTTTTTAATAAAAGTGGTTCTTCTATTGGATATTTAAAAATGCCTGTTTCTATATTTCTACCACGCCATTCAACAGTAGTAGCCTTGCCGATATTGGTTGCAATAACTTTCATGCCTTGAAGATAAAAAAAGCCAACGTATATAACGTTGGCTTTTTAAATTGATTGGTTGTTAGTAGACTATTTTTCTAATCTTTTTGTCATGGTAAAACCAACTAATAAACCGACTCCGGCCATTAAGAAAATAGTGCCAGGATAGGCTATGTCTTCATCAACACCTAATGCTGCTTCCAAAATTGAGGCTATAAAAATTGCAACTCCAATGCCTATTAATAAAACTGCGAAATTGATAAGAAAAATTTTCCAAGTTGCAACTCCGCCGGAATCTTTTGTTTTAACAAAAATATTTGCGTCCGCACCTTTTTCTATGAGTGCTAGACGTTCTTTGTTTCTAGTAGAAAAGTACAAGTATAAAATTGAAAATACGGTAATAAAAAAACTGATTGGAATAAAAATTGCTTCTGCCATGTTTGATTTTTTAAATTGATAAATAAACTCATTTACGAACTATGACGAATGTTTTTTGAGTAAGGTTACATCAATTATATTTTTTTTATTTTGTGTAACCTATTGGTAACTTTTTTCGTCTTACACTTAGAATGCAACAAAAAGGTAACCAACCAAATATCGAAGCTATTCTCAATGGAGATTCTCAAGCTTTTTCAAAGCTTGTAGATGATTATAAGAATTTGGTATATACTGTTGCTTTAAGAATGTTAAAAAATACAGAAGAAGCTGAAGAAGTAGCGCAAGACACTTTTGTAAAAGTTTTTAAGTCGCTAAAACATTTTAAAGGCGATTCTAAGTTTTCAACTTGGATATATAGAGTAACCTATAATACATGTCTTGATAGAATTAAAAAGAATAAAAAAGAATTGTTGAATACATCAATTGATGCGGTTGAAGGTTTTGATATTAAGGACGTAAATAATGCTTTGGATACTATTTTAGCCAATGAAAAGGCTTTACTTGTACGTAAATGTGTTGAGCAATTATCGTATAAGGATGCAGCAATAATTTCGCTTTTTTATTTTGAAGAGAAAAATCTGAAAGAGTTGAGTATTATTTTAAGTCTAAGTGAGAATACGGTAAAAGTTCGCCTTTTTAGAGCTAGAACACGTTTGGCAATCATATTAAAAAAACAATTGAAACCTGTAACTCTAGAAAATTATGGATAATCAAGAAGAATTAGAAAAGCTTATTGATAAGTTGATGGTTAATGACAGTTTAGATCAACCTTCTTTAGACTTTACAGAGAACGTTTTGGCGAAATTACCAGGAATACAAAACGCTCATTTTGTTTATAAACCCTTGCTGCCGAAGTCTATTTTTATTATTGGAGCGTTTTTGGTTTTGTCTTTAGTAGTGGTTATTTTAAAAAATTATGGTTTTTCGGAGATTGATTCCCGTTATATAAATAATCTTAATGATATGGGTGCATCAATTAACAATTTCTTTGGGCAAGATCGATTTTCAAAAACTGCAACCTACGTCATTATTTTGGGAGGTTTTTTGTTTTTTGTTCAAACCCTCATTTTGAAAAAACATGTGGACAGTAGATTTGCTTAAAATTGTAAATACCAGTAAGCCCAATATATCAAGCCAAATTGTAAAGGAATTCGAAGGATTAAAATCCACTGTGGCATGCCCGCGGAAGCTTTTTTACCAGTTAACATATAAAAGTGAACTAGTAAAAAAACAAGAAGCATTGCGATTATACTCCAAATAGCAAAAGCCTTTGTACTGGTAAAACATAGACCAATACCTAATACTATTTCAGTTAGACCACTCCAATAGACTAAACCTTTATGAAATGGTAGATATTTAGGCATGATGCGCATGTATGCTTTTGGTTTTACAAAATGCATAACCCCCGCAAAAATGTACATTGCAGACATTAAATATAAATGCCAAGGAAATTTCATTATTTATTCTTTAAAATACCAGAACGGAATTTTTGTTTCAATTAAGTTTAGAATCGAGTCTTTTTGTTTTCTTATTCTATTTAATTGCAAAACATGTAAACCCTCCGAAATTTCTCTAATGTTTAAATGGGTTTCAAAACCTATTTGACCATTATTATCAGTAGTAACAATAAAGTCAGAATCTAGTTTGAGACTGTCAATTTTAAAGGAATGTGTTTCATTAAAAATTTCTAAATATCGCTTACGGATACTATCACGTTGCCTTTTTGTGTTCCATTCTTCTTCCCATCCATTTCCAAAATTAATGCCTGAAGCTAGACCTCTTTTATCATTCTTTGGAGTAATGGTCGTATCGTACGCAAAAATTCTATCCTCCAAATTTTCTCGGTACGGAACAAAAATAGGCAAGTAAGGTGTTCGAATAATCTTAGATGGAATTACCATTCTACCCGGAAAATCTCCGTCTTTTGTCATTAAATTCCTGTAGTTTTCTTTATTGGCAAATTGAGAAGACGAGTTTCTTTCAATATCAAGATAATTAGAATTTTTATATTCTAGAGATGCAATAATCAAAATCAGTAAATAAATTGGGGTAAGAAAAAGAATTAACCTTTTTCCAAATTTATTGTCTAAAAAATTGTAAACCAACGGTCTGTACAAAAAGGATAATGTCAAAAAACTAAATACCCAATACACTGGAAAGTAGATTTTAGATACCCATTTATTTCTTTTAAGAAGTCCTTGAGTTATAAAGTCAAAGAAGGTTAAAAACATACCAATTGCTAAAAAGACCATCAAGGGAATGCCAACACCTTTAGAAATCCAGTTTGGTAGGCTATCATTGTCAATGATAAAATTTGCTATTAAAACAAAAGTTATCATTACAATAGTCATTGCTAAAACATAAAAAATAAGAAGAAAAGAAATTGCGAATAGAATGCTACAATAGTTTTCTAAACTGCCTATGTAGCGGTCAAAAGAGACAATTCTTTTATTGAGATAATTTTTAAAACGTTCCGAATATTTTAGTTTATCAAATTCAATATCACCTGAGACATATCTTAACCCTAGAGCTCCTATCCAAAGTCCCCTCAAAACTACATGCAGGAGTAAATTAAAAAGAAGAATGGAACAGGCCGCAAGAGCCAAAAAATAAATAACAAACCGATATATCTGTTGTTCATTCCCAGCATTGCTCATTTCAATAGAAATGGGCTCGTATGCTGTAAAAAGTCCGAAAATCGCAAAACCAGAAATAAGTAGCTCTAACTCCCAACTTTGTTGTTGTAGAGAATCTAAAAGCTTTTTAAACGAAGGACTTTTGTAATCGTTGTTCATTGATTTTGCTTAGTTATCGTATCAAGATAAAGCTTTTGCATAAAAAAACCACCTAAACATGGGCTTAGGCGGTTATAATTTTATAGTTATAAGTACATTACTTAATCATTTCATAACTTCTATTGATAAACTTGGTCAACTCTTCACCTTTTAGCAGACCTTTTGAAAGTCTAGCAAGGTCTAAAGATTGATTAATTAATCGTTCTCTTTTCTTAGCAGTTTTAGTATTCAAAATTTCACCTACCAATTCGTGATTAGTATTCACAATTAGATTAAACATATCGGGCATGTTACCCATACCAAACATTCCACCACCACCGGTTTGTTGCATGTCTTTCATGCGGCGCATAAACTCAGGTTCTGTAATGATAAAAGGTTGTGAAGAACTATCCATAGCTTCTAACTGAACTGTGAATGAGCTATTTTCTCCAACAACTGCGTCAATTTTCTCTTTTAAACTAGTTTTCTCTTCCTCTGACAGTTTTGAAATTGCAGTGTCTTCTTTTTTGACAAGGTTGTCAATATGATCTGCGTCAACACGTGCAAACGTTATTTTTTCTTTCGAAGTTTCTAACTTTTGCATTAGATGCGGAATAATTGGTGAATCTAAAAGTAGTACCTCATACCCCTTGGCCTTTGCACCTTCTATGTAACTGTGCTGCGCCTCTTTGTCTGATGTATAAAGTATTACTGTTTTTTCATCTTTGTCAGTTTGTGAGTCTTTTACTTTAGCTAACAATTCATCAAAAGTGAAATAACTTCCGTCGACAGTAGGATAAAGAGCAAATTTTTCAGCTTTTTCAAAGAATTTATCTTCTGAAAGCATACCATATTCAATAACTACTTTGATATCATTCCATTTTTGTTCAAAGTCTTCGCGGTTGTTTTTAAATAAAGAATTCATTTTATCTGCCACCTTCTTACTGATGTAAGATGAAATCTTTTTAACTGCACCATCTGCTTGAAGATATGACCTTGATACGTTCAATGGAATATCCGGAGAATCAATAACTCCACGAAGCATTGTCAAGAATTCAGGTACAATACCTTCAACATTGTCAGTTACGAAAACTTGATTTTGATACAGTTGTATCCTATCCTTTTGAATGTTCATGTCATTCGTCAACTTTGGAAAATATAAAATTCCGGTTAAGTTGAATGGGTAATCAACGTTCAAATGAATGTTGAACAAAGGCTCTTCAAATTGCATTGGATACAATTCTCTGTAGAACCCTTTATAATCTTCATCTTCTAAATCTGCAGGTTTTTTTGTCCATGCAGGGTTAGGGTTATTAATGATGTTGTCAACTTCTTGAGTAGGCGCAGGGTCTTCATCTTTTGCTCCCTCCGGTTTTGGAAGTGTCTCTGTCTTTGTTCCGAATTTAATCGGAATAGGCATAAATTTATTGTACTTGGTTAATAAAGTGCTAATTCTTGATTCTTCTAAAAACTCAGTAGAATCATCAGCTATATGCAGAACAATCTCCGTTCCTCTATCTGTTTTTTCTGAGGTTTTTAGTTCAAATTCTGGAGAGCCATCACAAGACCAATGAACTGCAGGTTCTTCTTTAAAACTCTTGGTAATGATCTCTACTTTTTCTGCTACCATAAAGGCAGAGTAAAAGCCAAGACCAAAATGACCAATTATTCCGGCATCTTGTCCAGCATCTTTATATTTATCTAAAAACTCTTCTGCTCCAGAAAAAGCAACTTCATTAATATACTTTTTGACTTCGTCTTCAGTCATACCAAGACCTTGATCTAGAATGTGAATTTTTTTACCATCCTTATCAATTTTGATTTCAATTTGCGGATTACCATATTCCACTTTTGCCTCACCGATTGATGTTAGATGCTTTAGTTTTAAAGTTGCATCGGTGGCGTTTGAGATAAGTTCACGCAAGAAGATTTCATGATCGCTGTAAAGAAATTTCTTTATTAAAGGGAAAATGTTTTCTACTGAAACATTAATTTTTCCTGTGGCCATATTACTTTAAATTTTGTGTTAATTTTTACGTTTAACTCATTTCAAAAAAAGTACCAATGAAGACTAAGGTGACAAACTGGCATTTATAAAGAATTTCAAATCTCTTAATACAAACTTTAACATATATTTTGTTTAATAAATACCTGTAATAATTAAACAATAACTATTTTTGTTCTGTTGGGATATTTAATTGCTATGAAAAAGGATTTATCCACAACAAGTTTGTTTATTTATTGGTTAGGTTGTTGAAAACGCACCTCCGCTCAGAGGTGCGTTTTCTGTTTTTAAGAAATAATAAAGAAAGATTAGTTCTATTTTTTTTAATTTAGAGTAAACAAAATATAAAATGGCAACAAAAGTAAGTTCAGTTAAAATGACGGATGATAAAATAATCGCTCACTATATGAATTTTGTATTGGAAAATGAGGTTCATCCTAAGTCGGTATTTAAATTTTGTAAAGAGCATAAAATTAAGGAAGATGAGTTTTACAAGTACTTTGGGTCTTTCGAGGCTCTTCAAAAAAGTATTTGGAATAAGTTCTTTTTAAATACCACCACTTTATTACATAAGAACAAGGATTATGAAAATTTCAGTAACAAAGATAAAATGCTGACATTTTTCTACACCATGTTTGAATTGTTGACAATGAATCGCAGTTATGTTCTTTTTACGTTAAGTACTAATCGCAAAATGTTGGATAAAATGGCAGAGCTAAAAGATTTACGAAGTCATATTAAAGAATTTGCTACTGAGCTTATTGAAGAATCTAATGCTGATAAAACGCTTAAAATCACCAAACAGAGCCCAAGAGTATTTTCAGAGGGTGCATGGGTACAGTTTGCATTTTTATTGAAATTTTGGATGGACGATTCTTCCGCTGGATTTGAAAAAACAGATTTGGCTATTGAGAAATCAGTAACAACAATTTTTGATGTTTTTGATAATACACCTTTAGATAGTTTAATTGATTTTGGAAAGTTTTTATATAAAGAAAATTTTGCCTAAAAAAATAAGTTATGAAAACACTTGATAAAATTCCGACAGGTAAAATTGAAAGAGCAGGTAAGTTGGTTAAAACTGGTGTTAAAATTGGAGGTAATTATGCCAAATATTATAGTAAGAAACTTGTAAATCCTGAGCTAGGCAAAGATGAATTAAACGAAGATAACGCTACAGATATTTATGACGGATTAAAAAGCTTAAAGGGTAGTGCCTTAAAAGTAGCTCAAATGTTGAGCATGGAAAAGAACTTATTGCCTAATGCATATGTTGAAAAATTTTCGTTGTCCCAGTTTTCAGTTCCACCATTATCTGCACCTTTAGTTAGAAAAACTTTTAAAAAATACCTAGGTAAATATCCTGAAGATATATTTGACACGTTTACCAAAGATTCCATAAATGCTGCGAGTATTGGGCAAGTGCACAAAGCAACCAAAGATGACAAAGTTCTGGCTGTCAAAATTCAGTACCCAGGAGTGGCTCAAAGCATTAGCAGTGATTTAGCTATTGTTAAACCCATTGCCATTCGAATGTTTAATTTAAAAGGAAAAGACTCTGACAAGTATTTTAAGGAAGTCGAGCATAAACTGGTTGAAGAAACTAATTATATTTTAGAACTTAAACAAAGCAAAGAAATTACCGAGGCTTGTAATATCATTCCAAATATTGCATTTCCAAAGTATTATGAAGCTTTATCCAGCGAGAGAATCATCACAATGGATTGGATGAAAGGGAAGCATTTAAGTGAGTTCGCTAAAACTGACTTTACATCTGATATTGGTAGTAAATTAGGTCAGGCATTATGGGATTTTTACATGTTTCAAATACATGGTTTACGAAAAGTTCATGCTGATCCGCATCCCGGTAATTTTTTAGTGAGTGAAACGAATACTCTAATAGCTATTGACTTTGGTTGTATCAAACAAATTCCAGATGAGTTTTATATACCTTATTTTGAATTAGCGGAAAAAGATAATATCAGTAATCAAAAAGTATTTACAGAAAAGCTGTACGAGTTAGAGATTTTAACACCTACAGATTCTAAAAAAGAATTGGAATTTTTCACTGCTTTGTTCAAAGAAATGCTCACTTTATTTACTTCACCTTTTAATGAAGAGACCTTTGATTTTGGAAATGATTTGTTTTGGTCTCAGATTGCCGATTTAAGTGAACGTTATTCTAAGGATGATCAGATACGTAAAATGAATGGTAATAGGGGCTCCAAACATTTCTTATATATGAATCGAACCTTCTTTGGATTATATAATTTATTACACGATTTAAGGGCTAAGGTTGAGGTTAATAATTTTAGGAAGTATATCGACTAGATAAGCTAAACTTTACTGAAAGTTCGTTTTTTTTAAGGAGTACAAAATATATTTTTTTACTTTTCCATTAAATAGCGGCTATAATCCCGTAAACAACGCATTTTATGTATAATTCTAAAATAACTGGTCTTGGCTATTACGTGCCTGACAATGTGGTAAGTAATGATGATCTTTCTAAGGTCATGGATACTAATGACGAATGGATTCAAGAACGAACAGGAATTAAAGAGAGAAGACATGTTAATTCCGAAGCTGATACCACTACCTCAATGGGGGTTGAAGCAGCAAAAGTAGCAATCGAACGTGCAGGTATAGATAAAGATGAAATCGATTTTATCGTTTTTGCCACCTTGAGTCCTGATTATTATTTCCCTGGGCCGGGAGTTTTAGTGCAACGTGATTTAGGAATAAAAACAGTAGGGGCATTGGATGTTAGAAATCAATGTTCAGGTTTTGTTTATGGTATTTCAGTTGCTGATCAATATGTTAAAACCGGAATGTATAAAAATGTTTTGGTGATTGGTTCAGAGGTACATTCGCGTGGTTTGGATATGACCACTCGTGGTAGAGGTGTTTCCGTAATATTTGGCGATGGTGCTGGTGCTGCTGTTGTAAGTAGAGAAGAAGATACCTCAAAAGGAATTCTATCAACACATTTACACTCAGAAGGTCAACATGCCGAAGAATTATCGTTAATTGCACCAGGTATGGGTAAACGATGGGTAACAGATATTATCAATGATAATAACCCGGATGATGAGTCTTATTTTCCATATATGAATGGCCAATTTGTTTTTAAGAATGCTGTAGTTAGATTTAGTGAAGTTATTATTGAAGGTTTAAAGACCAATGGGTTGGAGGCTACCGATATCAATATGTTGGTGCCACATCAAGCTAATCTTAGAATTTCTCAGTTTGTACAACGCAAATTTGGTCTTTCTAACGACCAAGTATTTAATAATATCATGAAATATGGTAATACTACAGCGGCTTCAATTCCAATAGCATTGACTGAAGCCTGGGAGGCTGGTAAAGTCAAAGAAGGGGACCTCGTAGTATTGGCGGCTTTTGGAAGTGGATTTACCTGGGGAAGCGTTATTATAAGATGGTAAACAAGATAAATGGGCAAACAACTAAAAGAACTCACGCCTAAACTTACTGATTTTATTAAGAAACAGCCCATGTTCTTTGTAGGTACTTCTATGCAAGAAGGCAAAATCAATATATCTCCGAAAGGATTAGATTCTCTCAGAGTCCTGAACGAAAATCGTGTTGTATGGCTCAATTTAACAGGGAGCGGCAATGAAACTGCTGCACACTTGTTGAAACAAAATAGAATGACCTTGATGTTTTGCGCTTTTGAAGGTCCTCCTTTAATTTTAAGATTATATGGTACTGCCAACATATATCACCAATATGATGCTTTTTGGAAGGAACATATTTCACTCTTTAAAGACATTCCGGGCAGGCGACAATTAATCGATTTTAAGATTGATTTAGTTCAAACTTCTTGTGGAATGGCTGTCCCCTTGATGGATTTTAAAGAAGAGCGCCAAGGACTTATTGATTGGGCTGAAAATAAGGGAGAAGATGGTATAAGAGCTTACTGGGAAAAGAAGAATACACAAAGTCTTGATGGGCATGATACAGCAATTTTTAAAAAAGATAAACCCTGACATTGCTATCAGGGTTTTAGTGACCACTTGAAAAGAACTAACCAACCATTTACAATTCAAGCTTGGTCAATTTTTTAAATTGATTATTAGCCTTTCAATAAAAGACGCTTGAAAATGTAATATGTTACTGATTTTGCAAAAAATTAACTCGAGTAATGATTTTGATAAAAAAGTAAACCCTGAACATCTTTGCAGACGTCAGGGTTTTGTCATTGATAAGCCATACTAAACACTAACCATTAACTATAAAAATACAGTCTTACCAACGATTAATTTCTTTGTTACTTACAATAGACGCAATTTTTTCGCTATTGTTACTTTTTTTTGCTCGTTTAACACATAAATTAACATATGCAAACAACTCTCGTTTTTGGAGCATCTTTAAAACCAGACAGATACAGTAATTTGGCAATAAAACGTCTTTTAGAAAAAAACATTTCAACAGTTGCCTTTGGTTTAAGAACTGGTTGGGTTGATAAAGTGCAAATTAAAACTAATTTCAGTGAATTACCAAAAATAGACACTGTAACGTTATATTTGAACTCTGAACGGCAAAAGCAATACTATGACACCATCATAGCATTGAGCCCAAGAAGGGTTATTTTTAATCCCGGAACTGAAAATCCTGACTTCTACAAACTGCTTGAAAATGAAGGAATTAAAGTAGAGGTGTCTTGTACTTTAGTACTTCTTGCCACAAATCAATTCTAATTCTTAAAAATCACGTCGGTTAATAAATGATGGTTTTCTTTTGAAATATTGGTAAAATTCATGCCAAATCAGTTTGTAGCTTTGAAATACAATTGAATACTAATGACTACAAGATCAGATAAAATAGAAGCTTTTGACAGATTATTGACAATAATGGACGAATTACGTGAGCAATGTCCATGGGATAAAAAACAAACGCTGCAAACACTCCGCCATTTAACAATAGAAGAAACCTATGAGTTAGGTGACGCTATTTTGGATAATGATTTGGAAGAAATAAAGAAAGAACTAGGTGATTTATTGTTACATATTGTCTTTTATGCCAAAATTGGTTCTGAAACTAATGATTTTGATATTGCTGATGTAGCTAATGGAATTTGTGAGAAACTTATTAATAGGCATCCGCATATTTATGGAGATGTAAAGGTTAAGGACGAAGAAGATGTCAAACGTAATTGGGAAACTATAAAACTTAAAGAGGGAAAGAAAAGTGTTTTGGAAGGAGTTCCAAATAGTTTGCCGGCGTTAGTTAAGGCTAATAGAATTCAAGAAAAAGTTGCTGGTGTTGGTTTTGATTGGGAGAAACCAGATCAAGTTTTTGAGAAGTTAGAAGAAGAGCTAGCGGAATTTCAAGATGAGGTAAAAGCGGAAAATAGAGTTAAAATGGAGGCTGAATTTGGTGATGTATTGTTTTCAATGGTCAATTATGCACGATTTTTAGATATTAACCCTGAAAATGCTTTGGAAAGGACTAATAAGAAGTTTATTGGCCGTTTCCAATTTTTAGAAAAAAAAGCAAAAGAAGCTGGTAAATCCTTAAAAGAATTATCACTAGCAGAAATGAATGAGTTCTGGGAGGAAGCAAAGTCAACCGAGTACTAATAGTGTTTTTAGAATTGTCACAATTCAATTTAATAAAGAGAAAGTTTGAAGCAGTACACTAAGGAATTTGCTTATAATCTAAGACTGTCTTACCCTGTAATACTAGGTATGCTAGGGCACACATTTGTTGCTTTTGCTGATAATATTATGGTGGGGCAGTTAGGTACCGCTGAATTGGCCGCAGTCTCACTTGGTAATAGCTTTGTTTTTATTGCGATGTCTTTAGGGATTGGATTTTCGACTGCAATAACCCCGTTAGTTGCCGAGGCCGATGGTGCTGGCAATCCAGCAAATGGTAAAAGTGCATTGAAACATGGTTTGCTATTGTGTACAGTTTTAGGTCTATCACTTTTTGGTATTATTTTACTTTCAAAACCATTGATTTACACCATGCAACAGCCACCAGAAGTGGTTGAATTGGCTATTCCCTATCTTGAATTAGTTGCATTTTCATTGGTTCCTCTAATTATATTTCAAGCGTTTAAGCAATTCTCAGAAGGGCTATCACAAACCAAGTATCCAATGTATGCTACAATTATAGCTAATGTGGTCAACATTGTTTTAAACTATCTATTGATTTTTGGTTCATTCGGATTTCCAAAACTGGGTATCGTGGGTGCTGCAATAGGTACTTTAGTCTCTAGATGTATTATGGTTGCTTATATCTGGTTCTTATTAAAGCGTAAAAAGAAGTTTCACGATTATGTCACCGGCTTTAATTTTAAGAAAATTGAAAAAAAAGTAATGCAAAAGATTATTAGCTTAGGCTTTCCTTCTGCTTTACAAATGTTTTTTGAAGTTGCTATTTTCACAGCAGCTATTTGGTTAAGTGGTGTTCTTGGTAAAAATGCCCAGGCTGCTAATCAAATTGCTTTGAATTTAAGTAGTATGACTTTTATGGTGGGTATGGGCCTCGGCGTGGCCGCAATGGTTCGTGTTGGTAATCAAAAAGGATTACAGAATTTTACTGACTTGCGAAGAATTGCCCAATCTATATTTCTGTTGACTTTTTTATTAGAAATTATTTTTGCGACTATATTTTTAGTGGGGCGCGATTGGTTGCCAACCATCTATTTAGATGTTGATGATTTAGTGAACCAAATAGATAATACCAAGGTAATTATACTTGCTGCCGAGTTACTCTTAGTCGCCGCTATTTTTCAAATATCAGACGGAATTCAAGTAGTAGTTTTAGGAGCTTTAAGAGGTCTTCAAGATGTTAAAATACCTACTTTAATTACTTTTATAGCTTATTGGCTGATAGGTTTCCCAGTAAGCTTTTACTTAGGATTGTATACAAATTTGAAAAGTACAGGTATATGGATTGGCCTGTTATTAGGTCTTACGGCATCAGCTGTAATGTTGTATATTAGATTTAATTATTTAACAAAGCGTTTAATTGTTCAATCATCAGCTTTTAAAAAAGAATAAATTATAAGATTAATGGAACTACCTAAATTTTTACTTGGGGATAATACTGATTACCCAAACGGGATTTATATTGTTCATACTGAATTCCCTCGGTTTGTTATCAATCTAGAAGATGATGAGGTGGAATGGTTAGAAGAATTTGATAAGGAAGATGAGAAAGAATTAGAAGCTGAAATGGAGCATACTATCGAAGCTGCAACAGCTTTTTATGATAGAGAAGTTTCTAGGTATGAAGATTGATATATGGTAGATCAATTAGTTCAATTTGACAGAGACTTATTCTTATTTTTAAATGGTTTAGGAACTGAAAGTTGGGATGGTTTTTGGTTATACCTATCTCAAAAATTTAGTTTTATTACGATTCCCCTTTATGCCTTTTTATTATTCATTTCTTACAAATCTTTTGGCGCAAAAAAGACGGGAGTTTTATTAGTTACAATAGCATTGATGATTACATGTACCGACCAGTTGGGTAACTTTTTTAAATACGGTGTAGGTCGGTTTAGACCTTGTCATGATGACGATTTAATGAATGTCATGCGCTTGGTAAAAAGTCGATGCGGAGGCAAATACGGTTATTTTTCAGCTCACGCAGCCAGTTCGTTTGCACTTGCTAGCTTTTTTGCTATTCTTTTTAAAAGTAAATATAAAATATTGGGACCTTTTCTTTTGCTTTGGTCAATATCTGTGAGTTACAGTAGAATTTATATCGGAGTGCACTTTCCTTTAGATGTATTAACAGGTTTAACAATTGGTGGTATTTTAGGGTGGATTTTTGCTAACTTATATTCCTTCGCAACGTTCAAAATTAAAGCATGATTTCTACAATAAGATATTGGTTTTTAGTGGCTTTAATTGTGTTGGTTTATATCGCTGGCATGTTTGTTACTTTGTTTGAGAACGATTCTGCTCAATTTGCCGTAATGGCAATGCGCATGGTTCAAGAAAACGATTTCATAAACCTTTTTAAAGGACCAAATGAATATCTTGACAAGCCGCATATGCATTATTGGCTAGCCGCTATTTCATATAAAATATTTGGACTTCACGATTGGGCGTATCGAATACCTGGCTTTTTGGCTACTTTATTGGGGGCTTATAGTTGTTTTGGACTTGGTAGGTTACTTTACAATAAAGATATAGGTAGATTCTCTGCTTTAATCTTTATGACTTGTCAAACGATAGTACTATCCGTTATTGATGTTCGAACAGATGCAGTTTTAACCGGGTTCACAATTTTCGCTATATGGCAACTCATTACATATGTTGAAAGTAATACTCTTAAAAATATTATACTTGGTGCATTCGGAGCTGGTTTGGCTTTTTCAACCAAAGGACAAATAGCCTTACTAGTCATTGGTATCTGTATTTTATGTCATATGGCATATACTAGAAAGTGGAAGCAATTTTTAAGCTGGAAGGTGCTTGTGGCCCTTTTAGTATTTATAGTAACTATTACTCCTATGCTCTATGCATATTACATGCAGTTTGATTTACATCCAGAGAAAATAATAAGAGGTAAAAGTAATCGCAGTGGTATCTTCTTTATCTTTTGGGAACAAAGTTTTGAGCGATTAAGTGGAGAAGGTGTAGGAAAAAATAGCAGTGATTACTTTTTCTTTTTTCATACTTTTTTATGGATTTTCTTACCCTGGACGGTATTGGCATTAATAGCATATTGTTGGCGTATAAAAACGTTCATTAAACTTAAGTTTTTATATAATTCTAATTATGAGTTCTTAACACTTGGTGGAATAACACTTATTTTTTTGATTATAAGTTTTGCGCAATTTAAACTGCCGCACTATATGAACATAATGATGCCGCTTTACGCGATTTTAACTGCATCTTATTTACATAGCCTCCACCGGTTTACTAAAGAGAAAATTATAAAAGTATTACTCGGAGTTCAATACTTTATACTAAGTCTGGTATTTATTTTTTCAGTTTTAGTGTGTTTTTATGTTTTTAAGTTTCAAAACTGGTACAGCTATGTTATTCTTATTTTGACATTACTCATAATTGTTTATTTCTGTCTGAAGAGAGAAGCTTATTACATGCGTATTATTACCTTATCTGTTTGCAGTTCTCTATTGTTAAATGGAATTTTGAATACACAATTTTATCCTTCGCTTTTAAAATATCAAGGTGGATCAAATATGGCTCAAAAGGTAAAAGAGCATAATATTGATGTAAATACTATTTACAAATTCGGTGATTATAGCTGGGCTTTAGATTTTTACAATAAACAACCAGTTAAAATAACATCTTTAGAAGAATTGAGTGATAAAAAAGATATCTGGATTTATGCCAATGATAAGGAGTTAAAAAAACTTATTTCTGCTGGTTTTGATTGGGACAAGCAATTAACTGTCGACCAATTTCGAATTACGCGGTTACAATTGAAATTTCTTGAACCATCAACTAGAGCCAAAAAGCTTAATAAAATGCACTTGGTACATATTTATTAATACTCTAAAACTTCTAGTTCAGGCTTTCTAAAGTGATAATAAATTCCAAAAAGTGATACCAATGCGGTTATTAAAAAGAAAACCATGCTAATGGCTACTGAGGTATCAGCACTAAGCTGTAACCACTTCGCACCATATAAAAAAGTTACCTCACGACTACCAATACCACCAATGGTTAAAGGTACAACAGAAACTATAGACGAAATCAAAAACACAAATAAATAAGCCACCTCATTTAAAGTAATAGCTAGGGATTTTAAAATGCAAACAACAGCCAATAATTGGGTTGCTTGCAAAACAGCAGAATAAAGAAAAGAACCCCAAAATGCCGAAATAGCATATGGAAATATTTTTTTGTTTAGCCCCCAAAAAGTTAGAATACTTAGAGGAATAGCAGTCAAAAAGAGTATGCTAAAAGACTGGATAAGTTGATGTTCTAATATTAAACCTAAAAGACAGACATATAAAAAAATTAATAGCATACCACTTAAGCGATCCAGTAATAAAACGGAAAACACTTTTTTAGTACCGGCCTTGAATTTTTTCTGAATCACATAGCCTTTGTAGGCATCACCGCCAATACCACCTGGTAAAAATAGATTGTAGAACATACCTAGTAAGTACAATTTTAAATTGCTAAACTGATTAAGTTTTACACCAATGGTATGAAAATAAAGGTTGAGTCTTAACGCATTCAAAATCTTAGAAAATACAAAAAGTAGTAAGGCAAGTATAAGGTATCCTAGCTTTGCTTTTTTAACAACAAGTAGAACATCACCAAAATTGATTTTGGTGAAAATGAAATAAATTAGAGCTGTGCTAACAGCAACCTTTATGATTGTGGTTAATAGTTTACGCTGATTTTCCGTCACCTATTGTGATTTTCTTAATTCTATAAGGGCGTTTCGATTGCGATTCGTAATAGGTTCTAATTAATAACTCCATCACAATACCAATAGTGAATAATTGAATACCTCCAAGAATAAACATCATACCGAATATTAAGAGCGGTCGGGTACCAATATCTTGTCCAAACCCAAATTTAACCACTAAAAGATACATTTCTATAAGTATTCCAAGTATCATAAGTAGCACGCCAAAGATTCCAAATAAGTGTATGGGCCGTTGAAAGTATTTGCGAATAAATAGAAGAAGCATCATGTCAGCGACAACTTTGAAAACACGTTCTAAACCATATTTAGAGACACCGGCATTACGCGCATGATGTTTTACTGGTACCTGTTTAATCTGAGCCCCCTCTAAATGTGCCAAGAGGGTAATGAACCTATGCATTTCACCATATAGGTTAAGACCTTTTGCAATATCTTTTGTAAAAACTTTGAGAGCACAACCATTATCTTTAATATCAAGTTTTGTTACTCGACGTACTAAAAAGTTTGCAATTTTTGATGGTATTTTTTTGATAAGAGAATCCTTTCTTTTCTGACGAATCCCCGTGATTAAATCATATTCATCTGTAATTGCAAATTCTAGCATTTCAGGAATATCTGAAGGGTCATTTTGTAAGTCCCCATCCATGGTAATAATATAATCTCCTTCTGCGTAATCAATTCCAGCGGCTAATGCTAGACTTTGACCATAATTCTTCTTTAATTCAATTAAATGCACTTTGTCATCATCCATATCTTTAACAACCTTTCTTGTACTGTCAGTTGAAAAGTCGTCAACATAAATAATTTGATAATGATATCCTTTTAGGCTTTCATGAATTTTTTGAGTAAGAAGAACTATGTTGTCCTGTTCATTATAAAAAGGAACAACTATAGATAAAAAAGAGTCTGTTACTATATGCATGTCATGGCTGTAAATTCTGGCAAATTTAGGGTTTTTAAACTTGTTATTATTTGGGTTCAAACACCAATAATTTTGCTGCGGTAAATGGGGAAATTTGCTTTGCTTTAATTTGGGTTAAGAGCTCTTTGGAATGCTCTTTAATTTTGTTTTTTTGATAAAACTGATGTTTTAGTAATTCGTCAACTGTTTGTAAAAACCAATTTTGATTTTGATTAGTGCGATTTATTTCAAAGTATTCATTGTTTGTGGTTAGTTCTATAAACTCCGAAATCATATTCCAAATTTCGGAAATACCAGTTTTTTCCATGGACGAACAACTTAAAACCTGTGGAGTCCATTTATTCTCTTTAGGTGGGTATAAATGTAGAGCTCTACTAAACTCCGTTTGCGTAATTTTTACATTTTTTAAATTATTTCCGTCTGCTTTATTGATTACAATGGCATCTGCCATTTCCATTATACCTCTTTTTATCCCCTGTAATTCATCTCCCGCTCCTGCCAATTTCAACAACAAAAAGAAATCTACCATGCTATGAACTGCGGTTTCACTTTGTCCAACGCCTACGGTTTCAACCAAAATAATGTCATAACCCGCTGCTTCACATAAAACAATTGTTTCTCTAGTTTTTCGAGTAACTCCACCAAGAGAATCACTTGCAGGAGAAGGCCTTATAAAAGCATTAGGGTCTTTAGCCAAAGTTTCCATTCTAGTTTTATCCCCGAGTATACTACCTTTTGTAACAGTGCTTGAAGGGTCAACAGCTAATACTGCGACTTTTCTTCCTAGTTCGGTTAAATGTGAACCGAAAGCTTCAATAAAAGTACTTTTGCCTACACCAGGGATTCCAGTAATTCCAATTCTGATACTTTTTGATGTAAATTTTAAAGCTTCAGTAATGAGTTTTTCGGCTTTATCAAAATGTGCAGGTTTATTACTTTCTATAAGAGTTATAGATTTTGCTAAAACGGCCTTATCAAAATTGCGAATACCACTTAACAAGTCTTCGGTTGTTAGTTCTTGCCTTTTGATTTTTTTGACTTTTTGCCCTGATTTAACGCCTGTTTTTTTCACCACAAAACCTTCTAATGCTACTAAGGTATACTTTTCACATAAATTTAATAGTGTCCGCTACTAGTATCAGAGTACAAATGATAATTTTTGTACCATAAAATATGACATAAATGAAAACTTTATTTGAAGCAAAAGCAACGAACACTGGCGGTAGAACGGGAAATGTTCAGAGTGAAGATGGAACGATAGATTATAAAATTGAAATGCCAAGAAGCAAAGGCAAATCAAATACCGGCTCTACAAATCCGGAAGAATTATTTGCAGCGGCATATGCTACTTGTTTTGCTGGTGCTGTGCAGCATGTGGCAAAAGAACATAATATTGATGATTTAGGTGATTTTAGTGTCACTGCAGTCGTTTCTTTCAATCAAGAAGAAGATGGATTTTTTCTAGAGGCTACGTTAGATACCTATTTGCCAACCGTTAATCAAGAAACGGGTGAGAATCTTATAACCGCTGCGCATGATATTTGCCCGTATAGTAAGGCAACTAGAGATAATATAACAGTACATTTAAATTTATTAATTGATATGTAATAATCTGAATTACAAATCATTAACTTCCTATTGAATCATTTTTAATAGGATTTTTTTATTTAAATAAAAGTATTTTGCCACACCGTTATTTTTTCTTCGTCTTTAAGACAACAATAAACAACACTAAAATCAACCATGTTGCACATTGAATTGGTAGAAAGGTGTAAAACCAACGACCGTAAAGCACAATTAAAGCTGTATCAGCAATATTGTGAAGGAATGTTCTGTGTAGCAATGCGATTTTTGAAGAATAGCGATGATGCTGAAGATGTTTTACAAGAATCTTTCATCAAAGCCTTTCAAAAAATAGAACAGTATAGTGGTGAAGTAACTTTTGGAGCGTGGTTAAAACGAATTGTAGTTAATAGAAGTATCGACTTTTTAAAATCGAAAAAGGAAAGAACCTTGGAGCTTGACGAGGGATACATGCATATAACAGATGATGATAATTGGGAGGTTGATGAAAGTGTAAGTTTAGATGAAATAAAAAAGGCAATAGATTCCTTAACTGATAAGTATAGATATGTAGTTCAACTTTATTTAGTTGAAGGCTATGATCACAATGAAATTGCTGGAATTTTGAAAATTTCTGAAACTGCTTCCAGGACAAGGTTAGTTCGTGGAAAAGGAAAATTAAAAGAATTACTAAAGGAAGTGAAGTATGGCACAGGATCTTAGAGAGTTGTTCAAAGAACAACGAGAGAATGAAAAATTCAAAATGAAAGATGGGCATGAGAATCGGTTTTTAAGTCTATTAGAAGAAGAGCTTCCATCTGCTAAAAGAACAAACTCATATTTATGGTTAAAAATTGCTGCATCAGTTGTGATTGTGTTAAGTATTGGAAGTTATCTTCTCTTGAAAGAAAGCCATAATAAGGATGTAATTAAAACCACCGTGGTAGAGCATACTAAAGATGATTTAAAAAAATCTATTTCATTAGGTGATTTATCACCAGAGTTAAAAAAAGTTGAGAATTATTACGTCGCTAATATTAATTACGAACTCTCTAAACTAAAAGTGTCGGAGGAAAATAAAGAAGTTGTCGACGGTTTTTTGTCTCGGTTAGATGAGCTAAATGTAGAATATGAAGTTTTAAATAAAGAGCTGAATGAAATAGGGCCTAATGATCAAACTATTGAAGCAGCAATTAATAATCTTCAGTTACGATTGCAGTTAATGCAAAAATTAAAATCAAAATTAAATCAATTAAAATCATCAAAAAATGAACATGAATCAACAAATATTATTTAAAACATTGGCCTTGACCCTGTTGTCAACAACAGGGTTATTTGCTCAAAAAGAATCGAAGACCTTTAAAGAAACATTTAATGTGGCTGATGATGCGGTAGTAGAAATTAACACTACCCATACCGATATTGAATTTGAAACTTGGGATAAAAATCAAGTGGAAATTACCGCTATGGTTGAGCTTGAAGGGGCAAGTGATGAAGAAGCGGCAGAATACTTTGAGAATACTCCTTTCAAAATGATGGGTAATAGTAAAGAAATTGAAGTAAGTACGTCAGGCAGGAATTCTTTTCCTAATAGATTTTTCGATTCTGCAGTTGAATTTGAGTTTGACGCTGAATCTTTTATCGAACCATTTTTTTTAGACATTGAAATACCCGAGTTAGCTGAGATTGGAGAATGGCCTGAAATGGCAGTTATACCTCCATTACCGTCAATGAACTTTAAACAATTTGATTATGATGCTTATCAAAAAGATGGAGATAAGTATATGAAAGAATGGACCAAACAATTCAGAAAAGAGTTTGATGAAGACTACAAAGAAAAACTTGAGGATTGGGGAAAACGATATGAAAAACAGGCAAAAGAAAGGTCTGAGCGTCTGGAACAAAGAATTAAAGAGCGAACTAAGGAAATGGAAAAGCGTGCTGCCGAGCTTGAGAAGAGATCTGCAGAACGTGCTAAACTTATGGAGGAACGACGGGAGAAGATGGAGGAACGAAGGGAAAAGATGGAAGAAGAAAGTGAAAAACGAAGTTTATTCTTTTCTCGTGATACTGATGATGAACCAAGTATCTTTTATTTTTCTTCAGATGGTGAGGGTAAAAAATATAAAGTCAAGAAAACCATTAAAATTAAAATGCCAAAATCAACACGTTTAAAAATGAATGTAAAACATGGTGAGGTGAAACTGGCTAGAACAACTAACAATATCAATGCAAGCTTGCGCTACGCAAGTTTGCTTGCTTCAACTATTGATGGCAAACAAACTGATATCAGAGCATCATATAGTCCTGTAATCGTTCAAAAATGGAATTATGGTCAACTAAAAGCGGATTATGCTGAGCATGTAAGTCTAAAACAAGTCGGAGATTTGCGTTTAAATGCAACATCTTCAAATGTTGTTATTGAACAACTGAATGACCGAGCCATTGTAGTTAATGATCTTGGAGAATTGGTTATTAATTCAGTTTCAAATAATTTTTCTGATATTGATGTGTCAGTACAAAACGGTGAATTCCGTTGTGAAATGCCAAGCGGGCCTGTTTCTCTTTATTTAAATGGAACTAAATCTAAAATTGTTTATCCTTTAGATTTTAAAATGAATAGAACCAATAATTTTGAAACAGTTATTCATAAAGGCTATAAGACTAACAATAACTCAGGTAAATTAATAACTGTTAATTCAAAATACAGCGAAGTGGTTCTAGAAAACTAGCTTTATATTACTTAAATATCTCAAATCAATTGACCTATTTAAATTCCCTTAATGACTATCTTCTTTTAAAAATGATTTAAAATTTGCCTTAAATCTGTTTAGCCGAGGTACTGAAACTGCTCTTACGTAAGATTGATTCGGATTATTTCTTTCAAAATCTTGATGATATTCTTCAGCTTTCCAAAATTTTTCAAAAGCAACTACTTGCGTTATAATCGGGGCGTCATAAACCATTTCTTTTTCTAAAGCTTCAATATAGTTTCGTATAGCCTTTTCTTCAGAATTATTTTTAAAAAAGGCAATAGAGCGGTATTGAGCGCCTCTATCCGGACCTTGACGATTATATGTTGTTGGGTCATGAGAACCGAAGAATACTTGAACAAGCTCTTCAAAAGAGATAATTTTTGAATCATAAAAAACTTCAACTGCCTCAGCATGCCCAGTTCTTCCATAAGCAACTTGTTCGTAAGTGGGGTTTTGTTCTTTTCCTCCGGAATAGCCAGATACCACTTCTTTAACACCTTTTACGCTTTCAAAGACTGCTTCTACACACCAAAAACAACCACTGGCGAAATAGGCAGTGTCATACTTTTGAAGCGCCTCAGCAGATAAAATTGTTTTTTCAGTTAGTTGGTTTTCTGTTAATGGTTTGTCTTTTACTTTTGCTTGGCAACTTACAAATAACATTATTAGAGGAACTAAAACTATATTTCTGGCTATCTTCATGATTAGATTTTTGCTTTTAGTTGCGAAAGTATAACACCAATTACATTAGAAGACGTTAAAAAATGTTAAGCTTGTATTGAAGGGATGGATAGAGACAATTTATTTAAAACTACTTCTATAAGACCAATTTCAATTTTAGATGCTTCAATTCCTCTTGCCAAATATCATCCTATTGATTTGTCATCGTCGAATAGCGCACTGAATACTTTAGATATTACCAATCCTGAAGATTGCCAGCTTTATATAGATGCAACATTAGTTAAGAGCGGAGGGATGGTCGCCTATGGCGGATATCTTGAGAAACGTAACTTATATGCAAATGCTAGTCGGTTTTCTGAAGGGGAATCTAGAAACATTCATTTGGGTGTTGATTTTTGGTGTGAGCAGGGCACCAAAGTATTAGTTCCTGTTGAGGGGGTTGTACATAGTTTTCAGAATAATGACGATATAGGTAATTATGGACCAACAATTATACTAGAACATAAGACTATTGATAGTACTTACTATTCTTTATATGGCCACCTTTCAATTGAATCACTCGATAACATATATATAGGTAAACGATTTAAGGCTGGCGACGAACTTGCTTTATTAGGGTCTCCTGCCATTAACGTGAATTATGCTCCTCATCTTCATTTTCAACTTATTCTTAATCTTCAAGGATATACAGGTGATTACCCCGGTGTTTGTAGTCAAATGGATTTAGCTTTTTATAAAAACAACTGCCCAGATCCGAATCTTCTTTTAAGGCTTTACTAGAAAACATCGACTAAATGCACCTGCTTTCGGTGTGCTGTTCAGCTCGTTGAAAACCGTTGTCGATGCTTTTTTACACTTTATCCCAACTTGTGTTTTTAAACGAATAAATATTGTTGTAAAACGAGTTATCTCGCCACTGCATTGGTCTCAGGGTACATTTACAAAGTAAAACAACCCAAGTTATGAAAGTCATTTTAACCTTTATCGCAGTAATTTTCTTTACTACTTCAGCATTTACACAAAGCACTATAGAAGAAGTAAAAGTTGAAACAACTACTGCTTCTGTTGAATTAAATGTTGAGAATGAATTGACTGAAGAAATCAAAACTGAAACTGAGGTTGCAAGGCTTTATATGTTTAAAAATTCTAGAATAAAGAAAGCTTTGGCTTTTAGAACTAAAAGAAACAAATCAAAATTGGCTTAATATGTTAGAAACAATCTTAGTACCGGTAACCTTAGTCTTGAGTACAATTTTTGTAATTACCGCATCTCTACTTTCTCTAAAGGAAGCTAAAATCCCTATCAAAAAATAGCTAAACCACAATTATATCTATCTTTTAATATCGATTAAATACACATCAGTTCGGTGTGCTGTTCATCGGTTTGAAAACCGTTATCGATGGTTTTTTACACTTCATCTGTTTTCATGTTTTTAAACGAGTAATTCTTGTTCTAAAACGAGTTATCTGGCTTCTACATTGACCTCAGGGTACATTTACAAAGTAAAACAACCCAAGTTATGAAAGCAATTTTAACCTTTATCGCAGTAATCTTCTTCACTACTACAGCATTTGCACAGAACTCTACTAAGGAAGTTAAAGTAGAAACTATTACTGTATCAATTGAAATGAATGTTACCGTTCAAGTTGCTAAAGAAATCAAAACTGAAACAGAGGTTGCTAGACTTTATATGTTTAAAAATTCTAGAGTAAAGAAAGCTTTAGCTTTTAAGACGAAAAGAAACAAATCTAAAATGGCCTAATGATAACTTTTAATTTTTTACCCCAGGTTGTTTTATTATGTAGTTCTCTTTTTCTTTTTGCTTCGCTACTGTTGTTTTTACATCTTTTAAAAGAGCCTTCGCGTCAAAAATAATTCCGTCTTTAATGGTGTATTTGACTCCACCGACACGAACTACCTCATTATCTTCAGTAAGTTTTACCGCTCCGGTTCCATAAAGTACTTTTAAGTTTTGTAATGGGTTCTCTTCAACAATTGCAAAATCAGCAAGTTTACCTACTTCAACAGTACCAATTTTAGAATCCATACCTAATGCTTCTGCACCATTTAAAGTGGCAGATCTAATAATTTCTAAAGGATGAAAACCGGCCTCTCTTAATAACTCTAGTTCTCGAACATAAGCAAAGCCATATAACTGGAATATAAACCCAGAATCTGAACCTGTTGTAACGCGACCTCCACGGTTTTTATATTCATTTACGAAAGTCATCCAAAGTTTATAATTCTCTCGCCAAGCGACCTCTTGTTCAGTACCCCAGTCATGCCAATAAGACCCATGGCTAATTTTGCTTGGTTGGTAGAACTCCCAAAGCGATGGTAAGGTATAATCTTCATGCCATTCAGCTCTTCGCGCTCTTTGTAAATCTCTACTGGCTTCATAAATATTAAACGTGGGGTCTAAGGTGAAATCTAAACTAATTAACTCGTTCATTACATTATTCCAATGCTCAGAATATGGTTTTGCCGCTTGCTTCCATAGTTTACCTGCTTCTTCAAAACGATCTTGTTCATTTTGATAGTTATAGTCTAAAGGATAGTCTTGTACGGTTTTATCATCAAACAAAGCTTCTGGTAGTCCGTACCAATGTTCCATACTTGTTAGACCAGCCCTTGCTGAATTTAAAACATTCCAACGCGCTACGTCGAGTTGAGCATGATGACAAGCAGAGCGCAGTCCCAATTTTTTGTTTTCATCAAGGGCTGCAGCCATGATTTCAGGAGCAGCACCAAAAAACTTAATTCCATCGGCACCACGTTCAGCATTTGCACGCACCCATTTTCGAGCTTGATCTGGCGTGCTAATTGGAGCATCATTCAAAGGATTAAAACTACCGGAGCTTTGCCCAAAACCCGTATAAGCAAATACCCTTGGTGCTATAATTTCATTCTTTTCACTTTTTCGCTTTAAATCTAGTGCCCAATCTACGCCACGACCACTAGGTTCGCGTACCGTTGTAATACCATGTGCCATCCAAAGTTTAAAAACATAATCATAGTCAGCTCCTTGAGAAACTCCTCCTATATGTCCATGCATATCGACAAAGCCAGGCATTAGGTACATCCCTGTGCAATCCAGCTCTTTTCCTCCTTGCTTAAGTTTAGGTCGTTTATTTTCATTGATAGCAACCCCGGGATAACCAACAACTTGAATTTTTACAATCTTGTTGTTTTCAACTACAATATCAATAGGCCCTCTTGGAGGTGCACCATTTCCATTTATGAGGGTTACTCCTCTTATTATTAACTGATTAAAAGGTCCTTCACTTAGTTTTTCTTGTGAAAAAATATTAGTTATAAGAGTAATTGCGAAGATTAATGTCAGTAATTTTTTCATAATAATTTATTCTGGTATTCTAATTTTATCTCCTAAAAACAAGGCGTTTAAAAATAAACGGTTTGTACCATACCAACTGCCTCTAAAATTTGGATTATCAGCGAAAAGTACAACACGCCCTCTTCCAACTTTACTTACTACCAATGAAGCCGAAGGTTTTAAAAATTCTTCTTTGTTCTTTTTTGTAATGAAGCCATCAATGTGAGGGTTTTGAGTGTATTTGGCAACCGTAGCATATTCATTTTTACTGGGTGCTAACCAAACGGAATTATTTTTATAAACCGGAATTTGAGTATCTCTATACCCAAAGGCTAGGGGGTGAGTCAAATCTAAATCTACTTTAAAAATAGCACCACCAACACTTTCCTTTCCAATATTTTCACCAGCATCAACATAAGGTTTTCTTTCTGCTATTTCTGAACTATCTTTTTTAGCTCCTTCCGTAAGCTTTTCATTTACTAGTTTTTTATTGATTACCCATTTTGAAGCACTTCCTATGGTTATTAAGGTGTTTCCTTTGCTAACCCAAGTTTTAATTTTTTCGCGCTGCTTTTTGTTTAGATTATAGTTACCTGATACCATAACAAGGGTATTGTATTTATCCATATTTGCACGATTGAAATTGCGCATTGGAATTTTAGTGATAGGCATATGAACTCTTGTATCTAGTAAATGCCATACCTCACCTGCTTCATATGAGCGAACACCATCGCCAATGAGCATCATTGCTTTTGGTTTGGTGATAGGAGAAACATACCGGCTACCTAAATCAATCCCTTTATTGCTATAGCCTGAATTTACACTATGTACATCTACTTGAAATTTTTGTTGAGCCTTTTGAACCAGTTTAAAAACATCATCAGAACCTTTCTTTTGAAGACTTACTGGAATAACTAGTGTGCCATAGTTAAAAGTAGTCAGACCTTTATTCGTTGTAGTTGTAAAAGGTTTAAATGAAGAAGAAACCACAATTTCGTTTTGCTGTAAGTAGTTTAATGCAGTCGTCGCATTATAATCATCATAATTAATGATATATGCATAGTCCGTTTTCTTAACGGTTGATGTCTTCACTAGATCAGCAGTAGTAGTTATTTTTTCACCTTTATTTAAACTGGTGACGGGCTTGTATTTCATGTTGTAGAAATTAGCCACTGACCAAGCTGAAGCATCATAGTAAACACTGTCACGATATTTAGAATAGGTTTCAAACATAGTTTGCACCATTCGGTATTGAGGTTGGTTAGTTGGTACTACAAATTGATTACCAGATTTGTATACATCAATTTTGTGCAATAAAAGTTTGTCTATAAATGCCTTCTCTCGATTTTTGTCATAATCATCCTTAAAAATATATCCTCGAATTTTACTTCTAGAGGCGTTACCTAAGGCACTTTTAAAGAAATCTTGTTGGTATTTTCTCAGCATTCCTTTGTTCTCGACAGCCGCTCTAACTGTTGTTATACTTGATGTGAATTGATTTCTAATCGTGAAAGGAAAAGTGATTTCACCGAATTTTGTTTTTTGCTTGTGCCCTCGAGAACTTGCTTGTTCGAATAAAAGTCCCAAACCACCTTGTAAATCAGGGTATGAAGACCCGTAACCAGGGTAGGTACCATCAAAAACTTCTTTTGTGAAGTAAAATGATCCGATACTATCTAAAGCACTGGCAAAATAATCACCAAATAGATTGTTCAAATCTTCATAATTTTCTTTTGGCATAATCGGATCTTGCGATGCGTTCACTTTCATTGGTTCAAAAAAGTAAGAGCTCTGACTACCCATTTCATGGAAATCTGTCACTACATTAGGATACCATTCATGGTACCAAGTTAGTTTACCACGACTTTCAGGATTTATACCTAATAGCCAATCTCTGTTCAAATCAAACCAATAGTGGTTTGTTCGCCCTCTTGGCCAATATTCATTATGTTCAGCATCTTGTGGGTCTGCAACCAGCGGACTACCTTGATACATGTTAGCATATTGGGTATGTCTATCGCGCCCATCCGGATTAATAGTTGGGTCAACCATTATTATAGAATTATTCAAATACTTACTTATTTCAGGGCTATCTGAGGCAACAAAAGTATAAGCCGCTAGTAAAGCTGCTTCAGAACTTGAAGGCTCATTACCGTGAACATTATAAGCCAAATTAATAAAGATTGGTACATCATTATAGTTGGAAACAGACTTAGAAGGGTCTGTAAAAGCTAAGTGTTGCTCTTTTATATTATCAAGATTTTGAAGATTTTCAGGTGTGGTAATGGTAAGTATTACCAATTTACGTCCTTCATGTGTTTTGCCATATTCATAGATACTAGCACGTTCAGAAACCTCCGCAAGCTTTGTTAAATAAGCGACAATTAAGTCATGTCTGGTATGATGTTCTCCAATACCATAGCCTAAAAACTGCTCAGGCGAAGGAATTTCGGTATTAAAAGGTTTGTATTTTTCTAAAAAATAATCTTGAGCGGAAAGTGTACCACTAATACATAGTGCTACAAGAAGGAGTTTCTTGAACATTGGGCTGGTAGTCTTTTGAGTTAGTTTTTAAAGATAAAGAACTAGTTCAAAAAATACCACTTAATCAACTGAATTAAAATCATCAATAACTTCTTCAAAAGTTATTTGATAATAAGTTCCAGCACTTTTAGTATCTCTTTGAACACTGCCTCGAAGTTGCCTTGATAAATTATGAATTAACTTAAGACCTAATGATTTAGTGTTTTTAGGATTGATGTCTTCAGGAAATCCAATACCGTTATCTCCAAGATACATTTGATAGGTATTGACTCCCTTTTTAGATAGTTTCACTAATATTTCGCCCTTAACATCTTCTGGAAGACCATATTTAAGTGCATTGGTCACCGTTTCGTTGATAATTAGGCCTAACGGAATTACGGTGTCAATGCTTAATTTAAAATCACCAATATCTAGTTTGGTGGTAATATTATTTTCATTGCCTTTTACCGAGCGTAATAAATATTCGCAAAGCTCTTCAACGTAAGGTTTTAATTCAACTTTAGATGTGTAGTCATCACGTTTATAAAGCATTTCATGAACCATAGCCATTGAAACTACACGGTTTTGACTACTTTTAATAATACTGCTGATTTTTTTATCTTCTATAGAACGAGATTGTAAACTCAATAAACTTGAAACCGTCTGTAGGTTATTCTTTACGCGATGGTGTACTTCTTTTAGTAAAGTTTCTTTTTCATGTAGTTTATGTTCTAAGACCTTAGCTGAAGTATTATCATTCTTAATAGATTTTAAGAACAAGGCGGTAGCAATAAATAGTACTCCTAAAAATACTAAAACTACAAGAAAACCTAGTTGATAACCTTTAGTAAATGAGAATATCCCTAAAGCAATAGCCATAAATCCGGCTATATAATTTAAAGTCTCAAACATCCCGCTTTTGCTCTTTGGATGTTGATTTTCGTCGCTAAGGTTTTTCATGTACGTTTTAGGTTATTCAAAGATGACTTAAAAAGTCAAACATAAATACGATTTTGGGGTAAAAATCAAATGTAAATCTAAATATGTTTTATTACATAATCAAAAACGGCGACCAAATTTTGGTCACCGTTTTAACAATTTTAAATTTTCTAGAGTTTATTTAACCTTCAATTAAAACCCATTCTCCTTTTGCGATAAGGGGCTCAGCTTGCTTGTATTTAACAGTTTTGCTTTCACCTGACATCACATTTTTTATCGTTACTCTATCATTTCTACCAATTTTTGGACGCTCTCTAGTTATTGTTTCCGTTTTTTGTGGACGTTGACCTTGTGTTTGGCCTGCAGCTCTGTTTTGAGCTGCTAATTCATCGCTATTAGGAATTTCTTCCTTACTCATTTTAATGTTCTCCTTTGGTCTTCTGACACTTCTAGCCTCTTGAATTTGGTTAGAGTTTTCTGCAGGAAGTTCACCTTTAAATAAAAACGAAATAACCTCTTTATTTACTTGGTCGATCATGCTTTTAAACAATTCAAAAGCTTCAAATTTATAAATGAGTAGCGGATCTTTTTGTTCGTGAACTGCTAATTGTACGGATTGTTTTAACTCATCCATTTTACGTAAATGAGTTTTCCAAGAATCATCAATAATGGCAAGCGTTATATTTTTTTCAAAATCAGTTACTAGCTGCTTTCCATTACTCTCGTAGGCATTCTTAAGATTAGTTACAACATTTAAAGACTTTACACCATCAGTGAAAGGCACAACAATGCGCTCAAATTTATTCGACTGATTTTCATAAACATTTTTAATAACCGGAAATGCTTGTTTTGCACTTCGCTCCATTTTTTCTTGATAATGGTCATAGGCTACTTTATAAACTTGGTTCGAAATTTCTTGAAATCCAAGTTTATTGAATTCTTCTTCGGTTACCGGTGAAGTCACGGAGAAGTACTTGATTAATTCAAATTCAAAATTTTTGAAGTCATCCGCGGCTTTGTTCGTTTCAGTTATCACTTCGCAAGTATCATAAATCATATTTGCGATATCAACTTTTAGACGTTCACCTTGAATAGCGTGACGTCTACGCTTATAGACAACCTCTCGTTGCGCATTCATGACATCATCATATTCTAATAAGCGCTTACGAATGCCAAAGTTGTTCTCTTCAACTTTTTTCTGAGCACGTTCAATTGACTTCGTCATCATGGAATGTTGAATTACTTCGCCTTCTTCAAGGCCCATTCTATCCATCATTTTGGCGACACGGTCCGAACCAAATAAGCGCATCAAATTATCTTCTAAAGAAACATAGAACTGTGAGCTTCCAGGATCACCTTGACGACCAGAACGACCTCGTAGCTGTCTGTCTACTCGCCTTGAATCATGACGTTCCGTTCCGACTATGGCCAAACCACCCGCGGCTTTTACCTCATTAGAAAGTTTAATATCTGTACCACGACCTGCCATATTGGTTGCAATTGTCACAATGCCACCTTGGCCTGCTTCAGCTACTACATCTGCCTCTCTTTTATGGAGTTTGGCATTTAGTACATTATGTGGAATTTTTCGAACGCTTAATAATTTTGATAGTAATTCTGAAATTTCAACTGAAGTCGTACCAATCAAAACTGGGCGTCCAGCTTTTGAAAGTTGTGTTACTTCTTCAATAATTGCATTATACTTTTCTCGTTTTGTTTTATAAATTAAATCGTGCCTGTCATCACGAGCAATTGGTCTGTTGGTAGGAATTTCAACCACATCTAATTTGTAAATTTCCCAGAACTCACCAGCTTCAGTCACTGCAGTACCGGTCATACCTGCTAACTTGTTATACATTCTGAAGTAATTCTGTAATGTTATTGTTGCAAAAGTTTGAGTCAATGCCTCGATCTTAACATTCTCTTTTGCCTCAATAGCTTGGTGTAAACCATCTGAGTATCGACGACCATCCATAATACGACCAGTCTGTTCATCAACAATCATGACCTTATTTTCCATCACAACATACTCCACATCTTTTTCAAATAAGGTATATGCTTTTAGTAATTGACTCATGGTATGAATTCGCTCACTTTTCACAGCAAACTCTTTAAAAAGCTCATCTTTAAGTTCAGCTTCTTTTTCAATCTCAAGATCCTGATTCTCAATTTTTGCTATTTCTCCGCCAATATCAGGCATTACGAAAAAGTCTTTATCTCCGTCCCCAGAGATGTATTCAATCCCTTTATCGGTAAGTTCAATTTGATTATTCTTTTCTTCTATAGTGAATAATAAATCTTCATCAACTTTTGGCATTTCTCGGTTGTTGTCTTGCATATAGAAGTTCTCTGTCTTCTGTAACAACTGTTTTACCCCTTCTTCACTTAAAAACTTAATGAGAGCTTTGTTTTTAGGGAGTCCTCTATGAACACGTAAAAGTAAAAATCCGCCTTCTTTGGTGTCTCCTTCTTTTATTAATTTTTTAGCTTCGGCCAAAACCCCTGTCAAATGTTGACGTTGTTTTTGAACTATGTTAGATACTTGTGGTTTTAACTCATTAAATTCATGACGGTCTCCTTCCGGTACTGGACCAGAAATGATTAGTGGTGTTCTAGCGTCATCAACTAATACAGAATCTACTTCATCAACAATAGCATAGTGGTGAGGTGGTTGTACCAAATCATCAGGTGTATGTGCCATATTATCACGTAGATAATCAAAACCAAATTCATTGTTTGTACCGTAGGTAATATCGGCGTTATAAGCCTTACGTCTACCTTCTGAATTAGGTTGGTGTTTGTCTATACAGTCAATTGAAAGTCCGTGAAATTGAAATATAGGAGCCATCCAGGCACTATCACGTTTTGCTAAGTAATCATTTACCGTTACCAAATGTGCACCTTTACCGGGAAGTGCGTTCAGATAGAGTGGTAGAGTTGCAACCAAGGTTTTACCCTCACCAGTTTGCATTTCTGCGATTTTACCTTGATGCAATGCGATACCACCAATTAGCTGAACATCATAATGTATCATGTCCCATGTAACCTCTTTTCCTGCGGCGTCCCAAGAGTTCTTCCAGGTAGCTTTATCACCCTCTAATATTACATAGTCAGCCGAACCTGATAAAGAGCGGTCAAATTCTGAAGCTGTTACGGTTAGCGTTTCGTTATGAGCAAAACGTTTTGCGGTTTCTTTTACTACAGCAAAGGCCTCAGGTAGAATATCATTTAAAACATCTTCAGAAATTTTATAAGCTTCTTCGTTAAGTTTATCAATTTCAGAATAGATTTCTTCATTTCTATCAATATCAGAAGAGGTTTCAACTTCTTCTTTTAAAGTTGTAATCTTTCCATTGATTTCTTTACAACTTTCTGCTATTTTGGCTTTGAAATCAAGTGTCTTTTGACGTAACTCATCATGACTTAACGCCTCCATTGCTTGTTCAAAAGATTTTATCTTTTTGACCAAAGGTTGCATTGATTTTACATCTTTCTCCGATTTATCTCCTACAAAGACCTTCAGTACAGAATTTAAAATACTCATGGGTGATTTTTTGTTTTATTCAGCAAAAGCTGTTCCATTGTCAAGTTTGACCATTTATGTCAACTTGGCTGCCAAAATTACACAGAACTCTTTTAAACTCAACGGTATTGGTAGCAAAATTAGCTTTCGATACCATCTTTTTGCCTATGTAGTTGCAGACTACCGTCTAATGCGAGTAATCGGCGTTATTAATCAACAAAAAGCAGTAATAAAAAAAGCCTCAATAAAATGAGGCTTTCTGTGTTTTAAACTTATTTGTTATTAATATTCATCCTCGTTCCAGAGGTAATCTTCATCCGTTGGATAGTCGGGCCAGATTTCTTCGATTGATTCGTAGATTTCACCACCTTCTTCTTCCATTGACTGCAAGTTCTCTACAACTTCTAACGGAGCTCCAGTTCTAATTGCGTAATCAATCAACTCGTCTTTTGTGGCTGGCCAAGGTGCATCACTTAAATAAGATGCTAGTTCTAATGTCCAATACATAGTAATGGTTTGATTTTAAATTTTTTGCAAAAATAATTTTTAAACCCAATCTGCCAAGCAATTTTCAGATTATTTAAAAAATATTTTCAACTTAATAAATTTGTAACGTTTAATTTGGAAATTTATTAGTCTAGTTTTTCAGGAATCCACTTGACTTCTTCAGCTTGTAAATCTTTTGACAACTTTCGTGCCAATACAAAAAGGTAGTCAGATAATCTATTGATATAAGCGAGCAGATTTTCAGGTACTGGCTCATTCTCATTTAAATAAGAAATCATTCGTTCTGCACGACGACAAACTGTTCTTGCAATATGACAGTATGACACCGTTGTGTGCCCACCTGGAAGAATAAAATGTGTCATTTCAGGAAGCTCTTCATTCATTAAATCCATTTGGTTTTCTAATAAGGATATGTCTTGGTTATGTATTCTCGGTATTTTTAAACGATTATCCTTTTTTGGTTCTGTGGCTAAAATTGCACCAACTGTAAATAACTTATTTTGAATTATAGTCAGGTTCTGTTTTGAGATATCATCAATTTTCTGGTCACGTATTAAACCCAAAAAAGAATTTAACTCATCAAGGGTACCATAACTTTCAATTCTGATATGATGTTTTGATACTCTTTTTCCTGTAAAAAGAGCGGTTGTAGCTTTATCACCTGTTTTAGTATAGATTTTCATTTGTCATGCCTTCTTTTGCCATCCATAAAAGATCTTGATTTACGCCTTCTGCTGTTGCGTTTATTCTTAAATAAAACCACAAAGTAAATGAGCGCTAATACGGCTAAAATGTAAAAAACGATATTATTCATTTATAGAGTACTTTAATAACCCAAATTACTTTTTTAAATCCGTATTGTAAAATGTTCTTTAGCTTGTTCTTTTCTTAAAAAGACAAGTCCGCAATAGTACAAGTCAATTGTAACTGTCGCTTTATTCCAATGCACAAAGTTCTTCCAATAAAAATGTTCTTCAGGGCTTCTGTAAATATTATCAAAAAATAGTAGAGTTCCATTATTAATCTCTACGTCTTTCAATAGCTCTGTAGGATTTGTATACTTTGTTGATTTAAAGTACATCAGGTCTATTTTTGATGAATCCCAAATTAAGTTCGAAAATTGAAGCTTTATCTTGGATTTATATTCATCGTTCTCTTGAATCTTTACTTTCTTGAATTTGAAATATTCAATACTTTTTAAAAGAACATTTAAGCACTTTTTTTTAGACTTTTTTGGTTTTTGGTACAGGCAATTAGTTACATAATTGTAAACGAAAGGGGAGTGAACATCATGCTGATTAGTTGAATGGCGTAGAAAGTTCAAATAAGAAATAAAACGGAAAAACATTAACCCTCAATTATTGAACCTAGTTCAAACCAACGTTCAGTTTTGTTTTCAATTTCACTGTCCAGTTCACCTAATTTTATAGAAAGTTCATTTATATCATCTCCAGAAAGAGAATCGTCGGTAAATTTATTCTGAACTTCTGCTTTTTGTTCTTCAAGTTTTTGAATTTCTTTTTCTAATTTATTGTATTCTTTCTGTTCTTGATATGAAAGTTTTTTTGACTCATCTTTTTCTTTCCAATTAACTTTTTCAGTCTTTTCGGAGCTTTTATTTTTTGCTTCTCTTTTTTCAAAGGCCTTACTATTTTCATAAACCCTGTAATCTGAATAGTTGCCAGGAAAATCTTCTACAATACCATCGCCTTGAAAAACAAAAAGATGATCGACAATTTTATCCATAAAGTAGCGATCATGTGAAACAACTAGTAAACATCCGGGAAAATCTAAGAGAAAACTTTCCAAAACGTTTAGAGTTACAATATCGAGGTCATTAGTAGGTTCGTCTAAAATTAAAAAATTAGGATTTTGAATTAACACGGTACATAAATAAAGGCGTTTTCGTTCACCTCCACTCAATTTTTCAACAAAATCGTACTGTTTTTTACGATCAAATAGAAAACGTTCTAATAGTTGTTGCGCAGATATTTGTCTTCCTTTTTTAAGTGGAATAAAATCGCCAAATTCTTTTATGATGTCGATTACTTTTTGGCCTTCTTTAGGTGTAATTCCTTTTTGAGTGTAATAGCCAAATTTTATAGTGTCACCAATTACAATTTTGCCCCCATCTATAGCTTCTGTCCCGGTGAGAACATTTAAAAAAGTTGACTTGCCAGTACCATTTTTGCCAATGATTCCTATGCGTTCACCTTTTGTGAAACTATAATCAAACTTATCTAGTAAAACTTTCTTTCCATAAGCTTTGGCGACATTATGAAGCTCAACAATTTTACTGCCTAGACGTTCCATGTTCAATTCTAATTGGACCTCATGTTCTTGTCTTCTTTTGTTTGCCCTTGACTTTATTTCATGAAAATCATCAATACGAGATTTAGACTTGGTCGTTCTTGCTTTGGGTTGGCGTCGCATCCAGTCTAATTCTTTTTTAAATAGAATTTTATTTTTATGTTGCTCAACTGCTTCACGCTCTAATCTGGCCTCCCTTTTCTCTAAATAATACGAATAGTTGCCTTTATAGCTATAGAGTTGATTGTTGTCTAATTCAATAATTTCATTACAAACACGCTCTAAAAAATAACGGTCGTGAGTAACCATAAAGAGTGTGATATTTTCCTTTTTAAAGAACTCTTCGAGCCATTCAATCATTTCTAAATCAAGATGATTAGTAGGCTCATCTAGAATTAGTAAATCAGGTTTGTTAATAAGAGCATTTGCTAAAGCTAAGCGCTTTTTCTGTCCGCCAGATAGTACATTTACCTTTAGGTTAAGTTCGGTTAAATTGAGTTTAAAAAGTATTTGTTTGTATTGCGTTTCAAAATCCCAAGCCTGAAATCTATCCATGTCCTCAAATGCCTTCTGATAAGCTTCTTGGTCATCTGAATTTAAAACAGCCTGCTCATACCTAGAAATGACGTTTAAAACTTCATTACCTGATGCAAATATGGTTTCTTCAATAGTTAGATTTGGATTTAAGTTAGGTTCCTGCTCTAAAAAAGATATTTTGATGCCTTTTCTTGTAGTGATTTGGCCGGTTTCCGTGCTATCTTTTCCTGAAATAATATTTAAAATAGAAGTTTTGCCGCTTCCGTTCTTGGCAATTAGAGCAATCTTTTGGTCTTTGTTGATTCCGAAGGAAATGTTAGAAAACAAGACTAATTCACCATATGATTTTGAAATATTCTCAACGGTAAGAAGATTCATAAGGTAACTTTTGATTGGTGAAAACTATATCTTTTTTAATAAAAACAGATACCGAATAGCTAAAATTAGAAGTAAAGGAATATTCAAAGGAGACAGTATTTGAATCTTAAATATCCATATCAAAAGTATTACCACCATTAAGCCCAATGCCAACCACAGGTATTTCGTCAACCATGTTGGTTTCTTTTTTGAAACGATATAAAAAGCTACTACTAGATTGGTCGGTAACAGCCATAAAAAATTAAAGTTTAATTGTGTAACAACGTGGTCTGTTGCAAACCACAAAAGCATCAGAATTAAACCTGCAAGTCCTGAAACAAAGAACAGTGTAAAATCTAACCATTTATTTTGGCCATCATGTTTTTTATCTAGGTAAGTAATAGCAATTACAAAGCACAAAACAAACATAAACCAGAAAAGGGGTGAGGTTAAAAAAGTACTTTGGTCTGATTTTTCTGGGTAATCAGAAATAGTTCGTTCACGACTTAATAGAGGTTTGCCATTGTAAGTTGTGTTGTTCAATTGATACATCGCATAGTACGGCAAAAACATATGTTGACGTACTGTTGCCTGTTTGTCAGTGATTCCACCAAATGCTAAATCAATTCCGAAAGTACCCCATTCGTTCGTTTTAATATGTTGATGAACAAGTTGTCTAAAGGTCATTAATTCTTTTAAATGTGAACCATTGAAAACGATAGCGTTTCCAATTTGTTCTTCTAAAATATCGCCGGTAATTGTGGAACAGTTGTTGAATAGGGGATCATATGGATAATCTCTGTTTTCAGGTTTATAGTTTTCTTCAAAAAATTTAAGAAGATGGTTCGCTTGTTCTTGATTTAAGTCAAGTAACTGCTCTTTAATCCATCTTTTTTCAAGCTGATAGTCATAAAGAAAAGCTTCAAAACTTTTTCTGGAAAGCGAATAAATTAATTTGCCTTTGGCAAAATTCAAGTAGAAATTTGGTTTGTTAAAATCAAACGTTCCATAATTGTAGACCACATCAATACCTAATTCAGGATCTTGTACTCTAAAAGCGGTATGACCGAAAGAAGAAAAGAGTTGGTCACCAGCGGAACAAGTTAATACGCTTATTTGAGCTTTTTTAGAAAGAACAGGAATTTTAGCATAAAGCATTTGACATGCCTGTAGCAATAAAAGAAAAATAATTAAAAGCCTCGTTCTCATAATAATCCAATACAAATATCAGTATAATTAAATTCTAGGGCTATCTAATCGCAATCAAAAAGTTAATTTTTAGTTTATTTTTACAAAAACCAAACTAATGAAGAAGCATATTCCGAATTTCATTACGCTACTCAATCTTTTTTGTGGATGTGTTGCCGTCGTTTTTGCGGTAATGAATCAATTAGAATTTGCTGCAGTTTTCGTTTTTCTAGGTATTTTCTTTGATTTTCTAGATGGATTTGCTGCACGAATTTTGAACGTAAAAAGCGAGATTGGTGTTCAGCTAGACTCATTGGCTGATATGGTAACAAGCGGAGTAGTACCCGGTATAGTTATGTTTCAATTGTTGAATATGGCTCAAAAAGACGGATGGAATTTAGACTTGTTCGGCATGCATAGCCAAGTTGGGTTGTTGCCTTTATCTGGTTTTATTATTACACTAGCCTCAGCTTATAGATTGGCAAAGTTTAATGTTGATGAGAACCAAGTTTCTTCTTTCTTAGGATTGCCAACACCGGCAAATACTTTATTGATTTTATCATTACCATTGATACTGTTTTACCAGAATAATGAAACCGTAAGTGTAGTAATTTTAAATCAATGGTTTTTAATCGGTTTGACAATTTTAAGCGCCTTTTTGTTAAACTCCAGAATAGAATTATTCGCGCTAAAGTTTGAGAATTGGAGTTTTAAAGATAATGGCATTAAATACTTGTTTTTGATTGGTAGCCTAGTACTTTTATTAACTATGAAATTTCTAGCAATTCCTTTTATTGTGGTAGGTTATATATTAGCCTCGATAATTGAAAAACAGTTTCTAGCGAATTAAAAATCCAGTTTCTTTTTTCGAAGTTCAAAGTTTTGACCCAGATATACTTGACGTACCATTTCGTCTTCAGCTAAATCTTCAGGTATTCCTGCTTTTAAAATACCACCTTCAAACATAAGATAAGAACGCTCAGTTATCGCCAAGGTTTCTTGAACATTATGATCAGTAATTAATATGCCAATATTTTTATTTTTCAATTGAGCCACAATACGTTGAATATCTTCCACAGCTACTGGGTCAACACCCGCAAATGGTTCGTCTAATAAAATAAATTTTGGGTCTGTAGCTAAAGCTCTGGCGATCTCTGTTCTTCGGCGTTCACCACCAGATAGTAAGTCACCTCTGTTCTTACGAATATGTCCTAATCCGAACTCATCAATGAGCGACTCCATTTTCATGTGTTGCTCTTTTTTTGAAAGATTAGTGGTTTGTAGAACGCTCAATATATTTTTTTCGATACTAAGTTTTCTAAAAACCGAAGCTTCTTGTGCTAAATAACCAATTCCGTTCTGTGCTCTTTTGTACATAGGAAAATCAGTGATTTCCATATCATCCAAGAAAATATGACCGCCATTGGGTTTTATAAGTCCTACAATCATATAAAAAGAAGTGGTCTTACCCGCACCATTAGGGCCAAGTAACCCGACAATTTCACCTTGGTTTACCTCAAGAGAAATACCTTTTACTACTTTTCGCCCTCGATAGGCTTTCATTATGTTTTCAGCACGTAACTTCATAAGTGACTAAAACTAAACATAATCCTATTCAGAAGGATATGCTTTGTGATTTTTTTAATGCTTTATATCTTCTAATTCTTCCCAATATTCATAAGCTTTTCTCAGGTGAGGAATTACAATAGTGCCTCCAATTAAAGTGGCAACACTCAAGGTTTCCATTACTTCTTCTTTTGACGCACCGCTATCCATTGAGCTTTCAAGATGATATTTAACGCAATCATCGCATCGCATAACGGCAGAGGCCACCAAACCCAATAATTCTTTAGTTTTTACATCTAAAGCACCAGGTAAAAAGGCATTGGTGTCAAGGTTAAATATTCGCTTAATAACTTTATTGTTTTCGGCGAGTAATTTGTCGTTCATTTTAACGCGGTAGGTGTTGAACTCTTCAACTTTATTTGGCATAATTTGCTTCTCTTTTTGCATCACGTTTGATGACTAATTTTGATATATAAATACTTACTTGGTATAAAATTAGTACAGGTATAGATACTACAATCTGGCTTGCAACATCTGGCGGTGTTATAACTGCAGAAAGTATCAGTACCACAACTAAGGCAATCTTTCTATATTTTTTAAGAATCTCAGGAGTTACCAATCCAACTTTAGTTAAAAAGTAGATGATAATTGGGAGTTCAAACATAATTCCGCATGCAATTACGGATGCTCTCACTGTGGCAATGAAAGAATCAATATCTATCTCATTTAAAACCTCTTTACTTACCTGATAAGTACCTAAAAAATTAATGGATAAAGGTGCTACTACATAATAACCAAAAAGCACACCTAAGAAAAATAGGGCAGAGGCAACTAAAATAAATCCTCTAGAATGTTTGCGTTCTTTTTTGTGTAAACCAGGGCTTATAAAACGCCATACTTCCCAAAGAACATATGGAAAAGATACAATGAAGCCTGCCCAAATTGAAGTCCAAATATGAGCGGAGAACTGCCCAGCCATTTTTCTACTTTGAATTGTAAAGGGTAACGAATCGCCGCAAAACTCAGAAGTAATACCAAAAAAAGTGGCTATTTTACAAAAGAATTGATAGGTTGGAAAGTCCATTTTTTTTGGACCAAAAATGACTGTGTCAAAAATGAATTCTTTCATCACAAAAGCCGCACATCCAACAATGACAATTGCTATTACCGAACGAATCAAATGCCATCTAAGTTCTTCTAAATGGTCCAAAAAGGACATTTCTTCTTGATTTTTAGTTGCCTCTGCCATTATATAATACCTTCATTTATAAGATTATGAATGTGAATGACGCCCAAATAATCGTTTTCGTCTAAGACCAACAATTGTGAAATGCCTTGTTCTTGCATTATCTCAAGTGCCTTAATTGCTAAAATATTAGGGCTGACATACTTAGGGTTAGAAGTCATAATATCCTTAGCTGTAAGTCCGCCAATATTCTCATGCTTATTGAGCATGCGTCTAATATCGCCATCTGTAACAATTCCGACCACCTGGTCATTTTCAAGTACAGCTGTTACACCGAGCATCTTTTTTGAAATCTCGACGATGACTTCTTTTACTTTAGAATCAATTAAAACTGCAGGCTTCTGATTGTTTTCTACGATATCAGCAACCCGCAGATATAGTTTTTTACCTAATGCTCCACCAGGATGATATTTGGCGAAATCAGAGCTGCTAAAACCTTTTAATTTTAGTAAACAAATAGCCAAGGCGTCACCAATAACAAGTTGCGCTGTGGTACTTGTCGTAGGAGCAAGATTGTTAGGGCAGGCCTCTTTTTTGATATATGTGTTTAAAGTAAAATCTGATTGTTTAGAAAGTATAGAATCCATTGTTCCGGTGATGCTTATTAATTTGTTGCCACCTCTTTTGATTAAAGGAATCAACATTTTAATTTCTTCAGTATTACCGCTTTTTGAAATACAAATAACAACATCGTCTTTTTGAACAGTACCTAAATCACCGTGAATGGCGTCAGCTGCATGCATAAATATGGCTGGAGTACCAGTAGAATTAAAGGTGGCAACAATTTTTGAAGCAATTAGGGCGCTCTTGCCAACACCAGATATAACTACCCTACCTTTTGATTTGAGAATACAGTTAACTGCATTTTCAAAATTACTGTCGAGCAGCGTTACAAGGTTTTTAATTGCATCACTCTCATTTTCGATAGTTTGTTTGGCGATGTCAATAATTGAGTTTACAGGCTTCAAAGTAATATTGATATTTTGAGTTGCATTCCTAAAAGAATGTCTTATCTTTAAGATTACAAAATTAAACAAACGTAATCGTAATTATTGATTATTTGATATAAAAAGGGTGCTATCATAAACACTAACACTGACCCTTTTCTTCAAAGAAAACGTATAGCACCGGTATATTAGTTTTATTAATGGAATACCAAAAATTGGTTCGACTGTAATGGATTTGCATGCTGCATTAAAAAAATACTTTGGGTTTACAAAATTCAAAGGGCTGCAAGAAGATGTCATCACAAACGTATTGGCTGGTAATGACGCTTTTGTTATTATGCCAACAGGTGGTGGTAAATCTCTTTGTTATCAATTGCCGGCTATTATGCAAGAGGGCACTGCGATAGTAGTTTCCCCTTTAATAGCCTTAATGAAAAATCAAGTAGATGCTATTCGTGGCGTCTCTTCGGAACATGGCATTGCTCATGTTTTAAATTCTTCTTTAAATAAAACAGAGGTTAAACAGGTGATGGAAGATATTACCAATGGAGTAACAAAATTGTTATATGTAGCACCTGAGTCATTAACTAAGGAAGATTATATTAATTTTTTACAAACCGTAAAGCTTTCTTTTGTTGCTGTTGATGAGGCTCATTGTATTTCTGAATGGGGTCATGATTTTAGACCAGAGTACCGGAATTTAAAAAGTATTATTGGTAGACTAGATGATAATATTCCCATTATTGGATTGACCGCTACGGCTACGCCAAAAGTACAAGAAGATATTATCAAGAATTTAGGTATGAGTGATGCCAAGGTTTTCAAAGCATCTTTCAATAGACCTAATCTTTTCTATGAAGTACGTCCTAAGACCATTAATGTTGATGCAGATATCATTCGTTTTGTCAAACAAAACCAAGGAAAATCTGGTATTATATATTGTTTAAGTAGAAAACGAGTTGAAGAACTTGCGCAAGTTCTTCAAGTTAATGGTGTAAGTGCTGTTCCTTATCATGCTGGGTTTGATGCAAAGACTAGATCAAAATATCAAGATATGTTCTTGATGGAAGATGTTGATGTTGTGGTTGCTACTATTGCATTTGGAATGGGTATAGACAAGCCTGATGTACGTTTTGTTGTACATCATGATATTCCTAAAAGTATCGAAAGTTATTACCAAGAAACGGGTCGAGCCGGCCGGGATGGGGGAGAAGGTCATTGTTTAGCTTATTACTCATACAAGGATGTTGAAAAACTTGAAAAGTTTATGTCAGGGAAACCTGTGGCTGAACAAGAAGTTGGTAATGCACTCTTGCAAGAAATTGTAGCCTATGCCGAAACCTCAATGTCTAGAAGAAAATTTATTCTTCATTATTTTGGGGAAGAGTTTGATGCAGTAAAAGGCGAAGGCGCGGAGATGGATGATAATGCAAAAAATCCCAAACCTAAAGAAGAGGCTAAAGAAGATGTCGTTAAACTCTTGAAAGTAGTTAAAGGGACCATGGAGAAGTTCAAAACTAAAGAGATTGTAAAAGCTTTAGTTGGTCAAACCAATGCCTTGATTACCTCACACAAAACAAATGAAAAAGACTTTTTTGGTATTGGTGATGATAAAGAAGAACCATTTTGGATGGCTTTAACTAGACAAGTTCTAGTCGCTGGTCTCTTAAAAAAAGAGATTGAACAATATGGTGTGTTACATGTTACAAAAATGGGTCATGCATATATAGATAGCCCTAAGTCTTTTATGATGACAAAAGATCATGTCTACAGTCCAGAGAATGATGATGCTATAGTCACGGCTGCAAAATCTGCTGGTGGCGTAGCGGATGAAAAATTACTTAGACTACTCAAAGATTTAAGAAAGAAGGAATCTAAAAAGAATGATGTACCGCCATTTGTCGTTTTTCAGGATCCATCTTTAGATGATATGTCTTTGAAGTATCCTATCTCTATGGAAGAGCTATTAAATATTCATGGAGTTGGAGAGGGTAAGGCTAAAAAGTATGGAAAGCCTTTCATAGCGTTAATTAATAGCTATGTAGAAGAACATGATATTGTTCGCCCTGATGATTTAGTAGTTAAAAGTACTGGTGCTAATTCTGCTCTAAAATTATACATAATTCAAAATGTAGATAGAAAGTTGCCTTTAGAAGACATCGCTGCTGCTAAAGGTTTAGAAATACCGCAATTAATTAAAGAAATGGAGCAAATTGTCTTTAGTGGTACCAAGCTTAATTTAGCCTATTGGGTAGATGAACTTTTAGACGAAGATCAACAAGAAGAGATTCATGACTATTTCTTGGAAGCAGAATCAGATTCAATTGATGAAGCAGTTTCTGAGTTTGACGGTGAATATGAAGAAGATGATCTTAGAATTTACCGCTTAAAGTTTATGAGCGAAGTTGCAAATTAAAAAAGGACTGACGTTAAAAATCAGCCCTTTTTTAGAAATTATTAAATTCTCCATTTGAAGCTATAATTGCAATTATTGCGCCAAAATAAATTATTACAAATACTAAATAAATTAAGGCAATAGCGAGACCTATATATGAAAGAATTCTTCCTGTTTTAACGTTACTAAAATCATTATAATGTTCTGGCTGTTCTAAATATAATTTTTCAGCCGATTTTGCTTTTACTAATCCGATAATCGCGAAAACAATTCCGAATGGACCGCAGCACAATACTGTGCCCACTATGGAAATAATTCCCATGGTGAGCACTGTACTTGCTCCTGGTAAAGGTTGTTGATTCATACTAATATTTATTGTTCACCATATTGCTCCATGGCTTGGCCATAAGCTTCTTTAAATTCTTCTATAAATTGACCTAAACCACCCGCATTGAAAATAATATAAATCCATCGTATAATCATAAGTACGCTCAATGCCAAGGCAATTATATTAATAATCTTTGCCGTCTTAATCTGGCTAAAATTATCATATTCTTCTGGCGCTCCTTTGAAAAGCTTTTCAGATTTTAATGCTAATTTTAACCCTATTCCAGAAGAAATAGCCCCTAGAATACCGGTACAGCAGCATAAAAATCCAAAAATTCCGAGTACAATAGAAAGCACGCCATTAGGTAATTTTTTTTGTTCCATAATTGAAATTTGTTAGTGTATTAGTTTTATAAAAAAGTTGATTAATATTAATGCAACACTTGAAATACTTAGTCCCATTATCATTTGCGTAGCATACTTTAAGCCCAGGATTTTATTCAATAGGATAACACATCCAAGTGCAAGCAAAGGATAAATTGCGGGGTACATTTTAAAAGCCGCTATAAACTCACCATTAAGTAAAAGAAGAATTGATCTTTGCAAACCGCACCCTGGACAATCAATACCAAACAATTGTTTGCTAAAACATGGTAACATGTAATCTTTGATTGTTAAAAAATAAATAAGAGTAGCATTGATCATTAATTTCTATCTTAATCTAGCCCAAAATACTATTATTTTTGAATACCATTGATAACAAATATATTTTTTCGCTAAAAACTAAAAAGTATGTCGAAATTTAAAATAGGAGATAAAGTTGAGGTTTTAGATGAAGCTGCCAAAGGAATGGTGATTGCTATACAAACTGATATCATTACTATTGAAGATGAAGATGGTTTTAAATTAGATTTTACACCTAATCAACTACTACTTTTAGAAGGTGCTTTTGAAGTAAGTAGTTTTGAAGTTGCAGAAATCAAAACACAGAAAGAAGAAAAAGCACGAAAGAATTTTACGGTTGTTAAACCAAAGGAACGTTCAGCACCTAGAATGGAAGTTGATTTGCATATTCATCAACTAACAGCTTCAACTCGTGGAATGACTAACTTTGAAATGCTTAATCTTCAATTGGATACTGCAAAAAGACAATTAGAATTCGCTATGATAAAACGAATTCAAAAAGTAGTTTTTATTCATGGTGTTGGTGAAGGTGTTTTAAAAGAAGAATTGAAATATCTTTTTAATCGATATGAAAACATAAAACACTATGATGCTGAATACCAAAAGTATGGTTTAGGAGCAACGGAGGTATATATTTTTCAAAACAGTTAATTCGCAGGCACCGCAGTAGTCACTTCCCCAAACTCATTAATTGTCTGATCAGTAATTCTTTCACCAATACTGCTAACTAACGAAATTCCGCTAAGTTCAATAGTATGAGTGAATAAAGTTGAATCGGCATTCATTACTGTATTGATAATGACCATTCCATCTTCGGCTTCAATTTCTTCAATAACTGTTGGAGACACTGGTGGAAAATCATCGCAGAAATAGTCATCTGTTACGCTTTCAGAAAAAATACGATACGTAATTTGAGATTGACTTGGTATTAAACTTGTATCTTGTATAGTATCAGTTCCAATTTCGCCATTATTTAAAACTCCACTCTCTAAAGTCAAAATTAAAGCTTCATCATCATTTATCTTAAATAGTAGATTACTTGAAGTTGCAATAGGGTCATCACAAAAATCAATATCAACACTATCAAAATCTAAAGTTTCGATTTGCAAGTCTCCATCGTCACAAGAAATTAATGTGAGTAGACATCCTAAAAAAAGAGCTCTTTTCATGAATTCAAATTTACATGAATTCCTGTTGAATATCCTATTTGGTCCAACTGAATTTGGAAGAAATTAACTTAATAATACCTATTTTTACCAAATTCAAAAATGATGTAATAGTAATGCAAAAGGTATACTTAGACAACGCCGCAACAACCCAGGTCCGTGATGAGGTAATCACAAAAATGCAACAGGCCTTGGGTGAATTTTATGGCAATCCTTCCTCTACTCATAGTTTTGGACGTTCTGCCAAAACGGCTATTGAAAAAGCAAGAAAGACTATTGCAAAGTATTTGAATGCTCACCCTGCTGAAATAATTTTTACTTCTGGTGGAACCGAAGCTGATAATATGATTTTGCGTTGCGCAGTTCGTGATTTAGGTGTAAAAACAATAATTACTTCTAAGATTGAGCATCATGCAGTTTTGCATACTGCCCAAGAATTGGAAAAAGAATATGGTATAACATTGCTTTTTGTTGATTTAGATGAATCAGGGAACCCTGATATTACCCATCTAAAAAAACTGTTAGGTCATAATGATTCAAAAAAGCTGGTAAGTTTAATGCATGTAAATAATGAGTTGGGTAACATCATTGATGTAAACCTAATTGCTCAGTTATGCAAAGATACTGGTGCGTTGTTTCATTCTGATACTGTGCAGTCTGTTGGTCATTTTAAATGGGATTTGGCAGAAAACCCTATTGATTTTTTAACCGCAGCTGCTCATAAGTTTCATGGTCCAAAGGGAATAGGTTTTGCCTTTGTTAGAAGAAATTCTGGTTTAAAGCCTTTAATTGTAGGTGGTTCTCAAGAACGTGGTTTTAGAGCGGGTACAGAGCCTTTTCATAACATCGTTGGCTTAGAAGAAGCTTTTATAGCTTCTTACGAGAATTTAGATGTAGAAAAGAAGTTTGTAACAGACCTTAAAAAGTATTTCGTTGAGAAAATTAAAAATGAAATACCTGAAGTAGAATTCAATGGTCTTTCAGGAGATTTGGATAAAAGCACCTACACTTTGACTAATGTTCGTTTACCATTTGATACTCAAAAATCATTGATGTTACTTTTTCATTTAGATTTAAAAGGTATAGCTTGTTCTAAAGGGAGTGCTTGCCAGTCAGGTAGTGCAAAAGGATCTCATGTTCTTTCTGAAATCTTAAGTGATGAAGAATTGTCTAAGCCCTCATTGAGGTTCTCATTTTCTAAATACAACACTAAAGAGGAACTTGATTACACGATTCAGGTATTAAAAGAATTTGCTGAAAATTAGATTAACCTCTTTTTTTCTTCTTTTTCTTTTCCTTATCATAGGGAAACTTTTTTGAAGCAAGTTTCATCATTTTATCAATAAGCTCCGAGGTATTTTTGCCGGTCTTTTTGTTGATTTGCTTTTCATACTTCCAAAGAAGTTTACCTGATGTGCCATCACTTATTTTAATACCTATTCTGCCGTAATCTGAACTACCATTGAAATAATCTAAAAAGTTGAAGTCTGTAGGAACGCCTTTAGATAATAAAATGTTCAAATCAAGATTTCCACTTATTATTCCATCTACGTTCAAAATTTCTGAAAGCTGTTTAACGGTATAAATATCAATATTCTCGTAGGTAATATTATTTTGTGCTAAAAGAGCGTTTGTGTCATCAATATTTTGAAATTCAACATTGAATTTTTTTCTCTTTTTTCTTTTAGAGAAATAAGTTTCTAAAGCGTCTTGAACGGCATTTCCTTCTCGTTTTGCTAGTTGCTTTAACTCGTCTTTAGAAATTTTTTGCTCAAGCTCTAGTTTTGCTAGAAATGGAATAATTGCTAAAATTTCATGGTCCTGACTCAGTTCATCAAAACGATTGCTTTCATAAATATTTTTTTGGGCATGCATTATCAAGCCACTTAGAACAAAAAGTACGAAAACCAGTTTTTTTAAAATCATATTTAAAACCTTGAACTCAATTTAATATTTAAGATGCGAGAGGTCAAAAAATTTGGTATTGCAAATTGTTGTTGCGTATCAACATCTCTTACCCATGTATTAGTTATTGAATTTTGATTATTGAATAAATTGAAAATTTCAAAACCAACATTCAACTCTTTAAACTTATGCAGCCAATGACCTTTAGGGTGCCTATTAGTTCTATCTGCAAAAATATATGAAATTCCAAGATCAGCACGTCTGTAATCTCTTAATCTATTCTGAAATTCATAGGGATCTTCATTATTTGGTGAACCTCCTGGCACGCCGGTATTGTATACTAGGTTTAGATATAACTTTAAATTAGGGATAGTGGGCATATAATCTTGGAATAAAAGCCCAAATTTTAATCGTTGGTCAGTAGGTCTTGAAATGTAACCTCGATTATCTATGTTTTCTTCCGTTCTTAAATAGCCCAAACTTACCCAAGATTCAGCACCTGGCACAAAAGCACCATTGAGTCTAAAATCAAATCCATAGGCAAAAGCTTTAGCATTGTTATTTGCGCTGTAACGCACACGCACATCTTCGATAGTATAGGTGTTTACATCATTCAACTTTTTGTAATAGGCCTCGCTTACCAGTTTAAAAGGTCTATTCCATAAATTAAAGCTGTATTCATTACCTAAAACAAGATGAATTGATTTCTGAGCTTTTACCTGAGCATTTATATTACCATTTAGGTCTCGTAGTTCTCGATAAAAAGGAGGTTGTTGATAACTGCCAATTGCAAAACGGAAGAGCATGTCTTTTTCCCAATCTGGTTTGATGCCGAATTGTACTCTAGGACTAACTAAAAATTGAACATTACTTTCAATATTTTCACCACTTAATCTCCAGTATTGCGCCCTTATACCTAGGTTATAATAAATATTGTTATTTCCTATTTTTGTTCGGTTATCAAATTGAGTGTAAGCAGATACTCTATTAGTTTTTATAAAATTGGTAGCTCGAACACTTTCAAATGGGATGATATCTTCTTCAAATGGTTCCTCAGGTTGATTGTTAATGAGATTAGCATTAGGTGGTCGAATAAAGAATCCAGCGGAATCAATAAATTCTGATTCTCGAAGCTGATCTCTAAAATCTTCATGTGCGAATTTAATTCCCCATTCTAATGATTTTGATTCCTTTTTGATAACACCTTTATGGGCAAGATTGAAAATAAGGGCGTCTAGTTGATTTCTTGCTCTATTTTGTTGGGCTCCAATTCCTCTAGAATCAATGATATCACCTAAATTTTCACTTCCTAAATTGGTGTCTACTGACCCCAATTCATAGGTGGCAATGATATCTGAAAACTCTTCTTCAGTTGTATGATATAAAGAACTTATGAATTCTAGTTTAGTGATATCATTTAAAAAGTAATCTGCTTTGATGGCCCCTAGGGCCGTTTGATATTTGTTCTTTTCTTGTCCCTCATAAAAAACTAACAAAGCTCTAGGCTCAGCAATAGTTCCAAAATTAGTTTGTCTATTTAATGGTTCATTTTGATAATCATTAACCGAAAGATTACCTAAAAAGTTAATCCTAAACTTACTTGATAGGCGATAAGTCAGATATGTTTGAGCATCAATAAAAGTGGGATTTACATTGGTTTGCGTTTGCTGACTATTGATAAAGAGTGCGTTGTTTCTATAACGTATACCGGTAATGCTCGAAAAATTACTATTCTTGGATGCCGTTTCAAGAGTTAACCCACCACCTAAGAGGCTAGCTTCTGCTTGCAGTGCGAAAGAGTTCGGAATTTTATAAGTAATGTCAAGTACTGAAGATAATTTGTCTCCGTATTTTGATTGAAAACCACCAGCAGAAAATTCTAAATTTTCAATCATACTGCTATTGATGAAACTAAAACCTTCTTGTTGAGCTGAACGCACTAAAAAAGGACGGTAGACTTCAATACCGTTCACATAAACTAAATTTTCATCAAAATTTCCCCCTCGGACATTATATTGAGTACTAAGTTCATTACTAAATGATACACCAGGGAGTAATTTAAGAAGATTTTCTGCTCCAGCATTAGCACCAGGAATTCGTCTTATAAGTTCAGGAGAAACGGTTATAATACCCGTGATGCTCTTTTTTCCGGTTGGAGAAACTTCGACCCCGGCTATTTGAATTGCTCCAACTTTCATTACAGGATTGAACTCAAAAGTTTCATTCGTGTTTAGAATTATATCTTCTAAAACAATGTTATTATGACCAATATGTGAGAAAGTGATTGTATTCTTGGTGTCAGCTGTAATTTGCAGTAAATACGTTCCGTCACTTTTTGTAGTAGTTCCTGAGGTTTTAGAACTGATGTTAACATTCTCAAGGGGTAGGTTTTTTTCATCTAAAACGATTCCAGTTATAGAAGCAGTTTGCGAAAACATGGTGAAAACACCAAAGAAAAGCAAGACATAAAACAATGGTTTTGCTTTGTTCAAAATATTATTTTCTAAAGAAGGTCTGTTCAAAGGTAGTCGAATTACCAACATTATCGGTAACTACGATTTTAAGATCACATTGCGTTTCATTTTCAATTTTATCATCAAAATTATAGGTGATTGTATTGGTTTTAGGTTCATATTCCATCAAAACCCAGTTACCATTAATGGTCGCAGAATAAGTATTTATCCCACTTAAATCATCTGTAATTTTTAGGCTTAGGTACCTGTAATTGCTCAACCATTCTTTAGGTTTGAAGTTTTTTGGTCTTATTTTGGGGGCAACAGTGTCTTTGGCCATAGTGTAAGAACCCAATGTTTTTGTTCTTGTTGTAAAAGTATTTCCTCGTCTATATGTTTTATTATGCCGTAAATTTCCTTTGTCATCAATTCTAGCGATGAACAACCGTTTATGTTCTTCTTTTGGAAATTTATCAGTATCAAAAGTGATTGTAAAATTACGATGCACAGCAACTGTATTATTATGAATAGTGACTGTATCTACTCCTTTTTCTAAATCAATAAAAAAATCTTTGTAAAATGTACTTGGAGGAAAATAGACTTTGGCCGCATCTAGATCATAACTATTAGGTTTATTCGCTAGAATATAATTATCTGTTTTAAGAATCTTCTTTTCTCTTTTTAAACTTTCTTTCTTGCCTTCTACTGGAATTACAACAGTAATGGTATTATTCATGATATCAGCAATTTCAAGAACAACCTTATAATCGAATCCCTCTTGAACTAAAATTTTTCCATCAAGATATAAAGACTCATAAATATTGAGTTTATTGGTTTCATCTTTGAAGCATTTCTGAATACGTTGTTTGAACTTTCCAAAATGGGCATAATCAATTAAAGTGTTTATATAACGAGTTTCTCCAAATGAGAAGGTTTCAAATTTATATTTAGAGTGTACTTTTCCATTCACAGTCTGTTTGACAGAGTAAACACCATTCTTGTTTTCAGCCATATCTTGACGGTCAAAACCATTGAAACCAAAACCAATTGTGCCTAGCGCCGTAACTTTATCTGCTAAAAATGTACCATCACTTTGTTTTGTGAAATTAAGCTGAATCTTATTAGCGTTTTGGTTTATTTGAGCATCTTCTGAAAGCGGATAACCGAACAAGCCTACCAAAGTTGGATTGGTTGCATCTCTGACTTCATAGCCATAAAAAAGTGGATTTGTAGGTTTTTCTGTTACACTACTACGTATTTCAAAATGTAAATGTGGTCCAGATGAACCCCCGGTGTTACCGGAGTAGGCAATCACAGCTTCTTTTTTCACTTCTAGTTCTCCATAATCTGGAAAAACCTCAACTTGATAAGATTTTTTGCGGTATTGCTCTTTCTTAATATAAGCTTCTATTTCTGGACTAAACTTTTGAAGATGTGCATAAACTGAAGTGTATCCATTCGGGTGAGCTACATATATTGCTTTTCCATAGCCCCAATGAGAAATTTTGATTCTAGTAACTGTGCCATCGGCAATACTATAGACAGGAAGACCTTGACGTCTTTGAGTTTTGATATCAATACCAGCATGAAAATGATTTGAACGTAATTCGCCAAAAGTTCCTGCCAAAACAATAGGAATATCCAGAGGATTGGCAAATACGTTTTTAGGGTATTTATCTTGTGAATGAACTATTGTTAGGGCAATAAAGAACACGCTAAAAAGGGGTAAACGCATAGTAGAAAAGAAATTTCTACTAAAGTAGGAAATAGTGTTCAATCTTTAAAAAAGGAAATTTCTACCCTTAGATTACCTCACTTAAATGACCATAACATTAAATGATAAAAGTATTGCTAGGTTGACTAAGGTTGGTTAACTTTGTGAGATACGCATTGCGATTTGCACATGGGCGAACTGGTTGAAATTGTTGATTCTTTAGAAAATAAGGTAAGTAAACTTTTGCACAAGCTTGAGTTACTTCAGCAGTCAAATATTAAACTTCAAGAGGAGTTGATAGCTGCCAAAGAGAAAAAACAAAAGACTGAAAGTGCTATGGTGGATTGGGAAGAAAAATATAATTCCTTGAAACTCGCAAGTTCAATGTTAGGCAGTAACACAAATAAAACAGAAGCAAAGCTCAAAATAAATACACTAATTAGAGAGTTGGACAGTTGTATTGCCCAATTAGCAGAATAGTGAACTATAGCATATGGAGGAAAAGCTCAAAATCAAGCTTTCTATAGCAGACAGGGTCTATCCTTTAACGATTGATCCTAAGCAAGAAGAAGGGTTGCGAAAAGCCGCTAAGAATATTGACCACTTAGCGAAGAAATTTGAGCAAAACTATGCAGTACGTGATAAGCAAGATGTTCTTGCGATGTGCGCATTGCAGTTTGCCTCTAAAATTGAGCAAAGCGGAATTAACGAATCTGAGAATACAAAAACGGCAAAAGAGCGATTGATTGCACTTGACGATTTAATTCACAGCAAACTAGGGTCATAATAAGTTCTTTAAAATAATTTTACTGCCCACATCGGTATTTACTTTTTGACAAACTCAACGTTATTACATTTTAAAAAGGGTGAGTTTAAGTTGTAAAAGCAGGCCCTACTCGTATAGGGATTCTTGAGCAGCTTGTTAGCCCTAAACCTGTTATTAGGAGTTTGTACAAAACTTCATGCCATGTGGGCTTTTTTTTTAACCAAACGTAACACAATGGATAGTACCACAATAATTATCATAGCAGCATTAGTTGGACTAGTAATTGGCTTTATTATTGCCAAAGTATTAGAGAAAGGAAAAGCTGCAAAAACCATTACTAATGCCAAAAAAGAGGCATCTAGTATAATTAGACAAGCTAAAAAAGAAGGAGAGAATATAAAGAAGGATAAAATTTTTCAAGCAAAAGAGAAGTTTTTAGAATTAAAAGCTGAGCATGAAAAAGTTATTATTAATAAAGACAAGAAAATAGCCGAAGCTGAAAAGCGCACTAGAGATAAAGAGTCACAGATTAGTAGCGAGCTCGCTAAAGGAAAAAGACTTAAGGAACAATTAGATACACAAATCAAGGAAGTTAATTACAAAGGGGAAATTCTAGATAAGAAACAAGCCGAGGTAGAAAAACTTCATAAAAGTCAAGTACAACAACTCGAAGTAATATCTGGATTATCAGCTGATGATGCAAAAAGCCAGTTGATGGAGTCTTTAAAGGCAACCGCAAAGACTGATGCAATGGCTTATCTTCAAACAACTTTAGAAGAAGCCAAACTTACAGCTCAACAAGAGGCTCGTAAAATTGTAATTAATACGATACAACGTATTGGTACAGAAGAAGCTGTTGAAAATTGTGTTTCCGTTTTCAATTTAGAATCAGATGATGTTAAAGGTAGGATCATTGGTCGTGAAGGTCGAAACATTCGAGCAATTGAAGCGGCCACAGGAGTTGAGATTATAGTTGATGATACTCCAGAAGCAATTATACTTTCATGTTTTGATTCTGTCAGAAGAGAAGTCGCAAGATTATCATTACACCGTTTAGTAACCGATGGCCGCATACACCCGGCACGAATCGAAGAGATAGTAAAGAAAACTGAAAAGCAGATTAACGAGGAGATAGTTGAAATAGGAAAACGAACAGTTATTGATTTAGGTATTCATGGGTTACACCCAGAATTGATAAAAGCTGTTGGTAGAATGAAGTACCGCTCTTCATACGGTCAAAATTTATTACAACACTCGCGTGAAGTGGCTAAGCTATGTGGTGTGATGGCTGCAGAATTAGGTATAAACCCGAAACTAGCAAAAAGAGCTGGATTACTTCATGATATTGGTAAAGTGCCAAATACAGAGGTTGAGGTAGAAACTCCACATGCTATATTAGGTATGCAATGGGCAGAAAAGTTTGGAGAGAAGAAAGATGTTTGTAATGCTATTGGTGCGCACCACGATGAAATTGAAATGACAACATTAATATCGCCTATTGTTCAAGTCTGTGATGCTATTAGCGGTGCGAGGCCTGGTGCAAGACGTCAAGTTTTGGATTCTTATATTCAACGTTTAAAAGATTTAGAAGACGTTGCTTTCGGGTTCAATGGAGTTCAAAAGGCCTATGCAATTCAGGCGGGTCGCGAACTTAGGGTAATTGTTGAGAGTGAAAAAGTAAATGATGATAAAGCTGCTGAACTATCGTTTGAAATATCTCAGAAAATACAGACTGACATGACCTATCCAGGTCAGGTTAAAGTTACCGTGATTCGTGAGACAAGAGCGGTGAATGTGGCCAAATAAAATTCAATCAATATAATAGATAGAGTAGTTCGAATCTTTAAAAAAGAGTTTGAACTACTCTTCCTCCGAATTATCTTTTTCAGCTTCAGCCTCTTTATTGAGGTTATTTTCCATGATGTTAAGGTTCTTTAGTTTTGCTTTCCAACTTTCTAAAGAATCTTTGTGTCTGTTGATGTTTTTAATAACATCTTTTACTAATGGATTATCCTCTGAAGCATTCGAGAAGAACTGTAGATTATTTTCTAATTGACGAATTTCACTTTTACTTTCGTCTATTTTACGACGAATAAATGTTCTTTCGTTATTGATTGCATAATCATTATCAGAATTAGCAAGTTGTTTTATCTTATCACCATATCTAAGTAGTTCAGACTCTTGTTTTGAGATATCGAGTTTCTTAAAAAGAGCATCAATAATTTTATTGAATTTACCGTTAATATGTTTTTTGTTATAAGGAAGACGGCCATAGGTTTTCCACTCTGATATAAATTCTTTGATGGAAGCTAAATCTTTTTTCTTGTCACCTGAAAGTTGAAAAACTTTCAATCGGTCTAAGCAGGCATTCTTTTTTTCAAAATTGGCAAACTCTTCTTTTTGTGCTTCGTTCTTTTCTGAATGTAATTTATTAAAATAGTGGTTACAGGCATCTTTAAACTCGTTCCAGATTTTATCTGAATATTTTCTAGGTACATGACCTATTTTCTTCCACTCACTCTGAATACGTTTAAATTCTGGGGTTGCTGTCGTTTGGTCATCACTATCTTTTAACGCTATGGCTAATTTGAGTAATGCACGTTTTTTCTCAAGATTGTCGTGTTGTTCTTTCTTTAAACCTTTGTAAAAGCCATTCTTTCCGCGATTGAAAGCTCTAACAGCACCTTTAAAAGCCGACCAGGTTGCCTCATTTACCTTTTGAGGAACTTTACCAGCTTTAAAGAAAGATTCTCTTAGTGCCTCTACCTCTTTAATTTGATTTTGAATTCCTTTATGGTTATTTGAAACTTTTTCCGCGATACTATTTATAGCTTCAATAATTTCATTCTTTTTAACCAAGTTCTCTTCATAAGAAGCCTCTAACTCGTTAAAGTAATCTTGTCTTCTTGCATGAATAGCTTTAGTAGCATTACTAAAACGTTCCCAAATTTCTTCTCGTTTTTCTTTCGCTACTGGTCCGATATCTTCTTTCCAAACCTTATGCAAGGTTTGAAGTTCTCTAAAAGCTTTGCCGAGGTCTGGTTCGTTTTGAAGACCTTCCGCCCGTTCAACCAATTTCAGTTTCTCATCTAGATTGTGTTTAAAATCTAAATCACGTAGTTCTCGATTTAAATGGAGGAAGTCATAAAAAATCTCGATATGATGGTGGTAGGTGCGCCATACATCATTATAATTATTTCTAGGAACAGGTCCGGCGTTTCGCCATTGTTCCTGAATAGTTTTAAAGTTTTTATAGGTAGTATTAATGTCTTCTTCAACATTAACTAGTCCCTTCAATTCTTCAATAATTTGAAGACGATTTTCAAGATTTTGTTTTAAACTTTTTTCAAGGTTTTTATAGTACTGATTTCGTTTTTCACGAAACTCTCCATAAACTTCGTTGAATTGTCTTTTAGTAACGGAATTATATCTAAAATCGATTTCGTTACCGCCATTAGTGACAAACTCTTCCTTTTTTTGTTCTAAAAATTCTTGGAACTTAAGGTCAAACTCATGCTTGATATCATTAACATGTTTATTTATAGCTTGTACCTTCTCGTTCTTTACCAAACGTTGCAACTCGCCTACTAAGTTCTCCATGGACATGGAATGGTAGTCTAGAACAGGAATTTGATGACGCTTTTCATTTTCCGAATCTTCAGCATCCTCAGCGTTTTCTTGATCAATTTCTTCTAATACCTCATCGTTTTTTACCTCTATAGGCTTTTCTTCAAGGGCATGAGTAGTTGATGATTCAATACCATCTTCAGTAGTAATATCTTTCGCCACTGTATTTTCATTTACAGTGTTTTCGGTATTCTCAGTTTCAGGGGTCGCCTGTTTTTCTTCACCTGCGGTATCTTGCAGTTTGTTTTCTTTTTCGTCCATCACGAGTATTCTTTAAAGTTTTAGATTGATGGCATTTATGAGTAAGTTACTAACTATACCCTGCATTGTCAAAGATAATCTTTATTCTTTTGATGGTGTTTCAACTGGGTTTGGAGTATTGGAATTACAAATTCCAGATTTCCCAGGCTTTTTCTGCCTGTAATTCAAGCATTTTATAACCATTTTGGATTGTAGCTCCTTTTTGTTCGCCCTCTTTTAAAAATGCGGTTTTACTAGGATTGTAAATAAGGTCAAATAATAAATGATTTGATGTTAACAAGTGATAAGGTATATTGGGCTTTTCTTTAATATTTGGATGGGTCCCAACTGGACTGCAATTCACTATAATTTTATATTCATTACAAACAGATTCATCCAAGTCGTTATAATTAAACTGTGTTCGGGAAGGGTTTCTTGAGACATAAATATAGTCTATACCGATGGTGTCAAAAACATAAGCAATGGCCTTGGAAGCTCCGCCCGTACCAAGTATTAATGCTTTTTTATGATGCTTTCTGATATTTGGCGTTATTGATTTTTTAAAGCCGTAGGCATCAGTATTAAAACCTTTTAATCCGTTTTTGGTAAATTTAATAGTATTGACGGCTCCAATAGTTTTAGCTTCTTGATCTAAATCATCTAAATAAGGAATTACCTGCTCCTTATAAGGTATGGTAACGTTGAGGCCTTTTATATTTTTTTGATTTGGTAATTCTTTGAAATTTGATATGTTGGGTAAATCAAAGTTTTCATATGAACAATTTGATAAGCCAAGCTTATCGAACTTTTCTGAAAAATAACCTTGTGAAAAGGAATAGGAAATGTCTTTACCTACTAGTCCGAACCTGTTCTCTTTCTTTTCTGTTTTTTCCATACCAATCTAAACTCAACAATACGAAGATGCCAAAAATAATGAAGAAAATAGCACCCCACGTTTCCATTGATGAAACATTTGGCCAATATCGCTCGTAGTTCAAAATTATCTTATCTCCATTAGAGTCTAATAGGGTGGCACCGAATTCATTGGTTTTAAAAATCGTTTTTTTCCAGGGCCAGATAACACCTAAAGATCCCGTTATAAATCCAATAATTACGGATGTTGTTATACGCTTGTAATGCTTTAAAACATAGCCTAATAAATGCGATAAAGTTACCAGGCCAGTTGCGGAGCCTAAGGTAAAAACACCTAATATGGTTAAAATTCGAATACGTACCTCATTTCTATAAAAACTAAAATCACCGTTTAATAACTCAGCAAAAGTATCATATAAGCCGTTTACAGAATCTACTAATAAAAGCACATAATTACCTAAAAGGATTAGGATGAATGAACCTGATAAACCAGGTAGAGTCATACCTGAAACGCTTATCATACCGCAGAAAAATATAAAAATTAGATTATCGTTTTCTTTTGCTGGACTTAAAAAACTTATTGAAATACCGACAATCAAACCAATCAAACCAGTGAAAATTGTTTTTTTATTCCAATGCTGGTAATCCTTTGATATATAGTAAATGGAACCTAATACCATACCGAAAAAGGCTGCCCAAACAAAAAGTTCTTTTTTCTCTAAAAAATAATCTAACAGACGAGATATACTGAAATAGCTGATAAGCATACCAGTAATCAGAAGCACTAGAAAAGTACCATTTATGTATTGATAAAAGCTTTTAAATCTAGCATTAATAAGTAATCTAAAAGCCTTAGCATTGATTTTTTGAAGGGAGTAAATAAATTCTTCATAAAAGCCACCAACAAATGCAACAATACCTCCAGAAACTCCTGGAACTTTATTGGCTGCACCCATAAAGAGTCCTTTAATGACCAAAAATATTTTATCTGTAAATTTCCTTGGTTGAAGCATAGAATATGTTGGCTTCTTCTATTTTTTGGAAGCCACTCTTTCAAGGATAAAAATAAGGGAAAAACCTAGCACCGCTAGCATAATGGCTAGCATTAATTGAGGCTCACCCTCAAAGGAAAGTGGAGAAACACTATTTTCTTTTATTGGAATGATTTTATCATCAAAAACCTTTGTTTCTAAAACTTCTTTCCATGGCCATATTTTATTTAGTGAACCAAGAATAAATCCGGTCAAAATCGCTAATGTAGTGTTCTTATAGTTTTTAAACATCCATTTTAAAAGACGAGCAAAACTCAAAAGACCAAAAATTGCTCCAATAGCTACTGTGGTGACCATTTTGATATCGCGTTCATGAACGGCGTCTAAAATAGTTTTATATGACCCCAATAGCACCAAAATGAAGGCTCCAGAAATTCCAGGAAGTATCATTGCACATACTGCTAAAGCACCTGATAGAAATAGAAAAGGTAGACTATTGACATTTTCATTTGGAGGTAATGTGGTTATAAAGTAAGCAACGGCAGTGCCTATCAGTAGGGCTATAACAGCAATTGCATTCCATCTTTTAATCTCTTTACCTACTAAAAAAATACTTGCAGTTACTAAACCAAAAAAGAATGACCAAAGTAGAATCGGTTCATTTTCAAGCAACCAACTTAAAAATTTGGCAAGAGAAAAGAGGCTGATGAAAATACCAGTAAAAAGTGCTAATAAAAAATTCCCATTTAACTGTTTCCACGCTGTTTTAAATCCTTCTTTTTTTAGGGTTTTAAAGAGTTCTAAGTTGATGTTATTGATTGAAGAAATCAATTCTTCATAAATTCCTGAGATAAATGCTATAGTTCCACCAGATACGCCAGGTACAACATCAGCGGCACCCATTGCTATACCCTTCAACGTAATAAATACGTAGTCTATTAAATTACGACCTGCCATAATGTTTAAGTAACTGTGAGAATTAAGTTGACGCCTTTTTGTTCTTTGAGAAAATATCCTTTACCCATTTTACATTAATAAATTCGGGGAATTTCTTTTTAAAGAAAACAGCTTTTTCTGAATTTAATTGTAGGGCAATACCTAATTTCTCTTTCGCCAAGTCTATTTGATTGGTTTTTAGATACAAACCAGAAAGTAGATAACACATTTCGGCGTTATCAGGGTAAAACTCCAATCCTTGTATCAAAACCTGAACTGCAGAATGAAAATCGTTTAGTTTTTGTAGTGCAGCACTCCACTCTTGCCAAGTATCTATTTCGTAATTTCCTAAATCAACGGCTTGTTTAAAAGCAAAGTCCGCCTCGTCCAAATTATTTAGTGCAACAAAGATTTTAGCGCTTTTTTTCCAATAAAGTGCATTTTCACCATCAATATTGATAGCTTTATTGATATATCGCTGCGCCTTAGAAAATTCTTTCTTTTTTGTATAAAACTCAGTAATCGCCAACCAACCCTTATCTAAAAGAGGGTCTTCGTGAACTGTGTTGTAGTAATAATATTTAGCTAAATCATCATTACCTAACCTTTCATGACATCTTCCAATTCTTAAATAAGCATGAGAAGTAGGGTCATCAATACTAATTGTTGTTTGATAACTCTCAATGGCTTCATTGTACTTGCCCAATCGTTCTAAAACACGCCCTTTTTCAAAATAGGCACCAAGGAATGATTCATCTGAAATTATAGCAAAATCGAAAGCTGCAAGTGCTTCTAGAAACATCTCTTTGGTGAAATACATTTTGCCTAATTGATGCCATGCAACTTCGCAATATGGGTTTCTTTCTAAATAGTCATTTAAATAAACAATAGCCCCATCAAAATCTTCTAAAAATTCGAAGCAATAGATAACATTATATAAGGATGAATAATCACTTTCATCATATTGTAAGCATTTAACAAAGTTGTCTTTTGCTTTTTCAAAATCATCTAAGAATAAATATTCCATACCTAATAAGGAATAGATATCAAAGCTTTCGTCTGAAATTAGCAATGCTTTATGGAGCATATTAATTGCCCCCTGGTGGTCATCTTGTTTAGATAAAATATTAGCCCTTTGAATAAAAATCTCATCGTTTTTATTGTCGATAGTTTGTAATTCATCAAGTAATTGCTCGGCTTTTTCAAAATTATCTTCAAAAACAAGTACTTCAACACGAAGTAATTTTATTTCAGAAGAATGAGGATGTTGTTGTAAACCAATTTGAATAGCTTTTTTACCTAAAGCAATTTTACCAATATTGAGATAGTGGTGAATAATACTTTCGAAGTCGTCTGCATCAAAGAAGTAGACGTCATCAGTTTTTAGCATTGACTCAAACTTGAGAATTGAGTCATCATTATTTTCGTTAGGTCTTAACGCCATATAAACGTATCGTGTTTTGCTATGGACTTAAAATTAGCCTTTATCTAGTCTAATTTGAGTCCTTGATTTGGGTATGTTATCAACAAATTAGTTAACAGTTGTTGATTGATATCCATTTAAAATTTTGATTATTTGCTCGCATCCTTGTCTAATCTCCTCATTAGAAATAGTCAAGGGTGGCGATATTCGAACGGCTTTGGGTTCAAACAATAACCAGAACAAAATAAGTTTTTTCTTGGCCGCAGACAAAACTAAATAGTTAACAATTTCAGTAGTTTCCAACATCAATGCTAGCATTAAACCCTTGCCTCTAATTTTTTTAATTGATGGATGAATTAGTAGACTTCTGAATAGTTTTTCTTTTTCGAGAGTTTCTTTAATATGCTGTTCTTTTAATAGAACTTTTAATGTGGCTAAACATGCTGCAGCTATTACAGGGTTTCCACCAAAGGTTGTAATGTGGCCCAGTTTTGGCTTATCTTTTAAACAAGCCATCATTTGATTTGAAGCTATAAATGCGCCAACAGGCAGCCCAGATGCCATCCCTTTTCCAATAACCAAAATGTCGGGCGCAATATCATAGTGTTCAAAAGCAAATAGTTTCCCTGTTCTTCCAAAACCGGGTTGTATTTCATCTAGAATGAGTAAGGCGCCAACTTCATCGCAGCGTTGACGAATCTTTTGAAGGTAGTCATTATTGGGGGTAATAAAACCTGCACCACCCTGAATTGTCTCTAAAATGACCGCGGCGGTTTCTTTATTTATTTTGGAAATATCATTTTCATTATTAAAATTGATGAAACTAATATCTGGAATCAATGGACGGAAGGCTTTTTTTCTTTCTTCAAACCCCATTACACTCAAACTACCCATTGTGCTACCATGGTAAGCATGTTCAGCTGAAATTATTTGAGAACGGCCGGTCACACGGCGAGCTAATTTTAGTGCTCCCTCGATGGCTTCTGTTCCTGAATTTACCAAATAAGTAGTATCTAACTTTGCTGGTAATAGAGAGGCTAAAAGCTTGGTGTATTCTACAGTAGGCTTTTGCACGTATTCTCCGTAAACCATTACATGCATGTATTTTTGAAGTTGTTCTTCGATTGCTTTTATAACAGCTGGGTGACAGTGTCCAAGACTACAAGCTGAAACACCTGCAACAAAATCCAAATGGGCGTTACCATCAATGTCGTAAATATAGCTTCCTTTTGCATGAGATATTTCTAATGCTAAAGGGTGTGGTGTAGTTTGTGCTTGATATTTGAAGAAATCTTCCTTCATTTAGACCCTCCTAAATTATTAGTTACTATTCGTTCTTTTAAGTACTGGTTTTTTGTTTGTTATAGCTTTTGAATTTGGTTTTTGAACTTTAGGAGGAGTGGATATTGGAATACCATTTCTTTCTTGCTCTTCGGCATCAATATCAATAGGATTGTCAATACCTCTTATCTTAACTAATTGAATATTATTATCGTCTTCGTCAAAGATTTCTTCTTTTGAATAGATTCTTTCGTCACCTCGCCAAATAAACCCCTTTAACTTACGACCTTCTTCTGGTAAATCTTCTTCAGGAAATATATTACCATCAGGATTTACAAAAAAAGTAATGTCTTCAATATCGCTATTGGCCATCTCTAAACGAATCTTGCTACATATAGTTTTATCAATTCCAATGAGTTCATTATCATCATTATAGAGGTAATAAACGACTTCCGTATTTCTAACTAAATCAATTATTTTTAGCTCATTCTCTATGAATTTCCCATACAGATTTACGCCTTTAGCTTGATTGTAACCAACCTTACCGATAGTGTCTAAAGCAATTATAAAGGCATTTTCAATCACCTTTAAAGAATCTAATTTTTCTGTTTCTAAATCTGAAATAAGGTAAATACTATCACCAGTCATTTGATTATCAACGTTCCAAAGTATCGGTTCAGTAATTAATTTTGTGATTCCTGTTTTTTCCGAAGAGTGTATAGAATCACATTTTCCACTTAAATCTGTCTTATAAAATTTTGCATTTCTGAATGCACGTAATCTTCTATCCTCTGGAGGGCCAGTGACCATTAAAGTATCACCATGAATATAGAGTGAATCTTGCTGAACTAGACTAATTGCTACAGCTCTTTTTGTTGCAAAAAGAGAATCTTTTTCTTTGAATACTTCTGCGTAATGAGCCCTGATAACACCATCATTTATGGTGTCAGTAACTTTAATGTTGTTAGTAGCCGAGGCGAAAGAAGTAGTTTTATCAAAATAAACGCTGTCACCTTCTATAATTCGGTTGCTATAGTTAATGGTTGTGTTTTTAACTCCGTAACCCTGTTCAATTTTTGTGTCGTAAAATCCTCTTTCGCAGTATATAGTATATTCTTCGCCAATAATAGTAGAAGGGCCATACATGTATGCATTTTTGGAAACCCTATAATAATCAAGTTGTTCCGAATCTATTGTATATTCCGGGTTGTCAATATGAACATTATTACGAAACTGAACCTTTTTAAGTTCCATAAAATAGGTCCCTATAATACTCGTTAAGGTGTTCGCCGAATCAACAACTTTACCACCAGATTTATAAAATGATTCTTGTTTTTCTCTATTGAAATAAAGGGTATCTGTGGTCAAAATCATTTGACCATCGGTTAAATCAACGTTTTGCCAAGCTCTTGCAATTTTGGTATTACCATCATAGTCTAATTTGCCACTATTCATCTCGATGGAATCTCCCTGTTGCAAACGGACATTCCCAATAGCTCTTAATTTATTTTCGGCGGAATAAAAGATGGCAATATCACACCATAAATCGGCTCCTTGATGCTCAAATTGAACTTGACGGTCGTTGTCTTTGCTAAAAATGGAAGCGCCAGGTGCTGAAGCCTCATCTTTAGTAAAATTAGCTCCATATACAATATTGATTTGTTTGCCCTCTTTGGTTTCCTCTTGTGCGTGAACAACCAAAATAGTTGAAATAAAGACGAAAAATAATATTCTTTTCAAATCGCCGAGTTTTGCTCAAAAGTATGATTTTTGATGCAACTTGTTAGTTTGATTTAGAAAGGTTTGGGAAACTTATCGATGAATAGTTTGCGTTCTATCTGGCCCTACCGAAACTATTTTAATAGGTACATTCAGTTCTTTTTCAAGAAAATTAATATACTCGTTCAAAGTCTCTGGAAATTCAGATTCTGAAGTTAGTTTGGTTAAATCCTTATCCCATCCTTTCATTTCTTTATAAATCGGAGTTATATTTTCTGCTTCTATATTATACGGTAAATGAGAAATCGTTTCTCCTTTATATTTATAACCGGTGCAAACCTTTAACTTTTTAAAACCGCTTAATACATCGCCTTTCATCATCATCAATTCTGTTACACCATTGATTTGAACAGCATATTTTAAAGCTACCAAATCAAGCCAACCACAACGTCTTGGACGACCAGTGGTGGCACCAAACTCATTACCAACACGCCCCATGGTTTCACCATCTTCATCAAACAATTCTGTAGGAAAAGGGCCGCTACCAACACGTGTAGTATAAGCCTTAAAAATACCTAATACACGACCTATTTTATTTGGAGCAACACCAAGACCTGTGCAGGCCCCAGCGGCAGTAGTGTTAGATGAAGTAACAAAAGGATAAGTACCAAAATCAATATCTAAAAGTGAACCTTGAGCTCCTTCAGCTAAAATTTTCTTTCCTTCATTCATCGCCGAGAAAATAAATTCTTCACTGTCGATGAATTTTAATTTTCTTAGCTCCTTTATTCCTTCTAAAAATTCAGCTTCAAGTTCCTTTAAATCATACTGAATATCTACGTTGTAAAAACCTATCATTGCTTCGTGCTTATCAGCTAAGGTTCTATATTTTTCTTCCCAATTTTCAAATTCCAAATCGCCAACACGCATACCATTACGTCCGGTTTTATCCATGTAGGTAGGTCCAATCCCTTTTAGTGTTGAACCAATTTTGGCTTTCCCTTTGGAAGCCTCTGACGCAGCATCAAGTAAACGATGCGTTGGAAGAATTAAGTGCGCTTTTCTTGAAATAAAAAGTTTTGAAACAATATCAATATCAAACTTCTTAAGATTGTCAAGCTCTTTTTTGAATATAACAGGGTCTATTACAACTCCATTACCCACAACATTCAATGCATTTTTATGAAAAATACCTGAAGGTATAGTGTGTAATACATGTTTGATACCATCAAACTCTAAAGTATGTCCGGCATTTGGTCCTCCTTGAAATCTCGCGATAATATCGTAATCCGTGGTAAGAACATCAACTATTTTTCCTTTTCCTTCGTCTCCCCATTGGAGTCCAAGCAATAAATCTACCATGAAGTTTTTTGGTTATTCGGTTAGGTTTTCTTCTTTGTTTCTTGTTCCGTAGAAGTATAATGAATGGTTATTAATTTTAATGTCAAAAACCTCTTCAATTGTTTTTTTAATAGATTGAATTCTTGGGTCACAAAACTCAACGACTTCACCAGTATCAGTTAAGATAACATGATCATGCTGCCTATCAAAGTAAGACTTCTCATATTGAGCTTGATTTTTACCAAATTGATGCTTTCTGACCAATTTACAATCTAATAATAATTCTATGGTATTGTACAGCGTAGCGCGACTTACGCGATAATTCTTCGTTTTCATTTTAATGTATAAAGACTCTACATCAAAATGGTCATCACTTTCATAAATCTCTTGTAAAATGGCATAACGTTCAGGTGTTTTTCTATGTCCGTTTTCTTCTAAAAAACTGGTGAAAACATTTTTAACAATTTCCTGATTTTTAACGTTGCCCATAGTGACTTTACTATCTTGCAAATGTACAGCTAAAAATTAAATTCTGCTGATTTTATCGATACCACCTATCTGTTTTAAATTTGCAGTTAATTTCTTCAAAATCGCATTATTTTTTACAACGACAGTTATTTTACCTGTAAAAGTACCACCGTTTGTGCTAAAATTTAGATTACGCATGTTGACATGCATGTTGTCTGAAATCACGTTTGTAATTTCATTGATTAAACCAAGATTGTCAATACCGGTTAGTTGAATATCGGCTGTAAAATCTTCTTGGGTTGAATCAATCCATTTAGCACTCATAATACGATACGCATAATTAGACTGCAATGAAATAGCATTAGGGCAATTTTTTGTATGAACTTTTATACCATCATTCACACTAACAAAACCGAAAACTTCATCACCTGGTATTGGACTACAACATTGCGATAATTTATAAGGTAATTTCTCTTCTTCATTACCAAATACCAACATGTCATAATTGCTGGTTATCTCATCCTTATTTATGTCTTCAGGTGTTGGAGTGCGTCTAATTTTATTTTTGAAAAAATTGAGAAAGGCATTATTGTATGATGAGGCGAATTCTTTTATTTTTTGATTATCAATAACCCCATTACCAATTCTAAAAAACAAGTCAAGACTAGTTTTTAATTTAAAGTATATGACCATTTTATTGACCACATCTTCATTTAAACTTATTTTTTGAGATTTTAATTTTCTGCGCAAGATTTCTTTGCCTTCATCTGCAACCTCTCGTTTTTCTTCTCGCAAAGATGATTTGATTTTTGCTCGAGCTCTTGCAGTGCTTGCATAGTCTAACCAATTCTGATTAGGCTTAGCGCTTTCAGAAGTCATAATCTCTACTTGGTCTCCACTATGTAAAACTGTATTCAAGGGTACTAGTTTTCCATTTACTTTTGCCCCTCTAGTATTCATACCAACTTGTGTGTGAATATGAAAAGCAAAATCAAGGGGCGTTGCCCCTTTAGGTAATGACTTTAATTCTCCTTTTGGAGTAAAGACAAAAATTTCCTTTGAGTATAAACTGAGTTTAAACTCTTCTACAAAATCAACGGCATTAGTATTAGCATTTTCTAAAGCCTCTTGCAATCTATTTAGCCATATTTCAATTCCTTGTTCTTTTTGTTCACCGTGTTTGTATTTAAAATGAGCGGCGTATCCTTTCTCAGCAATTTCATGCATTCGTTCACTCCTAATCTGAACTTCAACCCATTTACCTTCCGGACCCATAACAGTTATATGTAAGGCTTCATAACCAGTAGATTTGGGAGAAGTAATCCAATCTCGAAGGCGCACAGGATTTGGTGTAAAATGGTCGGTAACAATGGAATAAATTTTCCAAGCGACAAATTTTTCATTTTTTCTGTCAGCCTTGTAGATGATTCTAATGGCGAATTTGTCATATATCTCATCAAACGCAACGCTTTGAGTAATCATTTTTCTACGAATAGAAAAAATTGATTTCATTCGACCTTTAATATCATAACTGAGGTTTTCAGTATCTAAAGAGTCTCGGATGACTTTAGTAAAGGATTTAATATACGCTTTTTGCTCCTCTTCGGTGTCTTCTATTTTATTAAAAATATCAGCGTAAACCTCTGGCTCTGTATATTTTAAACTTAAATCTTCTAATTGAGTTTTAATATTGTAAAGGCCGATACGATGTGCTAGTGGAGCATAAATATATAGAGTTTCTGATGCTATTTTAACTTGTTTATGCTCCGGCATAGAATCCATTGTAAGCATATTGTGATAACGGTCCGCGATTTTTATAATGATAACGCGTACGTCATCATTTAAAGTCAAGAGCATCTTTCTAAAGTTTTCCGCTTGTTGACTTATATTTTTATCTTTTTTTAGGTGCGAAATTTTAGTAAGTCCATCTACAATACGAGCTACCGTTTCACCAAATATGCGTTCAATATCATCAAGGGTGTATGGCGTGTCTTCAACCACATCATGGAGCAGGGCAGAGGCAATAGAAACTGCATCAAGACCTATTTCTGAAGCTACGATTTTGGCAACAGCAATCGGGTGAAAAATATACGCTTCACCAGATTTTCGTCGTTGTTCTTTATGAGCATCAACAGCGACATCAAAAGCAGAACGTATCAATTTTTTATCCGAAGCACTGAGCGTTTGATAGCTGATTCGAAGCAATTCTTTGTATTGCTTCGCAATTTCTTTATTCTCTTGTGCAATGGCAGCCTCCGTCATATAGGATTAAAAATAGCGTAAACTTAAGAGGTAAACAACAAAAATTATGCCTTTAAATTACGGATACGTTCTACTAGCGGAGGATGAGAGTAATGCATGAATACGTACGCGGGGTGTGGAGTCAAGTTGCTCAAATTGTTTTTCGATAGCTTTTTTAATGAAGTAATAAGTGGTGCCGCCTCATAGGTTTCTTTAGCATAATCATCGGCTTGAAATTCAAACTTTCTTGAGAGGAAATTCATTGCCAACCCTGTAATTGCAGAAATTGGACTATACAATAACATAAAACCGATTAATGCTGCATGAAAACTAGGTTGCTTAACACCAATAGCTAATGATAAATCTGGATTGTTTACGAAAATGGACAAAACAAATAATGTTAACCCAGTCAGTAAAATTGAAGCTGTCAAATTAAAAATGATATGCTTTCGTTTATAATGGCCAACCTCATGCGCTAAAACAGCAATGATTTCTTTTTCATCTAAATCATTAATAAGAGTATCAAAAAGTGTAACTCGTTTTTGTTTACCGAAACCTGAAAAATATGCATTGGCTTTTGTTGAACGTTTTGAGCCGTCAATAACAAAAACATTTTTGAGTTCAAAACCTACTTTTTTAGCATAACTCTCTATCGCGTTCTTAAGGTTACCAGCTTCTAAAGGTGTTTGTTTATTAAATAGTGGCACAATTAACTTGCTGTAAAAGAGGTTCATGAAAAGCATTAGAAAGATTACAACACCCCATGCATATAGCCAGAAATTAGGTCCTGACCATTGCAAAATCCAAATAACCAGTGCTAAAACCCCACCACCTAAAATAGCGGTCATCAACCAGCCTTTGAACATGTCAAGAAAGAAAAGCTTTTTGGTTGTTTTGTTGAAACCAAATTTTTCTTCAATAATAAAAGTTTGATAAAATGAAAATGGTAAAGAGATAATACTGCTTCCAAAAACTAGTACCCCAAAAAACAACAATGCCATAACAATATTATTTTCGGTAAACTCGCGAACAAAATTGTCTAGCCACTCAAAGCCACCGAAGAACAAAAATCCAAGGGTTAAGGTTAACGAAAAGATATCATTCAAAATTCCAAAGCGGTAATTGGTGGTTTTATAGTCTTGAGATTTATCATAATCGGCTTCATCAAAAATATCACTTAATTCCATAGGAACACTTTCTTTAAAGCGCATGGCATTTAAATAATCAAGCAAAAAATCAATTAAAAATTGAATAATCAATATGGAAATGATGCTATAAAAAAGGGAACTACTGCTCATATAATTCAAAATCCGCGTTGGCGTTTAGCTTCAAATATAAGTATTGCTGCTGATACAGAAACATTCATTGAGTCAATCTCACCTTGCATGGGAATGATGATATTTTTGTCGGCATTTTCTAACCATGTATCACTTAAGCCTGTTGATTCTGTACCTACCACGATTGCAGTTGCTTGGGTATAATCAATATTTATGTAATTATCAGATGCACTTAGCGCAGCACAATAAATTTTTAGTTTTTTATCTTTTAAAAAACTGATGATTTCTTCTGTTGAACCTAAGCCGATTTGTTGCGTAAATACGCATCCCACACTTGATCTAATGATGTTTGGATTATATATGTCCGATTTTGGGTTTGCGATTAAAACCGCATCTAAATTTGCTGCATCTGCCGTTCTTAACAAGGCCCCAATATTTCCCGGTTTTTCTGGAGCTTCAGCTACCAAAACTAAAGGATTATTTCTTTGAAATTTTAAATTCTCTAAAGCATGAGTTTTTACTTTGGCAATAGCAATAATGCCTTCTGTAGTTTTTCGATAGGCTAGTTTTTCATAAATAAGTTTAGAAATTATAATTAGTTGATGACTTACTTTTTCGATTTGTAGTGCTGAATCTCTTAAGTCTTCGCAAATTAATACTGTTTCAAGCTCAATTCCTCTTTTTAGGGCTAACTCTAATTCTTTCTGCCCTTCGATAATAAAAAGGCCTAGTTTTTTTCTTATTCGAGATTTTTCTTGAAGCTGTAAAACCTTCTTAACCAAAGGGTTTTGCAAACTTGTAATTGTTTTTTGTTCCTCCACACTTTAAAAGTAGGTATTCCAGTAATTTTATAGGCGCCATTCCGACATAAATCACAAATAACAAATCATGAAATATATTTCTCTATTCTATCTTTTATTCTTTATTATTTGTTGTAAGCCTGCTCCTAAAGAAGCTAAAGAAATTATTAAAGAAGAATCAAAAGAAGCGACTATAGTCAAAACATACCCAAAAAGTTTAGAGCAGATATTTGAAGCTCACGGAGGACTTGATGTTTGGAAAAAACAGCGCACCCTAATATATACCATAACTAAAGAAAGTAACCCTGAGACACATACGACCGATTTATGGAATAGGAATGACCGAATTGATACCGAACAATTTTCAATGGGTTTTGATGGAAAGCCCTGGTTACTTGATTCTAATAAAAATTATAAAGGCAATGTAGAGTTTTACCATAATCTGATGTTTTACTTTTATGCCATGCCTTTTGTATGGGCTGATGATGGTATTGTTTATGGTGAGACTGAAGATTTGGTTTTTGAAGGTGTCAATTATCCAGGAATAAGTATCAGTTACAACAATGGCGTTGGAACTACACCAAAGGATGAATATTTTATTCATTTTGATGCTGAAACCCATCAAATGTCATGGTTAGGTTATACGGTAACATATAGAAGTGGCGAAAAATCTGATAATGTAAAATGGATTCGATATGATAATTGGGCAGCAGTAAATAACTTGGTTTTACCCAAATCAATTACATGGCATAATTATGAAGGGCGTGAGATTCAAGAGGCTCGTAATACAGTGGACTTTGAAAATATTTCAGCGACTGAGGTCAGACTTTCAGATGAATTTTATGCTAAACCAGAAAAGGCGATGTATTGGCAAAAACCTCAAAAGTAAATTTAAAGGAATTTAATTTTCATTGAAATGAAAATAACTAATTTTTAATTTAAACGTTTCGAATAGCTACTGGGATAGTAGCTATTCGATGTTTTTGTTTCTTCAAATTTTACTTTCCTTCAAACTTACCCATATACCTTTTCCAAAGCTCAGTTTGGTGTGTTTCTAAAGATAAATCACGTCCATCAATATAAGCTTTGCTCAATTGATTGGTGCGCATGTCTAAAGCATCACCTTCGGATATAAAAAGTGTAGCACTCTTACCAACTTCTAATGAGCCATAATTGGCATCAATACCTAATATTTTAGCATTATTACTAGAAATTAGTTGTAAGGCAGTTTCCCTATCTAAACCTTGCGCCACCACTTGGCCAGCATAAAAAGGCAGGTTTCTAGTCTGAAAGTTGGATGCATCAGAATTCTGAAGACCTACTAACAAACCAGCATCAACTAGTATTTTTGGAAGTTTAAAAGTGAAATCATAGTCATCATCTTCAAAGAAGGGCAGTGTGTGAGTAAATCTCACCAATACTGGTATATCATTTTCTTTTAAAAAATCAGTTACTTTATGAGCATGATATCCACCAACTAAGACAACATGTTTAACTCCAGCATCTTTGGCAGAGGTTACGGCATCCATTATTTCCCTTTGACCGTGGGCATAAATATATAATTTTTGTGTACCATCAAAAAGTCCTTGCATTGCTTCAAATGGTTGATTGCTTTCTTTGGCAATAGTTTTACCATATGCAACAGAATTACCCATAAAACTTTTGACCTCATCAACATCTTTTTGGTAGTTTTTATTGGGTTGATACCCTCTCGGTTCACCCATCCACCAGCGACCTCTTCTAAAGGTATTTGGCCAGTTTAAATGAATACCATCGTCAACTTTTACAGCGGCGTCTTCCCAGTTCCAAGCATCAAATTGAACAATGGATGAAGTGCCTGAAATGCGACCACCTTGGGGAGTAATTTGACTTAGTAAAACCCCATTAGGTCGCATACTCTCCACTACTTGTGATTCTGCATTGTAAGCAATTAAACTGCGAATATGTGGTATGATGTCGCCAATTTCATCTTGATCATCACTGGCGCGCACTGCATTTACTTCTACTAAACCCAGAGATTTTCCAGGTGCTATAAAGCCAGGGTACACGTGCTTTCCTTTAGCATTAATCACCTTGCCAATTCGGGCAATCTTCATTTTTGCATCACCAACGAAAGTGATTTTACCGTCCACAAACATGATAAGTGAGTTTTCAATAACTTTTCCATTTCCTAAATGTGCAACGGCACCTTCAATGGTTATTGGCTCAGATTGTTTATCCGCGGGAGTTTGTTGCCCTATTAGTGCAAAACCCCATAAAATTGCTAATACTATATTTAATTTTTTCATTTTTAATTAGTTTAAAGGGTGTCACACTCAAATCGTGCTTTTTTGTTTTGTCTTGGCCCTTGCATTTTTGCACCACCATCTTTTTCTTTAAGCATCAATGTTATCAGTTTATTGCGCTCTTTCTGAATGGTTTCTCGCTGTACTTTATCTTTTTCTAAATCAAAATATACCGCTCCTTCAATGATTGTTTTTTCTGCCTTAGCATATACTGACATTGGATAATCAGACCAAAGTACCAAATCAGCATCTTTACCGACCTCAATAGTGCCAACCTTATCATCAATATGAAGTAATTTTGCAGGGTTTAAAGTGACCATTTTCCATGCCTCTATTTCTGAAACTCCGCCATATTTAATGGTTTTTCCTGCCTCTTGATTTAATCTACGAGACATTTCGGCATCGTCACTGTTAATAGCAACGGTAACTCCTTGACTTGCCATTATTGCAGCATTATGCGGAATAGCATCTTTAACCTCGTATTTGTATGCCCACCAGTCGCTAAAAGTAGAACCACCAACACCGTGTTCAGCCATTTTATCGGCTACTTTGTAACCTTCCAAGATATGAGTAAAGGTGTTGATTTTAAAGTTGAACTGATCAGCAACTTTCATTAGCATATTAATTTCACTTTGTACATAAGAGTGACAACTTATATACCTTTCACCATTTAAAATTTCAGCCAAGGTTTCCATTTCTTCATCATAGCGATAGGCTTTACCAGACTTCTTATTACTATCATATTCCTTAGCTCTTTGAAAGTAATTGATGAATACTTGTTCAACACCCATTCTGGTTTGAGGAAAACGTGAAAAGCTTTGCCAATTTGATTGTTTTACATTTTCACCTAAGGCAAACTTTATAAATTTAGGCATATTAGGAAATAAAAGCCCGTCTACGCCTTCACCCCATTTCAAACGTAATACTGCTGAACGCCCACCAATAGGATTTGCAGAGCCGTGTAGCAATTGAATGGTTGTAACTCCTCCGGCAAGATTTCTGTATAAATCAATATCTCGCGGATCAACTACATCTTCCATTTTAACTTCAGCGGTAGAATTATGTCCTGCTTCATTAATAGCTAATGCTCCAATATGTGAATGTTCATCAATAACACCAGCAGTTAAATGTTTGCCTGTGGCATCAATTTCTTTTGCACTGCCACCGCTTAGGTCTTTACCTACTTTACTAATTTTACCGTTTTTAACTAATACATCAGTATTTTCTAATATGGTTTCCCCTGTCCAAACAGTTGCATTTTTAAAAATTAGAGTTTCTTGCTTTGGTTTGGAGACATTACCGTAACCAATATTTGGGTAAGTCATCGTTACCAATTCTGGGGCTCCTTTTTCTTTAGTTTTCTTCTTTTCCGCAGCTTCAAAAGAGCTAGTTTTATTTGCCGTAAACGAACTTTCTTTACCAGAAGGAAGAATCAGTTTTCCATTAAGGTTATCAGAGTTTTTTGAGACCAAACTTGTCATTCTATAAATTTTTCCATCTTCAGAAGTGATAGAAAAGTTCAACCAATCAGTAGCATAATCAATTTTAGATTTTAGCTTAGTCGTATCTTTTTTGATTTCAACCTTGGGTTTGCTAATTTCTCCAGTTATGGACATTTTATAAGACTGACCGCCTGCGGTCAAATCATAGTTACCTCTGATGTCTTTTTGATTTTTATTATTAATAACGTTTTTAGTGCCTTGAACCCAATTTTCGTAGAGTGTTGTGCTTTTATCAAAAATATCCCCAGATGTGATTAGAAAGTTGGCCTGTCTACCTGATTGTAATGTTCCTATCATACCAGATTTTCCTAGGATACTTGCGGGCACAGTTGTCAGAGCTTCAAGTGCTTTAGTTTTTGAAAGACCATGTGCTATGGCTTTCATCAACATTGCTTTAAAATTCGAAGGCGATTTTAACTCATGCGTAGTCAAAGAGAATTGAACCCCATTATCTTCTAAGACCTTTGGGTTTGTTGGAGCTAGGTTCCAATGGCGCATATCAGAAAGATTTACATAATCTGCTGAATACGGATTTGAAACATCATAGGCTTTTGGAAAATTGATAGGAATAATCAATTTAGCATTAGTGTTTTTAACTGCACTGATGTACTGGTATTCATCACCACCTCCTAGAATTGCGTATTGAATTCCGAATTGGTCGCCAATTTTATCTGCACGCATTACATTACCATTACTGCCAGCAGTAAAAATTTGAGGTAAGCCTTTATTTTCTATAAGCGCTTCCAAAGACCGATCTTTAGTTGATACATTACCTTTTGCATACCAATCTAGATCATAATGTAACTGACGTAATAAGGCTGTCGCTCCCATTAGTGATGTAGGGTAGGATTGTCTTTTAGCGATACTTTTAGAAAATGAAAAGTACTGTGCCGATTGATCTTCCAAAATTCTATCACCGTCACTACCAGAACTATTTAAGGCAACAAGAACACCAGTTCCTCTTGCAATGCCATCTTGAATATGGCTATTTACAACCCCGAAGCCCGCTTTACGTAATTCCCCAGCTTTTTTATTATCAAATTTGAATTTAGATATTGCTTCATTTTCCGGCATGATATGATCATTCCAGTAAAACCCTTCACGAGTAGCTTCATACTGTGAAGCACGGCCACGTCCGGGAGCACGTTTTGGTTTTTCTACTCCGAAAGCAGAATAAGCATCAATGAAAGAAGGATAAACAGATTTTCCTTCTAGATTTTCAACCACTGCGTTTTTAGGAATAGAAATTGAAGTGCCTACTTCGACAACTTTGCCGTTTTGAATTAGTAATGTACCCTTTTCTAAAATTTGGGTTGGTGTAACATATATTTTGGCATTAGTAAATGCCATATAATTGTTATTTTTTGATTTAACACCATCATTTTCAGGGAAGTAGTCCTGTGAAAATGTAGTAGCACAGCACCATAACAGGGTTAGTGCAAATAATTTTAATTTCATTGAAGTGTTTTTTGAATTAGCTGTCTAAAGGTAGCAGAACAGTGTTAGTTCTGCAAGTTCAAGTCTTGCCAAAAATAGGTATACCAAAAATCGCTATCAAAATTCACCAATAGCCCTACCACGGCATTGTAGCTTTCGATACCTCTTTCTTGGTTATTAGCTTTTAAAAAAGTATTAAAAACGGACTTAAAGATGGGCTCTGTTGGGTTTTCATATTGTGCCCAGAAATCATTCAATTCTTGGTAGTTGTTTTTCACTCCTGGACTTAATTGAGCAAAAATAATTTGAAAAGCTTCCTCATCTCTATTTTTTAGATCTGAGAGACAGTAAGCTAATATATGCGATAGAGAAGCATATTTGAAATACAAATCTTTGTTACTGAAGGTGACTAACATACCAATGAAATTGGTGGCACTTTCAGAAGAATATCCAATTTGATGCCCAACCTCATGACCACTAATTGATGGTAACCTAAGTTTTGGTGCAATTGCATTAACCTGTGCTTCATTGGTGAAGGGGTTTAAGTAACCTCCGTAACCCATATATGTCAATGGAGTTGAATATAATGACGATTTTAAACTAGGTGTTTGATATTCAAAAAATGGAAAAATAGTTGAAGCTCTACTATAACTTTCTAAGGTTTTAATATAAATATCCTTAGTGGAATAAGGTATTTGAACCGCTGTGATCGTGTCGTTGGTTAAATAGTTTTGCGATAGATTGGTATACTTTACCATTTTTAAAGTGAATTCCACTAATTCCTCTTTTGAATATTCTATTTTGAAATTCATTTTTTCATTGATGGGCAAACGATAATAATTCATTCCCCAGAATAAATGAAAAATGAAGTAGGCAATGGATAAGAATAAGCCCAAATGTTGCAGGAATTGTTTTGGTGTTTTTCTAATTGACTTTCCAAACAAATAAAAGTACCTAAATACTGATAATACTAGTAAAGTATAAAAAAGGTCACCAATAGAAAAAGGAATCCAACCGAATAGTATTCTTAAAAATTTAGAAATGAATGGATAAAGGCCCTCCGAATAATATTTTTCTACTAAATCGGGATAACTACCAAACCATTTTACAAAAATAATCTGGGGAACTATAGATATCGCCAGTAGTTTTTTGTAGTACTTCATTAGAGTTTAGTTGCCCTTAAATTTTAGTTATACTCAGGATTTTTACTTTTTATTTCTTCTCGAACCATTGCACCAGAAATAGTGAGTTCTTCCATAGTCCAATTACCGTTTGCCGCTGCATTAGGTTTTAACGCTGCTGAAAGTTCTTGTTTGTCGGCAATTGACCAATTGCACCATGATATTTTATTATCGTCTAAAAATTGCCACCATCTATTAGCTTCGGTCTGGTCAATTGAACCATCTCCTGATGCTTCACTTACCCCGTATTCTGTAACAAATAGTGCAAGACCGCTATTAATTGCTTGCTGCGCTATTTCACGTAGTTCCGATTTATGTGTTGCTGCATAGTAGTGTAAGGTATAGGCAATATTGCTAGCTTCTATTTCATTTCCAATAACCTCATCTACGCGCTGAGACCAATTTCTAGTACCACAAACAATAATGTTATCGGGGTCGTGCATTCTTATGGATTGAATCACTTCGGTGTGATATGGTTTTAAAACCTCGTTCCAACTAACATCTAATGGTTCGTTATAAATTTCATAGATGATGTTGGGTTGGTCTCCGTACTTTTTGGCTACTTCAGTAAAAAATTCTTTGGCCTGCTCAAGATAGTTTTCAGCATGATGACTATGCCAATCGACTATGACATAAATATCATTTTCTATAGCAGCATCAATTACATCAAAAACTTTTTGCTTTTCAATCTCTGGATTAGTAATATAGCCTAAGCCTTCATCAACAGCCATTGCTGCCCTCACAATATTACATTGCCAATCATCCGTTAACCAATTAATAGCTTCGGCATTATAATATTTACCAATCCACTGACTCCAAAATAATGACATCCCACGAAGTTGAACGGGGATGTCATTTTGGTCTAGTATTTTATTTCCACTTACTTTTAATTGCCCATGCGTTTCTACAGCAGAAGTCAAGCTTGTCTCGGTATCCCTTAACTCTTCGGTTTCTGAAGAGTCATTAACGGTTATAGGGTTTTTATTCTCACTTGAGGAAGTACAACTCACCAAAATGGTCAGTAAAATAGCAAATAACACATTGGGCCGTTGTAGCATAGTAAGCGTTATTTTATTGAATTCCTACCATTTCTAAATCAAAAACCAAGGTAGAACCTCCAGGAATTGGCCCATAGTCATTATCTCCATAACCTAAATGTGGAGGAATAAATAACCTTACTTTATCTCCAACCTTCATAGTCAACATTCCTTCTTTAAAACCGGCTGCTAATGGAGCTTCAGCGCTATATTCACTTATCATTGGACTAAATTGACCTCTATGCATTTGTTTGATTTGAGCTAAGTTGCCAAATTTTTCTGCTACTTCAGCTAAACTGGTATCGAATAAAGTTGCATCTGCTAGTAACCAACCTGCATAATTTAAAGCAACTTTTTGACCAATTTTGGGTTGCTCTCCTTCTCCCTTTTTTAATGAAAATATTTTAAGTCCACTCGTAGTTCCTACAGCATTTGCTTGTTGTTCTCTTAGTTCAGTGACAAAATCAGCTTTCATTTTTGCCATTTCTGCAATAACTTTCTCTTCTTCAGCAAAATAATCGGTCATTATTTGAATAGCATCGAACTTTTTAGCCTCCTTGCCATTTCTAATAATTTCAACCTTATTCATGGTTACTTGAACTTCAGGTTTGTTTTGAGCTAACACCTTCACATTAGCAATAGTATCAACTACGTCAATACCAGCAACTACTTTTCCAAAAATGGTATGAATACCATCTAGCCAAGGTGTTTCTTTATGAGTTATAAAGAATTGGCTTCCGTTGGTCTTTGGACCACCGTTCGCCATTGATAATAAACCTTTCCCTGTGTGTTTTAAAGAATCTACTATTTCATCCTTAAATTTATAACCTGGATTCCCCGTGCCATTGCCTAAATAATCACCACCCTGAATCATGAAATCTTTCATAACTCTATGAAAAGTGAGTCCGTCATAGAAAGGTTTTTCTTTAAACTGTTCGCTTACAAAAGGACTATTGCCTTCTGCTAAGGAAACAAAATTGGCAACAGTAACTGGTGTGGCGTCATGGTACAACTGCACCACTATATCACCTTTATTAGTTTGAATATCTGCGTAAATCCCATCACCTAAATCAGCATATTTACTTGATTTACAGCTTGAAAAAATCAAACATAAAATAGTGGAATAAATAAAAAATCTTTTCATGGTATGCTTACATTTAATTTAAACTATCTTTTTTATTGAGAATTTTTAATAATTCAAGACTTGATATGATAGGTGTCTTTGGACCTATTTTATTATCATCACCTTTATAACCATATGCCTGAGAAGATGGAAAAAGAAATGTAGCTTTTTCACCTTCCTTTAAAAGCTTAACAGCATTTCTCAAACCAGGAAATAATTGTGACTTATCAATGGCATGTTGCACAATACCAATGTTATCGCTAGAATAAAGTGTATCGTTATTGAAACTCATCAATGTGTAGGTCAGTAATACTTCATCATCGGTTTTTAGTTCGTAATCTGAAGTTTCATTTTTAGTTTCATATTTATACCAGAACCCATTATTACTAATAGAGTAAGAATTCATTGAATCTCTCTGTATAAAGGCTAGTATTAGTTGTTCTTCTTGTTGAAGTAGCTTTTTACTACGTTCGATTGAATTCTCATAAAAACTACCTGATTTTACTTGAATCGGCTTTCTAGGTTCCGTTTCACCGCATCCCCAAAATAGAACTATACTTAGAAGTAATAAGGTTCGAATCATGAATTGAGTTGTTTTTGATAATTTTTCAAAAGTTCAATAAATCTTTCTGTGGTTTCTTCCATATTAAAATCACTTCGACCCCCGGCAGCATTGGTATGCCCTCCGCCATTAAAATGTTCTCTAGCAAATTCGTTAGCCGAAAAATCACCTATTGATCTGAAGGAAATTTTTATAATGCCTTCTTCTTTATTTTCTATAAAGATTACAGCAAAAATAATTCCATCTAAGGTTAATCCATAATTTACAAAGCCTTCTGTATCACCTTTACTGTAATTATGTTTGTCAAGTTCGTCTTGAGACATAGTGATATAGGCAGTTTTATACTTTTCTAAAATCACTAAATTATTTAGCGCGACCCCCAATAAGTGCAATCTAGCAGGCGAATTGTTGTCAAAAACCTGCTGATGAATTTGCATGTTTTCGGCACCCTTGTCTATAAGTTGAGCAACTACTCTATGTGTTTGACTAGTGGTCGAAGCGTATTTAAAAGAACCTGTATCTGTCATGATACCAACATAAAGACACGTGGCAATGTCTTTAGATATTTTGCTAACACCATCTAAAGAATCAATGAAGTTATACACCATTTCACAGGTTGAACTCATGCTAACATCAGAATACGTTACTCTAGCATAATCACTTGGTTGTTGGTGATGATCTATCATTATAAAATCCGCACTAGCAGCCTCTAAGTAAGATTCCATTTGTCCAGTTCTTGACAAGTGATTAAAATCTAAAGTAAAAATTAGCGTAGCTTCTTCAATAAGTCTTTTAGATTGTGAATTTTCTCGTTCGAAATTTAGAATTTCTTCATTACCAGGAATCCATTTTAAAAATTTTGGATAGTCATTTGGAGCTACCACAGTAGAATTTTGGCCTAAACAATCAAGAAATTTTGACAGCCCTAAACACGAGCCAATAGCATCACCGTCAGGATTTTTATGTGGTATAATAACAATGTTTTGAGGAGTTGCAAGTAGCGACTTTATAGTAGCGATGTCAGCTGAATTCATGCGTTCAAAGATACAATAATATAACACAGTGCTAATTCAAGAAGCGCTATTTTTACGTTGTTAAAAAATTAATAACATGCGTAATATTTTTTTTGTCATAGTTCTTTTGTTTTTATTAATTGGATGTAAGACAAAGACATCTACAACAGAAAAAAGATTAAATAACAACTCAGCTACCACAACAGATTTTGTCATAACCTTTGGTTCTTGTAATAAACACAATGTTGAAAATATTTTTTGGGACGATATTTTAGGACAAAACCCAGACGTGTTTATTTGGGGAGGCGATATCATTTATGCAGATACTGACGATATTACAAAACTTAGGGAGTTCTATGATATGCAAGATGCGGTACCTGGCTATTCGTTACTAAAAAAAGAAACTTTTATTACAGGTACTTGGGATGACCATGATTATGGACTTAATGATGGTGGGGTAGAATTTTCAGCTAAGAAAGGAAGTCAACAAGCATTTTTAGATTTCATGGATGTGCCTGAAAGGGATGCAAGAAGAGAACGAGATGGCGTTTATTCATCTCAATTGATTTCAAAACCAAATGGCTCAGTAAAGATTATCAACTTAGATACAAGGTTTTTTAGAACAAACCTCACAGATGATAAGGCAGAAGGAAGAAGATACAGAGCTAACGATTATGGAGAAGGTACTATTCTAGGTGTGCAACAATGGACATGGCTTCAAGATGAATTAAATAATTCAAAAGCAGATTTTAATTTAATTATAAGTAGTATTCAGTTTTTATCAGATAAACATGGTTTTGAAAAGTGGGCCAATCATCCGGCTGAAGTTGATAAAATGAAACAAATTATCAGTACTTCAAAAGCAAAAGGAGTAATCATTCTGTCAGGCGACCGTCATATCTCTGAATTTTCTAAAACTGATGTTGAAGGTATGTCTTATCCTTTGTTAGACTTTACTAGTAGTGGTTTAACACATTCGTATTCCAGCTTTAGTGGAGAACCTAACCCTTATCGTGTTGGTGATGTAACCTTTGTTCCTAGTTACGGTCTTATTGAAATAAATGTGGAAAGTAGTACAGCATTGCTTAAAATTATGGGTGATAATGGAGAAGTTTTACAAGAATTAAAACAAAGGTTTTAATATGGTAAAGCTGTTTAAAAACCTTATTTTTGCGCAAAATTTTAGATAATGACAACAAATAGAACGTTTACCATGATCAAGCCAGATGCTGTTGAAAACGGACACATCGGTGCTATTTTGGAAAAAATAACAGCTGCTGGTTTTAAAATTGTAGCTATGAAATTTACGCAATTAAGCAAGCGAGATGCAGAAGCTTTTTATGCTGTTCATAGTGAGCGCCCATTTTTTGGTGAGCTAGTACAATTTATGACCAGAGGACCAATTGTTGCTGCAATTTTAGAGAAAGATAATGCCGTTGAAGATTTCAGAGCATTGATTGGAGCTACTAATCCTTCTGAGGCTGCTGAGGGTACAATTAGAAAACTTTTTGCCACAAGTATTGGTGAAAACGCTGTACATGGTTCTGATAGTGACGAAAATGCTGCTATTGAAGGTGCATTTCATTTTTCAGGAAGAGAAGTTTACTAGAGAATAATATATATAATGTAAAAAAACCACCTCTTTGGGGTGGTTTTTTTATGGTCAGTATTTATGTATTTAACAAATAATTATTGCATAAATTGAGCAGTTTACTCTATTTTGTGTTTCATTAAAATGAAATGGTGGTTCCTTTTTCAATACCATCTATTTTAAATTTAAAAATCCAAAATGAAATTAAGAACCACATCTTTTCCGCTAGCAATGCTCTTTTTAGGTGCTTTGTTTTTCACTACAAATACTTTGCCAGCACAGAAAAAGAAAAAGAAGAAAGAACTGGTTGAAGAAACCACAAAAAAGAAGACAAAAGAGAAAACAATTGATGAACTTGTAAAATCAAGCGAGAAATTAGAGGGACTTTTTACTATTTATCGAGACACCGTAAACGGTTCCATTCAATTGCTGGTTTCAGAAGACCAATTGAATAAAGAGTTTATCTATTTCACCCAAGTGGCAAATGGAGTGACAGATGCCTTTAGTTTTAGAGGTGCTTATCGCGGTTCACGAATATTTACCATTCAAAAATATTATGATAAATTAGAATTTGTTTATGAGAATTTGTCCTATTATTTTAATCCTGATAATGCTCTGTCAAAATCAAGTAACGCTAATATAAGTGAGGCGCCATTGGCAAGTTTTAAGATTGAGGCACATGATGCGGAAAAAGAGCTTTATTTGATAAAGGCTAGCAATTTGTTCTTGAAAGAAACCTTATCACAAATCAAACCACCGAATTTCCCCGGCAGAAAACCAACAGACTTTTCTTTGGGGAATCTTGATAAGGATAAAACAAAAATTAATTCAATTAAAAACTATCCTAAGAACACTAATCTTACGGTGTCTTACGTCTATTCAAAAAGCTCAGTTCTCAACGGTGGAAGCCAAGCCGTAACTGATGGAAGAAATGTTGCTATACAAATGTACCACAGCTTTATTGATCTTCCTGAGAATGGATATAAATCTCGTTTTGATGACCCACGAGTGGGTTATTTCTTTACTTCACAGAACGATATGACATCCGTTAATGCTGCTAATTATAGGGATAAAATCCACCGATGGAACTTGGTGAAAAAAAATCCTGAGGCGGCCATTTCGGAACCTGTAGAGCCTATTACTTGGTGGATTGAAAACTCTACCCCACTTGAATTTAGGGAAACTATTAAGCAGGGTGTTTTGGAATGGAACAGAGCATTTGAAAAAGCTGGATATAAAAATGCTATGGTTGTTAAGGTTCAACCAGACGATGCAGATTGGGATGCAGGCGATATTCGCTATAATGTGTTGCGATGGACATCATCACCAAACCCACCTTTTGGAGGGTATGGACCTAGTTTTGTAAACCCTAAAACAGGCCAAATCTTGGGTGCTGATATCATGTTAGAGTTTGTTTACCATACAAATAGAGTTCGTGTTGAGAAACTATTTGATGCCATTACCGCGGCTGATAGTGATAAGGAGATTTGGAATAATGAGGGACATAACCAAATTAATTGTTCGTATGGCCATATGATGCAATTCAATACGCAGTTCGGACAAACGGTATTAGAATTGGTAGATGCAAACCCATTGGAGATGGAAGGTCTCCGTAAAGAAGCAATGCTAGAACTCATTATGCATGAGGTTGGACATACCTTAGGGCTTAATCACAATATGAAGGCGAGTCAATTATTTAGTCCTGAAGAACTGGATAATCCTGAATTCTTAAAAGGCAAGGCCCTTGTAGGTTCTGTTATGGACTATACCGCAATTAATGTTGCCAATGACCCAGAAAATCAAGGTCCATATTATAGTACTACAATCGGTCCGTACGATGAGTGGGCCATTCAATTTGGCTATCAAGAGTTTGAGGATGCCAACGAAATGGAAAATTTGCTGAACAAATCAACAAAACCGGAACTAATTTTTGGTAATGATGCAGATGATATGCGTGCGCCAGGAAAAGGTATTGACCCTAGGGTAAATACGGGTGACTTATCAAATGACCAGATTGCATATTCTTTAAAGCGTATTGATTTGGTGAATGGAATGTTCGGGAAGATAAAAGATAAATACGCTGATAAGGGAAGTAGTTATAATGACTTAAGAATAGCACATGCAATTCTAATGGGGCAATATGCCCAAGCTGGTAATGTGATATCAAGGTTTATAGGTGGAGTTTATGTAGATCGGTCAACTATAGGGCAAGAAGGTTCCACAATGCCCTTTACACCGGTAGCTTACAAAGACCAAAAAAGGGCAATGGAAGCACTTAACAAAAGCTTCTTTTCAAAAGAAGCCTTTAAAACACCTAATGATCTCTATAATTATTTGGCAAGACAGCGCAGGGGGTTTAACTTTTTTGGTGGTCCTGAAGATCCTAAAATCCATGCCACGGTATTAAGATTTCAAACAAATATTATGCGTCATATATTGCATCCAAATACAATGCAACGCATTCAAGATTCTGAATTATATGGCAATTCGTATGATTTGGGTGAATTTATGACCGATTTAAATAAAGGGGTTTTTGAGGCTGATATCTATGGTTCAGTAAATTCGTTTAGACAAAATCTACAATTAGCTTACACCAAAAAATTGATAGATATTTTAGTCGGGAAGTCAAATTATACTAATGCAGCAAAATCGATGGCACTATATAATTTAAAAGCAATAAATAGAATGGCCAATAATTCAAGTGGGAACGTAACTTCTAGGGCTCATAAAACACATTTGAGAACGTTAATTTCAAACGCCATGGAAGAAATTAAATAATATATTTATTAGTTTAAAAGATAAAACCTCAATTTAACGAATTGGGGTTTTTTATTACCTCAATATTAATTTTTTAACCAAGTCTTTTCCGAGTTCCTCATTGAGCATGGCAATTATTTTGCTTTTACCCATACTTAATTCTTGTCTTAAAACAGAAGAAGTAAGCGATACAAATAAAGTTTCGTTTCGTAGTTCAACTTGAGCGGTATAGTTATTAACCCCGTTGCCCATTAAACTGGCCCATGCTGCTTTTGCATCAACTTTATCAATTCCTTTTTGAAGTTTATTCTCTTTAATAAACTCATTAAGGGCATCACCCATATTTAGATGTGAGTTTTGTCTCTTAGCCATTAATTCTGAATATTGATAGGTTCATAACGCTTGTAAGAATACGTAATATTGTCCTGATTAACTATAGAAAAAAAGTCTTCTTCTAGCGTAATTATTTGTTCCTCCCAAGAACTTAAGTCATTTTCAAAAGAAATAATTAAACTCCCATCTTTTTCAAAAATGGTAAAGAATTCTGTATCATTTGAGATTACGTAAGAACCATCAAATTTTGGTTGCACTTTCTTTTTAAATCCCTTCAATTTATCCAGCTTAATATAATCAACGCTTGGGTTGACATTATAAGTCTTCTTTTGTCCATTTGAGAATTCAACAGCAGTTATTTCCCAATACCCGTTGAGGAATTCTAGATTTTTTTTGGATACCTTACTAGAGCAACCCACTAAAAAAAACAAAATAAGTATGTACCCGCAGCGCAACATATTACAAGTTAAAAATTTTGTAGCTCTGATGTATACTTTTAACTACATTTTCAGTTCTATCAGGGTGAGTATCACTTATAAAAATTTGCCCGAAAGAGTCATTATCAACTAAAGAGACAATCTGAGAAACTCTACTTTCATCTAACTTATCAAAGATATCATCCAATAGTAAAATTGGGGTAGTCTTAGCTTGTTCTTTGATAAAGTGAAATTGAGCTAATTTTAAAGCTATTAAAAATGATTTTTGTTGTCCTTGGCTTCCAAATTTCTTGATGGGATGACCATCAATTGCAAAGTCTAAATCATCTTTATGAATACCAACACTTGTGTATTGCAGAGCTCTATCTTTTTCAACAGCATTTTTAAGCAGAACTTTTAGCTCTTGTTCTTTTAATTTGCTTTGGTATTCCAATGAAACACCTTCATCTTTTCCAGAAATGTTTAAATATTGCTCTTTAAATATTGGAATAAATGCTTCTAAAAACGCCTGCCTTTTATTATAAATAATAGTACCATATGTATGTAATTGTTCATCATATATGCTCAAAGTATCTTGATCATAAGTACGATTCAAAGCAAAGTATTTCAATAATGAATTACGTTGCAATAATACCTTATTATATTTAATTAAGGTTTTTAGATAGTCCTTATCCGACTGTGAAATAACACCATCTACAAATTTTCTTCTGGTATCACTGCCTTCTGTTATTAAATCACGATCGGCGGGTGAAATTAAAACAAGTGGTAAAAAGCCAATATGGTCAGAGAATTTATCATAGGCTTTACCATTTTTTTTAATGATTTTTTTTAGCCCGCGTTTAAAACTACAAACTACCTTTTCTAACCTTTTGTCTTTTTCAAACTCGCCTTCAATCATGAAGAATTCGGTACCATGCTTAATATTCTGTGTTGCCACCGGATTAAAATAACTTTTACCGAAAGAAAGATGATAAATGGCATCTAAAATATTGGTCTTTCCAATGCCATTAGCTCCCACCAAACAGTTAATTGTAGCGTCGAATTCTAAATTTTGAGAAGAGAAATTCTTGTAATTAACTAACGATAAGCGTTTTAAAAACATATTTTGCTTTCGGACGATGGTTATTTTAATAGGAAAGATTCCAAAAATAACGAATATTTTACCTTTCCGTTTTGGATAAAAACTTTATTTTTGCGCGATTAATAAAATTAAGAATGGCAACATATAAGAAGCGAGGCTATAAACCTAAAAATAAAGCTGAAGAGCATGAGTTTGATGTACAGGATAGTACAACAGCAGAAGTTTTTAGCACGCTAGATGAAAGCGCGTCTAAAACTGAAGCATGGGTTTCAAAGAATCAAAATTTTATACTTGGAGCTATTATTTTGGTCGCTGTTGGTATTTTAGCCTATTTAGGATATAACGAGTTTATTCAAAAGCCTAAAGAACAAAGTGCGGCTAATGAATTGTATTACCCACAACAAAATTTTGACCAAGCAATGACCAATGAAGCTAATAAAGATTCATTGTTGAATTTAGCTTTATTAGGTTCAGAAGGTAAATATGGCTTTTTAGATATTATTAGTGAGTATAAAGGAACAAAAGCTGCAAACTTAGCTAGCTATTCAGCTGGTATGGCTTATTTGAATACTCAAAATTATAAGGAGGCTATTGAGCATCTTGAGAATTTTTCTTCAGATGATGCTGTTTTAGGTGCTCTTGCAAAAGGAGCAATAGGTGATTCATTTTCTCAATTAGGTCAGGCTGAAGATGCTTTAGACTATTATGAGAAAGCAATTGCCCACAATGAGAATGCATATTCTACACCTAAATATTTATATAAAGCAGGCATCACGGCGATGAATTTAGGGTATACGGAAAAGGCATTACAATATTTTGAGCGAATTAAAGCAGACTTTTCTTCTGCCAATGAAGCAACAAATATTGAAGCTTTGATAGGTTCAGTAAAAAAGTAGCATCATGGCTACAGAGAATAAAAATTTATCTACATACGATAAGACAACAATCCCAAACGCGAAAAACCTTCGATTTGGGATTGTTGTTTCTGAATGGAATGAGTCCATTACCGAAGGACTTTATTCGGGGGCATTAAAAGCCTTACTCGATTGTGGCGCATCAGCCCACAACATACTTCGTTGGAACGTTCCCGGTAGTTTTGAGTTAATTCATGGCTGTAAAAAGATTATAACCTCTCAAGAAATAGATGCAGTCATTGCAATCGGGAGTGTCATACGAGGCGAAACAAGTCATTTTGACTATGTGTGTTCTGCGACAGCCCAAGGTATTAAAGACTTGAACCTACAATATGAAGTACCAGTTATATTCTGTGTTCTTACAGATGATAATCTACAACAGTCTATCGATCGAAGCGGTGGTAAACATGGAAATAAAGGTACTGAGGCTGCAATAGCTGCAATTAAAATGGCTGTTCTAGGAAAATAAGATTTCTTTTTTCTAAAATTTAAGCTCCTTTTTTCCTTAACAATTTTTGTGACCTAGGCAATGCGCTATTTTTCGTTTTTAAGTACCTTTGATAATAGAGGTATTGGACACTATGCGTAACTTTTTAAAACTAAGGGGAAATAGAACTTTCGAGTATAAGCCGCGATATTATAAAGGCGATGGTAGTCCATACAAGATTGAACATAAACTTGATAAGTTCCGAAGTACTGCAACGACAAATAGAGGCCTAAAAAATAAATTTTCTTCCGCTTTTGATGATTTAAAAACAGAAGGAGATAGAAATATTAAGATGCGTTTCATTATCATCTTAGCTGTCTTAATTTTGTTGTTTTTGTTTATTATTGACTTCGATTTATCTATATTCTATAGTGCTTAATGGCAGATATTATAAAACTTTTGCCAGATCATGTTGCCAATCAAATTGCAGCAGGTGAGGTAGTACAAAGACCGGCATCTGTAGTTAAAGAATTATTAGAGAATGCAATTGATGCGGGGGCTACCAATATCAAGCTTATCGTTAAAGATGGGGGTAAAGCATTAATTCAGGTAGTTGATAATGGTATAGGAATGAGCGAGACAGATGCTCGTCTTTCTTTTGAACGCCATGCTACTTCAAAAATTTCATGTGCCGAAGACTTATTTAATTTAAACACAAAAGGTTTTAGAGGCGAGGCATTAGCTTCCATTGCCGCAATAGCTCATGTTGATGTTCAAACAAAACCTGAGAATGCCGAATTAGGTTCATTTTTAAAAATTGAAGGAAGTAAAATAACAGCTCAAGATGTAGCGGCAACGCCTAAAGGTACTTCAATTGCTGTAAAAAATTTATTTTTTAATATTCCAGCTAGAAGAAATTTTTTAAAGTCTAATCAAGTGGAGCTCCGCCATATAACAGATGAGTTTCAAAGAGTCGCACTTGTCCATTTTGATGTTGCTTTTCAGTTTTATAACAATGGTTCAGAACTATTTAATTTACCCAAAGAAAACTTTCGACAACGAATTGTCCATGTTTTTGGTGCAAAAATGAATGAACGATTAGTACCGGTTGAAGAAGAAACTGAAGTTGTAAAAGTTTCTGGTTTTATATGCAAACCTGAATTTGCTAGAAAGAGTAGGGGAGAACAATTTTTCTTTGCTAATGGCAGATTCATTAAGAGCCCGTATTTACATCATGCCATTGGTGCAGCCTTTGAAGGTTTAATTAAATCTGAAATGCAACCTGGTTATTTTTTGTTCTTGAACGTTGACCCTAAAGCAATTGACATTAATATCCATCCAACTAAAACCGAAGTTAAATTTGATGATGAAAATACTTTATATGCAATTTTAAGGTCAACTATAAAACATAGTTTGGGTCAGTTTAATGTGGTGCCAAGTTTAGATTTTGAGCATGACAATAATTTATTAACGCCATATTCGTACCAAGGTAAAGAAGCAGTTGTTCCTAAAGTAACTGTTGATGCTCGATTTAATCCGTTTGAATCTAAGGAATCAAGCACCGTAAGAACAAGCTCTTTTAAAAAGAAGTCGATAGAAGGTTGGGAAAATTTATATACTGACCTTGACGATAAAGACAACTCTTTTAGTAGTGTTCAATTTGAATCACAAATTGAGGTGCCTGATATTTTTGAAGGACAAGAAGAAGATATAAAAACCAATCAGATAGCTTTTCAATTACGTCGAAAGTTTATTGTGACTACAATAAAATCAGGAATGTTGGTCATAAATCAAAACCGTGCACATCAGAGGGTGTTATATGAAAAATTTCTGGCTAATAACGAAGTAAAACAAGGTGTTAGCCAACAATTATTATTTCCGTTAACTCTGGAGTTTACAGGACCAGAAATTCAACAACTTAAGCAATTTCATGAGCATCTCTCAGTATTGGGTTTTATCATGAATTTTGGTAAAAAACAGAAAGTCACTGTGTCAGGTATACCAACTATTATGACTGAAACTTCAATTGGCACAGTATTCGCTGAATTGCTTATAAACAATGAAAGTGAAGTTACAGATGAAGAGGTGTTATCATCTGAAGTTTTAATAGCTAAGATACTTTGTAGAACTTTAGCTTTAAAGAGTGGCCAACCTTTAGATACAACCTCTCAAATAGCTTTGGTAAATGACCTTTTTGGGTGTGAAGAATCGAAGCTAGATCCTTTTAATCGAATTATTTATACTACTATTGAAACAGACTTAATTGAGAAGAAATTTATATAAATGGGAAGAATAACAGAAGCTATAAAACATTTATTGATAATCAATGTACTTTTTTTTATCGCAACTCAGTTGTATGGTGATCAAATGTATCAATGGCTATCACTCTGGTTTATAGAGAACTCAAATTTTCAGTGGTGGCAAGTCATTTCTCATATGTTCATGCATGGCAATTTGATGCATATAATTTTTAATATGTATGCCCTGTGGGCTTTTGGCTCACCATTGGAAAAAGCATGGGGTAGGAATAAGTTTTTATTCTTTTATTTTTCTGCAGGAATAGGAGCCGCGCTATTACATACCGCCGCTAATTATTATTTCTTTAACCAAGGTTTGGAAGCAATTGTTAATAGTGGTATAAATGAATCACAAGTTTTAAAGGTTTTAAAGAATGGTCAATATAGTCCAGACTGGTATGGTTTAGCTGGTCAAAATGTTGTAGAAGGAATGTTGTCAGCCTTTAATACACCTGCAGTTGGTGCATCCGGAGCAGTGTATGGTGTATTGGTTGCTTTTGCGTTTATGTATCCAAACGCCGAATTAATGCTAATTTTTCTTCCAGTTCCTATAAAAGCCAAATATTTTGTTCCCTTAATAATTCTTGGTGATGTGTTTTTTGGTATTTCAGGAACTAATACAGGAATCGCACACTTTGCACATATAGGTGGGGCTCTAATTGGCTTTATTATGATGTGGTATTGGAAAAAAAATCAGTTTAATAAAAACCGTTGGAATTAATATGGCTGGTGGAAACTTACAATATCAATTTAGTAGACTAAATTTTGCAGAAAAGCTCATAGCTGTAAATGTGTTTATCTTTTTGTTGGTAAACCTTTTACCTGTACTTTTCGGTATTTCAAGTGAGCAAATTATAAGCTGGTTTGAGTTGCCTGAGGCCTTAGGTTCGTTTGTATCACAACCTTGGTCGATAGTTACCTATTCCTTTTTTCATGGAGGTTTTGGTCACATTTTTTGGAATATGTTATTGCTTTATTTTTTTGGTAGAATCTTTTTTAATCTCTTCGATAAACAAAAATTCATTGCAGTATATTTTTTAGGGGTTATAGTGGGGGGGCTGCTTTTTATGTTAGCTTATAATGTTTTTCCAACACTATCAGCTACAAATGCTATTTTAATTGGTGCTTCAGCCGGTGTTACAGCAGTATTAATTTTTATTTGCACCTATATTCCAAACCAGGAAATACGGGTTATTTTTTTCAATGTCAAACTATGGCAATTGGGAGCTTTTGTTATTCTAAAAGATGTTGTCACTTTGGCTTCTGGTGAGAACGTAGGCGGAATGTTTGCTCATTTAGGTGGCGCACTTTTGGGCTACGTTTATGCAAGGCAGTTGTTTAAAGGACGCGATATCGGAGAAGGTTTTAATAAATTACTAGATAGTATTGGGGAATTGTTTAAATCTAAAACTAAAAAGGCCCCATTGAAAACGGTTTATAAAAGAAATACTACCAAGAATACAAAAAACAAGGTTGATTACGACAAAGAAAGTCATCAAAGAAAGATAGACGCTATCTTAGATAAAATCAGTAAGTCTGGTTATGAAAGTTTATCACAAGCAGAAAAAGATTTTCTATTCAAAGCGGGTAAAGAAGACTGATATAACAAAGCCTAAATGTTTTATAGACTCCTACTTAATATATTTTTTGCCTTTCTATTATTAATCTCCATTATTATCTATTATATGGGTATTGGCAATGCTGGTATTTTTGGTGTACTTAGTTTGATGGTGCCAATACTAGTTTTTGTGAATCTCGTATTTATGATTGATTGGGTCATTAGAAAAAACTCTAGATTTCTTTTGTCTTTTATTACTTTAACAATAAGTTATTTTGTTTTTGGAAGCTTTTTTAAATTGTTCGGGAATAACGAGAGTGCGATCGGGGACCTTAAAATACTCACTTATAATACCAGAAGTTTTAACAATAATGAAGCGATTAAAGAGCCAGACATTGATAAAAAAATAATCAAGTTTGTAAATGATTTAGACCCAGATATTATTTGTTTTCAAGAATTCTACCATATTAAACAATATGACGGTAACTTTAAGAATTACCCTTATCGTTTTGTTGATTTTAATGAAGAAAAGCCAAAGGGTAAAATCATTCAAGCTATTTTTTCAAAACATCCTATTTTGAATGAAAAAGTCTTTGAATTCAAAAAAAGTGGAAATAGTGCTATCGCGGCAAACATCTTAATTAATCAAGACACCATAACGGTATATAATGTTCATTTTGAATCATTTGGAATAGTTCCTGACTCTGAAGTGCTTAAGAACGAGAATTCTGGAAGAACACTAAGAAAAATTACAAGAACATTTATTAAACAACAAGAACAGTCTTTACAGATTAGTAATGATATTAACCTTAATAAATATCAAAGCGTACTTTGCGGTGATTTGAATAATACCCAGTTTTCGAGTGTATATAGAGAGGTAATCGGTGATTTTCAAGATTCTTTTTTAGAGACTGGTCATGGTTTTGGTAAAACTTTTAGTTTAAAAGGTTTTCCAATGCGTATAGATTATATACTTGCTGATAATAGTTTTGAGTTCACCTCTCACACTAATTATGAAGTCGAGTATTCAGATCATTTTCCGGTTATGGCAACTTTGAAGTTGAAATCAGATAAGGCTACAGTCGACTAGATCAGCTAGAACATGAATTAATAATCCTATCGCTATAATACGACTCCTTTTAAAAAGTAAGCCCATCGCATATATTCCTATGGCCCAATAACTATGAAGTGGGTGAAAATTTATACTACATCTATGAGGGTCAAAAATTGGAGTTGCAAATACATGATCAACATCAATTAGAATTCCTGCTAATAGAATCAATATGACTCTTTTTTGATTGTTTTTGAAAAAAATAAGACCAATTAAAACAGGAAAAATAAAGTGCGTTCCATAATGTAGCAAGAACCTAAGCATCTAAAAAGGATAAGTTCTGATTTTGTAAATAATTGAGAGCATTAGTACCCTCATTAAATAATAAATCAAGCGTGCTTGAATTTGGAACAAAACCATTGCGATCATCGAAAACTTGAAAATAAGGCTCTTGGCTCAAAGTAAATTCCTTTTTTGCATTAACTAAAAAACGCATATCTAAACCTTCATTAAAATTTAGGTTAAAACTTTCCGTTTTTAAGTATGCTAAATCAATACCTAAAGCTTCGGTAATGAATGCAATAGTTTTTAAATTAAATTCTAGCAACGAATCAAATTCTTCATGAAATAAAGGTTCTAGCTCGTCTTCATAAAACTCGAAATAGGCAGAAGTTCTATAAGATGTTTGTAAAGTTCTCCAATGCTGTCTTTGCCAATTGTAACTATTATCAATTTTTACATCTTTATAGCGTTGTCGACCAGAACTGCCTCCAACGTGTTTTATAGGAATGGTAAGAAGATGTTTTCCTTGGTCATTACATATATTACAACGATTACGAAAAGTCTGTTTTTGATAATTATCATTCACTTCCCAAACGACCTCATTTTTTATCATTGCTGCTACAGTAGCAATATTTGGAAAATAGGTAGGGTGAAATAGTGCTTTCAATTTTTATGAATGCTTAAGATGCTGATTTAGACTTTTTTTTACGGAAAAAATCAAATACAAAGTAACCTGCTAATAAAATCAGGAAGTATTTAAAATAGGAAACAGGTTCACCGCTGCCTCCGACAGTAGTAAATATACGGTCCCAGCGCAGTTTTTCATTAAATCTAATTCCGTCTTGAAAATTATCAAAACTCAACCAAATGAATACTGGTTTACCCACGATATGATCTTCAGCTACATAACCCCAGGCTCTGCTATCTTCTGAGTGGTCTCTATTGTCACCCATCATCCAAAAGTAATCTTGCTTAAAGGTATAAGAGCTAACTTCTTCGCCGTTAATTAATACTCGATTGGACTCTACTTTAACTTGATTATGCTCGTAGTCCCTTATAATTTTTTTATAAAGCGGAATTGTTTTGTTGTTGATTTCAACGGTACTTCCCGCTTTAGGAATATAAATAGGTCCAAAATTGTCAACATTCCATCGGTAATAAGGGCTCTGCGGAAAAACATTGTAACCAGGAGTTCCTTTTATTTGAACTTCCATAACTACAGAATCAATAGAGGAATTGGCTCGAAGTTTTGCCACCATATCATCAGTCATATTCGCGACTCTTGATAATGGTGATTCTTCCTTTAATGATAAACGAAGTTCTCTTATCAATTCAATAGGTAAACCTTGTGGTCCAGTTAATATTACTGGTTTGCCTTTTTCATCTGACCCAGCGGCAATACCATTAGCTCTAAGTATATTCAATTGATTTTGAGAAAGTGTCGCAGGAATATATTTTCGGGTATAATCGCTTGCATCTATTTCACCTAACAACCTACTTGAAACTCCTTTTCTTGAATAAATTTTATAATTTTTCATGACCTTAGCTCGGTCAGATAGTTCTAATTTTTCACCATTAATATGGACAAAACCATCTACGACCGACAAAGAATCTCCAGGAGTACCAACACACCTTTTAACGTAATTTGATTTTTTATCAATAGGTTTTTGAACACCTTCCTCTGCCTTGAAAAAGACCCTTACTGTATCTGCAGGCCAACTAAAAACAACAATATCATTCTTCTTAGGTGTTTGAAAGCCAGGTAATCTAAAATATGGAATTTGAGGCTTATTTAGATAGGATCGCTTTTTTAGAACTGGTATGGTATCATGAACCATTGGCGCTGCTACAGCAGTCATGGGAGTTCGTGCTCCAAAATGAAATTTACTTACAAATAGAAAATCTCCAACACGTAAGGTGCGTTCTAACGAACCAGTTGGAATCACGTAGGGTTGAATAAAATAGGTATGTACAAAGGTTGCTGCTACAATTGCGAATACAATTGAACTAACCCATTCACCAAGTCCGGTTCTTGGTTTTAAATCGCGATCTTCAATATAGTCGACATCTTGTGTATAGTTAATGTAAGTAATGTAAAAGCCTAAAGTCAGAATAGCTAACCAAGTATCTACTGACTTGTTTTTACCAAAACTTCGAATGGTCTCTACCCAAATTACCGGAAACATTAATAGATTAATTATTGGGATAAATAACAACAAAACCCACCATTTTGGTCTGTTAATAATTTGCATTAAAACAATACCATTATAAATGGGTATGGCAGCTTCCCAGGCCTTACGCCCTGCCTTTACATATAATTTCCATGTTCCAAGAAAATGAATAACCTGAACAATAAGTATAAAAATAATCCACTGCGTACCGTTCATAAAAAATGTTTGTTTCTTAGACCTTTATTTTTCTTATTTGTTACGGATTAAGTCAGATTTAACACATCTTTCATAGAAAAGATGCCTTCTTTACTCTGAATCCATTCTGCTGCAATAATTGCTCCTAAGGCAAATCCTTCACGATTGTGAGCCGTATGTTTAATTTCAATAGCATCAACCGAACTTTCATAATTAATGGTATGTGTTCCAGGCACCTTCCCTATTCGTTTTGAAGTTATTGCTATATGATTTTCAACTTCTTCTTCTAGTTTCCAACCCGAATATAACGAGTTTTCGATGATTCCCTCAGCTAAGGTAATAGCTGTGCCGCTTGGAGCGTCTAATTTTTCGGTGTGGTGTATTTCTTCTAAAGACACCTTGTATTGTTCCAGATTAGCCATCATTTGAGCCAAATTTTTATTTAACTCAAAAAAAATATTTACTCCTAAGCTAAAATTTGAGGCATAAATAAATGCACTCTTATTTTCTTTACAAATGGTTTTAGCTTCATCAATTTTGGATAACCAACCTGTAGTGCCTGAAATTACAGGAACTCCATGTTTAAAACAATCCGTAATATTTTTGAATGCTGCATCCGGTGTACTGAAATCAATGGCTACATCAAAGTCAGAATAAGCTATTTCAGAAGTTCCAGCATCAATTTTTGCTACAATTTGATGACCTCTACTTAGACCAATTTTCTCAAGCATTTGACCCATTTTACCATATCCAAATAAGGCTATCTTCATATGCTAGAATTTTAGAACTAATGCCAATCCGTAGTTTGGATCATTGTTGATTGGATTGATATTGAGGTATGGTTTAAAATCTATACCCAACCGCTCATCAACATTATATTGTTTTAAGTGGGCATCCACGTTGGCATCAATAATGTTTAGAGCATACAATGCGATACTTATAACCAATGCTAAATCTCTATTTCTTTGTGTTGATTCTTGAGCGTCTTGTAACGATTCATCACTAAAATCTGGACCGACACCGTCGCCATTTAAATCAAAGAATTCATCATCAGTAAAACCTGCACGCCTTCTCTTAAAAGCATCTCTTACTTGATTGTATTGGGTGTTGTTCGCTGAATAAGCAGCAATGCTTAAACCAAGTGCCCCCCACACTAATGGAGCCTTCCAATAACGTTTGTTATAAATTTGACCTAAACCTGGTAAAATTGCCGAGTAAAATGCCGCTTTACTTGGTGCTAGTGGGTTAATTTTTATCCCTTCATAGCTAACTTCTTCAAAAACCACACCTTCTTGTGCTAAATTTGTTTGTAAAGAATCTGCTTTCTGTTCGGTTATAGTTTTTTCTTCCTCTTCGTTTTCTTGTGAGAAAGTGATGGAGAATACCAAACAAAAAAGAATAAAAAGATAGCTAACTTTATTCACCAGAAAGTAATTTTTTCAATCGCTGAAATTCCTCTTTCGAATGAAAAGGAATAACAATTTTCCCTTTCCCAGTTGCAGATGATGAAACATCAACCTTAACAGCCAAGTGGTTTTTGATGGCATCTAAATGCTTTGTGATATAACCAGGAAGCTCTTTAGAATTTTCTTTAGCTGGCAATGAACTTTTACTGTTTTTACCATCACGCAGATTCTTAACCAATTGCTCTGTTTCACGCACTGAAAGTTTTTCAGTTAAAATACGTTCATAAATTCCTAATTGATTTTTCTTCTTTTCAATATTGACTAAGGCACGACCATGTCCCATACTTAAAAAGCCATCGCGCATTCCCGTTTGTATGATAGGGTCTAATTTTAATAGCCTTAAATAATTAGTGATTGTAGAACGTTTTTTTCCAACTCGTTCACTCATCTTTTCTTGCGTTAATTGAATGTCATCAATTAATCGTTGATAAGAGAGTGCAATTTCAATAGGGTCTAAATCTTGGCGTTGAATATTTTCAACCAAGGCCATTTCTAAGGATTCTTGGTCGTTAGCTATTCGGATGTACGCAGGTATGGTCTCTAACCCAACTAATTTAGAGGCACGATAACGTCGTTCACCGGATACTAATTGAAATTTATTAAAATCTAGTTTTCTTACTGTAATTGGCTGAATAATACCTAACTCACGAATAGAGCTGGCAAGTTCTTTTAACGCCGCATCATTAAAATTAGAACGCGGTTGAAACGGGTTGACTTCAATAGCTTCTATTTCAAGTTCAACCACATTACCGATTACCTTATCAGCATTCTTATCAGAAACTGATTGAATATCATTTTCAGGATCTTTTAAAAGGGCAGATAAACCTCTACCTAAAGCCTGTTTCTTAGTTGCTTTCGCCATCTAAACTGTCTCCTTATTTTTTTGTAATAATTCGTTAGCCAAATTCAAATAATTAGATGCCCCTTTACTACTTGCATCATATTTAATAATACTTTCTCCATAACTTGGAGCTTCACTTAATTTGACGTTTCGTTGTATGATAGTATCAAAAACCATATCTGCGAAATGTTTTTTAACCTCTTCCACCACTTGATTAGATAATCGTAATCGAGAATCATACATGGTCAATAACATTCCTTCAATATCTAAATCTGGGTTATGTATTTTTTGAACACTTTTTACTGTGTTCAATAATTTGCCAAGACCTTCTAAAGCAAAATATTCACACTGAATTGGAATCATAACTGCGTCAGCAGCAGTTAAGGCATTCAATGTCAATAAACCTAATGAGGGGGCACAATCTATAAGAATGTAATCATAAGCCTCTCTCAATGCACCAATAGCCTGCTTCATCATGTATTCACGATTATCCTTATCGACCAATTCAATTTCTATCGCAACAAGATCAATATGAGAAGGTATTAAATCTACGTTTGGTGAATTCGTCGATATTATGGTCTCATTTGCAGTTGCAGTATGCTCTAATAACTGGTATGTCCCTTTTTCAACACTTTCAACATCAATACCCAATCCTGAAGTTGCATTTGCCTGAGGGTCCGCATCTATCAATAAAACTTTCTTTTCTAAAACTCCTAGAGAGGCAGCAAGATTTACTGTTGTAGTCGTTTTACCAACACCTCCTTTTTGGTTTGCAATAGCAATGATTTTGCCCATTTGTTGCGTAAGTTAGAAGGTAAAAATACAATTATTTATAAAGCTATTAAATGTAATTTGTTAACACAAAGTGAATAAGTAATGTAATGTGCGTTAAGGAAAGTTAAAGTTTGATAAAAACGAACTTTGTTGGAATTTAAATGACAGTTAAGTAGATAAAATAGTCAGTATTTCTATAGCTGTATCACTGATTTTTGTTCCGGGTCCGAACACCGCCACTGCGCCAGCTCCATAGAGGTAATCATAGTCTTGCTTTGGAACTACACCCCCAACTATCACCATAATATCTTCTCGATTATATGATTTAAGCTCTTTTAAAACTGCTGGGACTAAAGTTTTATGACCTCCCGCTAAAGACGAAATACCAAGTACATGAACATCATTCTCAACGGCTTGTTTGGCTACTTCTTGTGGAGTCTGAAATAATGGTCCAATATCTACATCAAAGCCCAAATCGGCATACCCAGTGGCAACTACCTTGGCACCCCGATCATGACCATCTTGCCCCATTTTAGCCACCATTATTCTTGGGCGACGTCCTTCATTTTCAGCAAAATCATCAGCCATCTTTTTAGCTTTTTTAAAGCTAGTATCATTTTTAATTTCTTTTGAATACACGCCGCTTACGGATTGAATTTTAGCTCTATAACGACCAAAGGCTTTTCCCAAGGCATCACTAATCTCACCTAAAGTAGCACGTTCTCTAGCCGCATTTACAGCTAAAGCTAGTAAATTTTTACTGGATTCACCATTCATTTTCTGTCCGGCGACAACTTCAATTTCACGCAAACAAGAACTTACCTTTTGAGAATCTCGAGCTAATTTAATTTTTGTAAGGCTATTTATTTGTTGCGTTCGGACCATTTTATTGTTCACTTCCAATATCTGAAGATCATCTTCATCTTCCAAAACAAATTTGTTTACGCCCACCAAAACTTCTTGACCACTATCTAATCGTGCTTGCTTTTTTGCCGCGGCCTCTTCAATTCTCAATTTAGGAATACCTGCTTCAATTGCTTTTGTCATACCCCCAAGTTCCTCTACCTCATTGATCAATTGAAAAGCCTCTTCAGCAATTGATTTGGTTAGTTCTTCAACATAATAACTGCCAGCCCAAGGGTCAACAGTTCTAGTTATTTCAGTTTCTTTTTGCAGGTATATTTGAGTGTTTCTGGCAATGCGTGCAGAAAAATCTGTTGGTAATGCGATAGCTTCATCTAAAGCGTTGGTATGTAGGCTTTGCGTTCCTCCAAAAGCCGCCGCCATAGCTTCAATAGTCGTTCTTGCGACATTGTTGAAAGGGTCTTGTTCTGTTAAACTCCAACCACTGGTTTGAGAGTGCGTTCTGAGCATTAAAGATTTTTCATTACTCGGATTGAATTTTTTAACCAATTTGGTCCATAGCATTCGCGCAGCGCGCATTTTAGCAATTTCAGTAAAATGATTCATTCCAATCCCCCAAAAGAAGGAAAGCCGAGGTGCAAAATCATCAATTTTTAATCCAGCTTTAATTCCTGTTTTAATGTATTCGATGCCATCAGCTAGTGTATAGGCAACCTCTAATGCTGCTGGTGCACCTGCTTCGTGCATGTGATAACCAGAAATACTTATGCTGTTGAAACGATGCATTTTTTGACTAGTAAATTCAAAAATGTCAGCTATAATTTGAATGGAAGGCGCTGGAGGATAAATGTAAGTGTTGCGCACCATGAACTCTTTCAAAATATCATTCTGAATAGTACCTGTAAGTTGGTCAAGAGATACTCCTTGCTCTTCAGCTGCTACAATATAGAAGGCCATAATTGGTAAAACTGCACCATTCATGGTCATAGAAACTGACATTTTATCCAATGGAATATTGTCGAAAAGAATTTTCATATCCTCGACTGAATCAATGGCGACCCCAGCTTTACCTACATCACCAATAACGCGTTCATTGTCGCTGTCATACCCTCGATGGGTTGGCAAATCAAAGGCAACGGAAAGGCCTTTTTGACCAGCTTTTAAATTTCGTTGGTAAAAGGCATTACTCTCTTCGGCCGTTGAAAAACCGGCATATTGTCGTATTGTCCATGGGCGACGGACATACATCGTGGAATAAGGACCCCGAAGAAAAGGAGGGATGCCCGCGGCGAAATCAAAACCTCTATTATCTCTCTCGATATTCTGAGTATGAAGTTCTATATACTGAAGATTCTTTCTACTCATCTTGTAATCGCTTTTGTTCTAAAACTTCTGAAAGTCTTTTCTGTATAATCGGCTCAATCACCGTCTTCCGCTTTTCTGTTTTTACAAAAGGGTGCAATTCTAAATCATCTTTCATTTTATCTTCCAAGTTTTGGAAGGTGTTTGTGCCAATTAAAACTAATTCTCCCTTATCAAATTTTGTTTGTTCTTTTGCTGCGTTTTCTTTTATTTTCTTTTGAATGATTCCTTCTTTCAATTGTTTTAAAAAGCCACCACTATTTTCTATTTGTTTAAAAAGGACAAGTGCTTTTTCTGCCAATTGTTGCGTTAGACTTTCGATGTAATATGTACCTTCAACAGCTTTTACCGCATCATCAAAATAGCTTTCTTCCTTTAATAACAATAGTTGATTACGAGCTATTCTTTCCCCAAACTCATTGTCTTTATGATATAATGAATCATAAGGTAGATTACATACTGTATTTGCTCCGCCAAGCACAGCCGACATGCATTCAGAAGTTGTTCTAAGCATGTTCACGTTATAATCATATATAGTTTTATTGCGCTTGCTTGGTCTTACTTTAATATGACAAGGTAAATCATAGTTATATTCTTGACTTAAAGCGGACCAGAGAGCTCGTAGCGCTTTTAACTTTGCTATTTCAAAAAAATAATTTCCACCAACAGCTACATTAAAAGTCATTGATATTGACTTTTCTTCTGAACCCTGTTTTAAAAGTGAGAGATGATTTAAATACTCATTGGCATGGGCAAGGCCATAGGCTAATTGTTGAACCATATTGCCACCAGCGTTTTGGTACAAGCTTAAATCAACTGCTAAAACTGAGAAGTTTTTTTTTGTAGCACATGTATGGAATATATCTTCGAGAATTTGATGATCTTTTGCTTGATTATAAAACCAATTTCCTGTTCTGGCTAAATGTCCTAAAATATCGATGTGCAGATAGACCTCTATAACCTTGTCATCAACAAAATTTATTAATCTAGTGATGGATTCATTATCCAAAAAATTTAGATGAAGATGAATCGGTGTATTTGTGAGATCTAGATTTTTAAAAAGTACAGACCAAGTAATAGATGAATTAGAAATTTTAAAAACTAAAGATGAAACCCCTTTATTAAGAACATCTTTGGCTTTTTCATTGGCTTTGACTTCATCATTAACATAAATAGATTGCCCAATTTGCCAAATATCATTGTGAGTTGAGACTAGACTAGATGTTTTATCCAAATCTTCACTATGATAAAACGGTTTAACATGTATACCTTCTAAAGATTCCCAAACTAGAGTTTCATTATAATCTGCTCCCTTTAGATCAAACTGAATTTTTTGTTTCCATTGCTTAGCAGAAACTTCTTGAAATTCTGAAAAAAGTGATTCGTTTTTCATGGTCATAAATTCAACTATTTAATGCTTCTGCTTTAAACTGTCTTCATGTTCAATGAGAAAAATTTCTTCATTGTCTTTTTTCATATAATATTGCTCTCTAGCGAACTTTTCCAGTTCATCTTCATTAGAAAGTTTTTTTAATACTTTTTTATCCTTCTCAATTTCATCTTTTAAAAAGGCTTTCTGTTGCTCTAGTTTATTGATTTCTTTTTTTAATTCTAAATGAATAAGTAGAGAGTTAGTATCAAAAAATGCCATCCAAATAACAAACAGCGTTAAGACTAAAACATACATGTTTGTCAAAAATCGAAACCAACCTTTTTGTTTTAAATCTTTCCAGCTCATCGACTAAACCAATTTTTCAATAATAATAGTTCTAACCATATCGACTGCTACCGTATTGTAATGGTTGTTTGGAATAATGATATCTGCAAACTCTTTTGATGGTTCAATAAACTCATTATGCATGGGTTTTACCGCATTTTGATAACGATGCAACACCTTTTCTAGGTCATGACCTCTTTCTTTCATGTCGCGTTGTAAACGTCTTATGAGGCGTTCATCAGAGTCGGCATGAACATATATTTTAATGTCAAATAACTTTCTTAGTTCTGGGTTACTTAAAACTAAAATCCCTTCAACAATAATCACCTTTTTTGGTACAGTGGTAATTGTTTCAGCTAATCTAGTTTCTTCTACAAAGGAATAAACAGGAATTTCGATTGAATTACCCTTTCTTAACTCATTTAAATGGTACATCAGTAACTCAAAATCAATAGAGTTTGGATGGTCAAAATTTACCTTACTCCTTTCTTCTTTAGTCATATGAGCCAAGTCATTGTAATAGGAGTCTTGAGAAATCACTACCACTTCATCTTCTGGTAGTTCATCAATAATCTGTTTGACCACTGTAGTTTTTCCACAACCTGTTCCTCCAGCAATTCCAATGATGAGCATAAAAAAAGTTTAAATCAAAAGTAATAATTTGATCTTAGTATTTGATAGAAGAACAACTTTAAGTGAGTGGTTAAATTATCATGACCTTTCCATTTAAAACCGCCCATTCTATTTAAAAATCATATACTCCTTCAATTTAGCCAGATAGCAAATTCAAGCTTAATCACTTATCTTAGAAGACCTAAAAGTAAAACAACCCAATGGAGAAATCGTATAAGCTTAAAGTGAACGGTGCCTATGAATTTGAACTTACCGCACAAGATTTAGATTCTTTAGATATTGTAAAGACCGGCGAAGCTTCTTTTCATCTTTTACACGAGAATAAATCATTTCATATACAGACCACACATTCTGATTTTGGAAATAAGCGTTATCAATTAAAAATAAATAATGATGACTATGATGTGGTTATTGAAACTCCATTAGATAGCTTAATTGATAGCATGGGTTTTGTATTGAACAATTCTGCTTTAGTTGAAAGTATTGAGGCACCAATGCCAGGTCTTATACTAGAAGTTTCAATTCAAGAAGGTCAAGAAGTTAAGGAGAATGATCAGCTTCTTATTTTGGAAGCCATGAAAATGGAGAATGTTATTGTTTCTCCAAGAGATGGAGTTATTAAAAGTATTTCAGTAAATACAGGTGAAGCAGTAGAAAAGAAAAGAACGCTAATTACATTTGAATAGGGTAATTCATGAGAAAATTATTAGTAGCCAATAGGGGAGAGATTGCCATTCGTGTTATGCGAACAGCGAAAAAAATGGGAATTAAAACTGTCGCTGTGTTTTCAGAAGCGGATAGATACGCACCGCATGTTCGTTTTGCAGATGAAGCGATTTGTATTGGTCCGGCTCCATCAAATCAGTCTTATTTGTTAGGTGATAAAATAATCGAAGTCGCAAAAAATTTAGGTGTTGATGGTATTCATCCCGGTTATGGTTTTTTAAGTGAAAATGCTGAGTTTGCAGAAGCAGTAGAGGATAATGGATTACTATTTATTGGACCAAAATCTCATGCCATTCGTGTCATGGGGAGCAAATTGGCTGCAAAAGAAGCCGTAAAAAAATATGACATTCCGATGGTGCCTGGTGTTGATAAAGCTATAACAGATGTGAAAAAGGCACTTGAAATAGCAAAAGAAATTGGTTTTCCTATTTTAATAAAAGCTTCGGCCGGCGGCGGTGGAAAAGGAATGCGAATTGTAGAAAAAGAAGCGGAGTTAGCATCACAGATGACAAGAGCGATAAGTGAAGCTACTTCGGCATTCGGTGATGGCTCTGTTTTTATTGAAAAATATGTTAGCTCTCCTCGTCATATTGAGATTCAAGTAATGGCTGATGGACATGGTAATTTTCTTCACTTTTTTGAACGTGAATGTAGCATTCAGCGACGTCACCAAAAAGTTGTTGAAGAAGCTCCTTCCTCTGTTTTGACCACTGAACTTAGAAATCAAATGGGTATTGCGGCGACAAAAGTAGCCGAGGCCTGCGACTACGTCGGTGCTGGTACAGTTGAATTTTTAATAGATGCAGAACACAATTTCTATTTTTTAGAAATGAATACCCGATTGCAAGTTGAACATCCGGTAACTGAGTTAATTACCGGTTTAGATTTAGTTGAGTTGCAAATCAAAATTGCAAGCGGTGAAGAACTAAATATCAAGCAAGAAGATTTAAGAATAAACGGTCATGCCTTAGAGTTAAGAGTTTATGCGGAAGACCCTTTAAATGATTTTCTACCAAGTGTTGGTACGTTAAATCGTTATAAATTACCAAAAGGAGTAGGTATTCGAGTCGATAACGGTTTCGAAGAAGGCATGGATATTCCCATTTATTATGACCCAATGCTTTCTAAGCTGATTACTTACGGTAAAACTCGTGAAGAAGCTATAGAGCTAATGATTAAGGCTATAGAAAATTACGAAGTCAAAGGTGTGCAAACAACACTACCATTTGGCGCTTATGTGATGCGTCATGAAGCCTTTCGTTCCGGTAATTTTGACACCCATTTTGTGAGAAAATATTATGCTCCTAAAATATTACAAAAAGAACATGAAAAAGATGCTAGAATTGCAGCGATTATCGCTTTGAAAAAATATTTTGAAGATCAAAAAATCCTAAGACTGCCTATAAATTAAATGACATGGACGAGAAAGTAAAAAAGTTACAAAACCGTATTTCAGAGGCAAAACTAGGTGGAGGCGAAAAAAGGATTGAAAGACAACATGCCAAAAAGAAACTTACAGCAAGAGAACGCATTGCATTCTTTTTAGATGAAGGATCATTTGAAGAAATGGGAATTTTAGTAACCCATCGTACCACGGATTTTGGTATGGATAAAGAAATTTATTTAGGCGATGGCGTAGTTACAGGCTATGGTACGGTTGACGGGAGGTTGGTTTACCTGTATGCACAGGACTTTACGGTTTTTGGTGGATCACTTTCTGAAACACATGCTGAAAAAATTTGTAAAGTGATGGATTTGGCAATGAAAGTTGGAGCTCCAATAATTGGCCTAAATGATTCTGGTGGTGCCAGAATTCAAGAAGGGGTTAAATCTTTAGGAGGTTATGCTGATATTTTTTATAGAAATGTTCAGGCATCTGGCGTAATACCTCAATTATCTGCTATTATGGGTCCATGTGCTGGTGGTGCCGTTTACTCACCAGCAATTACTGATTTTATTGTAATGGTAGATCAAACGAGTTATATGTTTGTTACCGGTCCGAATGTGGTAAAAACAGTTACCAATGAAGAAGTAACTTCTGAAGAATTAGGGGGAGCAAAGACTCATGCTTCAAAATCTGGCGTCGCCCATGTAACATCTTCTAATGATGCTGCTTGTTTGATAGATTTAAAAAGGTTACTATCCTATCTACCTCAAAATAACACTGAGAAACCGATTAAGTTAGCTTTTATCTTAACTGATGAGATACGTGACGATTTAAATACTATAGTACCAGATAATCCCAATAAACCTTATGATATGCATGAAGTTATCAATGGAATTATTGATACGGAATCTTTTTTTGAAATTCATAAAACTTATGCAGAGAATATTGTTGTAGGTTTTGCCAGGTTAGGTGGCAGAAGTATTGGAGTCATAGCTAATCAACCTTTAATTTTGGCAGGAGTACTCGATGTGGATAGTTCTAAGAAAGCTGCTCGATTTACCCGCTTCTGTGATGCTTTTAATATTCCTATTTTGGTTCTAGTCGATGTTCCTGGTTTTTTACCTGGCACAGATCAAGAATGGAATGGTATTATTATGCATGGTGCAAAATTATTGTACGCTCTAAGTGAAGCAACGGTACCTAAGGTTACCGTAATAACTAGGAAGGCCTATGGAGGTGCTTATGATGTTATGAATTCCAAACATATTGGTGCTGATTTTAATTTTGCCTGGCCGTCCGCCGAAATAGCTGTTATGGGAGCAAAAGGAGCAAGTGAAATTATTTTTAAACGTGAAATCTCAGAAGCCAACAACCAAGAAGCTAAGCTTAAAGAAAAAGAAAAGGAATATGCGGATAAGTTTGCTAACCCCTATAGAGCAGCGCAACGCGGTTTTATTGATGAGGTCATCTTACCTGAAAATACCCGTAGGAAGCTACTAAAGACCTATGCAATGTTAGAAAATAAACAAGTAGAATTACCTAAAAAGAAGCATGGAAATATTCCTTTATAACCGATTTAAAGGGCTTCTTTGAAGAATACATGAAAATTTCCCTTTAGAATAAAAAAGGTGCACAAATGTTTCTTTGAGTCTACAAAATACAAATACCATAGCTTATTGTTTTTTAGTGTTTGAGGTATACTTACTTTTGCCGGATGCAAGAGAATAGTACCAAACCTAACTTTGAATTTATCGCATTAATGGCTTCATTAATGTCGATTGTTGCATTGTCTATAGACACCCTTTTACCTGCTATTCCTGATATTGGAGCGACTATAAATAGTTACGACTCAAAAGACAATCAATTATTAATCACCATGATTTTTTTGGGATTGGGAGTCGGGCAATTATTTTTCGGACCGCTCTCGGATCAATATGGGCGAAAACCTATGGTGTATGCTGGTTTCGTAGTTTTTGGAGTCGCCAGTTTAATTTGCTTATTAGCTCCAAATTTAGAGGTTATGGTAGTTGGAAGAGTGCTTCAAGGTATCGGATTGTCAGCACATAGAACTATAGCAATTTCTATAATTCGTGATTCTTACAAGGGTGATTATATGGCTAAAGTGATGTCTTTTATAACTGCTTTTTTTATTCTTGTTCCCGTAGTTGCCCCTGCTTTGGGTAAATTCATCATTGACCATTTTAATTGGCAAACAATATTTTATGTACATCTTTTCTTAGGTTTAATACTATGGATTTGGTTTTGGAAAAGACAAAAAGAAACGCTTAATCCAGAGTATAAAGTCAAATTTTCGCCTAAAAACTTTGTAGGAGGGGCTAAAGAGATGATGAAGTACCCGGAAACGGTTTTATACACTTTTGTTTCTGGATTGGTGACAGGCGCTTTTTTGGTTTATTTGAGTTCAGCACAGCATATTTTTGAAGATCAATATGGATTAAGAGAGGCTTTTCCCTACATTTTTGCCGGTTTGGCTGTTTCAATCGGGACTTCTACTTTCACAAATGGTACTATGGTGATGCGTTTTGGTATGCGTAATCTTTCCCTTGCTGCTACTATAGCCTTTAGTTTAGTGGCAATGAGTTATTTAGTGTTTTTTTGGAATTCACCTAATCCGGAAGTAATTGTTTTGGTGGTTTTTCTCTTTTTACAATTCTTCTGTTTAGGATTTATGTGGGGGAATTTTAGGTCTATTGCTATGGAACCAATTGGTCATATTGCGGGAATTGGAGCTGCAATAAATGGTTTTGTTTCAACATTGATTTCTGTCCCTATAGCAACTTTTATTGGGGCATTTCTTGAAGATTTGGCTTTGCCTCTTTTTATTGGTTTGGCTTTTTGCGGATTTGGAGCCGTTCTTTTGATTCTTTTATCAAGAAGAAAGAAGGTTGCCTTGTCAAATACTTAGTGATTCTTTGTGGGTTCAAAAACAACTCCACTGCTAGAATCTTTTCTCGCACCCGTAACAGATGATAAAACATTTATTTCATCTAAGTCTTTCAGGACTCCCATAAAGGCAAAAACAAGAGCTTCTTTAAATTCAATAAATTTTTTAGGTGGTATATGTACTTTAGTATGGCTACCTAATTTTTCTTGGAGCGTATCAATAAAAAATGAATTTAACGCTCCACCACCAGTAACTAAAACCTGACTATTTTTACGAGGTTGTTCTTTAGTTATTGCATTAGAAATTTGTTCGCAATTATGTTGAATGATGGTACGTAATTTGTCTGCAATAGTTCCCTCATGACTTTCAATTAAAGGAATTATTTCGGAAGTAAACCATTCATAACCTGTAGATTTTGGATATGAGAGCTTGTAATATTCAAGAGCATTTAGTTCTTTCAAAAGAGTCGGAATTAATTTTCCATTTCTCGCCAATTTTCCATCGTCATCATATTTTAAATCAATTTTTTCAGTGAGATAGTTCAAAGGCATATTGGCAAGTCCAATATCATATGCGATGCGACTACCATCTTTTTCAAAAGAGAAGTTACTAATGCCGCCAAGATTTAGACAGAACTCATATTCTGGGAGTAATAGAGAATCACCTATTGGAACTAGGGGAGCACCTTGACCACCATTAGCCACATCAAATGTGCGAAAATCACAAATCACCTTTTGTTGGGCGGTATTGGCGAGTAACTGTCCATGGCCTAATTGAAAAGTAATTCCTTCTTCGGGTCTATGGTGTGAGGTATGACCGTGGCTAGCTATAAAATCAATATCAAAATCATGTTCTTCAATAAATACCTTAGCCTGTTCGCCCAGCCAAACACCATAATCGCGATGCAAATTAGCGTGCTCTTTTTCGGAAAGGTGTATGGCATTTTTTAGTAATCCGAATAATTCATCATGATAGGAAATAGCTCGAGTTTGACGAATTTCAAAATCCCAAGTATTATTTTCCTTCCAAATATGACAGTAAGCGATATCTAACCCATCAAGAGATGTACCGGACATCATACCCAAAACCTTAAATTTTTTCATGTAGTCTTCTTAATAGTTATGATTAATGATAAAGGTTTACCGCAAGTATTCGTTATTTCTTTAAAAGATATTTTGGTATCAGGAATCCTTTGTAATTCAGTATGCCAATCCTCAAAAGTTCGGGCAAACCAATGATGTCCATTGGTAAAGTTGCCGTCAAGTCCTTTCCACGAATCTTGAAGCCATTGACTTTCATAAGGCAGTTGCTGTTCCATTAAAAAGTAAGGGTGAAGGGTTTGTATTAAAATAGCTCCTGTTTTTACAAGCCTTTTTTTAGTTTGTGTCAATAAATCGGTCAGCCCATCCTTTTGATAGAGACAAAAGTTAAAAACGGCTAGGTCAAACGGACCATGGGGAATCGGAATCCCTGAGGTGATTTCTTCAAAAGTCATTTTTAAAAAGGGCACATCACTTTTGCTACGAGCATGTTGCAATAATGCTTCAACGGCGTCAATACCTACAACTTGTTTACCGGAATTTGACAAGACAGTTGTCAACCAACCTTCACCACAGCCTACATCAATAATAGTATTTGAATCCAAAGCTAGAATAACATCAAGAATTGCCTGGTTGGTGAATTGTCGAGAGCTTATGGACCCATCGGAAATGGTTTTAATCCATTCCGCTGCATTGAGTTCCCATGAAGTAATGATTTCATTCATTTAAGTGACATTACAATGTAACGGGTAAGTGACCTTCGGCTCGAATGCGTCCATAAAAATGGGCTACGGCATTTTCTTGAAACATATCAAAATCTTGATACACAACAACAATTGCTGTTGCCTTTTCCCAATTAAATAGTCTTAATGTATAGGGGTTTCCAAAGAGATAAACAATACAGTTAGTACTTGCAATAAGATCATTTACTTTCTTGATGTCATCTCCAAAAAGCCCAAAATGATTCGTTGGTTTCATTTCTGGTGGGAATATTGCAACGATAGTATTCTTCTTATTTTTTTGGTCTCTTTTGATGCTTTCACCAAAGATGGTACGTTCTTTTTTGCCTACTTGGATGAATTGAAACTCAGATTGATGTAACTTTTCAATATCCTCTGGTTTTCCTTTGACCATAGTCAAGGTTTTTGCTGCCAAAGTATTCATCAAGTCCTGATAATCATAAGCAATATTTTTTGCAGAATTTTTAAATCCCTTCTCCTTCAGCGACCATACGCGTTCAAAACTGTTTTCGATTTCCTTCTTTGTTGCATTTTTTAGAATTAGATCAATTCCTTCTGCAGTATGCTCTGCAAAACATAAAACATCATTTCCGGCTTCAAAGGCTTCCCATTCTAGTTGACCATACGTATCATATAATTTAGATACGCTATGCATATTTAATGCATCTGTTATAATTACACCAGAATGTTTAAATTCTTTACGAATTAAATCATTAACTATTGGTATTGAAATGGTTGAGGATTTAGTTTGACTATGACTAATAGCGGGCACCGCTAAATGACCCACCATTACAGAATCTACTTTATGTTGAATTAATTGTTTGAAAGGAAATAATTCATTTTTAAGTAACTCCTCTTTTGATTTATCTATTCGAGGTAAACCTAAATGAGAATCAACTGAGGTGTCTCCATGACCAGGAAAATGTTTAATGGAATTCAATACACCGCTTTTATTCATTCCATTAATAAAGGCTTTCGCTCTTTGGTATACCTCTTCTGGTTCATCACCAAAAGAGCGATAACCAATTACCGGATTATCAGGATTATTGTTAATGTCTACTGATGGACAGAGATTCCAATGAATTCCTGCTTTTTTACAATCTACTCCAATGTGTTCTCCGACAGCTTCAATAAGTTCAGGATTGTCTTTTATCGCCCCTAAAGTAAGCGCGTAAGGATATTGTGGTGTTTGCTCTACCCGCATAGCTAAGCCCCATTCGGCATCAATTGCAATCAGTAATGGATATTTTGAAGCAGCCTGATAGCGGGCAATCAATTCTCTTAATTTGTCGAGACTTTTAGCATTATAAATAACCTCTTTTTTGCCTTCATAATTTGTTGCTGCACTAGCACGACTATGAAAAAAACAAACAGACCCGATGCCGCAGTTTTTAATCAGATTCTCAATTTTTTGAATCTCGTCTTCTGAATCATTAATAAAAGCTGCAGGCATAAAAAATTGACCGACTTTTTCTTTTAAAGTCAACATGCCTTTTGCTTGATTATAGGGTGGTATTTTACTCATTAACTAAGTTGCTTTTTTACCATAATCTGGTGGGTACTTGATATATTTTAATAGTATTAATGACGGTATTGCTGCTAATACAACCCAAATAAAGAAACCATCATAACCTAACCATTCTTGCATATAACCACTGATTAAACCAGGTAACATCATGCCTAAAGCCATGAATCCAGTAGCAATTGCATAATGCGACGTTTTTGACATACCCTCTGCGATATAGATTAGAAAAACCATAAACCCTGCAATCGCAAATCCGTAACCAAATTGTTCTAAGACTACTGTGGTTACTACAGCTGCAAGACTTGTAGTTTTGGTGAAGGCTAAAAATGCGTAGAATGCATTCGGTATGTTCAACGATAAAACCATTAAAAAGAACCATTTTTTTAACCCATCTCTTGATATTAAAATTCCTCCTAAAATTCCTCCAATAGTTAGCATTATTACACCAACTGTTCCATAAATGGTACCAACTTCTGCTGTTGAATATCCCAGGCCACCAACTTCCTTTGAATCTAAAAGAAATGGAGAGGCCATTTTAACTAGTTGCGATTCGCCTAATCTAAAAAATAATATAAAAGTTAGCGCCATACCCATGTTAGGCTTGGTAAAAAAAGACTTGAACACTTCTAAATAGCCTTTTGGTTTTTCCTTAATGATGGTAATAGAAGATTCATATTTTGGTGTTGCAAATAAATTGGAAATTGTCAAAACGAGCATCAAAATTCCGGCAGCAATCATGGTAATAGACCAGGCTTTGGTATTATCTCCGTAATGATTTTCTAAAAACCCGGCCATAATTACCAAAAGCCCTTGTCCAGTAACATTTGCTAGTTTGTAAAAAGTACTCCGCAGCCCTACAAAAAAGGATTGTTTTTCTTGGGTAAGACCTATCATATAGTAACCATCAGAGGCTATATCATTGGTTGCCGAAGCAAAGGCAGCCATCCAAAAACAGGCCAGGGTAGTTACAAAAAATATGTTTGTTGGCAGTAAAAAGCCTACCCCCAAAAGTGAAATTGCAATAACCATTTGCATGATTAAAAACCAATTACGTTTGGTGCCTATTAGTTCTAAAAATGGACTCCAAAGCGGTTTAATTACCCACGGTAAATACAACCAACTCGTATATAAACCAATATCGGCATTACTAATTCCTAATTTTTTATACATTATCACTGAAACCGTAACTACCATAACATACGGCAGGCCCTGGGTGAAATATAGTATGGGAACCCAAACCCAAGCCCATTTATTTTTTTCAATCATTTGATAGTGGTTTCTACTAAAATAGTTCTTTTACTTCAGATATAACGATGGCGAACAAACCCTTCTATTGCAGCGTATTCTGCAAGTCCTAACTTTCGATATTTTTCCGCAGTATTTTTATTTCTTTCTTCTGCACGCATCCAAAATTCGCGGGTATCATCTCCCTGAAACATTACTCCATCTTTTTGCGATTGATGACAGAAAATGGCATTTCTTTTTTTCAAGACTTGTGTAGGACTCATAGGAACTGCCATTTCAATTTCATGAATATCCCATTCATGCCAGGCACCTCTATACAGCCAAACCCAGCAGTCTTCCATAAATTTTTCATTTTTTAAATCATTCAATGCGGCAAAAACAGCGTCTAGACAGACACTATGAGTTCCATGTGGGTCAGCTAAATCTCCTGCGGCATAAATTTGATGTGGTTTAACTTTTTTAATGATATCAATCATTAGGGCAACATCATCTTGGGTTAGATTATTTTTTTTAATAGTTCCTGTTTCATAAAAGGGTAGGTCCAAAAAATGCACGTTTGTATCCGGTAAGCCCAAATAGCGCGTAGCTGCAAATGACTCACCTCTTCGGATGCTTCCTTTTAGTTTGCGTACTTCTAAAGTATCTATTCCGCTTTCCGTTTTTGTTGTAATTGCAGAAATTAAGTCTTTTGATTTTTTTGATGAATTTACATTATCCAAGACTTCTGCAAATTTTAAAGCTTCAGTGTCCGTTACAGCAATATTACCTGAGGTTTGATAAGCCACGTGAACATCATGACCTTGTTCTATTAGTCTATCAAAAGTACCTCCCATTGAAATTACATCATCGTCTGGGTGAGGACTAAAAATAATTACTCTTTTCTTTTCAGGTTGTGCTCTTTCAGGTCTGCTAGTATCATCTGCTTTTGGTTTACCACCAGGCCAACCGGTAATTGTATGTTGCAGACTATTGAACATTTTTATGTTAAGATCATAAGAGTCTTGTTGCGCGAGTAATCCGGACATTCCGTTGTCATTATAATCTTTATCAGTTAGACTTAGAATTGATTTATTCAAAGTTATACTTAACCAGAGTACAGCCTTTGCAGTTAGTATTTCATTCCATTCACAAGATTCATCAACTAACCAAGGGGTTTTATTTCTTGTTAACTTACTGCCAGCTCCGTTGTCTAGAACAAAAGTACAATTGTGATGTTTCTGCAAATAAGTTGCAGGCACTTCTGATGAAATTTCTCCTTCAACAGTTTTTTTAATAATGTCCGCTTTATTTTGACCCCAGCCAAGCAATACAATTCTTCTTGCATTATGAACGGTAGAAATTCCCATTGTTATTGCTCTTCTAGGTACATTGTCAATTCCTAAAAATGCGGGAGCGGCATCTACTCTTGTGATATGGTCTAAAGTAATCACTCTAGTACCCGAATTATAATGCGAACCCGGCTCATTAAACCCGACATGACCCGTTCTACCAATACCTAATAATTGAAAATCAAGTCCGCCAACATCTTTTATTTTTTGTTCGTAATTCAAGCAATAAGGAATGATATCATCACCCAATAGAGTTCCATCTGGGATATTTATATTTTCAGAAGGTATATCTACATGGTTAAATAAATTTTCATGCATGAAATACCAATAGCTCTGTCGGTTATCTTTTTCCATAGGTAAGTATTCATCCAAATTGAACGTAATTACATTGGAAAAACTTAATTGTTCTTCCTTATGCATACGAACTAGTTCTTCATATACTCGTATTGGAGATGAACCAGTAGCAAGGCCCAAAACACAAGGCAAATTTTGTTGTTGTTTTTTTCGAATGAGCTCAGCAATTTCTTGAGCTACAATTATTGAGGCTTGGCTTGAGCTATCAAAAATTACATTATGTATTTTTTCAAAACGTGTTTCTTCAAATTGCCCAACAGGCTTGTATGAAATGTCGAAACTTTTTTTAGATAGTAAAGTGGTTTTCATAATAGTAAATCGATGCTGTTAATATTGCAAGGTTTTGCGGTTACGCAGTACAAATATAAACATAATTGCAGTTTTATGCTTTTTTATTTGCTGTTTTTTGCAATTAATAACATTTGTTTAATATTAAAACGGATTAAAACAGCAGTTTTGAGGATTTGTATATCTTTGTGTTTTGAATAAGATTTATGCTAAAAGAAGAAAGACAGCGAACCATTTTAAATGAGGTTGAGCTTCATAATAGAGTTCAACTCACAGATATTGCAGAAAAGCTAGATGTATCAATTGATACTGTTAGACGTGATGTCAAGGAATTGGATAGCGAAAATCGATTAAGAAAAGTACATGGTGGAGCTGTCTCTTTGGGTTTTGCAAATTATAGCCCCGCACGTAATAATGTTTATGCTTTAGAAGAGAAAACTGCCATTGCCGAAAAAGCTATCAAATTATTAAAAGATAATAGCGTGGTTTTAATTGACGGAGGCACAACTTGCCTTGAACTTGCCAGACTATTACCACTCAAAATTCAGTTAACCTGTTTCACATTGAGCTTAACAGTGGCTTCTGAATTATTGAATAAACCTAACGTTGAAACTATCTTTATTGGAGGTAAATTGTCTAAAGATTCTCAGATTGCGATTGGAGCAAATACTATTCATAACCTATCTGAAATTAAAGTGGATTATAGTTTTATTGGCACTGGGTATGTGGATGCTGATTTTGGATTAACAGAATTTGATTGGGATATTGTTCAAACTAAAAAAGCGGTTATTAGTGCATCAAAGAAAACGGTACTCTTGTGTATTTCTGAAAAGTTAAACTCTCAACATCGTTATAAGACTTGTGAGATTAATGCCATTAGTACCATGATTACCGAATTAAATCCTGATCATAAAGAATTAGATGCTTTTAAAAGTCAAAATATCAGTTTGTTATAACCTATGAATTACACTAAAATTACCGAGCAATCGTCTTTACACGATAATTTAGAGCAGTTGTCTACACTTGATTTATTAAGAAAAATGAATCAAGAAGATATAAAGGTAGCACACGCATTAACCAATGTTATTCCTGAAATTGAAAAGTTAGTTGAGGCCTTGGTAAAACGTTTTGATAAAGGAGGGCGCTTATTTTATATTGGTGCAGGTACTAGTGGACGGCTAGGTATTTTAGATGCTTCTGAGATTCCACCTACTTTCGGTATGCCCCATGACCGTGTTATCGGTATTATTGCTGGTGGCGATACGGCGATTAGAAAAGCAGTTGAATTTGCTGAGGATAATACCTTACAAGCTTGGAAAGATTTAGAGGAATTTAATATTAATGCAAATGATGTTTTGGTAGGTATTGCCGCTTCAGGTACCACTCCTTATGTTTTGGGCGGTATCAAAGATGCAAAAGGTAACGGAATACTAACAGCAGGTATTACCAATAACCCAGGTTCACCTTTGGCGGAAGAATCTGATATTCCAATTGCACTAAATGTTGGACCTGAATTTGTAACCGGTAGTACAAGAATGAAAAGCGGTACGAGTCAGAAACTCGCTTTAAATATGATTTCTACGGCCTTTATGATTAGGGTAGGTAGAGTAAAAGGAAATAAAATGGTTGATATGCAATTAACCAATACTAAATTGGTTGATCGAGGAACACGCTACCTTGTCGAGGCTTTAAATATAGAATATAAAGATGCTGAATCAGCTTTGAAAAAGTATGGCTCGGTTAGGGCGGCAATTAAAAATTTAAAAAATTAATTTTAAATAGTCCTAAGTAGAAACTTATTTAGGATCCAACCGAAAAATTCCTTTTCCTTCAACGGCAACATAAATGAAGCCGTCAGGAGCTTGACGAACATTTCTAACCCGACCAATACCGTCCAGTAGTTTTTCACGATAGACTACTTTGTTATTCTTTAATTCTAAGCGTTCTAAATATTGAAACGCTAAAGAGCCCACCAAAAGATTTCCTTTCCATTCCGGATATTTATCTGAAGTAACAAAAGTAAAACCCGATGGGGCAATAGAAGGCACCCAATAATATATCGGTTGTTCCATGTTGGGTCTAGTTGTCTCATCGGTAATTTTAGTGCCAACATAGTTTATACCATATGTAATAACAGGCCACCCATAGTTCATTCCTTTTTTAACAATATTGATTTCATCACCACCTCTTGGACCATGTTCATGATTCCAAATTTCACCGGTGTATGGGTTCTTAATTAATCCTTGAGGATTACGATGTCCGTAGCTGTAAATTGCTTTTTTTGCACCACTTTTATTAACAAAGGGATTATCATTTGGTACACGTCCATCATCATGCAGTCTATATATTTTACCACCATCTCGCTTTATGTCTTGTGGGTTTTCATCGCGATTTCCACGATCTCCTATAGAGAAATATAAATAACCTTCATTATCAAACTCAATTCTTGAACCCCAGTGTTGACCTATTTTAGTGTTTGGGGTGCCTTTGTATAACAATTGTTTATCAGTAAGTTGATTACCGTCTAATTTTGCTCTCATAATAGCTGTATTTCCTCCGCTATTTTCTCCTTCACTTGAAGAATATGAGAAATAAATCCAGCCATTTTTTTTATAATTTGGATGGAGTTTAACATCCATAAACCCACCTTGACCTCGGACATAGATATCAGGTAAATTATTGATTTCGGTTTCTTGACCGTTCTTGTATAAAATGAGTTTTCCGGCTTTTTCAGATGTTAAAATTGATCCATCAGGTAAAAAAGCCATTCCCCATGGATTTTGAAGGTTGTCAACCACTAATACTTCTGTAAATGAATTAGTTACGGGTAAATTTATACCCTTGTCAGTGGTTTGGCCACAAGCTTCAAAGAGCAGTACAACGAAAAAATAGGTATACAATGAACGGTTTTTCATAATTTTATCGTTAGAATGTATATAAAGTTAGTCCAATGACGTTTTTATGTCGTTCAATGGATGTTAAAATTAAAAAGAATTTATAAGTATAGATAATTACTAATTAGTGTATTTGGCTCCCAAATCCCGATATACTAAAATACCGAGCTTAACCTATGCCCCGCAAAAAAACAAGACGTCATCTGTACGTCCTGCTATTGGTGTTATCATCAGTTGTAGTTTATTCGGCAGTAATAAAATCAAATGACCTTTTATTTGATACAAAGTCTGGTATGCCTAATTCTATCGAGACTACTTTACCTCGTGTAATAATTAAAAATGATAATAAAGATGTTACAGAAAGCTCCTTAACGACTTTTGCTCCCTTGTTTACCACAATTATTCAAGGTGCAAATGAAGAAGTTATTTGTCCCAATGATGCGAGTACCTTAGCCAAATTTTTTCTTTGTGGTACTAGTGATATTCGCACTTTGTCACTTAGCCAAACAGGAAGTTCGTATGAATGGGAAAAATTAGATGCAAGTACTTGCGCACCTAGTGTTATCGACGATTGCCCAACTTTTAGTGCGGCAGATACTTGTTGGGATCCAGTCGGTAGCGCTGCCACATATGATTTAGATGCACCGGGCGAGTATCGCGTTCGAGTTGATTCAGGACCTTACTATTATCTAAAGGCGACTCAAAACCCTCTAGATCCGCAGTTAATTTTCGAAGATATTGTATGTGGGAATCCAGGAAGAGTTGAAATAACAAATGTTCCTAATGGTTATGAGTATAGTCTGAATAGTTCAGCGGGACCTTATCAGACCGATCCATTTTTTGATGTTACAGTGGCCGACGATTATTTAGTATGGGTACGTTTAGTAGGTTCTGGTTCTAGTTCTTGTCTATTTCCATCAAACACGGTGACCGTACAGAGTTTAGATATGACGGTTGAAGTTACCAAAAATGATATTCAATGCAGTGGCGAACAGGGTAGTATTGATGTCCAAGTTACTGGTGTTCCTGGTTTTTATACCTACCGCTTAATCAAAAATGGTGTAACAGTAGATACATTTGGCCCAGACGGAGCAGACACTTATACTTTTGCTAATGTAGGTTCAGGAATATACACCATTCGTGTTGAAACAAACGACTGTGATCAAACCGTCACAACAGATATTAGCGGCAATTTAATTGAAATTGGAACAGGAATTAGTCCTTTAGATGTCTCAGCAACTACTTCTGATAGTTTTGGTTGTGGAGCAACTTCAGTTGATCTTACAGTGAATACAACGGGTGGAACAGCTCCTTACCGTTATAGTTTAGATGGGGGCACTAATTTTAGTGCTAACTATACAAGTTCAACTATGTTCTCTGTGACTTCTTCAGGCACTTATAACTTATTGATTGAAGATGCTAATGGCTGCCAAAGAACTGCTTCGGTTGATGTAGCAGATATTCCACCTCCCACATTTACGGTAACTCCTTTTGATGCTAACTGTGGAGGTGCCAACAACGGTCAAATAGTGGTTAATCTTACCAATGGGTTTGGTTATAATATTGAGTATAGTATTGATAATGGAACAACGTATCAAGTAAGTAATGTTTTCTCAAATCTTGCTCCTGGATCTTACGATATCATGCTGCGATATACACAAGATTCTTTTACTTGTAATACTGGTGCATTAACCACCTCTATAGGCACACCTTCAACTATTTTAGCAAGTGCTAACCCAGACTCAACACCTTCATGTTCTAATGAAACAGGTGGGCAGATTACAATTTCAGGTGTATCTGGTGGAACAGGACCATATGAATATAGTATTGGAGCTGGCTTCAGTACCGGGGCGGTTTTTTCTAATTTAGGAGTAGGGACCTACACACCATTAGTTCGCGATGCCAATGGCTGTGTTGAAGCTTTACCGGATATTGTATTTGATACTTTAGATAAACCAACTGATCTAGATTTTGCTATTTCTAGTTTAGACTGTATTTCAACAACTGCTTCTATAACTCTTACAGTGACTGATGGGGTTGGCCCCTTTAACTACGAAATTATTGCACCTAGTGCAAGTGTTATTGATAATGGTGCAAATTCTACTTTTACAGGTCTAGGGTTAGGTACATATACTTTTAGAGTAACGGATTCAGCGGGCTGTTTTTATGATGAAAACTATGCAATTACAGATATCAGCTCCATTGAAGCACAATCTCAACAAATTAGTCCTATTACCTGTTTTGGCGATAGTGATGGAGAAGGGCGTTTTTTAATTGATGGATTTAATGTCACTTATAGCTATAGCATTGATGGTGGAACAGTATTCACCGGTCAGACAAATAGTACTATTGATTTAACTTCTTTAGCTGCTGGTAATTATAGTATTGATGTAACAGATGAAGATACGAACTGTACTTCAACAGCAACATTGACTATAGAAGGGCCTTCAGCTGCTTTAGTTATTGATAACCTTGATGTTGAGGTTATGAATTGCCAAAATGGAAATATTGGAAGTGTTATTGTCAATACTTCTGGTGGATGGGGTGGAAATAGATATACGCTAACACAACCAGATAGTTCAACCAGAGGACCAAAAAACGGAAATACATTTTCAAATTTATCACAAACGGGTACTTATCAAGTAAGTGTTACAGACACCAACGGATGTACGGTTACTGATACATTTACTCTAAGTGCCTTGAGCACGCCTACTTTGACTGTGGATGTTGCAGCGTCGGACTTTTGCTATGATGCATTCGACGCTGCTTCCCTAGTTATGAGTACCACTGGCGGACTTGCGCCATATGAATATAGAATAAATGGTGGAGCACTTCAAAGCAGCGCTACGTTTTCCGGATTAAACCCAGGTAACTATACTATTGAGGTGGTAGATGCTAATGATTGTAGAGATGATTTAGCTATAACCATTCAACCACAAATTACAGCAAATGCAAGCATAATACGAGAATTAGAATGTTCAGGACCTGATGCTGAGATTGAAGTAACGGTTTCCAACGGTTACCCTTCAGGTAGTAATTATGTGGATTATGATGTTTATGTTGACGGGGTTTTGACCTCTTCAAATATTGCCTTTACTGGTAATACTTTCGTTCATACTATCCCGAATAATGGATCTATTATTGCAGATACTACATTTCGGTTTGTCGTAAGAGACAGTCAGGGTTGTGAAAATACTTCAAATGAGGTGATTTTGACTCCACAAGAAACCATCGCGGGCAGCACTAATGTTATTGATACAACCTGTGGCTTTGATAATGGAATAATAGAACTAATACCAGATACAACTCAGGGTGTTCCACCATACCAGTATAGTAATGATGGTGGTACAACTTTCAGTAATCAAAATCTATTCTCGGGCTATGCAGCAGGTACCTATAGTAATTTATACATTAGAGATAGCAGAGGATGTGTTAGCCCCGCAATTTCCGCAACAATAGCTGTTAGTGTTGCATTAGATGCAAATGTGGTTGTAACTGACGCAGTTTGTGCATTTCCACCTGCAACTACTGAAGGGTATATAGATGTAAGTATTTTGAATGGTGTTGCCCCTTATGATTATGAAGTTTACGACAATAGTAATACCCTAGTTGGTTCTTCATTGGCAACAGTAAGTACTTCGGAAAATTTTCCAAATCTTCCTATAGGTGATTATACAGTGATAACTACTGATGCCTCAGGTTGTGAGGATAGAGATATAGTTAGTATAGAGCAGAATCAATTAGATTTAACTCCTTTAGATACACCTCCTTTAAATTGTTCTGACCCTTTTATTTCTTATCGCGTACAGGCTTCAGGGGGGCTCGCTCCTTATGAATTTAGATTAGTTGGAGATCCTACATTTGTGTTGGCAAATGTAAATAGTATTGATATTCATGATTTTTCTGCAGTAGTAACGTTTGGTGTAACCTACTTTGTTGAAGTTAGAGATGCAAATGGTTGTACGTACATAGAACAAATAGATCCTATTATTCCCCCAAGCCCAATTAATGTAAATACAACTAGTTCTTCAGCATCCTGCTCACCGGCGGGTACTGGCGATATTTTCTTTGAAATTACCGGTATTGCTCCAAGCCCTGCTGATTTTACTATAGAATTACAAAATACAGATACAGGTGTTACTGTTTCCGGACCTTCAACATTTAATAATGAGCCAATCCCATATAATGGTTCTTTTACCAATCTTCCACCTGCCAATTATCAAATTATTGTTAATGATTTAAACACACAATGTAGTGCAAGTGATTTAGTACTTATTACCCAAGATTTACCAAATATTTTAATTATAAATAATATGCCTGCTACTTGTAATGCAGGTGCTTTGATTACGGTAAATGGACAAGGTGGTACCGCACCATATGGTTTTGCTTTTGTGCCGAATGGTGACCCAGTTCCATCTAATTTTGTTTCGGAAACTACTTTTGAAATTGCTGGACCTTATCCAGCTGACTATGATTTCTATATTCAAGATGCTAATGGATGTACAAACTTAGTTACTGAGACCGTCACGGAAACAGCAGGGATACCTGCACCATCAATTAATGTAATTAACCAATGTACAGCAACAAGTGGTTATCAAATTGATGTTACAGCACCTTTAACTGTGCCAGCCAGTGGACCAGAAACTACTTTTCAGTATGATATTGGAGGTGGTTTTCAAGACAGTCCTAATTTTTTGGTTCCAAACCCTGGGAGCTATGTGATTACTATAAGAGATGGTAATGGTTGTACAGTAACAATAGGTGCCGATGTTTTTGACTTTTTCTCAATAACTGCTGATGCTACGTCAGTCCCAACTTGTAACGCTGGAGATGGAATCATTACTGTAAACACAAGTGGAGGAAGTGGAAATTTTGAATATCAATTACGAGATGATATCACATTATTGGCTATTGGAGCACCTCAAAGTTCGAATGTATTCACAGGTATTGTTCCAGGAGATTATAATATTTTAGTTACAGATTTAAGTTCTAATACTGTGCCCTTATGCACAGATAATGCTGTTGTAAATGTGACAACTGTAGATACTCCAGTTATTACAGCAACACCCAATACCTCAATTAGTTGTTTTGGAGCCAGTGACGCATCAATTTCGGTTGAACTTCAACCGGGTACAGATACCGATACACCGTTGAGTTATACCCTTTATGATGGCAGTACAACAACAATAATTGCAGGTCCACAAGGTTCATCAGTTTTTGACAACTTAGGTCCTGGTACTTATCAAGTTGGAGTTGAATCAAATAGGAGTTGTACTGACCGTTCGACAGATATTATTATTAGCGAACCAACTGCACTTCAGATTAATACTTCAAATACGGAGTTTACTTGTAACCCTTCAAGTAATCAATTTAGTACAGCAACAATTACAGCTTTTGTTGATTCAAATGGTGATGGTTCTGGTGTTTTAACCGGTACTGGTCCGTACACCTATAGCATGAATGATGGAACAGCAGCATTTGACGGTACTAATTTTCAAACGAGCAGTGTTTTTGAAGTTATTGATAATGGTAGCAACCAAAGTATTGTGATAACTGCAAGAGATCAAAGCGGATGTGAGGTTGCTACAACTGTAAATATTAATGCGCCAACTGATTTGACTTTTAGTTATAATGTTAATCCAATTACGTGTGATGTTTCCGGGTCTGGTGTAGCTCCTGGCGCAATTGAAATTGTCATTAATCAAGGAGTCGGCAACTATGAAGTCGAAATACTTCCACTAGGTTCAGAGCCAGCACTAAATTCAGGCGGTACTGATAGGGTTGTTTGGCCAATTTCAACACCCGGTGATTATATTTTTGCTGTTACAGATTTATCAGGAGGAGGATGTAGTTATTTGACAAGCGTGATAAATATGCCAGAGTATAATAATATTCAAGCAACTATTGCTGAGGTAAGACCAGTAAGTTGTTTCAATGGCAATGATGGACAAATTAGTGTTGAAATAGCAAATTATAGTGGCAACTATAATTACGAAGTTTTCTCTCGTGACAATAGTGGTGTTCAAACTACTACTGGTGTTACAGGTTCTTTTGATACCAATGCACCTATAAACTCACCAGAAATTATAAATGGTCTACCTGCAGGTAATATGGTAGTTCGAATAGAAGCATTAGATAGCCCTTTTTGTGATGTGGTGAGTAATTTAGTTACAGTGCGCTCCCCAGATAGGGCGTTAACGGTAACAACGAGTCAAACTGCCGAAGTTACTTGTAACGTACCTGGTCAAGGCGAGATTACTGTTTCAGGCGATGGTGGTTGGGGGGCTTATGAATATCGATTAGAAGCTCCAGATGGAAGTATGCTAGTTGATTTTCCTAACAACAATCCAATTTTTTCTGATTTAGAAGAAGGCCTCTATACAGTTACCATAAGAGACAGTAATGGTTGTGAGACCACAACTACAATAGATTTAGCATTGCCAACAGCGATATACGCTGATATTCAAGTCGTAAGTCCTTTAAGATGTAATAACGACAATGACGGTAGTATAGAAGCTTACAATATTTCTGGCGGTCAAGGAGCTGGTAATTATCTGTATCAATTGAACAGATTAACAGATGGAACAACTAGTGGTTTACAGACGAATCCAACTTTTGCAAATTTAGCAGCAGGTGATTATACAATAACAGTTTTTGACGGTTGGAATTGTAGTTTTACAACAATACCAATTAATGTTCAAGACCCTGAGATTGTTATCGCTGAATTAGTTGAACTTCAGCCGCCAGGTTGCGGCGATTTGGGTAGAATGTTATTAACCGTAACAAATCCGGAATTAGGCGTTGATTATTATTACCGTCGATCAGGCACTACAGACCCTTTTGTTCCTTTTGGTACGGGTTTAACCAGTATTGAAATTGCAGAAGATATTACCATAGATCCTGGACCTTTTCAATATGATGTTCAAAACTCTAATGGTTGTCCTTTTGAATTATCAAATCAAATCTCGCTTGATCCCGCAGCTCCATTAGTTATTTCTTTAGATTTAACAAACGCAACAATTAATTGTGCTGGAGAAGCAACTGGTATTATTCGTTCAGAAGCATTTGGCGGAATTGGTAACTACTCTTATATGTTGCTTAGTACCAACGTGCCTCCGTATCCAAACCCTAGTAATACCATTCGTGCTGCACAAAGCTCTGGTATATTTAGAGATTTAGCACCTGGTACTTATTATGTTTTCGCAACAAGTGGAGGCTGTGAGGCCATTTCACCTCCAATAGTTATTGAGCCTAAACCACCATTAGTATTAGAGTATTTTGAAGTTATGAATGCTTCCTGTTTTGGAGAAACTAATGGACAAATAATCTTAGAAGCAAGCGGTGGAACAGGAGTAATTAGATATTCAATTTCTGATACCTTAAGTGAGTTTTTTGAAGGTGATGATCCCGCAAATCCTAATAGAAAAACCTTTACTGATTTAGCTCCACGACAATATGATATTATCGTCCAAGATGAGCTTGGTTGTACTATTACGAGAACTGTGGTTATTGAGCAGCCAATGGAATTAGTTGCTGGCTTAGCCGATTCAACTCCAGAAACTTGTCTAGGTGATGATGATGGTACCATTACTTTAAATGTCATGGGAGGAACAGCACCTTATTTCACAAGTGTTAACTCTGCTGACGATGCTGATTTTGTTCAGAATGATGCGCTATTCTTCGATAATTTAGCTGGTGGAGAAGACTATGTGATATTTGTTCGAGATTCAGCCGGATGCGAAACAAATATTATCGTGCCAGTCGGTATTGGTATTGATTTAATGGCTGAACCAATTGTTCAATATGGCTGTGATGGAATTTTCCCAAATAGCACTACCACAATTGAACTTACCGATAACTCGCTACTTTCTAATGTTCTCTTTTCTTTAGATGTTGATGATATTTCTTTAGCCACTGATACTAGAGTATTTGGTGATTTGCCAGCAGGTCAACACATTGTATATGTTTATCATGAAAACGGTTGTGTAACATTTACGGAGTTTGAAATTGATGAATATATGCCACTAATTTTAGAAGCAGAGAAGACTGGACCTAATGAAGTTACTGCAACGGTTACTGGTGGTTTTGGAGGATATGAGTTCTTTTTTCAAGATGAATCTTACGGAGATGTCAACGTTTTTACCATAAATCAAGATGCAAACATTAATATCATGGTTCGTGACCAAAACGGGTGTGTCGCTAATTTAGTAATGCCTTTTGATTTTGATGGAATGCCAGAATTTCCAGATTTCTTTACGCCAGACGGCGATAATTTAAATGATGAATGGTTCCCAGAGAATAGTGAGTTCTTTCCTGATATTGAAGTTAAAGTTTACGACAGGTATGGCCGCGTTGTAGCCGTTTTAAACGAAGTTAAAGGTTGGGATGGTAGTTATGAGGGTAATCCACTTCCAACAGGAGATTACTGGTATGTTGTGAACACCAATGACAATGAAAAACAGCAGTTCTTCGGTCATTTCACCTTATATAGATAATAGCTAGTTTAATCTATTGATAATCAATATGTTAAATAAAACTTAATTTACATTTTCAATTCACTATATAATATTGTCTATTCACCGTTATAAATAGTCGATTCACCTATTAACAGCATTGCTATTACTATATATTGGTCTAATTTGCTGTAAGTAAAGTAATGTTAAACTGGAACGAACCTTCTCCATTACCATAATTAATGAAAAAAGAAAGACAATCCCACGCAACTTCCTTTTTATTCAATAGTGATTTTGATATTAATAAAGAATCCATCTTTATGATGAATTTATATTTAAATGCTGTTGATGAGAAACCCTATTCTATAGACTATAATACCCTTTTGATGAGCTACCATTTATGGAAAGGCGATGACATTGAAGATTTTTGTGAGAACCAAACTATAAGTTACTTTCTTTTTAATCCACAGAACGATTCGGCAGGAGCTCGAGAGGCATTTTATATGGATATACGAGAATTTCTTATAGGCAACTAATTCAACGTAATTTCGGCTTGTTGCACCTTCACAAATCATAATAAATTTATATTTTTGCGTTTCTTTTTACGGGATGTGGCGCAGTCCGGTTAGCGTACACGGCTGGGGGCCGTGTGGTCGCAGGTTCAAATCCTGTCATCCCGACGGACCATCTTTTTGGCAAATTCAATACCCTGCTAGTCTTTTGGTTGTCAGGGTATTTCATTTTTTCTGCAATCATATGATATCGTTCACTTCATTATTTGAATTTTGGAAGTTCATTAATAATTTTTCTAAGAAAATTATTTGCGTCGTCACAAGAAGTATTTGCAGGTATGAGTTAATTCAATTTTGATTAAGTTTATATTGAATAAAATAATCCTAACAAGATGGATTAAAAAAAAAGTTTTTTATTTTCTCAGTGGTAAGCGTTCTGCTGACCTCCATCTCCTGTTTTAACAATTCTTGAAGTGACTCGAATAGAAAATCCGCCAAGATTTTCGTAGGTACCTATGCTAGCAATAAACTATACAAGTTGTTGTAAAAAGTTATTTATTCTGTTTTAAATTCCGGACTTCCAATTTGTTCAAAACAGTCAGAATTTGGTTTTTCCTTAGGGTTATTGAAAAATTCATTTGCTAAGATCATTGCACATGGGTTACCCCAATTGGTTGTTGGGGTATGTTTCCATCCTTTAAAAACGAATTGATAGCTATTTACGAGGTTATTACTCATTGAATTTGCCCATTTAGGTGGAGTCAAATTATCATATTCGCCATTTATAAGTAAAACAGGAATATCACTTTTGACCGCTAAATCTTCAATTTCCGATACTTTTTGAACACCCCAAATTTTACATATCTCTTCTTCAAAAGTTTCAGAAGATAACCCCTTAACTTCTGGGTATTTTGTAGTTTCAGTTTTAATAATGCTTTGAGAACTAAATGGATATTCTTCTGCACACCAAACAGAAAGCCGCATGCCCAATCCAGAACCATAATTTGATTCTTGAAATAGATATGAAAGTTGTTCTTTTACCGAAGTTAAATCATCACTGAGCAGTTTATTTATTTCATAAGGTATATTTACGATATCCTCAGTAGAAGCTATAGTGAAAACCCCTATTAAATCTGCACCTGTTAGATTAAAGGTTTCAATTTTCCCATTGTTTGGATTATCTATTTTGACCTCCAGAGGTTTTTCTGTCTTTTCTTTTAGATAATTATAAAACCTAGTTTTTATTTTTGGAAAAGCATTATTGCACCCTTCATTTGCCTCACAATCAGAAAGCAATTTATCAACTGTTTCCAATAAGTTTTTCACACTTTCTTCATCATAGTTTGACTCTAAGGGAAGTGGTGAATCCATTACTATACTTCTAATTTTTTTAGGGTAATCCCGCATCAAAACTTGAGCTATTTTGGTGCTGTAGGATATGGTAAGTAGGTTGTATTTTTCAATTTCTAAAATATTGACCAAATCATTTATATCGGCTGCTATTTCATTCGTATTATATCCATCAAAATCGATACCTTTTTTAGCAAGTCTATTTCTACAATCTTTAGTTGCTTTCGCAACTAGAACATCATATTCCGTTTCATCGAAATCTGGCAGATTGGATCTAAACGTCGCTTTTGCCAATTCAGGACAGTCCAAATGCGGTTTTGCGTAATAGTTGCCGCGTTGTTCTATAAGTATAAAATCTCTGTCATCTAAGTATTTGTAGTACTCCATATATTGAGCACTTGGCATAGTGGTTTGCCCAGGCCCTCCAACGGTATAAATAATAGGGTCTTTCTTTGGGCTTTTACTGCGACTTTTGAAAATATAAACAGGAATCTTAATCGTTTGGCTATTTGAGTCTTGTCTATTTTCCGGTACTTCTAGGTAACCAAATGTATATTTCTGTTTCTTATTTATTTTATGGGTTGTTTTCTTAGAAATGGTAAAGGTTGTATTAAACGAACCTTTGACATTCTCTTGTATCGATTGACAATTTATTATTAGAGGAGGAAATGCCATTAATAGAAAGTATGCTATTTTCTTTATCATAATTTTTTTTGATTTTAGACAAACCTATGCTTTGGCAAATAAAAAATGGTTTCAAATGGCAAATTGAAACCTATTTAGTGGGTTAAAATGGTGTCATTATGAAAATTGACACCTTACTTTTTAATCTTTAATTCGCTTGGTGAAATACCGAATTGCTTTTTAACTGCACGGTTAAATGAAGATTTTGAATTAAAACCTGCGTCCATAGCTAAACTGAGTAAAGTATATTTTGAATTATTGGAGTTTTGCAAAAGTGATTGCACTTCTTTTACTCTGTATTCATTTACAAAATCATTAAATCTTTTGTTATAAATTTCACTGAGGCTTTTTGAAATGAGGTATGGTTTAATATTTAGTTGTTCTGCAACACTTTTTAGAGAAAGCTCTTGGTCTTTAAATAACTTGTCGTTCTCCATTGCGTTTTCAAGCTTTTTAGAAATATCCTTAAGTCGTTCTAAATCGTCAGGATTAATAATAGTCTTGATGGTAAGCTCTGGGTCGTTTCGTCTGGAAAAACCTTCTAGTCCTATCCAATATGTTATAACAGCAATCCCTATAAAAAATGGATAGTAGTAAAATCGTGTAAAGTAAAAATAAGATCCATCGTTAATGGATTTATAAATCACTAGGTCAACTAAAAGAACAAAAAGTACCAAGGAAAAGTAGACCAAAAATGATTTTATAATGCGTTTAATCCAAGCCAATTTAGTTATATCGATTTCAAACCTTTCATCTACTGAATTCAATAGCTTTTGAGATTTAAAGGCATACGCAATAATTAAAATACTTGCCACTATGTAAATGGTTGAATTGTTCATCCATACCACATAGCCATAATAGCCTAACCACGACAAACTTTCTTTTGTGCCATCCCAATATAAATTCTGTAGTCTCACAAAAACACTACAGAATATTTGAATGACTAAAGGAAGAAAATGCACCCAATCTTTACTTGAAAACTTATAATTAGATTGTGTTTGTGCTTTTGTGTAAAAGTAGATAAGTGCACCATAGACCCAACTTATGTCTATCATTATATAATACCAACTATCATAATATCCTAAACCAAATAGCCGCATTATTTGAATAGAAAGTCGGTAAGAGAGTAAAAGAAGAATTACTGCTAATATTCTATTTGCCAACCGATTATATTTATTCGATTTAAGTAGGATGAATCCATAAATTAATCCTTGAATTGAGCCAATAGCCAGTAGAAGTATGATTACAATCGTTCCTAAGTCCATTGTCCTTGCTATCCTGAGTATTTTGTCATTTTGTAGTTGCCATTTAAATGTCTGGTATAATTTCGTACGGTCTTGCTTATGATTAGTAGCGAGTTTATCTGTATTACATTTGGGAAATTAAAATACAAAATAAAAAAGAATAGCGACTTGGATTAAGGTTCAAATCGCTATTAATTATACACGTTGTTGGCAATAGTTTAATTATGATTTTTTATTTCTCATTCTCTTTTTTAAATCTAGTTCCAATAGCGGTTCCATAGACTAAACCCACGCCAGCTCCTAAAGACAAACCAATTTCAATATTATTTGACAAGATTCCAATACAAAGTCCGATTCCTGCGCCAAAAAGGACGCCTAATGCCATTTTCTTATTTTTCATGTTATATGTTTTTAAAAATTGTTAAATGTCATTAAAAATTCTGTGTAATGGAATGGTTCCATATCCCAGTAGCAGCCGTTTGTTTTGCGTAGGTTTCAAAATCTTTTGCAGGTCTACCTAAAACTTTGGTAATATCATTTGAAACTTCTTGGTTATCTGGATTTCCTAATACTTCTTGGAACAAATACCCAAAGAGCCACACATAAGAATCTGGTAATCCTGCTTTTCGCATACCATCTTTAAATTCCTCTATCGTAATAGGTATAAATTGAATGTGTTTATCAGAAGCTTCAGCCATAATTTCTACGACTTCTTTAAAGGTTCTTTTTTGAGGTCCAGTAACTGTAATTGTTTGTCCATTATATGAATCATCGATTAGCACTTTAGATACAACATCGGCAATATCATCGGCGTCAACAAATGGAATTTCCGCCTCCGGCATAGGTAGTGCAACCACTCCATCTAATACAAAATCTAAGAATGCACCTTCGCTAAAATTTTGATTAAACCATGAGGCTCTAACTAAGGTGTAATTTAAACCTGAATTAGCTACGATATCCTCACAAGCTTCAGCTTCAGTCTCACCTTTACCAGAAAGTAATACTACTTTTTCTAAACCAGCTTCTAATGCTTTTTTAGTAAGTGTTGTAATGGCATCTCTAGAACCAGGAACCGCCAAATCTGGATAGTATACAATGTAGGCTCTATCCATATCTTTTAAAGCTGCGTCATAAGTTTCAGGATTTTCCCAATCAAATGCTGGATTTGTTTTTCGTCCAACAACTCTTACGTTGTGACCTAATTGTGTTAAATTTTTTGCAACTCGGCGACCCGTTTTTCCAGTCCCTCCGATAATTAAAATGTTCTCTGTTTTCATGTTTTCTGTTTTTAAAGTTTATAATTATTATAGGATTGAATTGAGAATTAAGTGTTGTTTGAAAAGTTGAACCTTTTGAGTCAGCTCTTCTTTTAATTCTGTGTTTGAAATATCATTATCTGAGAAATTATTAAAGAAACTAGGCAAGGAATAGTCTGCAACGACATTAGCCCCTAAAAATGGAAAATAGCTAACCGCTGCTTTTAAAACAGTAGCTCCACCGCGACCACCAGGTGAGGTTGCCATTAAGAAGGTGGGCTTGTCTCGCCATACTTTTACATTAGCACGAGACAACCAGTCTAAGGTGTTTTTAAATACTGCTGTGTAGGTTCCGTTATGTTCTGCCAATGCTATTATAAATCCATCAGCGTTATCCAATAATTCATTGAGTTTTTTTACGGCTGTTGGTATGCCATTTTCAATTTCATAATCGACTCCATACATTGGTAGGACATAATCGTTTAGGTCGATTGAAATGATTTCCACATGTTCTAATAAGTTGGAAGTATATAACAACAAACTTTTGTTGATAGATTTCTGACTATTACTTCCTGCGATTGTGATTATTTTTTTCATGATTTATTTTTTTAAATTAATTGTACGTTTTTACGATTGTTAATAATCTATCCTTCAAATACCTGAAGCTTTTTGATCCTATTTTCTATTAATAAGTAGTAGTAGTCCTTTTACGATTTATTTTGAGATACCAATACAAAGTTGTTGTTATTATAAACTCGAGACCAATGAACCAAAATCCGAAATCGAGGAAGAAATCAGAATATGTTCCTCCATAGGGAAGTATAGTAAAGGGCACTGTGATGAGTGCGTCTAAAATTCCGGATATGATGAAGAATATCAATCCTACTTTAAACCCATGAGCACGATTATCCTTTACGTAGTATAATCTTGCCCCAAACCAAACCAAGGGAATTATTACTATTGATAACCATATATTGGCTTGTTGTTCTGCATTTTCGAGAAGTTGTACATAGTAGGACGATGCGTATAAGCATACTCCGATTATCCAAATTATAATCCCTACAGCTATGATTCTAAATTGTTTCATGATTGTTATTTTATAAATTTATTGTTCGTTTTTTGATTGATGAGTTGTCTTATTTTGAATACAGCATTCCAATAATTAAGAGCATAAAAGCACTAAATGATGAGAGTGTTCTTATAGTATGCAATAGGTTCCATGGTTTCTCAAATTTATCTCGAAGCTCTTGCAATTCTATTTTAGAGAGTGCTTCCAGATTCGATTTATCCAATAATTCGTTTAAAGGCACATTTCCAAAAATGGTTACCAAACCTATTCCTATAAAAAATAGTATTGCTGCAATCAGAAATAGCCAAAAGCTAGTGTTGTTTCCCTTAAATAAATAAGTATTAAGAAAGAGTAGTAGAACCGGGCCAAAAAATACAATCATAAATTTGCCATTAATGATTGCTCTATTCATGGCTTGGAAAGATTTAAGGAAGCTTAGGTTATCAAGTCGTCCAATTCCTGGTGTTACAGCATTAGACCAAGTAAAACATAGTCCAGCCGTTAAACCAGTAAATACTAAGCCTAGTATTAACACGATAAATTTTAATTTAAATTCCATTGGTTGAAGTTCTAGTGGATGATATCCAGGTTAATAAATCTTGATATTCTTTAGAAGTGAGCTTTATTTTTTTGCTTTTAGGCATGCGTTTCTTTACAAAGACTTGCGTGTAAATATCATCAGCCCAGGTATTCATATTTTCTGTTGTGAATACACGTTTTTTGTTGCGTTTACGATGACAAACGTTACACTTATGGTCCAAAATTTGAAAAGCGTCTGGCTTTGACTCTTTTATTCCATTGCTTGAAACATATACCTCAGTCAATTTATTAGACTCACGAATCGACTGATAATTATTTGTTGAATTAACTAGAAGTGCTATACTAATTCCGATTAAAAATTTTACTAGTGTAACCATCATTAAATTGTATTAATTAATTTGATGATACAAAGGTGCAAAGTGTTCAAAAGGAATTTTTGACACTTAAAGACAACGTTTTGACATTTTACGCCAAAAGGCTAATTTTAGTTAGATTTTCTAAATTCGGAAGGTGTTTGGTTAGTCCATTTCTTAAAAGCACGATTGAATGCACTTTGCTCGGAAAAACCTGTTAAGAAGGCAATTTCGCCTACGCTTTGCGTAGTATTGAAAAGCATATCTTTTGCAATAGATTCTTGCGTTTTTTTAATTAAGTCACGATAGGTTACGCCAGTTTCAGAAAGTCTTCTTGTTAGTGTTCGGTTGCTCATAGCCGTAAGGTCAGCAATATGATGAATACTAGGAATACCCGTCGGTAGCGAGTCTTTTATCAGGGATTCAACGTCGCGCACAAATTTTGAGCCTGGGATTTTGATACCATTAGTTTTTTCATCCACTTGTTGTAGTAGATAACTATTAATACTGGCATCTGCTTTGGCTGTTCTTAAATTAAGGTCTTTTGTTTTATAGCTTATCGCATATTGAGGTTGGTTAAATAAGATGGAACAATTAAATGCTTTGTGAAAGCTGGATAAGTCATTTGGTGTACTGTGCTTAAAACTGACTTGAGTTGGTGCTATTTTCTGCTCAGACATGGCTTGCAATACTACAACCGTAGCAGAAAGACTAGCTTCTGTGGATAATTCCATGCCTCTTCTAAGTGCTTCCCTATGAAGAATAACATGAGAGACATCACCTTTTTTTTGAATTTGCCATACAAAAGTGTTGGATAATAGTTTAAAAAAACGTTCACTCCGCTCAAAAATTTCGCCTACCCTTGAGCAGGTACGCCAAGATAAACCTAACACGCCATAATCTTCAATAATCATTTGCTGTCCAACACGTACACCAAAACCAGGACCTAATCTATCATCAAGTAATTCGTGTGCGGTTAAAAACTCCTCAGCAGAAATAACCTCTAATTTTTTAGCTTCCTCCAAAGAAGTTGTCCAATCTGCAAAATCTTCATGATTCATGCCTTCTGCTATGGCGCAGTTAAGCATTTTTACATAAAGATTTGCAGAGAAGTATTTCATTTTTTTACAAGCATATTATTTTAGATTCTCTGTTTCTTTTAATTATTGCCAACGGTCTTGTATATGAAAAGTAGCGGGTTTTATGCACTAATTTTCAGTTTGGTAATGACCTTTAAATTATTCATTTTGTTTCGTTTAAGCGATTAAACCGCTAATATTTTTATACAATGTTGTACACTGGCCTTTTTCAAGTCTTTTTTAGACGGATTGCTTTTTGAAAATGACATTTTTAATTCGTCCGTTCTCTAAATTTAACCCTTGTACATCTCCATTTTCATCTCTAATAACTATAATTTTGTATGAGCTCATCATTCTTAGAAAGTCTTTTGTAATGAGTTTTCCATCTCGTTTTCTTCCATTTTTGATAATGTTGTAATTAGCATCTTTGACGTGTTCAATTACAATCTCTGTATCGGTTTCTTCATTGAAATAGGTTCCGTTTAAGCTCGTATCATAACCATTTTCTATTTCTTCAGTTGGTAATTTATGATAAACGCCTGGTTTTTGAGAAGCTAAATATAAAGTGAATTTTTGTTGCTCTTTCCCAATATTCGAAAAGTTCATTTTAAGCTTATCGTTCGTCTCATAATGAAACAAGCTTTGTTTTTCTTTTATCATTTTTACTGGCTCTCGTTGATAAATCTCTCGAAATAAAGAACCATCTTTTTCACTTATCTTTATTATCGTCCCATCAACGTTTTGATAATTACCTACAACACTTTTGAAATTTTTCAGTATTTCCGTTTTCTTGGGAACTGATGGGTATTTATCATTATTTATGTCTAATTCAAAAACAATATCTGTCAATTGTTGTGCTAAATAGTTTGTAGGTACGTTGCCATTATTTGACATTATGACTATCGATAGGTTTTTATCTGCGAATCTAAAAAATGTCGCATTATATGCTCCAGTACTACCATCGTGATATGTGTAGTTTAAGCCTTCATAATTTCCAAACATTAATCCGTATCCGTAGTCGTCAAAATCTACATTTCCTATAGTCGATTGACTTTGGTCGATCATTGAAGTTGATAGGTATTTCCCATTATTTTGTTGAATAGTTTGCTCCCATTTTAATTGGTCTTCCAAAGTTGTGAATAAACCACCATCTCCATTCAATTCTGTTACTATTGGATATTCTCGCCAACCATTCCAATTACCGTAAGGTCTTGCCTTATTTGGAATTATGGCCATATAATTGGTGAGAAATGATGAATTTTTCATTCCTAATTCTGTAAACAATGAATTAGAAAAATCTTTGAATTTAATGCCGGTAACTTTTTCAACGATTTCTGTAAGAAGTATATAGTTAGAGTTGCTGTATAGATACTCTTTTCCTGGCTCAAAATTCAAGTCTGTTTGAGATTGTAAAAGTTCGATTGCATCATCGTTATCTATAAAAAGTTCATACCAATCTTTACCTTTCAATGCCCATAAACCGTAAACATCTCTAATTCCACTTGTATGTGTCAATAGATTTGATACAGTAATTTTGTATCCAATTTCTTTATATAATTCGGGTAAATATTTTCTGATATCATCATCTAAGGCTAATTTGTCCTGCTCAATTAGTCTCAATATGCACAAAGCGGTAAATTGTTTGGCATTTGAGGCTATATTGAAACTTGTATTTTTGTCTATTTTTATTTCGTGTTCAAGGTTTGAATAACCAATATACTTTTCGAATACAGTTGCTCCATCCTTTACAATTCCGACTGCCATTCCTGGCGAAATCCCATCGATATATTTCTCAATCTGACTGTCGAGCCTGTCAATTATTGGATTTTCCAATTCTTGGGAATATGCATTTATTCCAAGAAATAAGAATGTTATTATAAATGTTTGTTTCATTGTAGAATATTTGTTTTGGCTTGAATACAACGGTCTCGGCTATGATTTCGTAGCGGCGATTCCCAACGGGAATTGTCGTACTGAAATCCAGCCGTATTAAAAGTAATTATTTTTAAGCTAGCAGAATGTAGCTATGAATTATAGCCATTGTTGTGCTTTCGTTAATTATTATCCTATTTACATTTTTTAGCTAATAAGTCATAAGGATCATCCATTAATTTAATAATCTCATTTATAACCTGTTTATTTCTGTCGCTCATAGTAATATTAAATACTACCATCAACTGAAAATCCTTGTAATATTTACTATTTCTGTCTTTAGACCAATCTAATTCAGGCAAAGTTTGAATGATTTCATTTCCCAATAAAATGTTGACGTAATTGAATTCAGAAATTCCAAATTCAATTGAGGAATTGATTAGGCTGAAAGTTTGCTTAGAATTTTCATCAGAATTCTGTTGAAGGTGAGAAACTTTATTTTCCAATTCACTATAAAATTGAATTAGACTATTTTTAATTTCACTGTCTGTAATAAGTCTTATGTTACCAGAAGAAACCATATCTTGAAAAGTTACATTGCGAGGAACAAAAGCTTCACCTCTAAACGCTATCAGAAATTTATTTAGAAGAAAATTCTTGTCATTTTTACCAGAATCTAATTCTAAAAGAATTTCTTTAGAGACCCTTATTCTATTATCATAAGTTGCGATGATTTCATTTATTTTTTGCTTATCAAGTTCCAAATCTTGTAGAATACGACAATAGTATTCTCTTTCTGCTTCATCGTTCTTTTTTTGTTCATTCCAATTGTTAATGGCTAGCGCAATCAAAATTCCAACTACGACAAGCACAATCTCTCCAATTGCATAGATTAAATACTTACTGAATTTATTTTCAGAGAGCAGTTTTTGTCTAATTTTTCTAAAGAATTTAATCATTGGTTATTGATTAGTCATAATGAAGCACAACGGTCTCGGCTATGATTTCGTAGCGGCGATTCCCAACGGGAATTGTCGGACTGAAATCCAGCCGTATTAAAAGTAATTATTTTTAAGCTAGCAGAATGTAGCTATAAATTATAGCCATTGTTAGCACCTTTGCTTTTAATATTTTTTTCTTGTCGATTCTATAATTTCCCCGTTTTCATCATATTCCCAAGACCTCAATAATTTTCCATTTTCGTCCCAATCTTTATAAATTCCTGTAGTTTTTCCTTTTTCGCGAAACATTTCAGAGCTTAAAATTCCGTTTTTGTGAAAGTACCTAACTACTTGTTTTTCTTGCTTAGGGTAATAAATATTCTCTTGGTCCTTTTCTCCATTTTGACGAAAGACAATATTTGAAATTATCTGTCCTTTATCGTTATATACTCTTTCTATCCATATCTTTCTTTTGGAAAGTATTTCTTTAGCTTGTTTTAAATTGACCTTATTTAAGTCTGAGTAGATTTTTAAATTTAAATATGAAGTGTCTATTGCCCTCCAAATAGTTGTTGTATCAATTGGAATATCTTTTTTAAATTTTTCAATTTTAGTTAAATTTCCTTTACTTGAAAACCATTTAAAAACCCCATTTTTCTTTCCATTGTTATAAGTTTGTTTACTTTCAATAGTTTCATTAGGATACCACAACAACCTTTGACCATTTATAACACCACCTTCATAATTTTCCTCCAATTGCTTATTTCCATTCTGGTAATATTTTATTCTCTTTCCGTCGTATTTCGGTTCAATGTTTTCTTTATTAAATAATTGTTGTAGTTTTTTCTTTAAAGTGACCTGATTAGGGTATTTGATATTTTCATATCCATTAAAAATTTTTATTCTTTCTGATCGAGTGCAATAGCCAGTTGTTAACTTTTTAAAATAGTCATTTAAAGAGCCAAAAATTATCCATTCATCACCGACTCTTTCGCCTAAATCACAAGATGTCCAACCTTTAAGTAATGGATGAGAGCCTGAAACAAGAATGTTTTTGATTTGTTCTCCTTTATATAATTCTAATATTTCAAAATTCATTTGGTGAACATACGAGTCCGTTTCAATATTCTCGGCTTCTTTTATTCCATTTATTTTTATGTGAGCAATGAAACTATATTCGTTTAAGTCTTCTTGTGTTTTGAAATCAGGTTCAGTAACACAAGAACAAGCAAATGTTCTAACTGAAAATAATATAAGAAAACTCAATGTTAGTTTTAATCTCATTGTTTCTTTTGCATTGGTGCTAACGGTCTCGGCTATGATTTCGTAGCGGCGATTCCCAACGGGAATTGTCGGACTGAAATCCAGCCGTATTAAAAGTAATTATTTTTAAGCTAGCAAAATGTAGCTATGAATTATAGCCATTGTTAGCTGTGGTTTTTACTTTTTTATAACTAATGTTTTTGCTACAATATCGCCAATTCTTTGTCTCTTTTCAGTCGATATTACAACGATAAAGGCAACAAGTCCGAAGCACAAAGAAATGTCAACTAAGTCGAAAATCCTTCTTTTTAAACTTTGTCCAAGTGTCAGTTCCGCCCCATTTTCCGAAATAATTTTAAGTCCTACTACCCAATGGCCTAATGTTGTCCCAGTTTTCCACTCGCAAAATGGTAGATAAAAAAACCAAAATAAAATAGGAACCATTGCCTTAATACCGCTAACACCATAACTTCCTTCTTCATTGGGTTCTCCGAATTGATAAACATAAATTATGGTAAAACACATGATTAAGATATAATCAATAATTGTAGCCAAAATCCTGGCGCCTGTATTTGATTGGTATTTGGAATTTGTCATTTAAACTTTTTGAAATTACAGCTAACGGTCTCGGCTATGAGTAGTTGCGTGGTTTAGTACATAACTTTGCAAGTACATACCAAGTTGGAAATTCCAAATTAGGCGAGAACAAGCAATTATTTATAGCCATTGTTGTGCTTTCGTTATTTTTTAATTTTAAGCTCACTATCTATTAATTCAATTAACTTTTTTGACGAATCATGTAAATCCATCAAACTGTTTAAAGTTGGTATCCTTGTATCTAGATTTATTTTCAACAAAACCAAGAATTCGCTATCTCTACTCAAGGCTTCATAACTATTTGGAATAGCATAATTTCGATAGCTGAAGTCCTTAAAATTAGCTTGTATATATGGGAACCACATATTTGTTAAGCTATTTCGGTCATAAACTTGTTGCTGTTCAAATCTTTTCTTAAGCTTTTCGTAATAGAAAATAAGCTCAGTTTCCAATTCTTTATTTTTCAAGTTACCCAATCCAATTTCTTTAATTTTTTCATATCCAGTTACAGTAATTGATATACCATTAAGCGTATTGCATTTACCAATTTTGTAATTGTGAGTAGAATCTAATAATGCTTTATTTTCAAGAATTTCTATTAATTCTTCTTGAATTTTTATTTCGTTTTCAGCTCTATCGATAATTTTAGGTGTTTCGAGATTATCCGTTCTCAAATTTTCTCGAATTTCTATTAAGGATTGCTCGATAGATTTTCTCTTTTTATTGTTTTCATTCCAATTATTAATCTGAAGTGCAATCAAGATTCCTAAAACGACAAGAATAATTTCTCCAATTGCATAAATCAGGTACTTACTAAATTTATTTTCAGTCAGCATTTTTTGTCTAATTTTTCTAAAGAATTTTATCATTGGTTATTGGTTGGTCATAATGAAGCACAACGGTTTCGTCTACGATTTTGTAGCCAAAGAACTAAAGTTAGCAAAAAGGGATTGAGTTTTGGAAATCCGTTAGGATTTCCTGAGTAGCCTTTAAGCAGATCAGCTATAAATTATAGCCGTTGTTAGCAAACGTTATTTTATTCACGTTTTGTAATTCTGGTTATTTTTCCGTCCGAATTTGTTTTGAATATGAAAATGTCTTTTGATTCTTGAAGTTCCTTTATTCCACTAAACAGGCTGTTTTTAGGTCTTTCTAGTCCCCATGATGGAGCAAGAGTTAATTTCCTAATCCTCAAATCTTGATTATTAATGTTACTTTTTTCGTCAATTTCAATTAAGTCCACTTCCACGATTAATTCTCCATCTATTTCGTACACATTTTTCAAAAGTCCATAAAATTCAGAATCCACAATTTTAGTATCCTTTGAATGATTTTTTTCTTCTTTATTCAAACAGGATTGGAGTAGAAATAATGAAATTGTAAGCGCGACGATTTTTTTCATTATTAAGATGTTTGCTAACGGTCTCGGCTATGATTTTGTAGCCGAAGAACTAAAGTTAGCAAAAAGAGATTGAGTTATGGAAATCCGTTAGGATTTCCTGAGTAGCCTTTAAATGGCTAGCTATAAATTATAGCCATTGTTAGCTTACGTTTTTTAATCAATCGTACAGTTTCAATACTGTCCAAATAATGCGATGTGTGCGCATCAAAAGTTTTTTTAGTATATCTGCGCTCTATGGTCAGCACACTATCACTAACGTCTAATATTTTCCAACTGTTTTGATATCCAACAAAATCAGTATGAAGTTTCTTCTTCATGTTAAAATATACCAAAGAGTTATCCAGTTGAGTTTCAGTAGAATCGATACCCAGGCAGTAGCTGATGATTTTATTTTTGTAAATTTCATAATATGGTGGCCAAATAGTATCATGCTCAGGAATAGCAGGAGGAGGTGGAGGTATTTTAGAATTTTCAATTCCTACCCAGATTTCCTCAGTCCATTTCCCTAATATTTTGTCTAATTTCCATTTTGGTCGTTTTTCGTTTAAAATGAGTTTGGTTTCTTTTTCTCCGATATTGAGTCCGGTGATGGTTGAATCGTTTAGTTGATGCAGAGCAATCATCAAACGGCCTAAAACTAAAGTATTCGAATTTTCAAAATTCACCAATCTCCAAGGTTGATTGAATTCATGTACCTCAAAAATATTACAAGTTGAGTCCATAAACTGGATAGTTAGAATTCCCTTATCATTTGTTGGATTTAAGACAAAAGTTCTACCTCTGAGGTCGATTTTGTCATCCAGCTTTTCCATGTCGCCTTTGCATGAAACGATTAGAAGTAACAGAAATGGTAAAAATCCTTTCATTGGCAAATGTTAGCTAACGGTCTCGGCTATGATTTTGTAGCCGAAGAACTAAAGTTAGCAAAAAGGGACTGAGTTTTGGAAATCCGTTAGGATTTCCTGAATAGCCTTTAAATGGCTAGCTATGAATTATAGCCATTGTTAGGTTTCATACTAAAAAAACTCAAAATCATGAAAATTTTCATCGTAGCTATTTCCCTTTTTACATTTATTATTAGTAACAACGTTAAATTATCAAAAACCTCTTTTGAATCTAAAGATAATAGGTCAGAAAAAAAATGGAATAATGATTTTGTAGGTCTATGGGTAAATGAGGACAAGAATACACGTGGGATTACAAAATGTGAGATAACATTTTCGGACAATCAATACGCTGTTCAAATGTGGGGTTCATGTACACCCAAAGATTGTGATATGGGAAAAAATAACGCTGATGGAATTGAAGAAGGAGTTAGTAAATTCGAACTCCTTTGGGACTCAAATTTTGCTGAGAGTTTCGTGACGTATGAGCTAATGGGTGGAAAATTAAAAATGACAAATAAAAGGAGTTATAAAGATAACTCAGGTAGGCAAGGTTTTACAATAGTTGAATATTTCATAAAGGAATAAGTACGAAAACCTAACAAAACCTATAAACAATAAGGGCTTAGCTGCTTAAGTTATAAACCCGGAATATCAACGATCACCGCCAAATCTTTTGGATTTGGCATTAAATAAAAAAAAGAAAAAGCAAAACAAAAAGGTTTGGCTAAGTCCCAAACGGAAAGAAAACGTTAGTTTGCTCCCGTACTGTTCATAGCTCAGACCGTTGTGCAACGTTTTTTAAATTCAGTTTGCAATTCCGATTTCTGTAAATAATTCACGAGCTTTAACTAACTCAAATTGGTCTTTAAAATTTCCCAAATTCCTTTTCTTTCCGTTTTTTAATTTCAGCGCAAACCTTTTCTTTCCAAATACAGTTTTTTCTTCAAGTCCCTTTATTTCTTCGATTGAAATTTTTTCCGATGTTGACATTTTAATTATAAACATGACAAGTATAATCAATGAAAGAAGTCCTAATCCAATCCAGAAATATTCAATAAATCCATATTCGGTTGTGTTTTTTCCAAATATTCGTATTAGAGCATTGGTCAAGTTGAGTATCATTAGGATTTTTATAAAAAGATATTGATTTTTCAATCCGTCTTTTATTTGAATTGTTTTTTCTGTTTCGATATATTCAATTTTCATTCCACGATATTTTGGTCAAATGTTGCACAACGGTCTCGGCTATGATTTTGTAGCGGCGATTCCCAACGGGAATTGTCGGACTGAAATCCAGCCGTATTAAAAGTAATTATTTTTAAGCTAGCAGAATGTAGCTATACATTATAGCCATTGTTATACACTGATATTATTTCAGAACTATTTCTACTCTTCTATTTAATGCTCTTCCTTCTTCTGTTGTATTTATTGTTAATGGTGATAATTGTCCTACTCCGTGAGCTGAAATTTGAGACTCATTAATACCATATTTGGTAGTTAACGCATTAGAAACGGCTTTGGCTCTTTTTTCTGAAAGTGTTTGATTTGCTGATAATGAACCTACATTATCTGTATGTCCTACGATGTAATACTCTTGATTTGGATTTGCTTTTAGATAGTCCGATAGAGTTTTTATAACATCATAAGAGTTTTCAGTAAGCTTATCGCTCCCAAAATCAAATAAAATGTTATGAAATATTTCTTTTCCTTCATTCTTAATTTTTTCATCAATTGATAAGATTGAAACCTGTCCTGTTTCCATAGATTCAGACTCAATAATCTTGGCTTGTATAAATATTTTATCTTCAATTAATTCGGAGTTTCCTCTCCCATAATTTATATAGAGCATTAGGGTATAATCAATACCATTTCTTTTGCCTTGTGCAACAAAATAGGCTAATTCATTATCTTTATTTCTGCCTAGATAGTTAAAAGCTAAACGATAGTCTTTATCTTTTAAAAACTTAAAACTACCTAAGTATTCTGTGCTTGCAATAGATTCATACTCTCTTGAAATAGCACTGTTATTATTCATAACACCTTTTTTGCCAAATGCAGAATATATAATTTCTAAACCACTACTTTTTAGTGCTTGTTCATAATTGCGTTGCACTTCTAAAATGGTGGTACTTTGACTACTCTCAATTCCATAAAGTATATCCGTAACTTTACCTTCTACGGTTAGTTCCTTTTCAGCCCCTTCATATGTTATTTTTGAAATGGGAAGTGTAACCATATCAAATTTTGTTACATTATAACCAACGATACAGCTATTCTTATAACTACTTAAGAGTGGGTGTTGTTCTGCACCTTCAACATCTGGACAAATAGTGGTTTGAGCGTATATCCCTGTAGAAAATATAAATAATAGCGTAATAGTTTTTAGTAATTTCATATTTGTTTTTATTTGTGTATAACGGTCTCGGCTATGATTTCGTAGCGGCGATTCCCAACGGGAATTGTCGGACTGAAATCCAGCCGTATTAAAAGTAATTATTTTTAAGCTAGCAGAATGCAGCTATAAATTATAGCCATTGTTAGGCACAGTTTTATTCCACACCATATTTTTTAGCAACTTCCGTTCTTGTTTTTTTATCCGCTAAATCTACTCCTGCTTGACTTCCAAATATTTGATACCCGTTATTAATCCAATAAACCCTATCAATTAACATTTTAAATGGAACTACAGATAATTCTTCTTCTTTAACTGCATTTTGAATTATTGGCAGATATTTTTCCATCATTTCTATATTCGAATGCTGAATCACAGCCCACATCGCACTTTGGTATTTTTTTCCAACTAACGATTTGCCAATATAAGTTTTGTATTTCTGAAACAAAGAATCAATAATTTTTTGATTTTTAAAATCTAAGTCATGTTGCTTTTCCATATCTGCAATACGAAATTTTTGGTCGTTTTCGGATACATTATTAACGAGTTTAACAAGCTCCAAATCCAATTCATTTTTCTTCACATATTCAGAAAGGTTAAATTCTATTTCTTTTTGTTTTAAAAATGAGCTGCAATTCAGAATCAATGAATCATAAAGTTCTTTAGAGTCATTATAAAATTTTGATTGTTCTTTAAATGATTCAAGATATTCACATCCACCTTTTGATTTCCCCAATTTTCTCAAAGAGATTTCCCAAATTTCTTTTTCTTCATTTAAGGCATATAATGCTGTAGTAGCATTCCAGTAGTCTGCATAATTGAAATTTTCAGGTTTGTTTTTAATATTTTTTTTTGTTTCTAAAATTATCATTTCTCCAATGGAGAAATTTTTGTTTGAAACATTTTCTTTTTTTACAGGAACATACGTTATGAATTTAGATTCAAAATTTTCATTAGTCCAATTATTAGTTTGCCCAAAGCAATTAATTGAGATAATGAAAAATATCAGTATAAATATTTTTTCTCTTATCATAAGGTTTGGTATAAATTGTGCCTAACGGTCTAGGCTAAGCGTAGTGCGGTGCTAAAGAAACTTTTCGTTTCCGTCTGAGCACGAAGCTAAAGCTTTTGGTTTAGTTTTATTTTTTCTTGTCTTAAGCTAAATCCCGAAGATTTAGCGACTTTATAAATATACACAGACCTTTCGATTAAGCACTAAAGTCCGCATTACGTTTAGGCATTGTTGTGCGTAGGCTTTTCGGTCCGAGTTGTGTTTTATTAGAACCTTATTTTCTTTTTGAATTCCAAAAGATTTATTTGAATTTCATTCAACTCACACTTAAATATTTCTCCATTTATATCGTATCCATAAAATACAATACCATCAGTATTTTCGGTTAAAATCAAAGTAGGCCAGTTATGAGCAAACATTATATCAAACCCTTCAATTTTCGCTAAACTCCAACTAGGCGATTCCCAGTTCGGAATGTTAAAAGCTTGGTTCTTGCGCATAATAAATTGGCTGTCGAAATAAATAGTATCCTTAGATTTTGGAAATTTGGCAAATTCCGAGAATTTAACAGAATTAGAAATTTTAAATTCAAAGGCCTTCCCAGACAATTTTTTTTTCCAATCGGAATTATTTTTTAGAGTGTCCGCAATTTTTTTTAGTACAATTTTACGTTTTACCGCACCAGTTATTAGCAATACTATGCTATCTCCTTTAACTTGATTAACCTTGAAAGACAAACCATTTTCACTCGCATCTGGTTCTAATTGGAAATTTATACCATAATCAAAATAATTACTACCCTGAACATTTTCTGTAGAACTTAAATGGTGATAATAAACTTTTTGATTTTGAACATTCCATAAACCTGATCCATGACTTTTGAATTCAGAGTTATCGTTGTCGGTTGAATAGTCAAGTACCCAAACGCCTTCTATTCGTTTATTCAAATAAAATAAATAGCCACCTCCACTTAATAGAGAAAAAATTAATATTAGAATGAGTAACCTTTTCATAAGAACTTTGAGTTATTCTACCTTTTTTTAGCTTACGCACAACGGTCTCGGCTATGATTTTGTAGCCGAAGAACTAAAGTTAGTAAAAAGGGACTGAGTTATGGAAATCCGTTAGGATTTCCTGAATAGCCTTTAAATGGTTAGCTATGAATTATAGCCATTGTTGTGCTTGCGTTACTATTTTAATTATTTGATGTTTAAGGTTCGATAATCGAAATGTTTTAATCATTTTAAATAGGAACTTCTTGAAAGTGCAATTTATTTACTATTATCTATTCGTTTCTTCAATACTATTATTAACTCTCGATTATCTTCCTGAAATACAAGAAGGTGACTTATCACATCATCAATGTAACCATCAATTATAAACATAGATTTCTGCACCATTTCATCATCGTAAATGGTATTCAAGATATTCAGGTCATGGGTTTCCTTTAAATTTATGAAATGATTCATATGCTTTTTTTTCAAAGGATTCAATTCCGTTTCATTAAGTGTATTCAATCTTTGAAAGGCAGCGGCTACATAATCGTATCTTAAAAAATAACGTCTTAAAGCATTAATGACCGATTTGGATTGTAGTTCCTGTATGCTATTTTTTCTATTGCTTACAACATTTGATAGATAACGAAATCCTATGATAGTCATAAATTGGTCACCTTCATTTACAAGTTCTGTAATAGTAGAATCAGGTTTGCGTAGTTCAGGTTTTTCAAGTATATAATTAACTGTAGCTTTTAATTCATTCAATCCCACATGTCGAGACTCATAGAATATTGAGTCGGCTATTGCGTCATTCAGTAATTCTTTGCAGAGTTGAAGATCATTAATTTTCAATTTGCGACGCTCATTCCAATTATTGATTTGTAAGGCTAATAAAATACCAATAACCACAAGAAGAATTTCTCCAATAGCATATTTCAAGTACTTTCCAGTTTTGTTTTCCAGAAGCAAATTTTGTCTAATTTTTCTAAAGAATTTTATCATTGGTTGGTGGTTGGTTATAATGAAGCACAACGGTCTCGTATAACCGCCAGTTACGGGTTTTAAATTATTGTTTTTCGGTTAAGCACTGACGCTCGCAATTCCGAGTGGGTTCGGACGTAGTCGAATCCGCCGTAATTGGGGTTATACATTGTTGTGCACAGTTTTTTTTGGTTCTATTTCTTTAAATATTTTTCCGTCTCTTGTTAATATTTGGAATTTTTTTTCTGTCCAATTCGTTTTGTACAAATTATTATAATATTCATAAATATTATTCTTAATCAAGTGTTCATTTAGAACTTCAATTCCGTTTTCATCAACTATTTTCACAAAAGCATTTTGTCCATTTTCGTCAACCGAGCAAACTACCAATGCTCTTAAAGTCCGATTTTTATTCCATTTCGATAATTTCTTACTTTCGGTTTGGTATTTAAATCCGTTTACTGCAATCGATTTTGTGATATTAAGCAATTCACTAGATTTCTTTTTATCCGATTTTAAGATGTCAGAAATGGCAGTTTCCAAAACTTTTAGAATTGTTCTATTCTTATCGACAATACTTTTTTTAAAATACTTTTCAAAGTCAAATCCACCGAAAGTATATTCTGAAATTCCATCGGCTGAATTTCTATAATTAGATTTAGGAATTTTAGAGGTAATTTGAATATTCAGTTTTGAAATTCCGTCTAATTCAAACTTTTTCGGAATTTGATACCAAAAAATGTTTTGAACAGTATGTGTAGTCAGATTAAAATCTTTTTGTGTGAATCCGTTTGGTAATTCTTGAGAAAACTCAATATGAATGCTTATGTCTCTTAAATACTTCGCCATTTTCTCAAATTGTGCACAACGGTCTTGTGTATGAGTAGTAGCGGATTTCTACTCACAAACCTTTCGGTTTTGTACTTACCTCTGTTTTATATTTATACTTTCATGTTCTCACTTAAACCGCTATTACTTATACACCGTGTTGGCGGTAGTTATTTTACTTCCCATTATTCTTTACGGACAAGTTTCAAATACTGATAAAGCAAAATCAACAAGAAATTGGTATCTGTCAGTATTGTTGGTTTGTCCTATGCTATGAACAAGGGTTGTTCTATCTCCAATACCGAGACTTTGATATTGATTCACTATCGTTATTCCATTATTTGGGTCGTGTATATCTGGGTCAGTGGGATCAGTTGATGAACCTGGTTCTCTGTTATAAACAAAATAAATTGGTGGTGACGCCATAGTCAAATTTTCTGTTGGCAACCACCAACTTGGGTCTTGCCATACTGTACTTGGCAACGCATTATAAAAATAAAGTCCTTTAATATTAGTATTAGGCTTGTGTCCGTAAACCCAACTGAGGATACTGCCTCTTGATGAACCACCTATAATTATGTTGGATATATCTAAATTATACGTTTCCGCGTTATCAATAACCCATTGAAACATAAGTTCAGCATCATTCCATCCTGTTTCAACTTGTTCTGGTGTACCTACAGAAGTTGATGATTCCCAAGAAATCACTGTAATGCCTTTGGCATTTAAATCAGCTATAATTTCAGGTGAAATAGAAGTAGTAGTTCCGCCATTGAAATGTGCATCAAAATAAATTGGCGTGGGACAATCGGATTCGGGCTTATATAAATCCAAAAATTGCCTATCCTCCGAACCATACTCAATTCCTAATTCCACTAAACTTTCAGTCAAGGGGTTATTGGGTTCTGGGTTGCTTGTTTCATCATCAGAGTTACACGAACAAAATAGAACTCCGATAATTGTAAAGTAAAGAAATAGTTTCATCAATTTAATTTTCTTTTTTAGACTTTCAAATTCTTTTAAGGTTTAATCTAATTACCGCCAACGGTCTCGGCTATGATTTTGTAGCCGAAGAACTAAAGTTAGCAAAAAGGGATTGAGTTTTGGAAATCCGTTAGGATTTCCTGAGAAGCCTTTAAATGGCTAGCTATAAATTATAGCCATTGTTAGCCACCGTTATTTTTTAGGGTCACCTTAAAATACATATTAACTTTCATTCCGTAGTTATTCCCCTCAGGTTCAAAAAGTCGCAAATTCCCAATTTCCAAACTATCGTCGGTTACGTTTATTAGGTCAATATAATCTGAAGGATTAATTCCTTTGTTTAAAACAATTTCTTGACCAGTTTCTGATAAACTCCAACTCCCTGAAACTTCAGTTCCTCCAGATTCTTTGATTATAAATTTATGGTTGTCTGAAAAAGTGAATGTCAAATTCATATTCTCAATTGATTTTAACCGAAATGGAATTGAATCATGAAATCTAGAGCTTGATGAGATAGTGTCCCATTGATTAAGCCTAGCTATTTTCCAGTTTTTATTTGAAATGGTTTCTAAAATATCAAGTTTCTGATATTTATCAATTCCTTTAATAGGAGTAAGTCTAGCTTTTATACTGTCTTTGCAGTTAGCGCATATCAATGAAGCAGAAGAATTATCCAAATACTCATTGATGATATAAAAATCATCATTTAATTGTCCACTTGACATCGCAAAAATATGTTCCCCGTTTATGATATCGAATTTCCATTTTTCCGTTGAGCTTGTAAAGCGATTATTCAGAATATCTTTCTCAATACAAACTAGGGGTCCTTTCTCGTTGTAAAATGGCAGGTCAGTTAAAATCAATTTTTTGTCAAACTTTTTGTTTTCTTGTTCATCAAAAGTTAAACTCCAATGTCTTAAGTAAAACGATTTACGTTTTTCGTCAAGACTTTTGGCTCTTCCGAGCTTAACAAATTTCACTCGAGTGTCAAAACCGTAATCGAGTATTATACTGTCTGAATAAATTTGGGATATATTGAAAGTTAATGTGTCGTTTAGGTAAATTCCTTCTCTCGAAGTAGCGAGGGATTGTTTCTCCGTAAAACCCGAATAAACATTACCTGTTTCAATGGAATCCTGTTCGAAATGAAGAATTACTCCATCTAAAACGCTGCGTCCTCCATTTGGGAAGGTTGAGTAGGATTCTACTGCCAGCCAGTATGTATTCGACGGAACTTTTTTTGTGCAAGACATCATCATGAAACCAAGAATTAGAAATGATGTCCATATTTTTTTCATAATGGTGGCTAACGGTCTCGGCTATGATTTT
>NZ_JAVRHU010000004.1:0-180811 GCF_031846405.1 Croceitalea vernalis | reverse complement strand
GTCTTATTGTTACTCTAGACCCTGCTGGTCCGTTCACAACAGATGATCCAATACAACTATTAACTGCAACGCCAATCGGTGGTATGTGGAGTGGTGATGCAAATAAAATAGGGAATTTTGATCCTTCAAGAGGAGTTGGAACGTATACAGTTACATACACATACACAGATGAAGAAACAGGATGCGTTGCTGAGGGCTCAATGGAAATTATTGTTGAACCGGGTCTTGAGCCACTTGAAGATGTCAATGGGTTTATAATATACCCTGTACCAACTGATGGAGATTTAAATATTAATCTTGAAAATTACATGAATGAACTTGTTCAGGTTAGAATTGTAGACGCCTCTTCTAGAGTAGTATTTGAACAAGTATTTAATGAAAATCATTTACAAGTAGAAACCATAGATTTAAGTTATTTATCAAGTGGTATTTATCATTTATTATTTGATTCAATGGGTTACCGAAGTGATGTAACGTTCACTGTGAACAAATAAAACGTCTAGTTAAAAATGTAATTTGAACAATCACTTTTTATTTAATGCGTTATTCATTTACTTTTGTTTTTATATGAACTCATATACTTAATGAATTACACGCGTCAGCAGAAAGTTTCAAAAAGAGCATTGGGTGGTTATATAATCATAACCATTTTAGTGCTCTTTGTTTTAGGTCCTCGATTTGGAATTACAAAAATAGGTACCTATGGATTACTACCTTTACTTAGTGTAATTGGACTATCTTTAAGTATTAAAAAAGGTCAATATTTAACAAGAAAACATGAGTTTTACTGTTTGATATTTTTATTTTTTTTATCCCTAACAGGTCTTTTTTATTATGAAGACCTTACTGAGATGATAGCAAATATGACTCGTTTGCTTGGAGCCATTCTAGGAGCATATTGTGCCTTAAGTTTATCGCAGGCAAAGAACAACTTCCAAGTTCCATTTCACGTAGCTTATGTTCTATTAATTGCTGGTCTTTTTATAGTTATGGTTACGAATGGAAATTTTGTTCTAGGTATAGGTTTGAGCAGTTCAAAATTATTAAGAGATGTATTTATGTTAAATGCAAATTCATACTCCTATTACTCATTTTTTGCGAATATTTCTCTCTTCATCCTCTTTCTGCAGTATAAAAACTTAATTACCAAAATTGCCTTAGGATTATTTCCAATTTTATTCATTTTAATATCATTTGCCACTCAATCAAGATCTGGACTACTTTTTATTGTATTATCTAATTTGGTTTTTTGGTTATTCATTTTTAAGACCAATAATAAAAATCCGTTCAAAAAATTAGCTACATCCTTTATTACTCTGGTTGCTATAGTTTTTGCAATTTATCAATTTACCATTTTGCTACTTCAATCCGATTTTAGTAAAAGATTAAGTGTAAAAGAAGATAGTAGTCAAGAAAGAACTAACATCATGATTGAAGGTATAAATTACTTTCTTGAATATCCTTTTACAGGGGTTGGCATTGGGCAGTATCCTATTTATAGTAAGTATGGCCTTTTTACACATAATTCGTTTATTGAAGCTTTTGCAGAGCAGGGTTTCATAGCAGGAATCTTGGTGTTAATTATATTCATAAGACCACTTATAATCTCATTTAGTTTATTTAAAAAGCATAGACAAAACCCGGAAGTAAAAGTTCAATTTTTATTTTTTATAGTTTTTGCTCTTTTTAATAATTTTTATGTTTTTTATAAGTTTTCATTTGCAATGATATTTCATTTTATAATGATTGGCTATCAACAACAGACTCTAAGAAATCTTCAAATTAAAGACGAAACCTAACCAAATGAAAAATAAAAAACGGTCTATAGGCTTTCTACTTGGTGCGGCATCTAATGAAGGCGGAATTGCGCGAGTAACCTCCATTATAGCGGAGCAACTACAAAATCTGTCAAACTATGAAATTCATATCATTAGTTACGTAAATACTAATAATGAAGGTTATGGATGGAGTTCTGACCTTACCTTTCACTCGCTTTTTAAAGAAAGAAAGCCTTTAAAAAAACGCATTGTTAATGGAGCGTATAAGTTGAATAGAATAATTAAACATAATCAAATTGATGTTTTAGTCAGTTGTGGTGCTTTATTTGGTCCTTTAGGACTTTTAGGAACGCTTCTTAGTAATACTAAACATGTTTATTGGGATCATTCGAACTTTTTTCAAGATACTGATCATAATTTTGAACGCCAAGGAAAAAGAATTACAGCAAAGTTTGCAGATGTCGTCGTTCCGCTAACTAAGACAGATAAGGTAAATTACGAGAAATTTTCGAAAGCTAAAACAGTTACACAAATATACAATCCGGTTGATGCGAACTTGTTCAATCAAGAGATAGTATATAGAAGCTCATCCAAAAAAATAATTAGCGTTGGACGCTTAGGTAAACAAAAGAATTTTTTAGGTCTTGTGGATGTAGCTAAAATTGTACTTAGCGAAAGACCCGAATGGGAATGGCACATATTCGGAAAGGGAGAACAAGAGGAGAAAATTCAAGAAAAGATTAATAAATTCAATCTTAATGAAAAACTTTTTTTAAAAGGACATCATTCAAATCTCTATGAAGCCTATAATGAATACTCTTTACTTGTAATGACATCTAAGTATGAAGGATTTCCTATGAGCTTATTGGAAGGAATGGCTAAATGTCTTCCTTTAGTTAGTTATGACATTTCTACTGGGCCTAATGAAATAATTAAAGAAGAGGAAAATGGTTATCTTATTGATTTTGAAAATAAAGAGGAAATGGCTAATCGAATTATTTCATTATTAGACGACACATCTACTAGAATTAAGATGTCTGAAAATCAAAAATCGATAGTCAATAATTTCAAACTAGAACAAATAGTTGGGCAATGGGATTCTTTGTTTAGTAATTTAATTGGTTAAATATCACTAAAGGAATTAAACGCCTGCGAGGAGATATCAAATAACTTTTCAAGTTTAGTTTTCAAGCAGACATTGTCCATATCTACTACAAGAGATTCATCACTATTTATATATTTTGAATGTACCATAATTTCATAGTTCTTTTCTGATGAAAAAACCACACCTTTCATATTATCTATATCTCCAAAATAATTTGTTGTTTTTATCCCTTTAAGCCTGTTTCTTAAATTATAAATTCGTCTGTAATACTTTTTAACAAAACTATTTTCTTCCCCTGTATTTCGGGTTATTCTTATTTTTTCTATGTCAAATTCTTCTGCTATTAAAGTAACAATAGTTCCTATGGCCCACTCTGTATGTACGTGATGATGACTATCTATATGTGTTGGTTTTTGGCCAAAAGCTTTTATAAATTTTAATAATTGAGCTTTTAACTCATTATAAACCATTTCTTGACTTATTTTATCCAGGACAAACAACGAAGATTTTCTAGCATTACCATTAAATCCATTGATATCTGCAAAAGTATTGTTGTTTTTTATAGCTTGGGTTAAAGGCATTCCTTCCGTCAAATTAAAATGGATTCCGATTGTATTAATATCAATTAACCCTTTATGAACATAGTTAATTGCATCTTCAAATCCTTCATTAAAATTAACCAAGGTAGTTGTACTACTAATTAAATTTTGTTGGTAAGAATTATAAATTGCCTTATTCACAGAAGATGAATAACCAAAATCATCACTATTAATTATTATCATAATCTTAACTACCTATTTATATACCTGTAACGAAGAATATTCCCGATTATTAAACGTTAAACTAAAAATAAAAGATAACACTGTCATTTTTTTAATTATCAAATAATATTCTGAATGCGTACAACCGTGCATTACATTACAAATATTGCTCCTTTATATAGAAAAAACCTTTGGAATAGATTACTCCACAATAAAGATATTGACATTAAATTCTTTTTTGGAAAGGGCAAAAGTGGAATCAAAGAAATAGATACTACTGATGAAGAATACAAAAACTATCAGTCTTCTTTTTTTGAATTAAAGAATTACTGGTTTAAGAGTAAAATTTTAGTTTGGCAAAGTAAGGTGATTGCAAATAGTTTTTCTCAAAAACCTGATCTTACAATACTACTAGGTGAATTTGCTGTTCTGAGTAATTGGATTTTAGCATTAATTTACAAGGTAAGGAGAATACCGTTAGTAATTTATGGCCACGGAATGTATGGGAATGAAAAAGGGGTAAAGGCTCTTTTAAGAAAACTATATTTAAAAACTGCTGACGCTCATCTAGTTTATGAGAATCATGCGAAAAACGTAATGATCCAATCTGGTTTCAATGCAAAAGATATTTATGTTTTTTATAACTCATTGGACTACGATACTCAAATAAAACAAAGAAATGAACTCTTAACTGAAACTAAGAAATCAAAGGATTTTTTTGAAGATAAAAGCAGACCAGTAGTTGTTTTTATCGGCCGATTAACAGAAGAAAAAAAATTACACTATTTGATAGAAATTTCAAAAAGACTTGAACATGACACGCCAATTAATCTCTTATTTATTGGGAAAGGACCAGTTATGGAATCTCTAAAAAATAAAGCAAAAAATGATTTAAAAGATAAAAGCTACCACTTTTATGGTGCTTGTTATGATGAATCTGAATTAGGCGAATTATTATTTAATAGCGACTTATGTATTTCACCTGGCAACGTTGGTTTGACCGCCATACATGCCTTGACCTATGGAACACCAGTTGCTACTCATTCTAATATTTTTGAACAAGGCCCTGAGGTTGAAGCGATACAAGAAGGTGATACTGGTTTTTTCTTCGAACAACATAACTTGGAGGACTTAGCCCAAAAAACAAAGGAATGGATTAATCATTCTTCCATAAACCGCGAGGCAATAAGAAAAAAATGTTTCAATATTATTGAAACAAGATATAACCCAGACAATCAACTCAAAATATTTAAAAGATTACTGGCAGAACAAATAAAACCTGAGTCATAACAAAATGAAATTGTTACAAATAAATACTGTTGTTAATTATGGGTCAACAGGCAGAATTGCCGAACAGATTGGTGATTTGGCATTAGAAAAAGGATTTAAAAGTTACATTGCTTATGGTAGAAAAAATGGAAATAGCCATTCTGAATTAATTAGAATTGGCACTAAATTTGACAATTATACGCATGTAGCGAAAACCAGAATAACCGACAAACATGGACTGGGATCAGTAGGTGCTACAAAAAAATTTATTTCAATAATTAATGAAATTGAGCCTGATATAATTCATTTACATAATATTCATGGCTATTATTTAAATTATAAACTATTATTTGAATATTTAAATGAAATTCAAATTCCCATTGTTTGGACCTTACATGATTGCTGGTCATTTACAGGGCATTGTGCATATTTTGATTTTGTAAATTGTAGTAAGTGGATTTCGGGTTGTCACTCATGCCCCCAATTAGCTGCTTATCCAAAAAGTTATGTTGATAATTCTAAAGCTAATTTCAATTTAAAATCAAAATTGTTTGCCGCTAATAAAAATTTAACTTTAGTTCCTGTTTCATTTTGGCTAAAAAATCTGCTTACTAAATCTGTTTTAAAGAATTTACAGAAGAAGGTTATACACAACGGTGTTAATCTTGAAAAATTTAAACCTTACTCCGACACAACAGACATTGATAGGAAATTTAATATAGTAAATGAGCACTTAATTTTAGGAGTTGCAAGTGTTTGGGAGCAGAGAAAGGGATTACAAGATTTTGTAAAATTAAATGACTTATTAAAAGACCGTTTTAAAATAATGCTTGTTGGTTTAGACAAAAAACAAATAAATTCTTTACCTGCAAATATTATTGGTATCGAACGCACGGAATCACAAGAGGAATTGGCTCAGATATATTCTAGAGCTGATGTTTTCTTTAACCCCACTTATGAGGATAATTTTCCAACAACAAACTTGGAAGCAATGGCTTGTGGTACACCTGTGATTACTTACGATACAGGGGGTAGTCCCGAATCAATTACTGACGAAACAGGGTTCATTATCACTAAGGGTGATCTAAGGTTAGCTTTGGAAAAAATTGAATTGCTAGTTAATAAAAACAAAATCGCTACTACTTCAAAGTGCCGTGATAATATTAGTTCTAATTACGAAATGAACAAACAGTTTGAAAAATATTTTGATCTGTACGAGAAAATTTTATCAAAAAAAGTAACTAGAAAAAAAATGGGCAAAAAGAATATAATTTAGACTTAACATTGTTTGTCATTTTTAACAATAATATACATCTATAATCGTTTATCAATTTAAACTAGAAAATCAAGACAATTTTGAAAAATAAAGTAGCATTTATTACTGGAGTTACCGGGCAAGATGGAGCATATCTAAGTGAACTTCTTTTAAAGAAAGGGTATACCGTGCACGGTCTAAAACGAAGATCTTCATTATTTAATACGGATAGAATTGACCATTTGTATCAAGATCCACATATTGAAAATAGAAATTTTGTACTGCATTATGGTGACATGACTGATAGTACTAATTTAATTAGGTTAATTCAAGAAATTCAGCCGGATGAGATTTATAATTTAGCTGCAATGTCTCACGTTCAAGTATCTTTTGAAACTCCGGAATATACAGCGAATGCCGATGGCATTGGCACACTTAGAATATTGGATGCCGTTAGACTTTTAGGTCTTGAAAAGAAAACAAGAATATATCAAGCATCTACTTCAGAATTGTATGGTAAAGTTCAAGAAGTACCGCAATCTGAGACCACTCCATTTTACCCAAGAAGCCCATATGCAGTTGCAAAAATGTATGCTTATTGGATTACTGTAAACTATAGAGAAGCATATGGCATGTATGCATGTAATGGTATATTATTTAATCACGAATCTCCAATTCGGGGAGAGACTTTTGTGACACGGAAAATCACTAGAGCAGTTTCAAGAATTGCCTTAGGTTTGCAAGATAAATTTTATCTAGGCAATTTGGATGCTCGAAGAGATTGGGGTCATGCTAAAGACTATGTTAAAATGATGTGGATGATTTTGCAAGCTGAAGAGGCTGAGGATTGGGTAATTGCGACTGGTAAAACAACTCCTGTTAGAGATTTTGTTAGGTTAGCCTTCAATGAAGTCGGAGTTGAACTAGAATTCAAAGGTGAAGGAGTTGAAGAAAAAGCATTTGTAAAAGCTTGTAATAATCCTGATTATCAAATAGAAATTGGAAAAGAAATTCTTTCAGTTGATCCTAAGTATTTTAGACCAACCGAGGTTGAGCTTTTAATTGGTGACCCAACAAAAGCTAAAGAGAAATTAAATTGGGAAGCCACTTATGATCTACCGGCCTTAGTTAAAGATATGATGCAAGGTGATCTTAAGGTTATGCAAAAAGATCAGCATTTAAAAGATGGAGGTTTTACCACATTTAATTATTTTGAATAAGAATGCAAAAGAATAACAAGATATACATTGCTGGTCATAGAGGTATGGTTGGCTCTGCAGTTTGGCGAGCGTTTTCAAAAGCCGGATATAACAACATTATTGGTAAAACTAGCAAAGAATTAGACTTACGCAATCAATCAGAAGTTTTTGATTTTATTAAAAATGAAAAACCCTCTATTATTATTGATGCGGCTGCTCGAGTAGGAGGAATTTTAGCGAATAATGATTATCCGTATCAGTTTTTAATGGAGAATATGGAGATTCAAAACAACCTAATTAAAGCTGCTCACGAAAATAATATTACCAAATTTGTATTTCTTGGTAGTTCTTGTATTTATCCAAAATTAGCACCTCAACCCATTAAGGAATCTTATTTATTAACTTCTGATTTAGAACCGACGAATCAATGGTACGCAATTGCTAAAATATCAGGAGTTAAGTTATGTGAAGCTATAAGAAATCAATTTAATAAAGACTTTGTTAGTCTTATGCCAACGAATCTTTATGGGCCATTTGACAATTTTGATTTAAAATCGTCTCATGTTTTACCCGCTATGATTCGTAAATTTCATGAAGCAAAAGAAGATAATAATGCTCCCGTAACCTTATGGGGAAGTGGCACACCAATGAGAGAGTTTTTACACGTAGATGATATGGCTCAAGCCGTTCTATTTGCTGTTGAAAACAAATTACCCGAACACTTATATAATGTTGGTACAGGAACAGATGTAACAATAAAAGAATTGGCTTTGACAATACAAAAAGAGGTTGGTCATCAAGGTGAAATACTCTGGGATAGCACAAAACCAGATGGCACTCCTAGAAAGCTTATGGATAGTTCAAAAATGAATTCTTTGGGATGGAATGCTAAAGTTGAGTTACATTCTGGTATTTCAACCACTTACAAATGGTTTTTAGATAACATCGGTGATTTTAAAGAAGTTAAAATTTAAAATCGATTTCAAAACCATTTGATTTAAAACTCACATAATGAAAGTTAGTATTATCACGGGTACATATAACAGTGCTGAATTTATTGAATCATGCATTCAAAGTGTCAACAATCAGGATTATTTAGACATTGAGCATATAATCATTGATGGCGTTTCAAAAGATAATACCCTAGAGTTAATAAAAAATAGTGATAGCAGGGTTGTGAAAATAGTTTCAGAACCAGATAAAGGAATTTATGATGCTATGAATAAAGGATTGAAAATGGCGACTGGTGAAATTGTAGCTATTCTAAATTCAGATGATTTTTATAATTCAAATGATGTTGTTAGTACTGTGGTAAAAAAGTTTAAAGAACATAATCTTGATTGCCTTTATGGTAATTTATATTATGTCAACCAACAAAATCCTGATATCATAGTAAGGAACTGGGCAACTGGTGAATACAACAAACAAAAAGGATTTCAATATGGTTGGCATCCCGCTCACCCGACATTTTTTGCAAAGAATCGAGTCTACAAAAAGTATGGTTATTTCAATTTGGACTTTAAAATAGCCGCTGATTTTGAGATAATGCTAAGGCTACTACAGAAAAATAATATAAATGGTTTTTATCTAGATAGCCCTATAGTAAGGATGCGATTAGGAGGAGAAAGTAATAAAAGCATTAAAAATATTATTCGTGGAAACAAAGAATGCATGAAGGCATTTAAAGTTAATGACTTAAAGGTTAGTGCGTTATATCCTATATATCGTATTTTACCCAAATTAAAACAATTTATTACCAAATAGCTTTATTTCAACGATTTATTACCTCCACATACCTTTTTAATCCTAACAGATATACTATTTATCTATATCTTTGTAGAGTTACGTAATCCTTACATGCCCTAAGTATCGTATCTATATAAACTACTACATGCGCCCCAAGAATATTGTAAACGGAACTCGTTTCCTATATCTTTCCTTGCTACTAAGTTTTTCATCATTATTTGGTCAAATATCTTATGAGAAAGTATTTACTGATGTTGATTTTGATTTACCAATAGAACTTTTAAATGCCAACGACGGAACAGATAGACTTTTTATCGTAGAACAATTAGGTAAAGTTAGAGTAATCCCAAATGACCAATCAATTGTGGGTTCCGATGTTGATGTCTTTTTAGATATTTCTTCAAAAATTAATATTAGCGTTGGACAAGAAGTTGGTCTACTAGGAATGGCCTTTCATCCAGATTATACAAGTAATGGTTATGTTTATGTTTATTATACAGACTTTATAAATGGACTGGTGAATATGAATCTTGCGAGATTCACAGTGGATTCTAATAATCCAAATCAGGTTGACCCCTCCTCTGAATTAGAACTTTTTCAGTATATCAAAAATCTTGACCAAGGAAATCATAATGGCGGTAAAATCGCATTTGGTCCTGATGGATATCTGTATGTTTCTATTGGCGATGGCGGTGGCGGTGGAGACCCAGCTGGTAATGGTCAAGATTTGAACACAGTTTTTGGAAGCATTTTACGAATAGATGTAGATCTAAACGGCGATAATCCGGTTGAATCAAATCCAGAAGAGCCCAATGGGCGATATGAAATACCTTCTGACAACCCGAGAGTAGGTTTGTCAGGTTTAGACGAGCTTTATGTTTGGGGTATCAGAAATACATGGAAATTTTCTTTTGATAATGTCAATAATATCATGTGGGGTGCCGATGTAGGACAAGGTCGTAGAGAAGAAATCAACATCATTACTAAAGGAGCTAATTATGGCTGGGGTAAATACGAAGGTCTTACAACTTATGACAATAACGTTAGTCTAATAACTTCGCCCGACACCAAGCCAATTCTTGAATATGACCATAGTGACAATGATAAATCAATCACCGGAGGATACGTGTATCGCGGACCAATAAACAATTCTTCTATTTCCAATAAATACATTTATGGTGATTATATCTCGGGAAGAGTTTGGGCATTAGATTATGATTCAACAACTGGTAATGCAACTACCGAATTCCTTTTTAGAACAAATGGACAAAAAGTTGCCAGTTTTGGTCTTGATGAAGCTCAAAATATTTATTTTTTAGATTATGGATATGATGTTCATATATATAAAATAACTGGTGATAGTTCAGGCCCTACTACAACTGCAGTTGATGGTATAGGAGATTGGTTAAAAACTGGCTTTGAAGGCACTAACGGCATCGTTCAGACTATTCATAATGATGGATCAGATAATTATTATGTTGGTGGTGATTTTAGCTCAGTTGAAAATATTTCTGCCAACAACATAGCCTACTATTCTGTTGAAAATGGCTGGAATTCATTAGGAAATGGAACAAATGGTACCGTAAATGCCATTATCTCTGATTCACAGGGTAATGTATACATTGGAGGTAGTTTTTCTGAAGTAAATGGTGTTACAGCTTCTAACATTGCTGTTTGGAACGGGAGTATCTGGTCGGCTCTTAAGGGAGGGACAAGCGGTACAGTTGCAAAATTAGGTCTAGATAGTCAGGATAATTTATTCGTTGGCGGAGTCTTCATTAACGTAGATAATAGTATAACTGCGAATAACATTGCAAAATGGGACGGAAGCAATTGGAGTAATCTTATCGATTCCAGTACCAGTACAATAGGTACAAATAATGAAATTAGGTCCATTGCTTTTGATGAAAATGACAACTTAATTGTTGGTGGTAATTTTAGCACCGCTGGTGGTAAAACAGCATTGCGAATTGCAACATGGGATGGAAATTTCTGGGGGACTTTAGGTAATGGAACAAGTGGCTTCGTTGAATCAATATATGTAACTCCAAATTATATCTATGCTGGCGGGAACTTTTCAATTGCAGGAAATATAAACGCTAATAGAATTGCTAGATGGAATAGAAATAATGAGAATTGGGAAGCTCTAGGAAATGGATTAAGTGGAAATGTAAGTGCTCTGGCATATGATGGAACTTACATTTATGCTGGGGGTAGTTTTGAAACAGCCTCAGATATTGAAGATGTAAATAAAATTATGAACAATATCGCTCGCTGGAGCAGTTCAAATGGCTGGCAGGCACTAGGTCCAAATAAAACAGTTGGAGTATCCACAGGGATAAATTCCCTTGCTTTCAACACTAATAGTTCCATTTTGTTGGCCGGAGGTAATTTCAACAATGCAGGTAATATTAGTTTTGACAATATCGCAGCATGGCAAGAATCAAATAGTTGTTCAAACGGTTTTGTTACCCCTGAAATATTAGTTAATGGTAATTTAACCAATGCTACTTCTTTAGATTTAACTGAAGGAGACATATTAAGTATTTCAATTGAACAGGATTTTGACTTTCAGATAAGACTACCAAATGGTTCTTTTAACCAAGGTATACTAAACATAAGTAGTGCAGGGGAATCAGATACTGGAACCTATAGTATAATGACAACGCAAGGTTGCACATTAAGTTTAATTATTAATGTAACGGCTCCAGAAGTATGTAATGCATTTAGTATAACACCTGAATACGACATTAATGGAGTCATAAATAGTGGTTCTAATGAATTAACTATTGAAGAAGGAGATAGTTTTGTTTTAAGAATAGTACAATCTACAGGTTTTACTATAACTAAACCCGACAATGTAGTTGTTGATGGAGAACTAAATTTCGGTGTTGTTAATACGTCTCAGGGAGGTATTTATACTTTTACAACGGAAAATGGTTGTATTGAAGATTTTAATCTTATCATAAACCCACCAGCTGGTTGTGATAAATTTAGCATAACACCTGAATATGTTATCAATGGAGAAACTTCTTCTGGACTGAATGAAATTACACTGGAGGTTGGAACATCATTTGTTTTAGGCATTAGACAATCAACAACTTTCACTACAACTTTACCTGACAATAGCATAGTTAATGGTTCCTATGATTTTGGGCTTCTTGAAATTTCAGATTCTGGTACTTATACCTTTGAAACCTTAGCCGGATGTGTTGAGGAATTTTTACTGAATGTAACAAATAGTTCAACCTGTACTGCTGAAAGTATTACACCTGAGTATTCAGTTAATGGAACAACATCAAACGGACTTAATGAGATAGAAGTAAATGAGGGAGATGAATTTATATTAGGAATTTTGCAGTCAAATACTTTCACTATAACCCTTTTAGATAGTAGTGTAGTTAGCGGTCCTTATGATTTTGGGGCCTTAACAATAGATGAGGATGGTATTTACAACATTACCACTGATGAAGGTTGTGAAGAAACTTTTACACTTAACGTTCTCCCCAGTATTACATGCACTAGCGCTAGCATTACTCCAGAATACACCATAAACGGAGCAACATCATTTGGTTTAAACCAAATAACCCTAGATGAAGGCACCACATTTGAACTTGGTATTTTACAAAACAATAACTTTGAAATAACACTACTCGATAATTCAATAATAAGTGGAGTTTATGATTTTGGAACATTAACAACCTCTGATTCGGGTAATTATCAAATTACAGACGAAAATAATTGCATCGAAAATTTTGAGTTGATTGTTTTGCCCGTAGAAACCTGTGACCAGTTCAGTATTACCCCAAAGTACCTAATCAATGAGGAAGAATTTATTGGGGAGAATGAATTAACGTTAATAGAAGGAACTGCTTTTCAGCTGGGCATTAGACAATCTAATACATTTACAATACAGTTTCCGGATAACTCCATTGAAAATGGACCTTATGATTTTGGAATTTTAAGAGTAACAAATCAAGGAACTTATACATTCACAACAGACGAAGGCTGTACTGAAGATTTTGTGTTAATCATTTTACCCGATTCTGATTTTGATGGGATAACCGATGCAGATGATTTATGCGCAAATACACCAGACGGTCAGGCTCTAGATGAAAATGGCTGTGCAGAATCTCAATTAGATGATGATAATGACGGTGTTTCCAACTTAGATGATATTTGTGATAACACTCCATTTGGAGAGTCAGTTAATTCTACTGGTTGTTCATCATCTCAATTGGATAGTGATAGTGATGGAGTGGTTGATATGAATGATATTTGCCCAAATACTCCAACAAGTGAATCCACTGATTTAAATGGGTGCTCAGAATCGCAATTGGATGACGACAATGATGGGGTTTTCAACAACACAGATTTGTGTCCTAATACTGAACCCGGAATTACGGTAGATTCCGATGGTTGTGAAATACTACCTGATGATGATAACGATGGGGTTCCAAATATTGATGATTTATGTCCAAACACTTTACCCAATTCATTAGTAGATACTGATGGTTGCGTGACTGTTTTACCAAATGACAATTTTACAATAAGTACAACAAGTACCACTTGTCGAGGTGTCTTTGACGGAGAACTTTTGATTAATTCCAATTTAGTAAATGAATATACAGCAAGTTTGACCAGTACCTCATTTGCGGTAACAAGAAACTTTAATGAATCCGTATTAATTAATGAATTACCCGCCGATACTTATGAATTATGTCTTACTGCCGAGGACCTTGAAAATTATGAGGTTTGCTTTACAGTTGTTATTGAAGCACCTCAGCCATTAAGCGTATTTAGCATAATCAATCAGGAAGAACAGTCCGTTACATTACAAATGGCTGGTAGTGAACAATTTGTGATATCATTAAACTCAAAAAGTTTTACAACTACAGCAAATGAAATTACGCTTGATTTACCAGAAAAAATCAATGAGCTTAAAGTAAGTACTGGCCAAGAATGTCAAGGTGTTTTTGAAGAAAATATTGTAATTTCTAATGATGCATGGTTATATCCAAATCCATTTAATAATTCAATTTTATTAAATACTTCTCGAATTAATGAAACTAGCATTAGTTATATAATTTACTCTATTTCAGGGAAACAGTTAATAGAAAACACAGTAGATATTGAAAATAAAAACGAAATTGAGTTACAATTTGAAAATTTACCTTCTGGGGTTTTTATTCTAAAATTGACGCTAAAAGATTCGCAACAAATATTTAAATTAGTGAAGCGATGAAGAGACTATTCCTTTTAATGGTGATTTTTTTGATTAGTTGTGGACCTGATGTAGATATCTTACAAACGATTTTAGTTCTTCCTTCAGAGGTCGAACTCATTTTTCCAGAAAATAATTCAGAATGTACGGCAGGTATTATTATTTCAGAAACAGAAAGTGAGGTGATTTTTGAATGGAGTGCTGCAGAAGTAACCGATGGTTATCGAGTATCACTCGTAAATTTAACTTCTGGTGAAGAAGTTTTCTTTGACGCTACAGAAAATTCCTTACCTATCAGATTATTAAGAGGAACACCCTATGAATGGTATGTGGCCACTTTTTTAAATAATTCAGACGAAACAATACAGAGCAATACCGAAGTGTTTTACAATGCTGGTCCTGGAATAGAATCTTTTATTCCCTTTCCTGCCACTAATGTTTCTCCAATTAATGGCGAGGTATTTGAATCTACAACGACGGCAATTACACTTCAATGGACTGCGGAAGATTTAGACAATGATATTGTTGCTTATGATGTTTATTTCAGTTCTAATAACCCTCCTGAACTGTTTGCTACTGATTTGAATACAACGTCATTATCTAATATAACGATTATGTCTGGAACCGAATATTTTTGGAAAGTGGTAACTCGCGACCAAAATGGCAATGAATCCATTTCAGATACATTTACTTTTAATGTTGCAGATTAGTTTAGAATTAATGCTACTCTACCGCAATTATGCCTTGCCACACCAAAGTAAGGATTATACATTATCATTTATAACCAGCTAACTAGCCCCTTTAAAATCATCAACACAATGACAATATTGAACATATAAAGGATGGCCAAAATTTTTGAAAGAAAACATAAGATTAATCATTGAATCCGAAAGAAACTTAAATTCTTCTCTTTGATGCTCGATTTCATTTAGTGACTTTATACTGGCCAGTTTTTTCGTTATTTGAGCTAAGTGAGTCTCTATCGAATCAAATGAAGTAGTCAATTTGAATTTTTTTCAAATCCCTTAAAATTGAAATTGAAGATAACCTTACTTTACGGCACCTCCACTAACAAATAACTGTTTTAGCCCAAAATAATTTTTAATGATGAAATCAATATCTACCTATTATAATGAGCGCTTAAATCTTTTTTTTCTGGAACATCTTTTAATTCCATCTTCATATTCTCGTGATGATGAATTTCTGAGTCAATAGTTTTGTTCGACATCATAGATTTTTTTCCTTTCAACTGCGCAGCAGCATCAATAGTAAAGGCTCCTTCATTGACAATTACGTCCCCTTCTCGAATTCCACTTTGAATTTCATAAAAATCTCCCAATCGTCGACCTAATTCAACTTCAACCATTTCAAAAATTGATTTATCAGAAAATGGTTTTTTATAAACAACGGATCTTTTTCCAGTCCACAAAACGGCTGATTTAGGCAAAATCGGCAGTTCTTTGTTTAAGTTCACTTGATTCACAAGGGCTTTAGCAAACATTCCAGGCTTTAAAATACCCTTTTGATTTTTTATGAATACTCTTACCAAAACAGTTCGCTTTTCTTTGTTTACCAAAGGTTCTATATACGTTATTTTAGCATTAATTTTTTCGTTAGGGAAACTAGTCAATTGAATATCTATTTCTTGTCCTATTTTCAAAAAACTAAGTTGACTTTCATAGGCATCAAATTCACCCCAAAGAGTTCGTAAATCAGAAGTTTTAAATAGTGGATCTCCTTGAGAATAATAACCACCTTCAGAAGCTAATATTTCAGTTATTGTGCCTGTTACATCAGCAAATAAAGGAAAATTAACAATTGGTTTTCCTGCCTCAAGAATTTCCTCAATTTGTTTATCATTCAGTTTCCATAATCCAAGTGTATTTCGGGCTGAGTTAAATAATTTTTTATGTGTATCTCTATACGATATTGAAGTCAACAATTTATCTTGTGCAGCATAAAGTTCAGGAGAATATATAAGACCAATTTCTTGCCCTTTTCTTATTTTTTCCCCAATAGAGTTTTGATATAACTTGTCTATTCTACCATCAAAAAGGGTAGTTTGTACGGCATCATTCTCTTTATTGGTTGTAATTACCCCTGATAGTTTTAAAATACTATTATTAGGGGGCTCAATGCCTACTCTAATTGTTTGAATATTGGCCAAAGTAATAGCATCATCGCTCATTCTAAATTGGTAAGACGATAATTTTTCTTTAACATCTGAAGTAAATACTAAATCCATATTACATAAAGGACAAACGCCGTTCTCTTCACCATCAATTTGTGGATGCATAGAACAGGACCATTTTCCAATAGGATTTACTGATTCATTAATTTCGAGGTCACTAACCTCGGAAGTTGTCCCAAAAATGAAGTAACCCAAGAGTAACCCGATGATCGCAAACACAAAATATGTAATTAATTTTTTTAACATATAAGAGTTAAAATTTAGTTCGCTAAACCTTATTTAAAATTACTTCTTTTCTCCAACAATAAAGCAATGGGACGATAAATAGCGTTATTAATGCCATTAACATACCACCCAGGCAAGGTATTGCCATAGGAATCATGATACTAGACCCTTTGCCTGATGAAGTTAGAATTGGGATTAAAGCTAAAATTGTCGTCGCTGTTGTCATTAAGCAAGGGCGTATTCTCTTTTTTCCAGCTTCGATAACACTTGCTCTAATCGCTATGGTTGTCTTAGGTTTATTTGAATTAAATGACTGGTTTAAATAGGTAGCCATTACTACTCCATCGTCAGTTGAGATTCCAAAAAGTGCAATAAATCCAACCCATACAGCTACACTCAAATTTACCGTTTGAATATTAAACAAATCTCTAAGATTTATTCCAAAAATGGAAAAGTCAAAAAACCAAGACTGACCATATAACCACAACAAAAAGAATCCGCCAGCAAAAGCAACTGTAATTCCTGAGAAAACCATTAACGATACAGAAATTGACCTAAATTGTAGATATAAGACTAAAAAAATAATTAATAACACTACCGGTATTACTAGGCTTAAGGTATTTTGAGCTCTTATATGACTTTCATAAGTCCCACTAAATTGGTAATTTACTCCAGTAGGAATCTTTAAATTATCATTTTTAATCTCATTAGTTAAGTACGCTTCAACTCGTTTTACAGCTGTTACTTCAGAGATTTTATCTTCTTTATCAAAAATTAAATATCCAACTAAAAATCCATCCTCACTCTTAATACTTTGAGGGCCCTTTTGGTACTTTACATTTACTATTTCGTTTAAGGGTAATTGACCTCCATCGACAAGATTTAGATAAACTGATTCAATATCTTCAGGACTTCCTCTTAGCTCTCTTGGGTATCGAACTCGTATATTATAACGCTCTCTTCCTTCAATGGTTTCTGATATCAGTTTTCCTCCTATTGCTACTGCTAAAGTTTGTTGTATAGTAGCGATACTTAATCCATATCTTGATGCTTTTTCTCTATCAATTTCTAATAAAAGATAAGGTTTTCCGGTTATTCTGTCCGCAAAAACTGATTCAGGTAAAATACCAGGTATAGTCTTCACCTTTTCCTCTAAACTTCGACAAAAGTTTTCGATATCAGCCAAGTTTTTACCTTTTATTTTGATGCCTAAATTACTACGCATACCGGTTTGTAACATTACCAATCTCGTTTCAATAGGCTGTAATTTAGGTGCTGAAGTTATTCCAGGTAATTTTGTAGCTTTTATAATTTCATCCCAAATGTCGTTTGGATTTTTAATATGATTCCTCCAATTTCGATAGTATTTTCCGTTCTTGTCAGGAATTAAATCATTAAAATTTACTGAAGAACCTGAGCTAATGGAATTACCTGATTTCGTTTTAAAATTACCTTTCTCATCAACAGAAAAACGGACTAATTCCCCTTCTTCATTTTCAATATATTCAGTTTTGTACGAAATCATATTCTCATACATTGATAACGGAGCAGGATCTAATGCAGATTCAACACGACCTGCCTTACCAATAACATAATCCACTTCGGGTATGGCATTTACAGCTATATCTAAACTTTTTAGAACCCTATTATTCTCTTCAATACCTGAATGCGGTAATGATGTTGGCATTAGAAGAAACTGGCCCTCGTCCATCTTTGGCATAAACTCTTTCTCTGCACTAGAAAAAGTCAAAAAACCAAGAATTACTACAACAATAGGTATTGAAACACTGACTTTTTTGTTCGATAAAACCCAACTTAAAATGTTTTCATAGTATCTCACAAAATAATAAAAAGGTAAAATCACTAGTGCAACGACTACAATAACAAAGATGATATTATTTAATAGGTGAATTTTAAAACCTAGAGGACGCCAATATTTTCCTAATAGCAATGCAATAAAAAAGATGATTACTACTAAGTTTGAAGTCTTTAAAATTTTCGAATCTATTTTATCAAAGTAATATGCGATACCTATCAAACCTAAAACAAGTAAAACAAAACCAAAAAGGGAATTATAATATATACTTAAGATTCCAATAAGCGTTACAATAAATGGAAGTAAGGATTTTCTATCGGCCTTTTGATTTGGTTTAAGAAAAAATGTTGCAATTGGGGGAATTAGAAAAAGAGCTATAATCATTGAGGAAAACAATGCTATACTCTTTGTAAAAGCCAAAGGCATAAACAGTTTGCCCTCAGGTCCTGTTAGACTGAATACAGGAATAAAACTTATTATTGTGGTTAAACCCGCAGTTAAAATAGCACCTGAAACTTCTTTAGTCGCATTAAGAATATTATGACTAAACTTTTGATTAGGGTTTTCATCTCTATGTCTAATCATATTTTCTGTAAGAATAATACTCATATCAACTATAGTACCTATGGCAATAGCTATACCTGATAAGGCAACAATGTTAGCGTCAATCGCAAAAAGTCTCATCGTAATAAAAACTGATAAAACTACGAGAGGAATTAATATGGAAACCAAAAAAGACACCCTTATACTTCGAAGAACAATCAGAACTACTAATATGGCTATTAAGATTTCATAATACAATGCGCTACCTAACGTTTTCAAACTTTCATCAATAAAGATGGAACGATCATAAAAAGGAACGATTGTCAATTGAGATATCGTTCCGTTAGCCAGTTGTTTTTTGGGTAATCCATGACTAATATCTTTAATTTGATTTTTTAAATTTATTGAAACCTCCATTGGGTTTTCACCAAATCTTGCCGTGACAACACCACCAACAACTTCTGCTCCTCCCTTATCTAAAATACCCCGTCGTTCGGCAGGACCCATTGAGACATTTGCAATATCTCTGATATTTATACTCGTAAAATCCTTTGAAATGACACTAGTATTTTCAATATCACTTAAAGACTTAATATAGCCTAAACCTCGGACAAAATATTCAGCTTTATTAATTTCAATTGTTTGTGCTCCAATATCTTGATTACTATCTTTTACAGCTTGAACCACTTGGTTTAATGAAATTCCGTATTGTTTCATTAATTCAGGATTCACATCAATCTGGTACTCTTTGACATATCCTCCTACAGAAGCAACTTCTGAAACACCCTCAGTGGAAGCCAATGCATTTTTTACATAAAAGTCTTGAATACTTCTTAACTCTTGAAGATTCCAGCCACCAGTTACTTCGCCATTTTCATTTCTACCTTCAAGTGTGTACCAAAAAATTTGACCCAAAGCAGTTGCATCCGGACCTAATCTGGGCTGGACATTACTAGGTAAAAGATTTTTTGGTAATGCACTTAATTTTTCTAGTATCCTTGACCGAGACCAGTAAAAATCAATGTCATCTTGAAATATTATATATATACTGGAAAACCCAAACATTGAACTACCTCTAACTGACTTTACACCAGGGACTCCTAATAAGTGAGATGAAAGTGGGTATGTGATTTGGTCCTCAATATCTTGTGGTGATTGTCCAGTCCATTCCGTAAAAACAACCTGTTGGTTCTCCCCGATATTCGGTATTGCGTCAACAGATACTGGATTTTTTGGTATGAAATCTAGGCCAAACCCAAAAGGTGATGTCACGACACCAAAGATGATGACCAAAAGAATGGTCACAAATACGACAAACTTATTGTCTACAAAAAACGAAATACTTCTATTCAGCATTTAATGAAGTTAATCACCTTATAATTAACTTAAAAAGACTTATTTAATTGCAATTTTTTGATAAAACCCAATCTTAAAAAGTTTTATAAAAATTAAAACCATAGGCATATGCCTATGGTTCTACACAAATATTAATAATCGTCATTTAGATTTTGATTATTGAAAATTCAGAACGTCTGTTTCGACTGTGCTTTTCTTCCGAACAATAAACATCGTCGTCACATTCATTAGTTAATTCAACCTCGCCTTTAGCCTCACTCTGAATTCTGCTTGAAGCTATTCCTTTTTCGCTTAAATAATTTAAAGTTCGTTCCAATCTGCGAGCGGAAAGCCACAAATTATATTTGTCTGCTCCTCTAGAATCGGTGTGAGATGTTATTTTAATGACTAAAGTTGGATTATTGTTTAAGATATCAACCAATTTATCTAAAAGAGTTTTGTCATTATCGCTTAAATAAGATGAGTTTAAATCAAAATAAACATTGCCTAATTCTTTTATTTCATTTTCAACCAAATTACGTTTAGAATTCTCTTTTTCTAATTTTTCTTTTTCTAAAGCGGCCAATTTAGCAGCTTCTTCCTCCCTTTTTAAACGATCCGCAAGTTCTTTGGCTCTTCTTTCTGCTTCATCAGCAGCTGCAATAGAATCCTGAACTCTTTGATTTTCTTTTTCAAGTTCTTCAAGCAGTGCTAACTTTTCTAAACCTCTGGTAGACAAACCTTTTTCTATACCAAAACGATAAACCGCTCCTGCTGCATGTTGTATATGATTAGTAGAGTTTTCAGAATTCATAGTCCATTTCCCGGTAGAACTAAAATCTAAACCCCAATTTTCTGAAATCCATGTTCTAAATCCGACACTTGCATTATAAGTACCTCTACCTTGATTATTAGCGTCAGTATACCCTAAACCAACTCCCACATATGGGTCAAAAAAACCGGTCTCACCTATAATTTTATTCAAATCGTAGTTTACCCTTAAGTCTAAGGCATAGTAATCAATATCTTCCATGTTCAAAAGACCATCAACCATTTTACCTTCTTTATAGACATTGTATGATCCAACAGCCTCTAGTCCGAGACCATTTTTAAAATATCTTCCAATACTGATTCTAGAAGGATATGGTACTGCATTCCAATTATCGCTAAAATTAAATACGTTCTCAAACTCAGAACCAGCATCATCAACAGCATTAAAACCTAAGCCAAAGACCCATGAATTAACAACGATACTATCTTTTTTTGTTAGCTGAATATCCTGGCCTTGCGACCAAATGAATTGCGCGCATGTAGATAAAAAAACAAATAGAATTAGTCTAAAAGACTTCATGATATAGTAATTTGGGGATTACGGGCGCAAATGTAAGGCAAAATCAATAAAAGACTAACAATAAAACTTTCAAAGGTTAAAAAACATCGACCATAAACGCATCAATACCTATAATGGCAATCATTTAAAGATAATTTTCTTATTGGTTTTAGCTAATTTATAAATAGCAAAAGGGTAAAAAAGGAAATCCTGAGAGTCCTTATTTTCAAAAAAAACTATCTCAATTTCAATACTATTATCAGTTTCACTTTTTCGCAAAAGTTCAATTCTATCCACATCTTTTTGTTCTCCTACACAAGAAATTATAATTGAATATTCTTTAAAATCTACAATGGGTACAGAAATTCCAGGCTTACGGGTCCTATTAAGTTTTGAAAAAAAATTATTTAAAGATTTTTGGTCATCTATCTTTAGATTGAAGGGTTCTTCTGTTGGAAAGTAACTATCCTCTATAATCACAATCATGTCCTGAGCATCGTTATTATTTGATTCGGGCAAGGCTTTTTGTTTACTCTTACAAGATAAAATAAGAATACCTAAAATTACAACATAGCGGAACATAGATTAATATGAATTTTTGAATCGAGACTTATAGGCCCTTTCATAAACATCTTCATATAAGGGTAGTATATTTAAAATATCAAACTCTGAAGCCGTTTTCTGAGCCTTATCTTTAAATTTTTCTAAGATTTTATCGTCACTTAATAAGTAAACTGCATTTTGTGCCATATCATCTACTGCTCCAACATCACTTAAAAAACCTGTTTCACCATGTTTGTTCACTTCTGGAATTCCTCCGGTATTGCTAGAAATTATAGCGACCTTATTAATCATTGCTTCTAGTGCAGCAAGGCCAAAACTCTCAGTTTCAGAAGGCAGCAAGAACAAATCTGAAAAGCACAGAATTCTATCTATTTCATTACTATTACCTAAGAAAAGTACATTATCTGATATGCCTAGTTCTTCACATAATTTCTCTGCGTTTTCCTTTTCTGGTCCCTCACCAACCATAATTAACTTAGAAGGCACTTCTTTTAAAACCTTATTGAATACATTAATTACATCTGGTATTCTCTTTACTTTTCTAAAATTACTAATGTGTGTGATTATCTTCTCATCTTCATTGGCCATTAACGTGCGTTGACAATCAGTATAACCAGCACTATACTTTTTTCGGTCTATAAAGTTTGGAATAACGTTAATCTCTTGTTCAACATCAAAAATGTTTAACGTTTTTTGTTTTAGATCTTCAGAAACGGAGGTGACCACATCAGATTTGTTAATACTAAAAGTGACGGCGGACTTATAAAAAGGATGGTTACCAACTAAAGTGATATCCGTACCATGCAACGTGGTAATCATTGGTATGTAGATTCCATCTTCTTTCAACATTTTTTTAGCCATATAACCTGCATATGCATGAGGAATAGCATAATGCACATGCAATAATTCGATACCATAAAGTTTAATCGTATCTACAAGCTTACTTGATAAAGCTAACTCATAAGGTTGATACCTGAAAAGTGGATAATCAGGAACATGCACCTCATGAAAGTGAATATTGTTGTTTAATAATTCTAATCGAACTGGTTGACGGTAAGTAACAAAATGCACTTCATGTCCTCTTTCTGCCAATGCAATTCCTAATTCTGTCGCTACGACACCACTACCTCCAAAGGTGGGGTAACATACAATCGCTATTTTCATAGGTGTAAAATTAGGGTATTAATTATTGACTAATTGATAAGAGAATCATAAATAGCTTGTTGAATACGAGTTCGAAGGCCTGATTTGACTAATAGATTATTTCTCATACTAGGATATGTTCTATTCGAAAGAAATACATAAACAATTTCTTCATCGGGATCAGCCCAAGTATAGGTACCTGTAAAACCGCTATGCCCAAAACTCTTTCTTGAAACACAGCCACATGTAGGACCTTTATCTTCTAACTGAGGTTTATCAAAACCTACTCCCCTTCTTACATCTTTATGACAGAAATAACAGGTATTGAACTTCTTGACCGTTCGTTCATCAAGAAAACGCTCTCCACCATAATAACCACCTTGTAAATACATCTGCATAATTTTAGCTACATCATTCGCATTACTAAAAAGGCCTGCATGACCACCTACTCCACCTTGCATTGCAGCCCCCATATCATGAACATAACCCTGAACAGTTTGATAGCGGAAATAGTCATCTTCTTCAGATGGTACAATTTTATCTTTTTCAAAATTTTCTATAGGATTGTACCCAGTTCTGCTAGCCCCAATTGACTTAAATAAAAAATTATTGACTAAAACATCTAATGAATTATCATAGGTGTCTTCGATATATTTTTTAAATACATAGTAAGCTACATCACTGTAACGATATCGATTTGATTTAAGCTCTTGTCTACCTATTCGATTATAAATAGAATCTTTATAAACATTGGCCAAGTATAATCCATCACTAACTTTTATTGAATAATCTTCCGTTGGAACATTCTTATAAAACTCAATTGATGGTTTTCTATTTTTATCCAAAGTACTTACATAAAATGCTATCCATGACGGTAATCTTCCATAATGAGATAATGCTTTTAAAACTGTGACATCTTTCAATTCAGATTCTTCGTATTCAGGTATAAGATCTTGAAAAGTATCATTAAGTTTTATTTTTGATTCTTCTTCCATTTTCATTATCATTGGTAAGGTTCCCAAAATTTTAGTTAACGAAGCTAAATCATACATATAATCATCGGTAATACTATCCTTAGCATCATAAGTGGGTTTACCAAAGCTTTTATTATAAATAACTTTACCTTTTCTAGCAATCACTACTTGCGCTCCGGGATACATCATAGAATCAATTCCCATTAACATAAGGCTATCAACAGCAGCTAATCTTTCAGAATCAATACCTACTCTTTCAGGAAAACTGTACCCTAAACGAGCAATTTCTTTAATATCAACGCCTGAATTAACTGGGAAAATCCAATTGGCAGATACTGGTAATCTACCCTTGGTAGAAATTGCACCGAAAATGGCTTCAGCAGTTTTTTCTTGGGCCATTTTACTGTTTTGATAACCAACTACCACACCATCAATGGTATCAAAATTAACAACATCAAGTAATGCATATGGTTTAGTAAATACTGTTAAAATAGTATTACTAGTGCGTAGCCTAGAAATTTCTTGAAGCCAAAAAAGTTCGTTTTTTGAAAATTTATGACTCTTCCAAGGGCTTTCATTATTTTTATGTAATCCTATGATAACAAGGTTATATTCTTTTAATTTTTCTTTATAACCGGAAATATCCTTTGCCTTAATTTCTGTTACCTCCCCATACTTTTTTAAAGAATTAAGAAAACTATCACCCGATTCTTCTCCAAAACGGACATATGCTATTTTCTTATTATCTAGTTTTCTAATTGGTAATAAGCCAAACTTATTTTTGACAACAGTGATAGCATTTTCTATGGCCTTCTCATAAACCAGGTCATTCTCTTTGTGATTCAAATCTTGATAAAGATTATTTAAATCGATTGGGGTAAAATTATTTAGTCCCGATTTATATTTGGCCATCAAAATTTTCTTAACCGATTCTTTTAACCGTTCCTCTTTTATTTTGCCCTTCTGATAAGCCTTTAAAATCTTTGCTTTTGCATTTAAAACATCTACAGGCATTAATAACATGTCATTACCCGCATTAAAAGCTGATAACTCCACTTCACCCTCTGGAGCAAATTCTGAAACCGCTTTCATATTCAAAGCATCTGTAAATACAAGACCTTTGAAACCAAGTTCAGTTTTTAGTAAATCTGTAATTATTGATTTTGATAAGGAGGATGGTGAACCTTTTTTCTTCTCTAAACTGGGAATATCTAGGTGGGCCACCATAACACTGCTAAGACCTTCTTTGATAAGTTCTTTGTATGGATAGAGCTCAATACTATCCAATCGTGTTTTACTGAATTCTAAATAAGGCAAAGAATGATGTGAATCGGTTGCCGTATCACCATGTCCTGGGAAGTGTTTTCCAGAAGATAATACCCCCATACTTTCCATTCCTTTCATAAACGCAATACCACTTCTGGCAACATTCAACTTATCTTCACCAAAAGAACGGTTACCAATAATAGGATTATTCGGATTAATATTGATGTCAATATCAGGAGCGAAATTGATATGAACACCTAAACGTTTTGCATGTTTTCCAACCTGACGACCAACTTCATAAATGGCTGAATCGTTTTGAATAGCACCTAAGGTCATATTCCACGGAAAGGCATAAGTTGAATCTAAGCGCATTGCAAGCCCCCACTCGGCATCCATACCAATTAACAAAGGTGTTTTTGAAGCCTTTTGATAAGCATTGGTTAATTTGGCTTGTCGCATTGGACCTCCCTTTGAAAAAATAACCCCTCCAATATGATGTTCACGAATTAATTTTTCAACCTTATCTGTAGCATTCTTATTTTGATTTGAAGCAACACTAACCATAAACAATTGCCCAATGCGTTCTTCTAGGGTCATAGATTCGTATTTTGAATTAACCCAGCTCTCTTGAGCTAATGTATCTGAAACAACCAAAGGATTTACCTGTGAGGAACAAATGTAAAAGACTAATAAAAAAAAGGTCAAGTAAAAGTTTCTCTGCATACTAAATTGTCTAGGGAATCAACTAATAGCATCTAAAAATATTGTATTTCATCGAGGAAACTGCAGAAAATAGGGGAAATCAAAGGTATTTAGGATGAAATTCACATAAATCGACCATGCCAACTGTCAGAAGCAGCTACCTCCCAGTTTTCTATATATTCTTGTTTTGTAGCGACCAAATTATTAAATACTACAGTGTTTTTGGATACTGCACGTTGCTTTGCCATTTTCTTAAAATCAACTAGTGTCTTATATGCTATAAATTCTCCTTGTTTATAAGAAACGTTCATTTTATCTAATAAATCTACTTTGTATTTCTGTTCCAAATTCTGTATAAAATGAACCGAAGCATCAATAGAACAACCTGAAGCACTGGATTGTGTTTGGTCTAAACCTAAAATAATAAATCGTTTGTACTTAATTTCAAAACCAGCCTTCAAATCACTGCCATGGGCCGTCCATTGCTCCAAGAATTTAGAAAAAGAATCATTTATCTCTTTAAGCTCAAGTTCAGAAAGACTACGATTACACTGATAAATCCAGATTCTTGCACTCCCGGGAAGTTCTTTAAAATTCACTAGCATAATTCTTTTTTTCAAATACTTTTAAACCAGCTCTACCAAAATTATAAATCTTCAACATTGGCAATTAATTCTGCAACATCGAGCACGGCAATAGAAGCCTCTTTCTCTTTGTTTTTTACTCCATCAGTCATCATAGTATTGCAAAATGGGCAGGCAGCAGCAATAATTTCTGGTTGCGTAACTAAAGCCTGTTCTGTTCTTTCAATATTTACATCTTTATCACCTTGTTCGGGTTCTTTGAACATTTGTGCCCCACCAGCACCACAACAAAGACCACGTTTGCGACAGTTTTTCATTTCAACTAATTCTGCGTCTAATTTGGCAATTAGTTCTCTAGGAGCCTCAAATACACTATTTGCTCTTCCTAAGTAACATGGATCATGATACGTAATTCTTTTTCCTTTGTATGTTCCACCCTCCAAAGTGATTTTACCATCGTCTACCAATTGTTTTAAAAAAGTGGTGTGATGAACAACTTCATAGTTACCTCCAAGACTGGGGTATTCATTCTTAATAGTATTAAAACAATGTGGGCAAGCCGTGACTACTTTCTTTACTTCATAGCCGTTCATAACCTCAATATTGGTCATTGCTTGCATCTGAAAAAGAAATTCATTCCCAGCTCGTTTTGCCGGATCTCCAGTACAGCTTTCTTCTGTACCTAATACCGCAAAACTAACGCCAGCTTTATTCAAGATTTTGACAAATGCCTTAGTTATCTTTTTAGCTCTATCATCAAAACTACCAGCACAACCAACCCAAAAAAGTACTTCAGGTTGTTTACCTTCTGCAAAAAGCGAAGCCATCGTTGGTACATTCATATTATTTTCCATTACAAAAATTTAAGATTCTTGAACCCAATTCAATCTATCCATTTGATTAAAAGGCCAAGGGGCACCATTGTTTTCTAAATTACCCATCATATTATTTAAATCAGATGGAGCTGCCGATTGTTCCATAACTAAATACCTGCGCATCTCCACAATAATTGATAAGGGGTCTATACTTACAGGGCATGCTTCTACACATGCATTACAGGTCGTACAAGCCCACAATTCTTCTTTGGAGATATAGTCGTCTAAAAGTTGTTTCCCATCTGGAACGAAAACTCCTTTGTTAGCGTCCATGTTTTTACCTACCTCTTCTAACCTATCACGAGTATCCATCATGATTTTTCTAGGAGAAAGCTTTTTGCCTGTTTGGTTGGCAGGACATTCTGAAGTACATCTTCCGCACTCAGTACAGGTATATGAATTTAATAATTGAACCCAGTTTAAATCTTGAACATCAGAAGCTCCAAATTTTTCAGGAACCTCGGCATCATCTTCTGGAGCGGCAAATGGATCAGCCGATGGGTCTAACATTAATTTAACTTCATTGGTTACAGCTTCCAAATTATCAAACTCACCTTGTGGTTTTAATTTACCATAGTAAGTATTAGGAAATGCTAGCAATATGTGCAAATGCTTAGAATAATATAGATAATTAAGAAAGAATAAAATTCCTAAGATGTGAAGCCACCAAGCACTTCTCTCTATAATAACCAAAGTAGAAATTGACATGCCATCGAAAAGTGGTGCAACAAATTGACTTACGGGAAAAGAACCGGCCTGCCGATAATGTTCGGCTCCTAGCTGTTGTAACTGAAAATCAGTTGCGTTCATAGTTAGAAATAAAAACATTAAAACTACTTCAATGTAGAGAATAAGGTTGCCATCTTTTTTTGGCCAACCTTCCATTTCCGGTTTTATAAAACGCTTGAGCCTTATAATGTTTCTTCGAAGCCAAAAAACTACAACAGCAATAATTACTAGTAATGCAAGAATTTCAAAAGAACCAATTAAAAAGTCATATAAAGCACCTAATGGTGCAAAAATTCTATGGGTACCTAAAAGACCATCAATAATAATCTCTAAAACCTCAATATTGATGATAACAAAACCAACATAAACAATAATATGTAAAAAGCCGGCAATGGGTCTAACAACCATTTTTGTTTGACCAAGGGCAATTCTGGCCATATTCTTCCATCGCTGTGATTTGTTATCACTTACATCAATATCACGACCAAGTTTAATATTTCTCGAAAGTTTTTTTACGTTTTTGGCAAAGAAACCAAAGCCAATTGCCAAAGCAATTGCAAATATTATATTCGGAATATACTCCATTTATTAATTTTCTTTAGTTGCTGCTGGATCGTTCTCTGGTACTTCATAATCCTTTTGTTTTTTCCCAAAAACAGAAACATTGACATACCTTTTAGGATTCAATCTAAAATCTTGTAATAACAAATCTAATTCTCTTGAAGCATTTGAAAGATTATTATAAAATTCATCATCATTAGCTAACTTTCCAAGAGATCCTTCTCCCCTTTCTATTTTACTCAATAATTCATTCAAATTATCAACCGTCCCCTGTAATCCTTTTATAGTTCCTGCTAAATCACTTTTAGCCAGTTCTTCAGATAATTCAGCAAAATTCTCAGTTATGGTGTTCACATTTTTTATAGAACTGTCCAATTCCTTTTTATTTGAAGCAAGTACATCATTTAAAGTATTTGCACTTACTTGAAAGGATGTCACAAGTTTATTTAAACCTGCGATACTTTGACGAAGTTCTAATTTAGTCCGAGCATCCAAAACATCATTCACATTCATCAATAAGGAATCTGCATTAGTTACTGCTCCTTCAACTTTCATCTGCAATGGCGTGAGTTTTTCTTGAACCAAATCAGTAATACCTGGCTTAACTGCTGAATTTAAGGTGTCTCCTGATATCGCCAATGGACTATCATCAAAAACAGGAATTATTTGAATTCCTTTACCACCAATGATTCCGGTGTCATAAATTTCAGCCAAACTGTTCTTTGTAAAGCCGTACCCTTTATTTACTTTGAAAGTAACGATTGATTGAAACTTGTTGTCCTTAAATTTTATACTAGTAACATTTCCAACTACCAGACCATTAATCGAAACCTGAGTCCCACTTTGCAAGCCACCCACGTTATCATAGACGGCATAGAAGGTAGACGAATCATCAAAAAACGAAGAAGATTTTAAATAACTAAAACCGAAGATGACGGCTAGAATTCCTAAAACGACTAAAATTCCGGTCTTAACTTCTCTAGATAGTTTCAAAAGTTATGCTTTACTGTTCTAAACAAAATTAGGAATAATTTTAAGACAGCCTTACAATGTCAAAATCATTTTAAGGCTTCTTGTAGTGGTATTCGTTTACCTTGCTTATAAGCGACAATATACGAAGTAGTATATCCTTTAGAATCAGCCTTAGATTTTAAAGCTTTTGCTTCATGATAAGAATTTGTATTTCCATACATGTATCGATATAAATTGCTAAATGCTTCTTTAGAAATATTATCAAGGCCATTAAAATTTTTCGCTTCTAATTTTAGAACCTTAGCGCTCGCCATTAATTGTACTTTAAATGTTATACCATCTGCGCCTTGGATTTTGGTAGTTGAAGAAGTTATCTTAGACTCTTCCTTAACTTCTTTAATCATAGGTTTGGTTACCGATTTTTCTGATATCTTCTCAACTGAAATATCAGCATCAACCACATCTTCCTTTTTCTCAACCGGTGTTAATATTTCCAGACCATCTTCTTTAGTTTTTGAAGCGGTCGTATTTTCTGAAATTGTTAAAGGTTCTATATTGGCACCAACACCATCCTTATAAGAAAGTATTGCATTGGCAATAGCAGTTCCCATCTCTTTTTTCCCTTTAGTAGAATTCAGATAAGAGCCTTCATTTTTATTAGTTAAAAAACCAGCTTCAATAAGCACGCTTGGCATAAAAGTTTGATGCAATACAATAAAGCCTGCTTGTTTAACTTTTCTATCTTTTCTTTTAAGCTTAGAAGTAAAACTGGTTTGTAAAAGTTTTGCAAGCTCAATACTTTGGTCCAAAAACTCCTCTTGCATAACAGTTAAACCAATAACAGATTCTGGCGAATTAATATCATATTCAGAGTACTTCTGCTCATAATTATCTTCGAGATAAATAACCGAGTTTTCCTTTTTAGCAACTTCAAAATTCTGTTTGTTTGCGTGTAATCCTAGCACAAAAGTGCCAGCACCATAGGCATCTGAATTGTGCGAATCACAATGAACTGAAACAAATAAATCAGCGTTAGCTTGATTAGCTATTTCACCTCTTTTGAATAAGTCAACAAAAGTGTCGTCATCGCGCGTGTAGACCACTTTAATATCAGGATTCTTCTCTAGAACCTTACCAACTTCTAAAACAATGTCGAGTGCAATGTTTTTTTCTAGAAATCCATTTCCGAGGTTTCCTGGATCATGACCGCCATGGCCAGCATCTAAAACAACGACGAACTTATTTTTGGCGTTTTCTTCAGTACTATTTTTGATAAATGAATAATTAAGAAAAATGAATCCCAAGAGAATAGTGAAAATGATTCGCGTTTTAGCCATAAGAACTGCTTAATTTTAGTACCCTGTCAAGGTTAAATTTATTGTAATGCCAGATTAACAGAATAAAAAATATATGTAAGTTTGAACTCCAAAGACCGAGCCAAACTACTACAAAAATAGGATTTATCACGTTGCAAGCAAACAAACATCTCTATCTTTTCCTATTCCTATTGGTTTTCACGACGATAACTGTTGTAGCTCAAGAAGACCCTATTGTACCGTTACCTATTAAAGCTATTAAGGATACTATAACAGCGCCTTTATTGCCCATGAGTATGGCAAAAGATTCAATATCAGTCGATTCCGCAACAATAGATTCTACATCTGGGAAAAAACAACTCTTGTTAGGAAAGATTAAATACAAGGCCAAAGATTACGTCAAACTAAGCCAAAAAGACAAGAAAATATACCTTTATAATGAAGCTGAAATCTATTACCAAGATACCGAGCTAAAAGCAGGTATTATCATTATGGATTACATTAAAAACGAAGTCTATGCCGGAAGAATTAAGGACTCAACTGGGACTTATTCACAATTACCAAATTTTAAACAAGGTGATCAAGTTGTAATTCCAGATTCAATTCGTTTTAATTTTGATACACAGAAAGCACTTATTTGGAATTCAAGAACCGAACAAAGTGCTGGTTTAGGAGCTTTAGGTGGTCAAGACGCTATGAAAGTATTAGCTGAGGTTACCAAAAAAGAAAATGATTCTGTTTATTTTTTGAAAAATGGTAGACTAACTACCTCTAAGGATACCGTTGATCCTGATTACTACATCAAAATTAGAAAAGCCAAATTTGTTCCAGGCAAAAAGATAATAGCAGGTTTTAGTAATTTTTATCTCGTAGATGTACCTACACCTATCGCACTTCCATTTGCTTATTTCCCTTTAACGACTGGCCGCACAGCGGGGCTCATATTTCCTACATTTGGTAATGATCCAAATAGGGGGTACTTTTTGCAAAACGGGGGTTACTATTTACCAATTAACGACAATGTTGATATCACTTTGCTCGGTGACTTTTTCACTAATGGAAGTTATGGATTCAGAACACAATCTACGTACATTAAAAGATATAAATATAGAGGGAATGTAAACTTTAGATTTGAAAATCAGATTACGAGTCAAAAAGGATTTGATGACTTTAGTCGGTCTACTTTATATAACCTTCAAATCTCTCATTCACAAGATGCTAAGGCTAATCCAAATTCTCGTTTTTCAGCATCGGTAAACCTTGGGAGTAGTCAATATTTTACGAACTCTTTCAATCAAATTAATGTTCAAAATAACCAGAATAATAACTTGTCCTCTTCAATTTCATATTCAAAAACTTTTCCCAATTATCCTTCAGTGAATATGAGTTTGACTGCAACTCATAATCAGAATACTAGGACTCAACAAGTCAATCTAACATTACCTACTTTGAGCGCTAGTATGGAGCGTATTTTTCCATTTGCCAAAAGAGATGGGATTAAAAAAGGACTAATTCAAAATGTGAACTTTCAATATAATTTAAGGGCAGAAAATAGAATAGCTACAACTGACACTTTATTTTTTACAAAAAGAATGTTTGAGGACGCGAAAATAGGTGCTAGACATACCTTACCAATTAGTACTAACTTCAAAGTTGCAAAATATTTTAGTGTCACCGTTGGGGGTAATTATGAAGATGTATGGGCTTTTGAAACTTTTGAGCGAGGCGTTGATCCAGATAATCCTGACAGTAATACGGAAGTTGTTTTAGATACTATAGCAGGTTTTGATAGGTATAATAGATATGGACTTAGTGCAAGTATTGGAACAACCCTCTATGGAACTTTTAATTTTGGAGAGGATAAAAAAATACAAGCAATCCGCCACGTTATCAGACCACAGGTCGGATGGGGATACACACCCTCTTCTGAGCAATTCTATGACACCTATGAGGACAATGATGGGGAATTAGTTCAATATAGCAGATTTGAAGGTACCTTAAACGGAGCACCAAGTTTAACACAATCCAACTCAATGACTTTTTCGCTTCAAAATACATTAGAAGCCAAAGTAAGAGATAAAGACTCGACAGCTACAGAAGCCAAAAAAGTATCCATATTGAAGAATTTGAATTTTTCAACCGCTTATAATTTTCAAGCGGATTCTTTAAAACTTAGCCCAATAGCAATGAATGGTGCTACCAGCTTATTTGATAATAAAATGAGTATCAATTTCGCAGGTACATTGGATCCTTATACCATTGATAATAATGGCACCAGAATAAATACACTAAACGTTAAAAATGGTGGTAGTTTATTGCGTTTTACAACTGGTAGAATTGATGTTTCTTATTCTTTAACCAGCGCAATATTTGGTAAAGACAAAGAGGACGTTGACGAAGCAAAAGCAGTTAGCGATGAATATAGAGCTACAAGTGGAGGAAGTACAGACGATTTATTTGGTTTTGGATTGGATAATAGGGCAAGTAATGATAGAAAAGCAGAGGAAGATATAGAAAACCCACTTTATGGAAATAAACTGCCATGGGATTTAAGTATGCGGTTTGGAATGAGTTATAACAATACAAATCGTCAAGATGAAATTAATAGAGCTAACCTAATGTTTTCAGGTAATGTGTCATTATCACCACGATGGGATGTGCGGGTAAGTTCAGGATATGATTTTATAAACAATGGTTTTGCCCAGACCCAATTAGGATTCAGAAGGAACCTAAAAAGTTTTGATTTAAGATTTGATTGGGTACCTTTTGGATCTAATGAAAACTGGTTTTTCTTTATTGGAATAAGTAGCTCATTATTACAAGATTTAAAATGGGAAAACAGAAGTCAACGTTAAAATCTCAATTTTTTCATTAACCAATTTGTAACGTAAAAAAAATGAAAACAATAATTACAACTAGTAAAGCTCCTGCGCCAATAGGGCCTTACAACCAAGCTATTTTAATTAAAGACACCTTATATATTTCCGGTCAGACTCCTATTGACCCTGCTTCGGGTAAGTTGGTCCAAGGTGATGTGAAAATAGAAGCAGAACAATGCATGCAAAATCTAAAAGCTATTTTAGAAGAAGCGGGAATGAATTTTGAGAATGTTGTAAAGACTTCAATCTTTTTAAAAGATATGCATCAATTCTCTCAAGTAAATGAGGTTTATGGCAGTCATTTTAATGCCGATACAGCACCTGCTAGAGAAACTGTTGAAGTTGCTAATTTACCAATGTTCGTAAATGTAGAAATCTCAATGATTGCTGTTAAATAGTACTTTTATGAAATTCTACTAGACCTTCAATTGGTCTTTGGCGAATTACACCCAGTATCAAATCATTTCTTTCAATTACGGTTGTTAATTCTTCTCTTAAGAAATGAGCTATACTACCAACAAAATTGATAGGTACTTTTGTCGCCAGTTCAAATTGCATGATATAATTATTCACAAATTGCTGAAAACCTTTGTCAATAACCCCTCGACAGTAAGGGTGTTCCTTATTCTCGATAATGAAACGAGCAAAAGTGGCTAAATAGGTATTTGGATTAGGTTGTTTGTATAGGTTATGCTTAATAACATCCGCCTCTAATTCATATTCCTTAGCAAACTTTATACCTAAATCTTGTGGCATTTTATGAAAATAATAATCACGAAGTAATTTTCTACCAAAGAAATTACCACTACCATCATCCATTAAAATATAGCCTAAAGAAGTGACTTTTTGAAATAGTTGATGCCCATCGTAATAACTACAATTAGATCCAGTCCCAAGAATACAAACGATACCCTGATGTCCAATTTTAGTAGTTGAATAAATCGCCGCAAACGTATCTTCACGAACCTCAGTTTTCGCATTAGGAAAAAAGTCTTTGAAAATTTCTTTCAAAAATTTTTTCATTCTATCGGTACCGCACCCGGCGCCATAAAAATAGAGTTGCGAAACTTCTTCTTTATTTTTTGAAAGCTCAAAGTTATTGGCCAAACGGTCTTCAATAACCTCTCTAGTCAATACCTCAGGACTTAAACCTAAGGTTTGTGTGACAAATAGCTTCTCGCCATTTTTATCCAATGCTATCCAATCAGATTTTGTTGCTCCGCTATCAACGATTAAAACCATAACTACTTAAAATAAATATTCCTGAAAATAAGGAAATTACCCAAATTTTCAGGAATATATGAATTATATTATTTTCTAAAGACTTGAAACGTGTGATGCTAAATCTAACATCTTATTAGAGAAACCTGCTTCATTATCATACCAAGAAATTAGTTTGAAAAACTTTGAATTTAACTCGATACCTGCACCAGCATCAAAAATACTTGTATGAGAATCAGAAACAAAATCTTGAGAAACAACGGCATCTTCAGTATACCCTAAAACACCTTTCATTTTTCCTTCTGAAGCTTCTTTAAATACTTTTTTAATCTCTTCGTAAGAAGTCTCCTTTTCTAAACGCACCGTCAAGTCTACAACAGATACATCTGCAGTTGGTACTCTAAAAGCCATACCAGTTAACTTACCAACTAAAGAAGGAATTACCTTTGTTACTGCTTTTGCAGCTCCTGTAGAAGCTGGTATAATATTTAACATTGCACTTCTACCTCCTCTATAATCCTTTCTCGAAGGTCCATCGACAGTTAATTGAGTAGCAGTGGTTGCATGAACTGTTGTCATTAGTCCTTCTTCAATTCCAAAATTATCGTCTAAGACCTTAGCTAACGGAGCCAAACAATTTGTTGTACAAGAAGCGTTAGATACAATGGTGTCACTCGCTTTAGCGTCCATATGGTTAACTCCCATTACGAACATTGGAGCATCTTTTGATGGAGCAGAAATAATAACTTTCTTAGCGCCACCATCAATATGGTATTGAGCAGTTTCAAGAGTGGTAAAGATACCTGTACATTCAGCTACCAAATCGGCTCCTACTTCATCCCATTTTAGATTCTTAGGGTCTCTTTCAGCGGTAATACGAACAGTTTTACCGTTTACTACAAGATGTCCATCTTTTACCTCAACAGTTCCGTCAAATTTTCCATGTACAGAATCATATTTTAATAAATAAGCTAAATGTTCAACATCTAACAAATCATTTATGGCTACTACCTCTACATTATCTCTTTTTACTGAAGCTCTGAAGACCAGTCGTCCGATTCTTCCAAATCCGTTAATACCAATTTTTACCTGTGACATCGTATTCTTTTTAAGGTTTAATTTTTATTTTAAGTTGTCATAATATCAGAAACCCTGATTAACTCTTCATCAACAGGGGTATGTGCTTTAATAGCCTCACTTATAGGCGTCAATATTAGTTTATTATCTCTAATACCAACCATATAGTTAGTTTTATCTTCCATTAAGGCTTCAACTGCCTTTACGCCCATTCTACTTGCCAATACGCGGTCAAAACAAGTTGGATTACCTCCCCTTTGCATATGACCTAATACGGAAACTCGAACATCATAAATAGGTAAATGTTCTTCTACGTAATCTTTTAATTGAAATACATTCTTACCCGTCTTATCACCTTCAGCGACAATCACGATACTAGAAGACTTTCCTGATTTCTTACTTCTTTTTAAAGAGTCAAGAAGACGTTCTAAACCTAAATTTTGTTCAGGAATAAGAATTTCTTCTGCACCGGCACCTACACCAGCATTAAGTGCTATATGACCAACATCACGCCCCATAACCTCTACAAAGAATAATCTGTTATGCGAGCTTGCGGTATCACGTATCTTATCAATAACCTCGACAACGGTATTAATTGCTGTATCAAAACCTATCGTGTAAGAAGTACCTAATATATCATTATCAATCGTACCGGGGATTCCCATTACAGGAAAATTAAACTCTTCATTAAGTTTTAGAGCACCGGCAAAACTGCCATTACCACCAATAACAACAAAGGCATCAATACCTTCTTTTAATAACTGGTCATGGGCCTTTTTTCGTCCTTCAGGCGTTCTAAACTCTTCACATCTAGCAGATTTCAAAATAGTACCACCCTTGTTGATGATATTATTAACACTACGAGCATTCATAGGTTTAAAATCACCATCAATCATCCCTTGGTAGCCGCGATAAATAGCGACACACTCCATTTTCATGAAGGCACAGGTACGTACAACAGATCTAATAGCTGCATTCATCCCTGGAGAATCACCACCAGAGGTTAATACTGCAATTTTGTTGATTTTATTGGCCATTTTTATTTTTGAGAGATCAAAACTAGCAAACTTATTCCAATAAAAAAATGACGTGCTGACTAATTTGACTTATCTCAATACCGCAAACGATTTCGTATCAACTTTTTATTGAATTGTGGGATATTTTATTGCCTTGGATTTACTTTCTTTGGATAAAATCTAATTAAACTGTCTTTACCCATAACGTTAGAATTTAATTGAGGCTTCTCTACAGCTTCTTCTTCACTCTTCTTGGAACTAAAGATTTTCTTCATTAATTCTTTGAAATTATTAAAATCAACCTGATAAGACAAACCGATACCTTGGGTATTACGATTGCCTTGTTGTTCACTTAAATACTGTTGAATTTCTCCTTGCCTATTAAAAAATTTAGCACTTAAGGTTCCATCATCATTTAACAGCACTTGAATTTCAACATCACCCGCAATTACTGTCTCCGTTGCCCCACCAACAGGAACACCAACGCGACCATTAACTAAAACACGATCTGATATTTGAGTGGTTACTGTTACCCCAATACGATCTTCTGTATTTACACCAGCATTAACATCTTCATAGCCCTGCTCATAAGATAAACCAAAATTGAATTTACTATCATCATTTCCACCCAGAACTTGATTTAAAAGACCTGAGGCTGTTTGTATTAAATTACCCGTTACCGCTTGTTGATTTAACCCCTGATCATTAAAGAATGTTCCCTGTGCCAATAAGAAAAAAGCATTATTACTTTCAATCGTTGGATCTAATAATCGATATTCCAATTCTGATTTAATCACAGAATTTGTACCGGGAAACTCAATATTAAAATCAATCGTTGGATTTTCTAATTCCCCCTCTAAACGAACCACAACTTCTGTAGGTATTCTTCTTGTAAAACCTGGATTATCTAATAACGGTGCGGGATTAGCATTTAAAGCATATACTGCTTCCAGTTTTAATTGAGCTTCTAAGGGTTCTCTCTCCCATAATATGGTTCCTCCCGGTCTTACTTCAAAGGTTTTGTCGATAAGACCTGCTCGTCTAAAACGATACTCTCCAGTCACCACAACAAACTCTCCAAACATGTTGAATTTGCCGTTTGTATTAATCTCAAATAACAAAAGTCCTTCGCCAGTTCCCTTTAAAGTACTACCACTTTCTCTATCAACGACAATTTCGACCTCTGCATCAGGTGTAACAGCCAAATCAAAAGCAAGTTCAAGACCTTGATAGTCATCTAATACACGTTCTCCTTTTATTATATTTGTAGCATCTTTTTCTATGAAATTGATAAATGAATAATCACCGACGCTGGTCACATCACTTAAAGGAATTTTTAGTTTTGTTCCCTTGGCGGAGGCGCCATCAAATTCTATCGTAAGGGCATTTGTTGAGCCAAATATACTACCCGTTCCATCAACAAATCCGGTACCATAGTATAACTCATCCTCGTCGTATTCTGTGTCAAGAATTAGGAAACGGTCATCATTTGTATCAAGGTTTAAACCTAAAATCCAATCACTAAAGGCTGTGTGCGAAATGGTCCCATCTAAAGTTGCTTTCGTATTATAATCAACATCATTCAAAATAATATTATCAAAATAAAAAGTTTGATCATATAACCTAACCCTAGATTGCGGCGCAAAATCATAATTAACATCTAAATAAGGTATACCAATTCCTGCTTCATCTAAAGTCAATGTTCCATTAAAATCCGGACTATTAGCATTGCCTGTTATTCTAACATTTCCGTTAAGGAGGCCTCTGATATTTGAAATTATATCTTCACCTAAAGGAGCAAAAGGCTCTAGTTTAAACTCGTTTAAAGAAGCTAACAAATCTAAACTGGTCTCGGTTTTTGAATTATTAATTTTACCACTAACACTGAAACGTTCTTGCCCATCTTCTGTAAGCCATGAATTCACTCCAAATTCTGTAAGGTCATTATTACCAAAAACAACAACCTCCATATCACCCATTCTCATTTCATTAACAGAAAAGTCTGTGATATCAAGGCTAGAAGAAGGTAGATATTTACCCTCTTTTTGAAGTATATTGAGAAACCCATTGACCTGACCATCTAATTTTAAACTATCAATGGCAGGTGTTATTTTATTAAGGGATACGATTTTAAATTGAAGCTCCAGATTCTTATACGTTGAGTCCGCTAATTCTCCTTTTAATCGAATCTGTTCATCTTTGCCATTATCCATGACAATTTCCTTAATTTCGATGCTATCTAAAGTTCTATTAACAATTACCTTGTTTTGTCTATTTCCAGATTTATTGAGAACCCAATTGTTATCCTTAAAATTTACCTCTGAAGTTTTTAAACCTATGACGGATTTGTTCTCTTCATTAAAGGTATGATAGAAATTTAGATTGTAACTATCATTAAACTGGCTACCCCCTTTAAATTCCGTCCTAAAAAACAAAGTGTCTTTTAAGGTCGTATTAATGAGATTAAAGTCTTTTAAATCATAATAAACAGTCTCCATATTACCAACTGACAAAAAGGTGTTGAACAAAGGATTTTTATTGTCAATTTTTAGTTCAATATTTTCTAAGGCATTCTTATAAGCTGCAATTTCAGGTGATTTAAAAGTTAGTTTAAAATCTCCTTCATCTGCGACAATGTTTCCTCTAATAAACGTATCTGGACCAAAGCGAACCTCTGGTAAAAATATACTTACAATCTTGTTGTAAATCTTAAAGTTGAAGTTTATTTCTTGACCATCAGATATTTCAAAAGGTTTATAGTTAGTATATATACTTCCTAACGAATTTTGAAAAAGCTTGCCTAATTCAGCAACCTTAAAATTCCCTTTCATATAACCCGTTATAATGTCAGGAGAAATGATTTGAATGTTTCTAATTGAATCTTGTTCAAAAGTTGATGAAATAGCAAAATCATCAAAATTATAAGTGTCATTTACATTTTGATAAATTGTATTCTCAAATTGAATATCACCAGTAATATTATCTAATGAATTACCCGCAATATCCATCCGCACATTTCCTTTAAAAACGGAGACGGGATCCGTTATAAAGTTTAGTTTATTGAAGTCAGCATAATCAACATTGGCGATAAAATTAAAATCATTACGCGCCTCACTAAAATCTGCAAGACCTTTAAAACTAAATTTAAAATTCTCATCAGTGCTGATTAATGACCCATCAAAAAGTTCTTCTTTTATAATACCAGAGACTTTAAGACCTTGATATATATAACCGTTAAAATCAATATTATATATCTCACCAATCGCTTCTGTATTTAAATACTCTGCAATAAATCCACGGCCTTCAACATTAACATCAAGCGTTGTTTTTCCAAATTTTTCATTTTCAATAAAGTCTCCTAAATCAAAGTCAATCAATGAAATAAAACCGCGGTATGAGGCATCGTCAATATTGTTGATATTCGTCATTTGAAGGTCAGCATAACTACTGCCAATAGCCGTGTTTAAATTAACTTGAACATCTAAGGAACTATCTGTTATTTCAGCGTCACCACGAATTGTAAATTGACCAAATTTTTGAAATGATGTAGGTATTGATTTCCCTAAAATGTTTGGTAGCAACCCTCTCAATTGATAATAACTTGAAGTGACATTATCCATGTTGGCAGTCATTATAAAAGGTTCTTCTTTCTTAAAAAGATTTTTAAAATTAAAGTCCCCACGCACGCCTGTGTTATCAGAAAGCAATGTCAAATCTGTAACAGTTAAATTATTTAAAACTCCAGAAACGTTACTTGAAAAGGTGGCTATTTTATCCGTTCCAAATTCATTGAAATAGGCATTAATTTCGTTGAAGGCCACGGTAGATTCTTCAAAATTTGCCTTTACATTGACTTTATTTAAAAAATCTCCAAAATCTTCTCTATTATAATCAAATTGCAAATTGCCTTTTAAGGTTGATTCTTTTGTTTTAATAGCTAAAGAATCAAAACGCATTTGTTGTTTGGTGTACTTGAAGGTAGTTGCTAATTTTTCAATTTTTAAGTTTCTTTTACTAAGCAGCGACAGATCATTAATCATCATTCCTACTTCCGGGCCAATAATTTGAAAATCAGTAGCATTAACTTTTAAATTTTTAAATTGTAATATTTCTTGATTTTCGAGATTTTCATCTACAAGGGAAAATCGACTTTCAAAAAGATTTATTTCAGAAGAAGACATGAAAAATGGAGGAGTGCCTGGGGCTCTTGGTTTACCATCATCCAATTTGTCAACAAACACATCTAAATTGGTATCTCTTTGACCCTCATAGGTCTTCAACTTAAAGAATAGCCCATCAACGTCAACATCACCAAACTCTAACCTTCCATTAACCATATTACGAAGGCTTAAAACTGAAGTGGAAAGCTTTTGAATATAAAAAAGGGTGTCCTTTTGGTAGTCTTCAACGTAAATATCTTTGATGGTAGCTCCTAAAGTGAAAGGCGAAAATTGAACCCTATCAATATTGATATTGGTTCCAAATTCTTTATTCAGGCTTGTGGTCGCTTTTTTGGCAATTTTGGTTTGAACAATAGGTAAGGAAAAAACAATGGTAGAAATGACTAGAATCAGTAAAAGTACCAGCACAATTCTAATCAGTATTTTTCTAAGTTTTTTGATAGTGATTTACCTTTTATCTTTGCATCGTCAACTTTTGTTCCAAAATAGGTGAAAAGTCAAGAAAACTTTATACTGGCCATAGAATCTTCATGCGATGATACTTCTGCAGCAGTGCTACGAAATGATAAAGTGCTTAGCAATGTTGTAGCTACACAGGCTATACACCAGCAATATGGCGGTGTTGTACCCGAGTTAGCATCAAGAGCGCATCAGCAAAATATTGTACCCGTAGTACATCAAGCATTAGCCAAAGCAAATATCGACAAAAATCAACTATCGGCAATAGCCTTCACTAGAGGTCCAGGACTAATGGGATCTCTGCTAGTTGGAACTTCTTTTGCCAAGTCTTTAGCTTTGGGTCTTGATATTCCTTTAATAGAGGTTCATCATATGCAAGCCCATATTTTAGCACATTTTATAAATGATGAAAAACAATCTCAACCCTCTTTTCCTTTCTTAGCCATGACCCTCAGCGGTGGACACACTCAAATTGTTCAGGTGAACAACTATTTTGACTTGCAAATATTGGGACAAACTTTGGATGATGCTGTTGGAGAAGCTTTCGATAAAAGTGCAAAATTACTTGGCCTTCCCTACCCTGGAGGACCTTTAATTGATAAGTATGCTCAAGAAGGAAATGCACAGGCTTTTATTTTTCCCAAACCTAAAGTTGAGGGTCTCAATTTTAGTTTCAGTGGATTAAAAACAAGTATTCTCTATTTTGTTCAGAAAAGTGTAAAAAAGAATCCAAAGTTTATTGAGGAAAATCTTAAAGATATTTGCGCTTCTATTCAATTTACAATCTTAGAGATCTTAATGCAAAAGTTGAAGCTTGCCGTAAATCAAACTGGAATCAAAGAAATTGCTATTGGGGGTGGAGTAGCCGCAAATTCTGGTATACGTTTTAGATTAAAAGAAGCTGAAAAAACATTAGGATGGCATACTTATATTCCAAAATTTGAATATTGCACCGATAACGCAGCTATGATTGGTATTGTTGGATATTTGAAGTTTTTAGAAGATGATTTTGCTGAACAAAACATAACAGCTAAAGCCCGATACAGTTTATAGATTATGCCTTACGATGAAAACCTAGCCAAAAGAATCAATGTAGCATTGAAAATTTTTCCTGAGAAGTTTACAGAAAAAAGAATGTTTGGTGGCTTAGCCTTTTTATTAGAAGGAAAAATGACCGTTGGAACTATAAATAAAGAATTAATGGTTCGTGTGATTCCAGAAAAAATTAGTCATGAACTTCGCAAGAACTTTGTCCGACCAATGGATTTCACGGGTAAACCTATGAAAGAATTTATCTTTGTTACGGTAGAAGGTTATCACACCGAAGAACAATTGCAATATTGGATTGAACTCGGTGTTGAACATGCCAAGAATAAATTAAAGAAATAATATGCAGCTCTTTTACAATCCATCATTAGATAACAGTTTTAAACAATTCTACTTTACAGCTGAAGAAAGTAAGCATATTGTAAAAGTACTTCGTAAAAAAGCTGGAGACATACTGTACATAACAAATGGCAAAGGTGTCTTGTTTGAAGCAGAAATTATTACCGCTGATATTAAAAAGTGTAAAGCCCAACTTATTTCAGAAGATAAAACTATACCAAAATCCTACTCGCTACATTTGGCTGTGGCACCCACAAAGATGAATGACCGTTTTGAATGGTTTTTAGAAAAAGCTACCGAAATAGGAATTAGTGAAATAACACCAATTTTATGTGAACATTCAGAACGAAAAATAATCAAACCAGAAAGGCTTGAAAAAGTACTACAATCCGCTATGAAACAGTCTTTGCAAACTGTCTTGCCTAAATTGAATCCATTAGTAACATTTGATAAATTTTTAGAACAAACCAAAGGCAATTTAAAACTAATTGCTCATTGTGAAAAAGGAGAGAAAGTAGAATTAAAAAGAAGATTACAAGCCGATAAAGATGTAGTAATCCTTATTGGGCCTGAAGGTGATTTTTCAAAAAAAGAGATAAAACAAGCCATTGAAAGTAATTTCTCTCCTGTTTCTTTAGGCCGTAATCGCCTGAGAACTGAAACAGCAGCTATCTATGCCTGCACCGTGGTGAGTATCTTAAATAATTAAATTTTAGCTTTTACGGCTCCCGTAATATTTAAATTCTCATCTTCTAGAATTAACATTAATGTTACTTCTTCATTAATACTTATATCGCTAGGGATATTAATACTTCCTGCATCCAAAGCAGTTTTGATATCTAAATAGTTTTCTGCAATAACAATATTTGAATTTTTCAAAGTTCTATTTTTATTCTCTCCTCTTTTTACAGATGTAATTCGGTTGTTTAAAACTAAGACTGTTCTTAATTTTTTACCAGTCAACTTACCTTCGATTTCAAAATCAAACTTGATAAACGAATCAGTTCTTTCAATTTTAGATACTAACACTCTGTTCATTGCTGGTTGTTTTCCATAGGTCGCAATCTTTGAATTTAAAGTAAGTCTATCAGAACCCACAAAATGCTCGGAACCATTTATTACCATTTGCGGAGTGTAATTATTTCTTGATTTAAACTTTTGATTATAAGCTCTTTGTTTTAAGGTATAGGCCGATTTACTGTATGGATCATTCCATCCTATATAATTCCAGTAATCAACATGATAAGACAATGCAAAAACTTTATCCGGAAAATCATCCTTTGCCTTTTCTAACAAAACATCTGCCGGTGGACAACTAGAACATCCTTGAGAAGTAAAGAGTTCTAAAACCACAATTGATTCAAATTCATCAATATTATTAGGCTCTTTTGCAATTGTAGCTTCATCTTTATTTTGATAAAAAGCCATTGTTGCTAAGCCCACCAAGACCACAATTGGAATTATGATTTTTTTATACATCTTATTCTGTATTTTTGATTCTCTTATAGTATTCGTTTTTAAATGCAGCAACTTACCAAAATAGTAGTTTTTTTAACTTTTTTTGTGATGAACAGCCTTCAATCACAAGAAATTGCAATTCTAAAATATGGGGGTGGAGGTGATTGGTATTCTAATCCAACAGCCCTAACAAATCTAATTCGTTTTTGCAATGAAAACTTAGATACTACTATTGAAAATAAGCCGCAAACTATCGAAGTTGGTGATGTCAATATTTTTCAATTTCCACTACTTCATATGACTGGGCATGGTAACGTGTTCTTTTCAAATGAAGAAGCCCAAAATCTTAGAACTTACCTTCTAGCGGGTGGTTTCTTGCATATTGATGATAATTACGGGATGGAACCCTACATAAGAAGAGAATTGAATAAGGTATTCCCTGACAAAGCATTGGAGGAACTGGGTAGTGATCATCCAATATTCAATGAAAAATATGATTTTCCGGAAGGATTGCCCAAAATTCATGAGCATGATGGACAACGTCCACAAGCCTTGGGTATTTTTCATGAAGGACGATTAGTATTACTTTTTACTTTTGAAAGCGACCTAGGTGATGGATGGGAAGATCCCTCAGTGCACAATGACCCCGAAGAGATTCGTTTAAAAGCCCTACAAATGGGGGCAAATATTATAGCTTACGTTTTTAAAACCTAACCAATGGAATCAAAAACCATATCTAACGGAATTCTTAGAGCAGTTCTTATAATTACCGCAATTGTTTTAACTGGCTACTTTTTACTTAAAATACAATCTGTCTTAGCTTATCTTGCTATTGCCGCTGTGATTGCTTTACTTGGCAGACCCATTGTCCTGTTTTTAAGAAGAAAATTAAAACTTCCAAATACGCTTGCAGTAATTTTAACTATGCTTTTAATGCTAGGTGTCTTTATAGGTATTTTGGCATTGTTCATTCCGCTAATAAACGAACAAAGTAGAAATCTTTCATTATTAGATATTGACGATTTAAAAAACAACCTAAATACGCTTTACTTAGAAATTGTTGATTATTTCGGAATCACAACATCGAATGTTAATGAAATGATTGAAGATTCTGATTTAGAAAAAAATGTTCTAGAAGGTTTGAATTTAAATTTTATACCCAACTTTTTAAATTCATTTCTAAACGTACTTAGCAATTTTAGTATTGGATTATTCTCCGTTTTATTTATCTCATTCTTCTTTTTAAAAGACAGCAAATTATTTCAAAACGGACTTTTAACTTTTGTTCCAAATACAAAAGAAGGAAGCATGGTGAAATCAATTGATAAAATCAATAATTTATTATCTAGATACTTTGGCGGAATACTTTTACAACTATTTATTTTGTTTGTAATCTATACAATTACCTTGCTTATTGTGGGTGTCGAAAATGCCATTGTTATTGCCTTTCTATGTTCACTATTTAACATCATTCCTTATGTGGGTCCAATCATCGGTGGAGTCATCATGATTACACTTACAATGACAAGCTTCCTTGGGGCTGATTTTAGCACCATTATTTTACCTAAAACTTCTTATGTTTTGATTGGTTTATTGATCGGTCAATTGGTTGATAATTTCTTTTCACAACCCTTCATATTTTCCAATTCTGTAAAGTCTCATCCCTTAGAAATTTTCTTGGTCATCATTATAGCAGGATTACTTTTTGGTGTGGTGGGAATGGTAATTGCGGTACCCGGGTACACCGCTATTAAGGTAATTTTAAAAGAATTTTTAAGCGATAATAGCATTGTAAAGAAGCTAACTAAAAATCTATAGTGTTAATTTGAATAAAGCTATTTTAAAAACTGGTGTTCAGGAGTTTATAAAAAATAATTGGAGTACTGACATCGTGTCAGTTTTATTAAAAAAACAATTATTTCAAGATATTACTCAAAAAGAGCTTGTTGAGCAGCTTGAAGCCAAAAAAAAATGTAAGCACAAACTACCCACCTGGTTCAAAACCCCTATAATATACTACCCAGAAAAGCTACATATTGAACAAACCAGTTCAGAACAAACTGCTGAATACAAAGCGGATTTAATAACTGGAAAATTACTACTCGATATTACCGGTGGCTTCGGTGTAGATGACTACTTTTTTTCAAAAAAAATAGATCAAGTTTACCACTGTGAACTGAACCAAAAACTATCCAAAATAGCTAGTTATAATTTTGAAGTATTAGGTGCTAAAAACATTATTCTTAATAATGAAGATGGATTGGATTTTTTAAATAAAACTGAGCTTAGTTTTGATTGGATTTTTATTGATCCATCACGACGTAATGAGGTAAAAGGAAAAGTGTTTTTATTACAAGATTGTTTACCCGATGTTCCTTCAAATCTTGATAAAATTTTTGAAAAATCGAAAAATATTTTAATAAAAACGGCTCCTCTTTTGGATATCAAACAAGGTATTTCTGATTTAAAATTTGTAAAAGAAATTCATATTGTTGCCATTAAAAATGAAGTCAAAGAATTACTCTGGATTTTAGAAAAAGGTTTTAGTGGGTCCATTCAAATAAAAACCAGAAATCTTAAAACTAATTCAAATGAGGAATTTGATTTTATACTTGAAGATGAAAAAGCAACTCTTTCTGAAATTGACCTACCTCAAAAGTTTCTTTATGAACCAAATTCAGCAATTTTGAAATCTGGTGGTTTTAAATCTATAGGCAAAGCTTTTGAAATTAAAAAGCTACACGAACATTCTCATTTATATACATCTGAAAAGTTTATTGATTTTCCCGGGCGAAGGTTTAAAATAGAGAATGTATTACCCTGTAACAAAAAAGAACTTCAAAAACTAAATTTAACTAAAGCTAATATCACTACACGCAACTTTCCTGAATCAGTAGCAAGTATTCGAAAAAAAATAAAGTTAAAAGAAGGCGGAGACCATTATCTCTTTTTTACTACCAATTCTAACAATAAACGAATAATAATAAAAGGCCAAAAGACATAAAAAATAGGCACAAGGTTAATTAGTATGAATCCTTAATAATTTAGAAAAATCTCCTCTACTCGCATTCCCATTTAAAATTGGCAATTTTAGCATTGCTGCCAGCAGATAGGTTGTAATGCCACCACTCTGTTCTAATTGACCAAAACCCATGCTTTTCCATAGTTTCCTTAAGTAATTTTCTATTATTAAGGATTTCTATTGGCAAGTCCAGGTTATCATGATAGGCACGTTTTCCAAAAAAGTCAAAGTCCGTCCCCATATCGAGCTCATTACCTTCTAAATCGACTAAAGTTATATCTACAGCACCACCTTTGTTATGTATGGAACCTTTTACCGGATTTGCTACATACTGGGGGTTGGGCACTATTTCCCACATTTTATATTGTACAGAATTAGGCCGGTAGCAGTCAAAGAATTTAATTTTTACACCTTGTTCTAAAAACTCTTTGTTCGCCTTTAACAAGGCTTTGGCTGTTCGCATTCTGGTGTAACATTCCGCACAATCGTATACTTTAGCTTTTAAAAAATTATTTTCTGTTGCATAACGCATATCAAAAACAAAATCGTTGCTAAAATCAGCCAAGCGAATAAAAGTACTATCCGCTATCCCTTCAAAAGAACGCAGTTCTTTTTGCTTAACTGGTAATTCAACAACTTCTAAGACTGTATCTAAACCTGTCCCAATTACTTCAACTGGAGTATTTTTAACCCGTTCTGCAGACCTTTTGCAAGCCGTTATACTAATTAACACGAAAAGAAAAAAATAACGTGTCATTAGTCTAATTTTTGATTGTTAATCCATTCATATAACTCATCGGTAGTATAAGCCCTAGCCCAAGAATTATGACCTACACCTTTATAACGAGTATACTTAACATCATAACTCATCTGCTTTAACTTAGCAACCATTTTATCCGACTCTTCAATAGAAATCACTTTATCCATATCTCCATGAAAAACCCAAATTGGGAGTTTTTTATCAATCCAGTGTGCATATGGTACAGGCGCCATACCACATACTACAGCTAATGCAGCCCATTTTTTTGGGTATTGAACAGCCAAATCCCAAGCGGCACTGCCTCCCCTACTTAGTCCGGTTAGGTAAATACGCTTAGGGTCAATTCTGTTTGTTTTGACAATTTCGTCAAGCAGTTGATTTACTGCATGAATATTCCACCATTTCCTTTTATGCGGATTTTGTGGCGCTAAAATTAAGAAAGGAAACTCTTTACCTTCTACTAATAATTTTGGAGGTCCGTTCTTTTTAATTTCTTCTAACTCAGCTCCTGATTCACCGCCCCCGTGCAGAAATAGTAGTAAACCAAATTCTTCATCCTCAGTCTTATCGTAGTCTTTTGGAAAGTAGAGATAGTACTGTAAGTTCTCTTTAGTAACGGTTTCATATTCATTGTCAATAAGACGACTTTGACCCGCGCAACCCGATAAAAAAAGAAATGAAACTGCAATTGATATTAAAATTAATTGTTTCATGACAGCATTTTTTCAATTTCCAGCCAAGAACTCGCCCTTTCGAAACCTTCCGTTTTGGCATTATGCGGTGAAGTAAAAAGAATTCCTCTATTCTCAAATTTTCGTAAATGATAACTTCTATCATCAATTAAAACATCACCATTCAAAATATACTTCTCTCCACAAAGTATACGATTTTGCCATGGAATAAAAGGAAAATATTGATCAAGCCAATCTGACTTTTCCCTTAATGAATTAGGAAACTGCATAGCCGCAGATGCAATAAAAACTTCATGTTTTTGACTTAGTCGTTTTAAAACTTCTTGACTATGTTCAATGACTTTTAAGTTAATATAGAATCCCTCTTTTCGGGCATGTCCTCTAATATTTTCAATATGAGCTTCTGGCACTAATTGCCAAAAATCTTTGCCATCGCAATCTGACTTTGAAAAACTACTGTCAAATTCTTGGTTATATAAATCAATATGCCCTTGATAAGTATCAGCAATTACCTCATCCATATCTATAAAAATGGTCATCTTATATCTTTTTGTGAAGTTCTTTAAAAAGAGGCACAAATGGAAATATGTTGGCAGGAAGTATTTGAAGAAAAATATTAAAGACCAAAAACGAAGGTAGTAGTTGTATCAAATTTTGAGAATAGAAACAGAAAAGCCTTGTAAAAACAAGGCTTTATTATTCTGTGATCGCGAAAGGATTCGAACCTTTGACCGTCTGCTTAGAAGGCAGATGCTCTATCCAGCTGAGCTACGCGACCTATTTTGCGGGTGCAAATATAGTAATGTATAATTTAGTTTTAAAATTATTGGATTTATTATTTCAAAAATTAAGTTGAATCTAAGAAAAACTAAATTAGACCACGTCTTAAAAACTTAATTTGAATAAGCAATTTCTGCCCAAATTGATTGACTGCCTGGAGCTTCACACAACTTATTAACCCTTACGGTTTTTCCTTTATTGATGACATCTATTCTTTTCGAATTATCCGCACCGCAGTCGTTTATACCAATTGCTCCGTTCCTAATTGCCTTATCGTTCTTAAATTGAACATACTCTCCTTCTAAATGAATTTCTGTATTAACTGTATAAAGCTTATTGCCATTCGTTTCTTGATACTGAACATAACCTACATTGCTAAGAAGATTATTCACAGCTTTTATCAAATCAGCCTTATGAATTGAATCATATGGATTCTCTTGAGCATAATTTGAATAAGCTTTCAAGGTGTTTATTTTTTTAGCCTGTTGCCATAAATCAGCATCTGAAGCCCTTATAATAGAATCGAATTTAGCTTGTGTCGTCGATTCACTTAAAGCAAGTTTTTCTTTAGCGTCATTAGACAAACTCAATAATTTTTCTATCTCCTTTTCTTTTACCGAAGATTCATAAGCAAAATATCCTGCAAGGGCCACAAGTGCAAAAACGAATACCCACAAAATATTATTTACCGTTCTAGTTTTTTTCGAAACCTTGTCTAATTCAGCTATTCTTTCTTGGATTTTACTCATTATGGATGGTTGTTTGGTTAGTTGGAATTTATCTTATATAACGCTCGAATTCATGTTCTAGAGATAAAACATCTTTTTTGTTAAATTCAGATAAGCCCTTTTCCCATTCACTCACTTTATCTTCAAAATCATAAATACCTTCCATTTGTTTTTTTAAAGATTTCGTTTGATTTAAAGAAGCAAAAGTGAATGATGTAGGCACACCCATTATTGGTGCAGCGAATTCTAGACGCTCTTTCAAGCCGGATATAGCATCAAAAATAGTAGCATCTAAATAAGAAACAGCAATTAAAGCCACAACTATGAGCACACCAAGGCCTATTTTTATATAAGAATTTCTAATTCTACCTTTAATTTTTATTCTGTGAAGATTAAAACCAGCCTTTAAATCCTCTAGTAAGTCAGAAAGATTTTCATTGTCTGAAGTACTCATTAGTTTAATTATTAGGTTGTTTAGTCGTGTATAAGTTACTGATTTTATTACTTAAGAAAGCAATTTATTATTCAAAAATATTAAAAAGGGGTCGTCTTTATTATCATCATAAAGTGTGGTATAGACAGCGTAAGCATCTTTATAAAGATTCATTCTTGTTCTAATTCCAGCTTTTTCTGATGCCAAATTATAATTTTCTTTAGCCTTTTCTAACAGATTTAAATAAATACAAGCTTCACCCATTGTTCCAAATTTTTCTGGGCTTGGGTAATAATAATTTTTTGCAGCGTTAAAAGCTAAATCAGCATAAAATCTCACCTCTTTTTTACTTAAATCTAATAGTAGGTAAAGAAAGGCTAGATTAATGCTATTTAAATAAATTTGTTGTTCATCTTCCTCTTTAGTAGCAATTTCAAGCGCTTTTTTATGGTGTTCTAAGGAAATTAAACCTGGCTCTTCAAAATTAGTCTCTAAATACTTTTCTTTAAATAGATTACCTAAAATATTAAGCAAATCCGCATCACCTGAAGTTTTCTTGTGATTTTCTAAAATATTGATAGCTTCATCTCTACGACCAAGGAAACTCATTGCGTCGAGAAGTTTGATTAAACCACGTTCGTCTAACTTTTCAATATTTGGTTCTAGTTCAGTAATGGTAGCTGCGTGAGATTCCAAATTTCTAGGAAAATTACTAAGTACAACATTCTCTGACATTTGAAATTTTGCAAATGGCCGTTGATTTATGGGCTCACCCGTGTTTTCATCAATGCATTTACTAGCTCTTTTTGGTACCTCGTCAAAAATATGTTCAACAACATCTGTTATGGTAACGTTGGGCTCTGTAAATGGCTTTTTGTGGTTACCGGAGATTACCTCTAATAAACATTCAGTAAAAAGACTATTTTCTGCATTTGGTAATCGCCAAGATTTTTGATTGTCTTGGCAAGATGAAATAACCCACATACCTCCTTTATCGTTTAACTTTTGTGCTAAACCCTCCATATTTAACAAACCTTCTTGGGTCATGCCCTCAGCATGGCAACAATCTAAAAGAAATACGATTTTGTTAGATTTTATGGCATTAATTTTTTCTGTAAGCTCTTCTGCCATCACCCAATGTGTAGCATAGTTTTCCGCAGTCATACCATAAGGTTGTAAAAAAAACTTATGCTGACTCATGTATTTGCCTCCATGCCCAGAATAGTAAATTAAAACCGATGAATCTTCATTAGTAGTTTCAATCAACTTATCCAGGGAATTTAATATCCCATCACGTGTTGCTTCTTTATCACAGACCAGAATGACATTATCCTTTTCATATCCTGCCAACTCAGGATCAATTAAAGTATCATAAAGTTTAGTTGCATCCTTAATAGTATATGGTAAATCATCACCAACACCTATAAGAAGAGCGTACATTTTAGACTTAGAAGACATTGAGCTTTATTTTAATTAGTCCCAAAAATTCAAAATTTTAATAAAATCTTGAGATTCTTTTACAGACTTTAATAAGACATCATTTTGATAACCATCCGTTGTATACCATTTACCATCAGCTACAGCTCGAAATAAATGATTAATTGCTTTGTCTTGATTGCCAATAAAGGCATAGTATTGCGCATAGGTGTAATCGATATGACCATATTTAAATGAATCTCGATAATTCTCAAGTTGATTTAAGGTGGCCATAGCATTTTTTTTATCATTAATCATTTGATAACAAATTGCCAAGGTACCTAGGTGGCTATAAAGACCATTATCCTGTTTAATATTAGAATACTCTTGAAGGTATTTTGAAGCTGTTTTGTAATCAGCCAAATAGAAGTAAGCATCTCCTAAATCTTTGAACTCATCTTTAGACAAATCATTAATGCCATTCAAAGATTCTACAACATTCTGAAAATGTTTTGTTGCCTTTTCAGGGCTAGATTGTAATAAATAAAGTTTGCCTGCTAAAAGTGAAAAGTTTCGCCAGTCCGACGACGACATGAGCAACTTAGTACTTGCTAATAAGTTATCAACTTTAGTGTCTTCAGTATTTGATTTAATATATGCCATTAAAAGAACACGTTTTAAAAGCTTATTTTCTTTAGTCTTTATAAATGGTTTCAATAATTCAATAGTCGAATTATAATTTCCCAATTCTATTTCTGATATACCCTTAATATAATATCTAAACTCACATTGAGCACAATCTTTGGTATCAACATCACTTATATTAATTCTGGAGTATATTCGAGCAACATCTTCGGGTCTATTTACAAATTGTAACGCAACGGTCATCAAACTTGAATTAGTATCTATATCATCTGGATACGTGTCATATTCATTTTTTAAATATTCATAAGTAGCTCTATTATCGCCCTCTAAAAGTGCTTCATACATGTTTAATAGATTACTTTGCCGCTTATTACTGCTTGGCTTTTTTCTCAATAAAGTCAATAAACTATCTGCTTTTATGTAATTACCCTTATTGTAGAAATGGGCAATTCTATTGACCTTTGGTTCAAAGTAGGAATCATCAGCCTTAATCGCGGCATTTATAAGCTTAAGATACTCTTCGTCATTACCATAAACAGCTTTAGCATTAAGAACATGTTGATAGGCTTCAAAATTTGGTGGTGTTTCTTGTAAATTCTCCAGTGGATTTTCTTCAACTACAAAATACCCTAGAATTCTTTGTTTTAAAGCTTCAATACACTCTAAAGGTGCTTGCGGATTACATTTTATTGGGTTGAAAGAGATAAACGTTTCGTTTAATTTATCATCTGTTATTGAAGACTGAAAGATTAATTCGTTTTTGTTTAGGTAAAAATTACCTGTAATTACTTTTGAAGGTTTCAAGTATTCACTTAAAACTTTTACTTCCGGTAAGGGCAGCATTGAAGCTTTAAGCACATTGGCATAGTCATCAATAATCTTAGGAGAAATTACTTGGGCGACCTTATTTTGGGTAATCCCATGCATTATCCAATCCACGGTCATTTTACTAACCACATCAAATTTTTCATCCCCAGTGTTATTGTCAAACTTTACAATAGCAATTTTATCGCTCATAGGTTCGCTTGAAAGCAATGGTGGAACGACAGTTTTTGTACTTAAAAAATTGGTGCGAATAATAAAAATAACAGCCACTAAGGACAAAAGGCCCAAGAAACCTGTAGAAACAAAATACATTTTTCTAAATCGTAAATAATCAGAGGGAATCTCGTTTTGACTAGTTAAAGGAGGATCTATTTCTAGTCCATTTTTAGAAGATGCTTTAGCGTTATTATCAGAAATATTAGTATTTGAAGTATTCTCTAGTTTAATACCATACTGCCACAAAAAGAAAATATATAGTGGGAAACCAATAATTAAAATCAACAATAAAACCGTTAATGAAGACTTTGGCAGGTTCAAAGGATCTGCAAGTAATGAAACCACTTGAAGCAATACCCAACTAGATACTACATAAATTGAAAGTCGTTTGAAAACATCCTTTTCGCGACACTCAATTAAAAACTCACTAAACTTCATTTGGTTTGGTTGAATAGGCCCTCCATTTAGCCAATGATTAATCAGCTAAATTTGGATAGCGTTCTTATTTTCACTAATATAGAACATAAACCACAAAAAAATAAGTATCATGCCGACTAAAGATTCCAACAAAGCTTCCTCTAAACCAGGAGTAAACATTGACCCAAAAACTGCTTCTTCAAAACCAGGAGTAAATATTGACCCTAAAACTGCTTCTTCAAAACCAGGAGTAAATATTGACCCGAAGGGATAAGCTTTAAAGTATTGTGAATAAAAAAGCCGAATACAAATAATTGTATTCGGCTTTTTTTGTTGGAATGACTGCAATTTAAAAATTACAAAAATTAAATATCTTCATTACAAAATATTAGAAATTCAATGTTTGTTAACTCTATAAGTTCGTTGTCTATTGGTTATAATTGTAGTGACACGAGTATTTAAAGTAACCTCCTCTGAAGTTGTTTGACAACTATAGGTAGTATTTGAAACCTGTAATCTATATTGGTTACCATTTAGTGACTGAGTAACATTTGTCAAACTTATTGTGGCGGTAGATGTGCCACTATAAATTCCTACATCTGTTAAATCATCCCAATCAGTGCCATTGAAGATCTGCCATTGAAAACTATCTGCATCGGCAGTCACAGCGGTAAAGGAGGCGTTACAACCAAAACAAACGACACTATTGGTAGGCTGGTTTATAAAAGTAGGGGCTATACCAGCCTCTAGAAAATCATAGATGCCACTAGAGTCAGCGTCTGCAGGCATTGTATAGCCATCAGAGTCTAGAACAGTTCCGTTAGTTGCATATCCACTGCCATCTACCTCACCATCTCCATCTGTATCTGTAAAACCTGCTTCTAAGACATCATTACAGCCGTCGCCATCAGAATCAATATCTATAAAATTAGGCACGCCATCACTATCTATATCATTACAAGTAGAAAGTGGTTCATAAATAGTAAAGTCATCAACGGTAAAACTTCCTCTAGAAATAGTAAGCTTATAGTCTGTTAAAGAAATAACACCTGAGTAAATCAGGGAGCCATCATGATAATAATTCATAGTACCAGATGCTAAAATTTCTAACTTGAATGAAGTTCCTACTATAATTGGCAACTGCCATCCACGATTTATAGCTCCATGTCGAATGTACATACCATTACTCGCATTGAACTGAAATTTATATCCTCCATCATTCCAACTAGAAGTTTCAGTTCCGGCATTTGGCAAGATTCCTATCATACCGTTTACGGCCGTTGAAACTGTACCTTCTATAGTAAATGGTACTGAAAAAGTTTGGTCAGAATAGGCATTAGCCCATGCGGAACCTGTTACTGCTAATGTACCACTCGATGGATTAGTCATATTAGCCGCTGCAGTGCCATGCCAAGTGAGATCTTCAGGTGTTACAAAACAGTTTTCATCTAAATCTGTTATACCATCATTGTCGTCATCTAAATCTAAAAAATCAAGGACTCCATCATTATCTAAATCGGAGCATTCCCCATCCAATACTGAAGTATTAGAACCAGTATAACCGTCTATACCGCTTGTCACCAAACCTTGTGAATCTACAGTGAGTGCAGCTGGTCCTAAACGACCATCTCCATTATTATCTGTAAATCCTGCCTCTTGTACATCAGTACACCCGTCGCCATCTGAATCTAAATCTAATCTATTGGGAGTTCCATCATTATCAGTATCCAGTTCACCGCTACAGTCTGAGAATTCAATTCTCAAATCACTAATTTGAAATGCTCCTCTACTTAGTGTTATTTTATAATCAGTATCTGGTACCGTTCCAGTATAGACAATATTGCCATCATGGGAGTAAGTCATCGTACCATTTTGATCTATATCTAATATGAATTGGGTTCCAACAATAGAAGGTGCGTTCCAACCTGTGTTAACATTGCCGTGTCTAACGTACATTCCATTACTTCCGTTAAACTGAAATTTAAATCCTTGGTCATTCCAACTAGCAGTTTCAGGCATAAATGTGGGCAGAATACCCAACATACCATTACCAACTGAATTTACGGTTCCTATTATTCTAATTGGCAAACTAAAAGTTTCGTCTGAATAGGCATTAGCCCAGGCAGAACCAGAAACAGTTAAGAGGTCTGCAGTGGCTGAAACATTGGCCGCAGCAGCCCCATGCCAATTAAGCTCAGAAAATTGAACTTGGCAACCATCACTTTCTGTAGTATCAAGAAGGCCATCATTATCATCATCTAAATCCACCGCGTCTACAATTCCATCTAAATCACTGTCTACACAAGTCGCACTTAAACTACAGTCGGAATCAAAACAATCGGTAAAACCATCACAATCATCGTCAATACCATTATTACATATTTCTGTAATTGGACCAGATGATGTATTAGACGTTATTAAACTTAAAGAAGTACTTACTAAACCTACAGTTCCGTCAGTTGCTTGAACTGCACCTCCAGATGTTCCTCCTGTTCCTCCTGCTACAACGGTGGTTACAGAGCCTCCAATAGAACTTGATATCACTATAAATCCTCCACCGGCACCTCCACCAGCTCCATGACTTCGAATGTTATTTCCACCATTTCCTCCTGAAGCTTCTAAAGTGGTATTAGTTAAAGGATTAGCAATTTCAAGGATTATACTACCACCAGCACCTCCTCCTCCGGATCCATCATTATTAGGTGCTTGAACACCAGCTATTCCATTTGCTAGAATCTGATTTCCATTGGCTGTAATTGTTTGAGATTGAATAATAATAATTCCTCCTCCAGCACTTCCGGCTCCAGCTACATTATTGTTTTGATGTCCACCACCACCGCCTCCTCCAAGGAAAATTCTATTATCCGTTATTTGGTTTGTGACTGATTTTCCACCAAAACCAATAAAAGTTTCACTGGACCATGTTCCTCCATTACCACCTAAACCATAGTTAGCACCACCTCCACCACCGTTATTGTGTGCATTTCCACCTCCACCACCAATGGCTTGTGCTCCTCTACCGGTTTCCTTTGTTGTTATAACTTCTGCTATTCCCTCGCCTTTATAGCCGGCATTACCCGTACCTGCTTGGTAATAATAACCGCCTTGATTTCTTGTCGAATTATTGGCTGAAACGGCACCACCCCTAAATCCTAAACCCTGCACATCAATATTTGCATTTAGCGATACATTATTAGCGAAAAATATCAAGACTCCTCCAGTGGTTCCATTCCATGACTGCGCTGTTAAGGTCCCATTAATATTGGCTGTATCATATTCGGGTATTCTTACTAACTGAACAGAACCTAAAACATCATAATTATTTTCTAATGAGTAAGTAAAGAAAATTGTATTACCAGAAATACTTTGAATCTCCTGTACTTCATATTGACCGGAAGCACCATAGTCAGTTACAGTTCCATAAGAACTTGTAGCAGATTCATTTATAATTGCCCCTTTCATTTGAATAAGTAAAACTTTATCTCCAGGAGATAAAGAGGTGGTGGAGGCAACTTCAATTTCTCCACCTGATATGCAGCTTATAGCTGTTACTGCAGTATAATCATTAATAACACCCGAAATATTTGTGGTCTGAGCAGAAATATTTAAACAACATACTAAAGAAATTACCAGAATAACTTTGCTCAACAGAGTTGAATATTCTTTTGAATTCAAATTGAGGGTTTTCTGTTTACTTTTCAAAATTGCCCAATTACTAAAATATGTTCTGAATGTAATTAAGAATGCGTTTGGTCTTTTTATCATTGGTTGTTTGGTAGCTAGGGATAAATTTAGATTCCAAACAAAGAATTATAGAAAATTTGTTGTGAAACTATCGGATAAGATGGTATAGAGAACAATTTTGTTCAATATTAAATGAATTGTTTGAAAAAATATTAAAACTATTTGCTGGTAAGCTGCCTTAAATTAAGGTTTTAAGGCTCCTTTATCAAAAATTCAAGAAAAACTGTTCGTTCTAATTTCAAGAGCTCTATGTTCATTCATTTAGACGCATAAAAAATGAAATTAATTTGACGTTTTTGATGTGTCCGAATAATTAAAATTACACTGTCTGGCAAATTTAAGAACGATTCTGATGAAGTATTATTGAGAGAATTTATATAAAATTATCAATGGATTTCTATTCTCATTATAGCTCAAAATAAAAAAAGCCAGTTCATTTTATGAACTGGCTTTTGTCGGGGTGGCAGGATTCGAACCTGCGACCTCCGCGTCCCAAACGCGGCGCGATAACCGGGCTACGCTACACCCCGATGGTTATCTTTAATTAAAAGAAATTGCGGAGAGAATGGGACTCGAACCCATGCGACACTTACGCGTCGACAGATTAGCAATCTGCTCCGTTACCACTCCGGCACCTCTCCTTTAATCTTAATATTTGTAAGAACCTGCGCAAAACGCGGATGCAAAAATACTTTTTCATTATCAACAACGCAACTATTTTTGATGGTTTTTTATTAAAATAATTAATGTAGTTAAAAAATCAATTTAGTACTTGCAATTTCTCCCTTTTCAGTAACCGTGCTTACTTTAATTTTAAGGTTTTTATAATCAATAGGTGGCGTAAAACGAACAATAGCTTCACCGTTTTCATCAGTTTGAATATTAGGATTCCAAAAAAGTGTCGTGGCTTTATCCTCATATTTTTTAGGCCTTTTAGACAGTAACTCAGAATAACTATCAAAACTTAGAGACTCATAATAACCCTGAAAATTCAAACGACCTTCTTTTCTGTTAATATAATCAAGTCCAGCTGCACTTCTAGTATAAAGCACAATTGCACCACCTGAGGCTCGAGTTCCGTAAATAGCTGCCTGAGCACCATATAGTATTTCTATTCTCTCAACATCTGCACTACTGATTAAATTAATAATATCAAGAAGGGATGTGGGCTGTATTAGCGGAAAACCATCTATAACCCATAAAACCGGTCCCATACCAGCCGCTCTTGGCAGACTAAGTCTAGGCTCCAATGTACCAAATCCTATGACTTGCACCCCTGGTATACCCATTAAGAGTTGTGGAATTGTTACCGGTCGTTTTACATCTTGGAAAACAACTCTGTCCGGTACAATTCCATAAACAGATGGGGTAGTTTTATTCTCTTTCATCTTACTCTCTAAAACTACTACTTCCTCTAATTCTATCATATCGTCACTACTAATAGGTTGCCATGGCGAACTTTGAACCGCATCGCGGTTTTTCGTCTTTTTAAAATCAAGTATTGATTTAGGCTTATGGTCTTCGTCATAACTTTCTTGTATGGGCACCAGTTTTACTAATCGAGATTTGGTATCGTCACCTTTTGTACGAAAAATCAATTCATTGTCACCTACTAATTGCAAATTTTCTATTCGTATTCGTCCTGAACCATCAGTTTCCAGCTCCTTCACTACCACATTTGCGTCTGACGCGCTTAACATTTGAATTTTGGTGTTTTCTAACAACTTGTTGTTCAAATCATAGGCATAACCAAAAAGGTCTAATCCTTTTTGAAAAGGATATTTAATTTTATCTGGGAGGTTTTGAAAAGATGGGGAGCTATTTTCACTTGAGATCAATAATTCTAAATCTTTTTTAAAGCGATTTGTTCTGGCTGAGTTTTTTGCTGTTTTAACAAGTTCATCTCGTTCCCAATTAAAACCGCTATGTTCTTCTATTTTAATCTCGTTAACTCTTGAAACTGTATTCGTGGCACTTAATGTTACTTGTGTAGCAACAGGATTATCATCACTATCAGAAACCTTAACCTTAAAAGCTAGTTCTCCACTCTTGCCATTTTCGTTTAAAGGAGCGATAGATAGCTTTAAAGTATTATCAACATCAATAAAAACTGGACGTTTGGAAACTTGTTGATTATTTTCATCAACCAAAGAAATTGTCATTACTCCAAAAGGAATTCCCTTTTTAGAAATTTGAAGCTCGGCAAGAGAAGTTTTTAAATCTAATTTGTTACTAAAATAAGTAACACCACCCATGATTCCATTAATCTTAACTACCCTGTTTGAAATCTCTGGAGAGGCCTGTACACGAATGTTTAAAAGTTCTGGATTTAAATTATTAACATTTAAAACATAACCCTTTTCATTCACCCTTGGCAACTTAAAAATACTACCATCGTTAGTTTTTAGCCTATAATTTTGATTGGAATTTGGTTTAAAAATAGTGGACATTATGCCATTATCAAAAGAAACTAAAGGCATTATTCTATTACCTTCTTCATCAATTATATCACCTTTTATATTTGCCGGATAACCTTCTTTTGTAGAAGCTTTAATCAGAAGCCTATTATTAAAGTTGCTAATTAAGCCACCTCCTTCTGGATGAAAAGAAACAACCACTTCTTCGTTATTAGCGAAAGCATCATCAACTTCACCTAAAACCAGTTTTTTTATAGCATAAAACGATTCTCCATAATTTTGCATCCATCTTGTATAAGCTCTCAAAGTATAAGAACCATTCTCTAATTTTTTCGGAATTTCAAATACTCCTTCAGACATTCCTTCCTGAATTTGATGGTATTGTGTTACAAGAACATCTTGTGACTTGCTTATCAATTCCACTTTAAGAACTTTACTCAAAGTAGCTCTTACCCTATTTGGTCCTGTTAAAGTGTAAGCCTTAAAAAACAAAGGACTCCCTTCGTTTACTATTGGTTTGTCTATGTGTAATAATATTCGTTCTTGCCAAGAGATTAATGAATCTAGCTCGTTTTGCTGAAAATCCTCCGGCAAATCCGATTCAAAGTAGACTTCTAAATCCTGTAGATTTGGCCCTCCTATTTGAGCTTTGATCGACGATGGAACAGTTAAAAAGCAAAAAAATAGACCAATAGAAAGAGTAGTTTTTAAATTCATAGCTTTAGTTTTAAAATCAATAGTATTACACGCAATAACAACAAAATTACTAAAAAAATATGTTATAACGTATGATTTAAAATAATTTAACAACAGTAAACAGGAAGAATCAAAATCTAGTAAACCTCTGTATATTAATTTATTACACTAACCCTTAGGCCTTATTCGGGGTATTCAACTCTCAAATGGTAAATGTTAGTGAGTTTTTGCTTAAGTACTTTTTTAACCATTTCAATTTCTTTAAAAGTAATATTCGCATTTAAAAATTGATTAGCCTGCATTTGCCCTTTCACAATTTTTTCAACAAACTCATCAATCATTAAATAGGTTGGAGATTTTAAACTCTTTGAAGCGGCTTCAACCGAATCTGCCATCATTAAAATTGCAGTTTCTTTTGAAAATGGTATTGGCCCAGGATATCGAAATTGTGCCTCGTCTGCTTCTGGTTCTAGCTCTTGCTGTTTTTTAAAAAAGTAATATACGAACGATGTACCGTGATGCGTTCTCAAAAAATCTATGACTCTATCTGGTAAACCATTTTTTCTAGCCAGCTCAATTCCTTCAATAACATGGTCAATTATAATCTTAGCACTTTCTTTTGGTGGTAAATCGTCGTGCGGATTAACATTAGTGATTTGATTTTCACTAAAATACGTTGGGTTATTCATTTTACCAATATCATGATATAAGGCCCCTACCCTAACCAGCATTGAATTCGCACCAATTTCATTGGCAGCAGCTTCAGCTAAATTCGCAACCTGCAAAGAATGATGAAATGTACCAGGTGCTTTATTCGAAAGTTCTTTTAAAAGCTTTGAATTGGTATCTGAGAGTTCTAGAAGCGATACATCACTGACTAAACCAAATATCTTTTCGTACAAATAAATTAAAGGCTGTGCGAAAAGGGTAATCATTCCGTTCAATAGAAAAATTCCAAATGTTACTAGTTCAATATTCTCAAGATTTCCTTCATGAATGGTATGAAAAGCAAAATATCCAATGATATAAATTAATGTTATCTGACCTACAGAAATAAACAGATTAGCTCTTTTATATAGCTCAGAAACTGTCAGTATAGTGACAATACCTGCAATTATTTGCAAAAAGATATATTCAAAGCTATTGGGGACTACAAATCCTAAAATAAGAATGGTTAATACATGAACAAATAAGCCCAACCTAGCATCAAAGAAGTTTTTAAGAATTAATGGAAGTATACAAAGCGGAACCACGTATACGTAGTTTTCATTATTCTTAACTACCAGGGTAGTAATAAAAACCATTAATAATACATTGACAAAAATAAAAGTCACCTTCGTATTATTTGAATAAATTTCTGGTCTGTACTTCTTAAGAAATAAGAATAACATCATTAACACCAAAGCAACTAGAACCGTATAACCGAATAGAATAAAATAATAGTTGCTTCCCTTCCAAAGTTCTGACTCAAATTCTGTTTTTAAAGAATTAAGGATATTGTAGTTTTCTGATTCTACCACCTCCCCTTTAGCGATAATCAATCTTCCTTCTAACACATCACCTCTTGTAAAAGATATCTTTGATAATTCGTCTGCAAGTGCCCTATCTGATAAGTCTTTATTATAAAATGAATTTGGTTTAACCTGTTCAAAGACAGCGGTAATCAATTTAGATCGTACTTCATCTGGAAAAACAGTTCTAAACTTATTTTGAATGATACTCTTAGCTTTTTCAAGAGTAATGATATCATCAGAGTTTAATGAGCTTGCTGCATTATTAACCACAAGCATCACCTCACTTTGCTTATCAGGTTGTTCAAAAACTCCATTAGCATAAACTGAATCTAAAACTTGATTTCCTAATTGAAATAGCTCTTGCTGTTTTGAGCTAGGTAATTCACTTGCTTGAAATAACGATTCAAATTCATCACTAAAATCATTCAGTGCTTTTTGATATATCGTATTGTCATAAGCGTAATAAGCGGCAGTTTTACTTTTTAATTCTTCTTGTTCATCTTCAATTTCAACTGCTGTCTTTTTAATTGAAAAATCAAAAGGGGCGTAAAGGTTTTCATATTGCCAAGGCTTTCCCTTTTGAAAGTCGTACTTAAACTTGCCGCCTCTCGGGAAAAAATAAACAATCAAAGCAATAGAAATGAAGTAAAGAAAATACTTGTAAAATAATGATTGCTTTTTGTAGAAGTTGTCCAACGATTTTCCCATAGTATCCTTGCCTGTTTCCAAAAATAGAAAAATGAACCCAACAAGCCTACCAATAAAAATTATATGCGTTTAATTTTAGTATTTTCGCATGATTAAATTCTTAATGATGAAGGAAGTAGTAATCGTCTCTGCTGTACGCACACCAATAGGAAGTTTCATGGGTTCCTTATCCAGTATTCCAGCACCAAAATTAGGCGCCACAGCCATCAGGAGTGCTTTAGAAAAAATTGATTTAGCTCCAGGAATGGTTGATGAAGTTTTAATGGGTAATGTAGTGCAAGCGGGAACAGGTCAAGCTCCTGCTAGACAAGCAGCGATATATGCAGGTATTCCTGATACTGTGCCATGTACAACAGTAAATAAAGTTTGTGCTTCAGGTATGAAAACCGTTATGCAAGCTGCCCAAGCCATTGCTTTGGGCGATGCTCATGTTATTGTTGCGGGCGGTATGGAAAATATGAGTTTAATACCTCATTATGTGCACATGCGAAACGGAGTCAAATTTGGCCCCACTTCTTTAGTCGATGGTATGCAAAAAGATGGACTAGTTGATGTATACGACCAAAATGCGATGGGTGTATGCGCAGATGCTTGTGCAACAGAACATGACTTCAGTCGTGAAGACCAAGATAATTATGCAATCCAATCGTATAACCGCTCCGCAGATGCCTGGAAATTAGGTAAGTTTTCTGATGAAGTAGTCCCAGTTGAAGTACCTCAAAGAAGAGGAGAGCCCATTTTGGTTACGGAAGATGAAGAATATAAGAATGTAAGAATGGAAAAAATTCCAGCACTACGTCCAGCTTTTACAAAAGAAGGAACGGTAACTGCTGCTAATGCTTCTACTATAAATGATGGGGCTGCTGCTCTAGTTTTGATGAGTTCTGAAAAAGCAAAAGAGCTAAATTTAAAACCATTAGCAACTATAAAAAGCTATGCAGACGCTGCTCAAGAACCAAAATGGTTTACAACAGCACCAGCGAAAGCCTTGCCTAAAGCTTTGGATAAAGCCAAAATCAGCATTAAGAATGTAGATTTTTTTGAATTCAATGAGGCTTTCTCAGTAGTTGGTTTAGCGAACATTAAACTACTTGGGTTAACTGACGAAAATGTTAACGTCAATGGTGGGGCTGTTTCACTTGGTCATCCCTTAGGTTGTTCAGGGGCTAGAATATTGGTGACACTCATTCATGTTTTGCAACAAAATAATGGCAAGATTGGTGCTGCTGCAATATGTAATGGTGGCGGTGGAGCTTCAGCAATTGTAATTGAACGCCAATAATCTAGTATTCAAATTCAATGCAATACGGGATTTGTCATTTAAGCGTAGTATCTGTCAGAAATGGTGCCAATTGCCATGACCAAATGGTTACCCAATTACTCTATGGAGAGCATTTTAAAGTCAAGGAAATAAGAAAAACTTGCAGTAAGATTCAAATCGCTTTTGACAAACTTGAAGGATGGATTGATAATAAGCAATACTCATTTATTTCTGAGGATGATTTTAAAGAAGCTAGTTCTTATACTGACCAAAGACTAAGCACTGATTTTATTGCGCATTTAAATTGTAATGAACAGCTCTTGTCGCCATTGCTTCTTGGGTCACGAATTGATTTATCAAATTTATTGAACCATTCTTTTGAAGGAAATGCTCCAATAGTAAAAAAATCCAAAGAAAAATTAGTTGAAACTGCCTTACTATATTTGAATGCGCCGTATTTATCTGGTGGAAAAACACCCTTTGGTATTGATGCTTCAGGTTTAACCCAAATGGTTTATAAAATAAATGGTTTTCAACTTTTTAGAGCAACAGAACAGCAATCTACCCAAGGTGAACCTTTGAGTTTTATAGAAGAAAGTGAGCCTGGAGATTTAGCCTTTTTTGACGATAATGACGGTATTATCAACCATGTAGGAATCATTCTAAAAGACAACTATATTATACACTCCCATGGTAAAGTTAGAATTGATAGAATTGACCATACTGGAATATTTAATGTGCAAGAGAAAAATTATTCTCATAAATTAAGAGTAATAAAAAAGATTACTGCATAAAAAAGCCCCGACTAATCGAGGCTTCTATTCAATTTATTTTTTAAAAGAACTATTCTCCTAATAGCTTTTTAATTCTCATAAAGTTATCCGTATCACCAAGTGCTCCGTAAATATTTTTCAATTGAGCTAGAACACCTTCGTTATCAGGGTTTGTTTTAAGAGCCCCTTCTAAAATTTTTGCTCCTTCAAGAAATAAATCATCTTTCTTTTTCTTTAGTTCATCATATCGCGCAGTATCTGCTCTTGACGTACCTAAGGTATTCATTTCATCAATTAATCCATTCCCTTCATTTACATATGATGTCGATAGGTTTAATTGTGCATTAACATAAGTTGGATCAATTTCTAAAACCTTGTTGTAAGCCGCACGTGCATCATCTAAATTACCTTGCTCCATGTTTATTACAGCAATGTTATAAATTAGATCAGGGTTATCCGGTGCCATTTCAGAAGCCTTATTCATTAAAGTCTTGAAACTGTCCTTATCACCCATGGTGTAATAAAGATTTGCCTTATTCAAAACTAAATTAACATCTTCAGGGTTATTTGAAATAGCATCATCATAAGCTGCTAAGGCTTTGTCATTCTTGCCCTGTTCTTGATAAATAAGTGCAATATTTTTAACTATCTCTGCCTTTTTTGAAGGAGTTACTTCTTCATTAGGGTCTTTATGTGTTCCAGCTTTTACATATAAATCGCGACTGGTTTTATCCATCGCTTCAACTTCGCCAGTAGCAACATTTACCGCAGTGAACTTTTTCTCACTACCATCATAATTAATATCTCTTAACTCTTCATAAAATTGAATAGCTTGATCATAATTATCTGGACCAGCATTGACGGCACTACTTGCTGCATAATACAAATAGATAGTGTCTTGTGGGCTCAGTTTGAAAGCACTATACAATTTTGAAGCTCCTTCTTTATACTTCTTATTAGCATTATCATCTACAGCAGCGTTGACCAAATCAGCAGTCATTTGACTCATTTTTTGTCTAGCATCTGCAGTAAATTTCTGCTTTCCTGAAGCCTCCTCTACTGAAATGACCTTGTTAAAAGCCTCAATTGCAGCATCGTACTCAGATAAATTCACGTTTGCATTACCTAAAATAGAATAGTACTGCGCTCGGTACTTAGCATCTGCTCCTTCCATCAAAGAAGCAGCACCTTCAAGGGTAGACTTTGCTTCAGCGGCATTACCACTTTTCATTGCCTTTTCAGCTGCTTTAATTTCATTTTTTTGTGAAAATCCTGCCATGGAAACTGTAAAGGCAAGAAGTATTAAAATTCTAGTTTTCATCGTTTTTACTTAATTAAAAATTTAGTGTTTATTTATTATTCTTGTTTTTCATCAGTATCATTATCAATTGCCGTGCCATCTTCTCCTTCTACCTCTATATCCAGTATATCGGCCTCATCAACCGCATCTTCATCTTTCATTACTTTAGCAACAGCTGCGATGCTATCATTACCTTTTAGGTTAATTAATTTCACACCTTGAGTGGCACGCCCCATTACTCTTAAATCTTCAACTCCCATTCTAATGGCAATCCCAGACTTATTGATAATCATTAAATCATCAGAGTCTGTAACGTTTTTAATCGCTACGAGCCCACCCGTCTTATCCGTAATGGAGATAGTTTTTACACCTTTACCACCTCTGTTAGTTACGCGATAATCATCGATGTTAGATCTTTTACCATACCCATTTTCCGAGACGACTAGTAAATTGTCTTCAAAATTGTGTACAGAAACCATTCCTATAACCTCATCGTCGTCATTGGCCAAAGTAATTCCACGAACACCAGCAGCATTTCTACCCATAGGTCTTGTTTTACCTTCTTCAAAACGAATAGCTTTACCTGATTTTAACCCTAAGAATATTTGACTTGTACCAGTTGTTAATTTAGCCTCTAATAACTCATCATTTTCGCGGATGGTTATTGCATTTATACCATTTTGACGAGGTCTTGAATACTGTTCTAAAGATGTTTTCTTGACAGTACCCTTTTTTGTAGCCATAATAACATAATGGCTATTTACATATTCCTCATCTTTTAAATCTTGAGTACAAATAAATGCTTTGACCTTATCTTCATTTTCAATATTGATAAGGTTTTGTATGGCTCTACCTTTTGATGTTCTGCTTCCCTCGGGAATTTCATAAACCCTCATCCAGAAACATTTTCCTTTTTGAGTAAAGAATAACATGTATTGGTGATTGGTACCTACAAAAAGATGTTCTAGAAAGTCTTCATTACGAGTTGAAGATGCTTTTTGTCCAACCCCACCTCTATTCTGTGTCTTGTACTCAGATAAAGGAGTTCTCTTAATATAACCTGCATGAGAAATAGTAATAACCACTTGCTCATCTGGTATCATATCTTCAATACTCAAATCACCACCAGCAAAATTAATCTCAGAACGTCTTTCATCACCATATTTAGCTTTTACTTCTAAAAGCTCATCTTTGATAATTTGCATTCTTCGTTCTTTCTTATCAAGAATATCTTTAAGGTCTTCAATTGTCACTAAAAGTGCATCATATTCTTCTCTTAACTTGTCTTGCTCAAGACCAGTTAATTGACGTAGACGCATTTCAACAATAGCCTTAGCCTGAATTTCCGTTAATTTAAAACGTTCCATCAAACTAGTTCTAGCTTCATCAACATTTGATGAACCTCTAATAATTGCTATAACCTCATCAATATTATCAGAAGCAATTATTAAGCCTTCTAAAATATGTGCCCGGTCTTCTGCTTTTTTAAGCTCAAATTTTGTTCTTCTAACCACCACTTCATGCCTATGCTCAACGAAATAGTGAATCATTTCTTTTAGGTTCAACAATCTTGGTCTTCCTTTAACCAAGGCAATGTTATTAACACTAAAAGACGATTGAAGTGCTGTATACTTATACAGCATATTTAGCACAATATTAGGTATTGCATCTCTCTTTAGAATGTAAACGATGCGCATTCCTTTTCTATCAGATTCATCTCTAATAGTTGAAATACCTTCAATTTTCTTATCATTAACTAAATCGGCAGTTTTCTTAATCATGTCTGCCTTATTCACTTGGTAAGGAATCTCAGTCACGATGATACATTCTCTGCCTTGAACTTCTTCAAAAGTGGCTTTTGCCCGCATAACAACTCGACCTCGCCCAGTATGAAATGCTTCTTTTACACCATCATATCCATATATAATTCCTCCTGTTGGAAAATCTGGCGCTTTGATATGTGTGATTAGTTCATCAATCTCAATATCAGAATTATCAATGTAAGCTACTGTTCCATCAACCACCTCAGACAGGTTATGCGGGGGCATGTTTGTAGCCATACCAACCGCAATACCAGAAGCTCCATTTACCAATAAACTTGGTACCCGAGTCGGTAAAACAGTAGGTTCTTTTAACGAATCATCAAAATTTAATTGGTGGTCTACGGTATCCTTATCAATATCCGCCAACATTTCGTCAGCTATTTTACGCATTCGCGCTTCAGTATAACGCATTGCAGCAGGGCTATCACCGTCGACTGAACCAAAGTTCCCTTGGCCATCAACAAGCATATACCTTAAACTCCATTCCTGCGCCATACGCACCATACTATCATACACAGAAGTATCACCATGTGGGTGATACTTACCTAAAACCTCCCCGACAATACGCGCGGACTTTTTATGTGCACTACTAGATCTTACACCAAGCTCATACATGCCAAAAAGCACCCTACGGTGAACTGGCTTCAATCCATCCCTGACATCTGGCAGGGCACGTGACACAATGACCGACATTGAATAATCAATGTATGCGGACTTCATCTCGTCTTCGATGTTGATAGGTATCAATTTTTCTCCTTCAGCCATGCTAAAATATTAGTTCTTTTTTGTGGTTAAAACATCGTAGCAATATACAGAAAATCGGAGGTTGCTACACAAGTTCAAAAGAGTTTATTAAAAAAATTATCAACATGAAATCACAACAATAATCAAAGCCAAAAAAGCGTTAAAAAGTAACCAAAAGGCGTCTTTTTTCGTGATTTGACCTTTCTTTAACGATTATGGGTACGGTATTTGACCTTGGTAAGGATACTTTTATTAATTTTAATTGCTGAAAAGAGAATTTATGGATGATAATTTTTCCCCAAGAGTCAAAGACGTAATTGCCTACAGCAAAGAAGAAGCACTGCGTCTAGGTCATGACTTTATTGGAACTGAACATTTAATGCTTGGTCTATTACGAGACGGTAATGGAAAGGCTATAAATATATTAGATGCACTTGATGTTGATTTGGATCATTTGAGAAGAAAAGTAGAGATTCTAAGTCCTGCTAATCCAAATACAGGTTCTGTTCAAAAAGATAAGAAAAATTTACACTTGACCAGACAAGCTGAACGGGCTTTAAAAACTACCTTTTTAGAAGCAAAACTTTTTCAAAGTTCGTCTATCAATACTGCACATCTTTTATTATGTATTCTTAGAAACGAGAATGACCCAACCACCAAACTACTTCACAAGCTTAAAGTTGATTACGATAATGTAAAAGAACAGTTCAAATCAATGATAACTAGTGATGATGATTATATAGATTCTCCAACTTCAGAGTCTTTTCCAGGAGAACCTGAAGACACTAGTGGTGATTCTAAAGAAAGTACGTTCGGTTCTTCTGGTGCTCAAAAGGGCAATAAAAAATCAAAAACTCCTGTACTAGACAATTTTGGTAGAGATTTGACTAAGATGGCCGAGGAGAATAAACTTGATCCTGTAGTTGGGCGTGAGAAAGAAATTGAACGCGTATCTCAAATACTAAGTAGAAGAAAAAAGAATAATCCTTTACTCATTGGAGAACCTGGCGTTGGTAAAAGTGCAATAGCAGAAGGGCTTGCTTTAAGAATTATAAACAAAAAAGTTTCTAGAATTCTTTATGGTAAACGCGTTGTAACCTTAGATTTGGCTTCATTGGTGGCTGGTACTAAATATAGAGGTCAGTTTGAAGAGCGAATGAAAGCTGTAATGAACGAATTAGAAAAGAATGATGATATTATTCTTTTTATTGATGAAATACATACCATAGTTGGGGCTGGTGGCGCTACAGGTAGTCTTGATGCATCAAATATGTTTAAACCTGCTCTTGCAAGAGGTGAAATTCAATGTATTGGTGCTACTACGCTAGACGAATACCGACAGTATATTGAAAAGGATGGCGCCTTAGAAAGACGTTTTCAAAAAGTAATGGTAGAGCCTACAACAGTAGAGGAAACCATTGAAATTTTAATGAATATTAAAGGTAAATATGAAGATCATCACAATGTGATGTATACAGATGAAGCAATTCTCGCTTGCGTGAAATTGACGAATCGCTACATGACTGATAGATTTTTACCAGACAAGGCCATTGATGCTTTAGATGAAGCTGGTTCGCGAGTTCATATCGTTAATATGGATGTTCCAAAACAAATTTTAGAACTAGAAGGAAAGTTGGAAGACGTTCGTGAACTGAAAAATAGCGTTGTTAAAAAGCAGAAATATGAAGAGGCCGCTAAACTTAGAGACGACGAAAAAAGATTAGAGAAAGATTTAGCATCTGCACAAGAAAGATGGGAAGAAGATAGCAAATTAAATCGTGAAACAGTTTCAGAAGATAACGTAGCTGATGTTGTTTCAATGATGAGTGGCATACCTGTAAACAGGATTGCTCAGACTGAAAGTAACAAACTTGCAGAATTACCAGATTTAATTAAAGGTAACGTTATAGGTCAAGACCAAGCCGTAGCTAAAGTTGCAAAAGCAATACAAAGAAATAGAGCTGGTCTTAAAGATCCAAATAAGCCTATTGGTTCTTTTATCTTTCTAGGACAAACAGGTGTTGGTAAAACACAATTAGCTAAAGTATTAGCCCAAGAGCTTTTTGATTCTGAAGATGCTCTTATTCGTATTGATATGAGCGAATACATGGAAAAGTTTGCAATATCTCGACTAGTAGGAGCTCCTCCTGGATATGTTGGATATGAAGAAGGTGGACAATTGACAGAAAAAGTTAGAAGAAAACCATATTCGGTTATCTTATTAGATGAAGTTGAAAAAGCACACCCTGATGTCTTTAATATGCTGCTTCAAGTTTTAGATGATGGTTTCTTAACCGATAGTTTAGGTCGTAAAATTGACTTTAGAAATACTATCATAATCATGACATCAAATATAGGAGCCAGACAGTTAAAAGATTTTGGTCAAGGTGTTGGTTTTGGCACAGCATCTAAAAAAGCTCAAGCTGATTCGCATCAAAAAGGTGTTATTGAAAATGCCTTAAAAAAGGCATTTGCTCCAGAGTTTTTAAATAGGATAGATGATGTTATTGTGTTTAATGCGCTAGAACGAGAAGATATTCACAAGATTATTGATATCGAATTAGACAAACTCTTTAATCGAATAAAAGACATTGGTTATGATTTAAACCTATCAGAAAAAGCCAAAGACTATATCGCTGACAAAGGTTTTGACAAGCAATATGGTGCCAGGCCACTGAAAAGAGCTATTCAAAAATATATTGAAGATGCATTAGCTGAAGAGATTGTTAACTCAAACCTAAATGAAGGTGATAGTATTTTTATGGATTTGAATGAGAAAAAAGAAGAACTTACCATAAAAATTAAAAAAGCTAAAAAATCTTCTGAAGCGGAATAAGTAATAACATGCCATTATACTAAAGGAACCTCAAAAGGGTTCCTTTTTTTATGCTCACATTTCGTGTAAGAATTAAGACGCTCCATAAATAGATTTTAACATTATAAACGATATTTACGCACTTAATCTAAAAATTTTCAGTTTAGCTGACTTGAAAACTACTTTAGCCTCAGACACTATTTATTATGGGGATGAAAATTGGTTTTACTAAAAAAGCCATTGTAGTTAAGGAATATAATTTAGATATCGGGGTAGTTCAGGTTTTTGAAAATTACATCGTTGCTATTTTTGATGAAGGAGCTACTTTAACGCTAGAAAGAGCATATCAAATAATTGGTATTTCAGAAATACATTTCAGAGGTAAAGAGTTTGGATATGTTAGTCTTAGAAAAAACTCTTACGCTATTGACCCTATTGTTTATACTTATGTAAGAGAATTAGATAATTTAAAAGCATTTGCTATTGTCTCGAAAAAAGAGATTGATATGCATAATTTCAAAATTGAAAAAATGTTCTACAAAAAGAACATGGAATTCTTTATCGAGTATGAAAATGCCTTAGCATGGGTAAAAAAACGGCTTAAGAAGAAGAAAAGAAAAAAGGTCTAAACTTCTTTTATTTCTTTATTTTGTTCTTGTTCTGGTCTTCTGAATAGTTCCATAAAAGCTTTCCCTATATGACCTACTAATTTTGAAGAGGTTACAGCTTCATATCCATTGTCTGAGACCACTAAGTCTCCAGATAACCCATGAAGATATACACCAAAGATAGCAGCACTTAAAGGTTCATACCCTTGGGAAATTAATCCCGTAATCATACCAGCTAAAACATCACCACTACCAGCTGTAGCCATACCCGGATTACCTGTAGAATTTATAAAACCAACATCTTTATAAACAACAATGGTATGCGCACCTTTTATAACTATAATGCAGTCGTATTTTTTAGAAAACGATTTTGCTTTTTCTAGTTTATCAAAATCATCATTCCATTTACCTAAAAGTCTTTCAAGCTCTTTAGGATGTGGGGTAAGTACCGTTTGCTTTGGTAGGTTTTTTAAAAGCTTCGGGTTTTTTGAAATTATATTTAAACCATCTGCATCAACCACCAAAGGGATATTATTTTTTTCTATAAAAGCACTAAATGCCTTAATACTAACTTTATCTAAACCCATTCCCATTCCAACTCCAATTACTGTCGGTTGAATTTCATAACTGATATCGTCTATGAGATCATCATTATCACATGTAATGACCATGGCCTCAGGTAAAGCTGTTTGTAGAGTTGTATATCCGCATTCTGGTATCAACGCAGTTAAAAGACCACCTCCAATTTCTAAGCAGGCCTTACCAGCCAATTGCACAGCCCCAATCTTGCCGTAGCTACCGCCAATTATCAACGAATGTCCATAATTACCTTTGTGTGAAAATTTTAACCTTGGGCGATACATGGGTAAAACTTCGGGTTTACCGATGAATTCATAACCGGTTTTTGTCTTATAGAGAAATTCCGCGTCTAAACCAATATCTAATAATTCCCATTGATTAATATACACCCCTGTTTGCGGAAGAAAGAAAGCCAGTTTAGGAGCTTGAAAACTGAGAACATGATTTGCACGGATTACGTTATCTGAACTACTTGGCAATTGTTCCATATAAAGACCTGATGGAATATCAACTGACAAAATAAAAGCGGAAGAGCTATTTATGTGTTGAATGAGTGTTGCAACCCAATTATCTGGATTACGGTTTAGTCCAATTCCAAAAATCGCATCTACAATTATATCATCTCTGCCCAATTCAGGGAACTCGCATTCAGAATCTAAAAATTCCGGCCACAATTTTCGTTCTTTTAATCTATCAAGATTCAATAGAAAGTCTTTAGAGCGCTTTTCACTATAATTGACTACATAAACACCAATCGAGTATCCATGTTCTTGCAAGTGCCTGGCTAGTGCAATTCCATCTCCTCCATTATTACCAATTCCACAAAAAAGATGAATTTTAACTTGCGCACCTTGCAAGCGCGAATTCATCCATTCAAAAATCTGAACAGAAGCACGCTCCATAAGGATGTCACTAGTAATTTGTTGTTTTTCAATTGTGAATCTATCAGCTGCATAGATTTGTTCCGAGGTAAATATTTTCATTCAATACGATAGTTAATGAATAATTGATAATTTGATAAAAATTTAAGAATCATTTGACGCACTAAACAAAAGTACTACATTTGAAAACTTGAATTTAGTATGAAATTTAATCAATCGCCAATAAAACAATTTCGATGATTCTAAATAGTAATAGCATCATTACTTTTTTTATAACTACCCCTTTGGGGTAAACTGCTATATATTCAATTGTCCGTCCTATTTAGATATTACCTATTGCATATTCAAGAATTCGCATCATGAAAATTTTAAAATTTGGTGGTACTTCGGTAGCCAATGCTGAGAATATTAAACTCGTAAAAAATATTCTTCAAAAAAATGAAGGAACCAAAATGGCAGTTGTAGTTTCAGCCTTTGGAGGAGTTACTGATTTACTTCTTAGTACTTTAAATTTAGCATCTCAACAAGATTTAAATTATGAAAATAATTTGAATAAGATTGAAGAACGTCATTTACAAACAATTAAAGAATTATTCCCAGTTGAATTACAAAGCGGCATATTAAGTAAAGTTAAAAGCGAACTCAATGATTTAGAAACGCTTTTAGAAGGCTCATACCTAATTGGTGAAGTAACACCAAAGCTCGGAGATAAAGTAGTTAGTTATGGAGAAATACTTTCTTCTTTTATCATCAGTCAATTCTTTAAAAGCGAGGGAATCGAACTTGAATTAAAAAACGGTAGAGAACTAATAATAACCGATGAAGTTTTTGGTAGTGCGACTGTTGATTTTGAATTAACATACACGCATTGCAATAATTACTTTACCAATACGCCTCATAAAGTTACTATTATACCCGGTTTTGTTTCTTCTTCTTATAGCGGAAAACCAACTACTTTAGGACGTGGTGGTTCAGATTATAGCGCAGCTATTCTGGCCGCTGCTACGAATGCTGAAGTTTTAGAAATATGGACAGATGTTAGTGGCATGTATACCGCAAATCCTAAATTGGTCAAACAAGCCAAATGTGTTGCACATATTTCTTATGAGGAGGCAATGGAACTTTCACATTTTGGTGCTAAAGTACTTTACCCTCCAACAATTCAACCAGTACTGCATAAAGAAATTCCAATCATCATCAAAAACACATTTGCACCCGATGATGAAGGTACAACCATCACCAAAAACAAAAACGGCAGCGGAAAAACTGTTAGAGGAATTAGTCATGTTAGTGAAATCTCTTTATTATCACTTGAAGGTCCCGGCATGGTTGGAATACCCGGTGTTTCTAAGCGGTTTTTTGAAACTTTATCACATGAACAAATTAGTGTGGTAATGATTACTCAGGCGTCCTCTGAACACTCAATATGTGTTGGTATTTCTGATAAAGATGCCAAAAAAGCTTTATTAGCCATTAACAAAGCTTTTGAATATGAAATTGCCTCGAACAAAATAAAAGAAATTAGTATCGAAAGCGAATTGGCTATAATCGCACTTGTTGGTGATAATATGAAAAGTCATCAAGGACTGAGCGGTAAAATGTTTAGTACTTTAGGTAAAAACAATGTGAACATAAGTGCAATAGCTCAAGGAGCATCTGAACGTAATATCTCTGCGGTTATTCGCAAGGAAGACGTTAAAAAGGCATTAAACACTTTACATGAGACCTTTTTTGAAGAAAATATAAAACAGCTCAACCTATTTGTTATGGGAGTTGGAAATGTAGGTTCCAAATTTTTAGAGCAAATAAGACTTCAAAAAAGCTATTTAAAAGAAGAATTAAAACTCAACTTAAGGGTCATCGGAATTTCTAATTCAAGAACTATGGCTTTTCATGAGAATGGTATTCCACTTGAAAATTGGCAAAATTTCTTAGACGAAGGTCAAAAAGCGAATTCTGAACGATTTATTCAAGCTATCAAAGAACTTAATTACAGAAATAGCATATTCGTTGATAATACGGCAAATAAAACAATTGCGAGCCACTATGCAACATATTTAAAAAGTAGCATATCGGTTGTTACTTGTAATAAAATTGCTTGTTCATCAGAGTACTCAAATTATAAAGAACTTAAAAAATTAGCTAAGCAATATAATTCACCGTTTTTATTTGAAACTAATGTCGGTGCTGGCCTACCCATTATAGACACACTTAAACACCTTATTGCTTCAGGTGATAAAATCATAAAAATACAAGCTGTATTATCGGGTAGTCTAAATTTTGTCTTTAATAACTTTAATGACACCACCACATTTCATGATGTTGTGAAACAAGCCCAAGAAGAAGGTTATACAGAACCTGACCCCACCATAGATTTAAGTGGTATTGATGTGATGAGAAAAATTTTAATTTTAGCTAGAGAAAGTGGTCATGAATTAGAAATTGAAGCCATTAAAAATGATGCATTCCTACCCCAAGAAAGTCTTGAAACCAATTCCAACGAACAGTTTTTTGACTCTTTGATAAAATATGAATCAGATTTTCAAAGACTTTATCAGAATGCAGCCAAAAAAGAATGTAAATTAAAATATGTGGCTCAATTTGAGAATGGAACCGCCAAAGTAGGATTACAAGAAATACCTAAAGGCCATGATTTTTATAGTCTTGAGGGAAGTGATAATATTATTCTTTTTTACACGGAAAGATATATTAATCAACCTATGATAATTAAAGGAGCTGGAGCCGGAGCAGATGTTACTGCATCTGGTATTTTTGCGGATGTAGTTAGAATTGGAAATTTCTAATGATGAAAGAAATCAAGGTTTTTTGCCCAGCTACAATCGCCAATGTTTCCTGCGGCTTTGATGTTCTCGGATTAGCATTGGAATCTGTTGGAGATGAAATGTTAGTGCGCAAAAAGGAAACTCCAGGTATTAAAATTACAAAAATTGAGGGTCAAGATTTACCCTTAGAAACTAACAAAAATGTTGCTGGAGTCGCTGGTTTAGCACTTTTAAATGCAAGTAATTACAAAGGCGGGTTTGAAATAGAAATTTTTAAAAATATAAAACCAGGTAGCGGTATAGGTAGTAGTGCTGCAAGTTCAGCTGGAGCCGTTTGGGCAATGAATGAATTAATTGATAAACAGTTTTCAAAACTTGAACTAGTTCAGTTTGCCATGCAGGGGGAAAAATTAGCAAGCAACGTGGCTCATGCTGATAATGTGGCGCCTGCAATTTTTGGCGGATTTACCCTCGTTAGAAGTTATGAGCCGCTAGACATAGTGCCTGTTAATACACCCAACCAACTATATGCAACAGTAATACACCCACAAATAGAAATTAAAACTTCCGATTCTCGTAAAATATTAAAAACTAATATTTCATTAGAAAAAGGAATTAAGCAGTGGGGTAATTTAGGTGGATTAATAGCTGGTTTATTTACTGAAGATTATGAGTTAATAAGTCGTTCATTAGAAGACCATATTATTGAACCTGTTCGTTCCATCTTAATTCCGGGTTTCGACGCCGTAAAAGCTTCGGCCATTAGTGCTGGTGCTTTAGGTTGCGGAATTTCTGGTTCTGGCCCGTCTATTTTTGCATTAAGTAAAGGACAAGAAACTGCACAAATAGTGGCGCAAACCATGTCTAAAGTATACGAAGAAATTGGTTTAGATTTTGATGTTCACGTTTCTAAAATCTGTTCAAAAGGAGTCAAATTAATATAATTATGAAATTCTACAGTCTAAATCACCAATCTCCTGAAGTATCATTTGACGAGGCTGTAATATCAGGTATTGCACCGGATAAAGGCTTGTACTTCCCTAAAGAAATAAAACCACTGCCCTATTCATTTTTTGATAAGATTGAATTACTATCAAACAAAGAAATTGCTTTTACCGCAATCCATCAATTTGTTTCAGAAACTATTCCTGACTCAAAACTGAATGCTATTTTAGATGAAGTACTTGATTTTGATTTTCCAATAGTTGAAATTGAAGAAAATATAGTTGCACTGGAATTATTTCATGGTCCTACCATGGCCTTTAAAGATGTAGGCGCGCGCTTTATGGCTAATTGTTTAGGATACTTTTCTGAAGGAAATAATGAAGAAGTCACTGTTTTGGTTGCTACATCTGGTGATACCGGAGGGGCTGTTGCCAATGGTTTTCTTGGAGTTAAAGGGGTTAAGGTGGTCATATTATATCCTAGTGGTAAAGTCAGTGAAATTCAAGAAAAACAACTTACTACTTTAGGCAAAAACATTACTGCCTTAGAAGTTGATGGCACCTTCGATGATTGTCAACGAATGGTAAAGAGAGCTTTTTTAGATAATGAAATTACAAAGCATAAAAAATTAACCTCTGCAAATAGTATTAATGTAGCTAGATGGTTACCACAATTATTGTATTTCTTATTCGCGTTTAAACAAGTAAAAGCAAAAGGTAGAGACATCGTTTTTTCTATACCTTCTGGTAATTTTGGTAATGTTTGCGCGGGTATGGTAGCTCAAAAACTTGGAATGCCGGTCAAACATTTTATTGCGGCAACAAACGTTAACGATACTGTACCACAGTTCATGAAAACTGGCGAATATCAACCAAAACCATCTACAGCTACTATTTCAAATGCAATGGATGTTGGCGACCCTAGTAATTTTATTAGAATTCGAGAATTATATGAAAATGATTTTTCGAAACTTAAAGAGAACTTTTCTTCGTATTCTTTTGACGATGTCACCACCAAAGCAACAATGACAAAAATTTACAATAAAACAAGATATGTAACCGACCCCCATGGAGCTGTCGGATATCTAGGCTTACAACATTATCAAAAACATAATCCAAACACATTTGGTGTTTTTCTTGAAACAGCTCATCCCGTAAAATTTCTAGATGTAGTTGAAGAGACCTTAAATATAAGTCCAAGCATACCTGAACAAATAAAAAAAGTAATGGGTAAAACAAAAATTGCTCTTAAAATATCTTCGTACGACGGGCTTAAATCGCATCTACTTCAATCATAATTTTATTTAAAAAACATTCTTAATTATTACTAATCTTCCATCAATATTTCAATATTTTTACGACGATTAATAATGAACAATGAAATGAGCCAAAGACAGGTATAATGTCTGCTAAAATATTTAAAGGCGAATTCCATTTGACTGATAAAAAATAATATTAGCGGATGAAAAATACAGCACTTACACAAACTCATGCGGCCTTAGGAGCTAAAATGGTCCCTTTTGCCGGTTACAATATGCCTGTTTCTTATGAAGGCGTTAATATTGAACATGAAACTGTTAGAAAATCAGTAGGAGTATTTGATGTTTCTCATATGGGAGAATTTTTAATAGAAGGTCCTAATGCGTTAGATTTAATTCAAAAAGTAAGTGCTAATGATGCTACAAAATTAAGTGTGGGTAAAGCCCAATATAGTTATTTACCTAACGAAAATGGAGGTGTTGTTGATGATCTAATTATTTATAAAATTAAAGATGAAACGTATTTATTGGTCGTTAATGCCTCAAATATTGAAAAAGATTGGAATCATATTTTAAAGTATAATGAGGCAATTGGGGCTGAAATGCGAGATTTATCTGATAATTACTCATTACTTGCCATTCAAGGTCCAAAAGCAGTAGAAGCTATGCAATCATTATCATCCCATGATTTATCGGCGATTAAGTTTTATAATTTTCTAGTTGGTGATTTTGCCGGTATTGAACATGTTATTATTTCTGCAACTGGGTATACTGGTTCTGGAGGTTTTGAAATCTACTGTAAAAACTCAGAGGTTAAACAGGTTTGGGATAAAGTACTTGAAGCAGGGGCAAATTTCGGCATCAAACCAATCGGATTAGCTGCAAGAGACACTTTACGTTTAGAGATGGGTTATTGTTTATATGGTAATGATATTGACGACAATACTTCGCCATTGGAAGCTGGCCTTGGTTGGGTTACCAAATTCACAAAAGACTTTGTAAATAGTGAAGCTCTTGAAAAAGAGAAGGCCCATGGGCTAGAACGAAAACTTATAGCTTTTGAATTAGATGGACGCGGTATTCCACGGCATGATTATGATATTGTTGATGGTCAAGGCAAAAAAATTGGTGTCGTCACTTCTGGGACTATGTCTCCTTCTTTAAGTAAAGGCATTGGTTTGGGGTATGTACCGAAAATATTTTCTGAAGTAGGGAGTAAAATTAATATTCAAATTCGAAAAAATGCCATTCCTGCAACAGTGATAAAACTACCTTTTTATAAAAGCTAGTATTCTGTTTTGGACAATAAAAAGAAAAAAATACTCATACTCGGTGCAAGCGGATTCATTGGGAATGCGCTATATAAGGAACTCTGTAATTACTTTGATACTTACGGAACATATTGTACGAATCCGTTATACAGAGAAAATAAGAAGTTTTTTAGATATGATATACAAGAAGATGATATTTTTAAAATACTTGACGCCACCCAACCTAACTACATTATTTCTGCTTTAAGAGGGGATTTCACTTCTCAAGTTCAAGCACATCTTCATTTGATGGAATATCTATTAAAATCTAAGTGTAAACTATACTTTATTTCTTCGGCAAATGTTTTTGATGCTTACAGTAAATATCCTTCTTATGAAAATGACAAAACCCTCTCCGAAAGTATTTATGGAAGGTTGAAAATTAGAATAGAAAACATGATGATGCGCATGCCTAAAACTAAAGTAGGTATTTTAAGGGTACCTATGGTTTTTGGCAATACATCACCCAGAATTAAAGAAATAAAGGCATTGCTTGATTTGAATGAACCAATAGAAGTGTTTCCTAATCTAATTATTAATGTTACGAATGACGATAGACTAACACAACAGATACACTATTTAATTAATCAAGACAAGTATGGTATTTTTCATTTAGGAAGTACAGATTTAATTCACCATCAAGATTTTATCAAAGAAGTTATTCATCGTTTAGGTAATTATGATTCAATTCTAAAAAAAGTTTATACCACCAATGAAGATCGTTACTTGGCTGTGCTTCCAAAAGATAATAAGCTCCCTAAAAATTTAAGTATTACTTCACAAGAAATAATAGACCATCATTTAACCGTAGATTGATTAAATTTATTAATATGGAAAAGTTGAACGATTTACAAATAGAACAAGAGCTTACAAAACTAACCGGGTGGACCTATGAAAATGGTTCAATCACTACATCCTATAAATTTAAAGACTTCAAAACAACTTTTGCAATAATGACTCGGATTGCATTTGAATGTGAAGCTCAAAATCACCATCCTCAATGGGAGAATGTATACAACTCCTTAACTATCAAATTAAACACACATGATGTTGGCGGTATTACTCAAAATGATTTCAATTTGGCCGCAACAATTGAGTCGATTGTAAATTCGTAATACTTATTGCCTTATTTGCTAATGCAAAGTGATTTCTTAAATTTGCTTTCGTTCTAAAATTTAGTTTTTATGGGAAGAGCTTTCGAATTCAGAAAAGCACGTAAAATGAAAAGATGGTCAGCAATGTCCAAAGCGTTCACACGCATTGGTAAAGATATTGTTATGGCCGTAAAAGAAGGTGGTCCGGATCCAGATGCCAATTCAAGACTTAGGGCTGTTATCCAAAATGCTAAGGCAGTTAATATGCCAAAAGACAATGTAGAACGTGCTATTAAAAGAGCAAGTGATAAAAGTCTTGGTGATTATAAAGAAGTTTTGTTTGAAGGTTATGCTCCGCATGGTATCGCGGTGCTTATCGAAACTGCAACTGATAACAATACCCGAACGGTTGCAAATGTTAGAAGTTATTTCAACAAATGTAATGGTAGCTTAGGCACCTCAGGCTCTGTAGAATTTATGTTTGACCATACATGTAACTTTAGAATACCATCAGAAGGTATTGATGCTGAAGAACTAGAACTAGAATTCATTGATTTTGGTGCAGAAGAAGTTTTTGTGGATGATGATGGGATTTTAATATATGCCCCTTTCGAAAGTTTCGGAGCTATTCAAAAAGAGTTAGAAACTAGGGAGATTGAAATTTTATCTTCAGGATTTGAAAGAATACCTCAAGTTACTAAGGCGCTGAATGAAGAACAGGTAGCCGATGTAGAAAAATTACTAGAAAAAATTGAAGAAGATGACGATGTTCAAAACGTTTATCACACCATGCAGGAATAGTAGTTAAAAAATGTCTTAAATTAAAAAGCCACCCAGTTGGGTGGCTTTTCTTTATCTTTTGATTACCATTTGTTTATAATATTCAATCCCTTGATTATCAATAGCTTTTACAAAGTACGTACCCGTAGTTAGTTGGGTTACATTCAATAAATAATTATTCTCATTCGCATTAGCTTTACTTGATTGAATCATTCGTCCACTTATATCATAGACATAAAAGACATCAACCTTAGCTACCTCAGAAAAACTTACATTAATATAATCATTCGCTGGATTTGGATATAAATTCATTTCATTTAAATTAGCCGTTAATGGCACTGCAATAGAACATCCAAATACTTGCACCTCTGCCATGTGCAATGTACCGACATCTGATAATTGAACTCGTACATACCTACCTGTAGTTTCAAAGGCAATTTCTGATTCCAGACCTGCTGCACCTTCAAAAAAGATATATTCAATATTTTCATCAGTCAAGAGTTCATCTAATGTAGCGGTCGGTGAAAATGGTGTTTCTGATATCAAAACATAAAAATTATTCAACCGCGATTGTAACTTATCTGAACGGTTAAAAATCACCATATTTTCAATTGAAAAATTATCCTCTAAGTCAACTTGCCACCAAGACTGAGATTCACCAGAAATAGTGTGCTGTAAATCAGCTGACCATGGTGACTCTCCAACAATATTGCCATCTACTGCATAAAGCGAAAGTCCGTTACCATAAGTTGTTGATTGTTCCGTTGGTTTGCCAAAAGCAAGGTTACCAGGTTTTAAACAACCACCAGGATTACAATCTACGGCCTTTCCACCATCATTAAAAATCCAACCGAAATTATCAATAATGTTTTGTCTCGCAAATTCAGATAAACAGTACTCCTTTTCAAAAGCACCTAAGACAACATCATTTTGCAATGAACCTAATTGACTCCAGCCAATTAATGTAGCGTCGTAATTTGCAATTGAAAGGCCAGATAAATCTAGTATACCAGACATATCTTCCACCTTGGAAACATCCCAGTTTTCCAAACTTTGGTTAAATGTAATTGCTTCAGCGAAAACACCATTCATATTGGTGACAGAAGACGTATCCCAATCTTGTAATGATTGATTGAAAGAGGAAGCAAAACCAAACATTACCCCTATATTTTCGACGTTTTCAATATTCCAAGAATTAATAGATTGATTAAAACTGGCTGCGTAAGCGAACATTCCATTAATATTAAGAGCTTTTTCGGTATTCCAGTTATTTAATGGTTGATTAAATAGAATAGCCCTGTTAAACATCGATTGCATTTCCTCTATATTCGACATATTCCATTCATTAAATTTTAAATTTCCAACTAAATTGCTGCAGCCCAAAAACATGGCAGCCGTACTATTGGCTATTGACAAATTAGGAACGTCATCAGCTATTACATTTAAATTCTCGCATCCAGAAAAAGCCACTTGCATTGAACTCCATTCATTATTTCCCCATGAGTTTACAGCGATAATTTTATCGCTATCATTAATTGATACATCGAATGCAGCATTAAAGTAAATTCTTGGAAAATCACCACTAACCGATACTGTATAAGTTCCCGGTGTTTCGTAAGTATGTGTAATATCACCGGTCACATTTTCAGAGGTCGTGGCATCACCCCAATCTACAATGTAGTTATACGTTTCGCCTGGGAAAGTTGGGATGGTAATTTGATTATCCTCTGATAAACCGGGGTTGTCCGTCTTCCAAGTAGTAACAAAAGGCCTTGGAACCGCTTCACCTGCACAGCCCAAAACCTCAACTTCAGCCATATGTAAGGTACCAGTTTCAGATAATTGAATACGAACATAACGACCGTTGGTGTCAAAATCAACATTATCTTCTAAACCTGCTTCCCCCTCAAAAAAGTAGTTCAATATGTTATCATCTACCAATAATTCTGATAAGGTGGCTGTTTCACTAAATGGCGTTTCTGAAATTAAAATATAGAAGTTGTTCAGCCTGGCCTGTAACTTATCCGTCCTATTAAAAATAGTGATACCTTTTATGGCTGAAGTTTCGCCCAAATCTACTTGCCACCATGGTTGAAACTCACCACTAATGGTATGCTGCAGGGTTGCATCAGCTGTCCAAGGTGAATCACCAAAAGTATTGCCATCAACTGCTATGCTTGCAACACCATCACCATAAGTTGAAGATTGTGTAGCCATCTTATTTAAAGCAATGTTTGTAAATGAGGTACATTCAGTTTCTTCACAGCCAATAGCCTTACCACCGTCATTGATGGTCCAACCGTAATTGTCGATAATACTTTGGCGAGCCTCCTGGGACGAACAATACTGATTACTAGGTGCGTCCAACTGAACTCCATTTTGCAATGATGGTAGCAAACTCCAACCTATTAAAGTCTTGTCATAATTTTCATTTGATAAGCCAGAACTTTGGAACATTCTTGACATGTCGGTTACATTTGAAACTCGCCAAGAACTTAAATCTTGATCAAACAAAGGAGCCGATTGAAATGTTTCAGTCATCTTGGTCACGTTCGATACATCCCATCCACTAATATTTTGATTAAAGGTTTCCGACGATAAAAACATAAATGACATGTCTTTTACTTTGGAAACATTCCAATTACCTATGTCTTGGTTGAAAGAATTAGCTGTGTCAAACATACCAGCCATTATCTCGACATTTGGCGTATTCCAGTTCGAAATATCTCCATTAAATTCTAGGTTAAAACCGAACATATAATTCATGTTTTCGACGTTGGAAACATCCCATTCGCTCAGCTGTTGATTAAATAAAAGTGCCCACACGAACATGGAATCCATATTTTCTATATTTGAAACATCCCAATTATCAAAACTTATGGTCCCTTTTAAATTTCTACAATTAGCAAACATATTACGTGTTGTGATAACCTGGGAAAGGTCGGGTACATCTTCAGCAATAACATCCAAGTTGCGAGCTCCTGAAAATGCATCTTCCATAGATGACCACTTGATACTACCCCATTCATCAACACTTAACAATTTGTTGGAGTCTCCGTAATAATTAAAATAAACCCTCGGAAACTCACCTGAAATCGAAACCGTGTAGCTTCCTGGCACAGCATAGGAATGTGTAATATCAGCTGTTACATTTTCAGATGTAGTACCGTCACCCCAATCCACAAAGTAATCATAGGTTTCTCCGTCAAATGTCGGAATGGATATCTGATTGTCTTCAGATTCACCAGGATTATCTGTTTTCCAAGTGGTGACAAAAGGTCTTTGTGTTAATTCACCTGCACAGCCCATCACCTCAACCTCTGCCAAATGTAAAGTGCCTATTCCAGATAACTGAACACGCACATAACGACCATTGGTTTCAAAATCAAAATTCTCTTCCAAACCTGCTTCTCCCTCGAAAAAGTAGTTAAATATGGTACCATCAGTCAATAATTCTGATAAGGTGGCCGTCTCGCTAAAAGGTGTCTCCGAAATAAGAATATAGAAATTATTCAATCTACCTTGCAACTTATCTGTTCTATTGAAGATATTCAGTCCTTTAATTGTCGATATTTCTCCCAAATCTACTTGCCACCATGACTGGAACTCCCCACTAATCGTATGTTGTAAAGTCGCATCGGCAGTCCAAGGGGAATCGCCGAAAGTATTACCATCAATGGCAATACTTGCAACACCATCGCCATAAGTTGAAGATTGTGTAGCTATCTTGTTTAAGGCAATGTTTGTAAATGAGGTACATTCAGTTTCTTCACAGTCAACTGCCTTACCGCCATCATTGATGGTCCAACCGTAAATATCAATAATACTTTGTCTTGCCTCTTCAGACAAACAATATTGTTTACTCGGTGCATCCAATTGTACACCGCTCTGTAATGAGGGTAATTGGCTCCAACCGATTAAGGTCTTGTCATAATCGTCGTTTGTCATCGAGGGGTCACCAAAAATATTAGACATATCAATAACACTACTAACATCCCAATTCTCTAAACTTTGACCAATCGAACAATCAAAAAACATATTAGACATATCAATAACACTACTAACATCCCATTGGTTAATATCAAAAGTTATAGAACCGAAGACAAACATGCTACTCATATCTTTAACATTTCCTACATCCCAGTCTGGTATTTTAATACCCGAAATACCACTAAGAGTAAACATGGAGGCCATGTCTTCAATCCCGCTCACATCCCAATTATTCATGGATAAGTTTTCGTTTCTTAAACCTGGACAAGCATAAAACATGCTTTTCAAGGATGTTACGTTAGTTAAATTAGGAACATCACTAGCGGTAATATTTGGATCACTAGCATAAAAAGCCTCTTCCATTGAACTCCAAACAATATCACCCCATTGTTCAATCGTCAATAGCTTTTGCGCATTGCTGATGGAACTACTTAGGTAAATACGTGGAAAATCGCCGCTAATAGACACCGTGTAAGTACCACTAGAAGAATAAGTATGTGTTATATCACCAGTTACATTTTCCGTAGTCGTACCATCACCCCAATCTACCGTGTAATTATACGTTTCGCCTGGGAAAGTTGGGATGGTAACTTGATTATCCTCTAATAATCCCATATTGTCCGTCTTCCAAGTAGTGACAAAAGGTCTTTGTACTGCTTCAACTGCACAGCCCAAAACCTCAACTTCAGCCATGTGTAACGTACCCGTGCCTGATAATTGAATACGAACATAACGACCATTGGCATCAAAATCAAAATTTTCCTCTAAACCAGCTTCTCCTTCAAAAAAGTAGTTCAGTATGGTATCATCTACCAATAATTCTGATAAGGTGGCAGTTTCATTAAAGGGCGTTTCTGAAATGAGTATGTAAAAATTGTTTAATCTAGCCAGTAACTTATCGGTCCTATTAAAAATTGTAATGCCTTTTATAGCCGAAGTTTCGCCTAAATCTACTTGCCACCATGGTTGAAACTCACCACTAATAGTATGCTGTAGGGTTGCATCAGCTGTCCAAGGAGAATCACCAAAGGTATTACCATCAATCGCTATGCTAGCCACACCATCACCGTAAGTTGTTGATTGGATTGCAGTTTTACCCAAAGCTATATTGGAGAAGGTCGTACATTCCGTTTCGATGCAGTTTGCGGCCTTTCCACCATCATTGATGGTCCAACCGTAGGTGTCTATGATGTTTCGTCTGGCCGCTTCGGATAAACAATATTCATTATTAGGGGCATCTAATTGCACTTGGTTTTGCAGAGAAGGTAATTGGCTCCAACTTATTAAAGTTTCGTCATAGTTTTCGTTTGAAAGTCCAGATTCATCGAACAAACCCCTCATGTCAATAACATTTGTAATCTTCCATTGACTTAAATCCTGATTAAAACTAGATGCTCCCTGAAAACTCCATCCAAAAGCAACTAATTCGGAAACCTGCCAACTTCCAATTTTACCGTTGAATGTGTTAGCTCCTTTAAACATATAATTCATGTCTCGAACCTTTGAAACATTCCAATCATTCAAATCTTGGTTGAAAGAAATCGCATCATAAAAAGTGCCAAACATAGATATAACATTTTCAACATTCCACCCTCCTATATCTTGATTAAAACTAGATGCTCCAAAAAAGAGTTCCCCGATATCAGATATATTGCTTAAATCCCAACCGCTTATATCCTGATTAAAAGAAGAAGCATCTTGAAATAAACTATTTAAAGAATTCACTTTGGGAAACTTCCAATTGCTGAGGCTTTGATTGAAAAAAGTAGCCCCGTTAAACATGTCATTAATTGTTTCTACGTTTTCTAAATTCCAAGTATTTATATCTTGATTAAATACAGTAGCATTTGAAAACATAGCTGAAAGGTTTACAGCATTACTCATATCCCAATTTCCGACTGTCTGATTCCATATCAAGTTTGAACAACCAAAAAATGCAGCTCTAAAAGACTCTACCTCTGTTAAAATAGGTATATCAATAGCTGAAATATCCAGATTAGAGCAATTAACAAACATTCCATCAAAGGAAGACCATATCAAATCACCCCATTGATTGATATTGCTAATTTTCTGTAAGTCCGCAGCCTCTGTAAAGAAGAATCTAGGAAAATCTCCCCATATAGAAACCACATAGGTTCCTGGTTCATCATATGTATGTGTAATATTTCCAACTACATTTTCCGTATTAGAGCCATCTCCCCAATCTACTGTATAATTATAGGTTTCTCCTGGGAAGGTTGGTATGGTTATTTGGTTATCCGCTGAAACACCTTCATTATCCGTTTTCCAAGTAGTCACAAAAGGCCTTTCGCAATCTGCCGTTATTCCACCGTCTGTTATGGTCCAGCCAAAAGAGTCAATTAAATTCTGACGGGCCAGCTCACTCAAACAAAATTGGCTATTACCACCATCAAAAACAACATCAAGAGGTATTTGACTTTCACTATCTGATAAAGTGGCCCAACCTATTAAAGTATTGTCATAGTTTGTTTGTGAAATGCCGGCATTCAAGAACATAGACGCCATACCCGTTTCAGGTGTTTGCTGAAAAATACTGCTAATGTCCCAAGCACTTAGGTCTTGGTCAAAGCTTGTAGCAGATTCAAACATCGAAAACATAGTACTGACATTTGAAACATCCCAAGAACTTATATCGCGATTAAAGACTATAGCATTCTCGAACATTCCGAATGTAAAAAAGACGTTAGAGGTATTCCAATTTGTAATATCTCCATTGAATGCAGTAGCATCAGCGAACATTAACTGCATATCCGTTACGCTCCCTGTATTCCAATTGTTTAAATCTTGATTGAATGCAGTTGCATTTTGGAACATTTGATTCATAGCCCTTACATTAGAGACATCCCAAGTGCCAATGTTTCCATTAAAACCTGTATTAACAAAAAACATCCCCGACATTTCCTCCACATTGGAAACGTTCCACTTATCCAAGTCTTGGGTAAATGAGTTAGCTTGAGAAAAGAAAGCATTCATCTTAGTAATTGTACTTACATCCCAATCATTGAAGGTGGTATTCCCGACAAGGCTATTACAGCCCGCCAACATTCTGCTGAGGTTTGTCACTTGTGATAAATCTGGAACGTCCGTAGCGACTACATCTAGATTATTACAGCCGTTAAAGGCATCTTCCATTGATGTCCATTGAATTTCACCCCACTGGTCGACAGAAACTATTTTTGAATTGTCACCGATTCCGGCAAAATATATTCTAGGAAAATCACCCGAAATACTGACCTGATAAGTACCTGAAACATCATAAATATGTGTAGCATCACCGGTAAGACCGGTTTCTATTTGACCATCACCCCAGTTTACACTATAATTATAGTCCTCACCATCAAATGTTGGTATCACAATAGTTCTATCATCAGACTCATCAGGAATTGAAGTATTCCACGTGGTAACGAACGGTGCAGTTTCTGTAATAGTCACGATCGCCTCACAACTAGCGGAGTTTCCACTAGTATCAGTAACCGTTACTGTAACAATATTTTCACCCAAGTCATCAATAGTAAAACTAGATTGACTCAAAGAAATATCGGCAATCTGACAATTATCAGCAATTCCTTGAGGTAAAAATAAAATATCTTTTAGGTTACCTACTGGTGCGTTAATACCTAAAGGACTGATAATCGTTTCAATGGATTGGTTATTTAAATCAATAGTAAATATTCGGTTACACCCGAATGTGCCGCTTGCTAAAAGTTTACCCCCACCCACATAGTCCATTGCTTGACCTGTTGAACCACAAGGACTTATTAATTCAAATAACAAATTTACATTACCTTGTAAGTCTATCTCGAAAAGATTTGTAGTTGCCCCACTTGCAGATTGTGCCACATAAATTAAACGGTTTTGGTCATCATCATACGTCAGACCCATCGCCTTGTTCAAAGAAACTTGAGCAAATGCAGAAGCAGTACCTGTCAACAAATCAAACTTATTGACTTCTCCATTCTTAAAAACTACATATAAATTTCCATCGCTATCAAAGTCCATTGCATTTGGTGTTGTCTGCCCACCAACAGAGACTATACTTGTAATCTTATTGCCTACTGTTCTGCTCGCCATATCAAAGGGATAAAGAGCTCGGTCTATATTCTGAGCTTGTGCGGCTCCTGCATCAAGTAAAACATAGATTTGATTATCAACTGGGTTTTGGGCAATAGAAATATTATTACCCGGGAGCGACCCAAATGGATTGTCTTTTATGGAAATATCATCGGTAGTAGAATCATATTCAAACGTAAAAAGTGTATTTGGACTAGAACTGGCCCACGGAAACAAACCAAGAATCTCTCCACCACCTGTTCTAATCAATTCTTCAGGTGTTATGGTAGCTACCCCTTCTGCATCTAAGTTAACCGCTATATTTTGGCATTCGACAGAAGGCGGTAGGTTATCTTCAACCGTTACTGTTGCCGTGCATATATCTGTCAAACCTCCTGCATCAGTAACAGTTAAAGCGACTGTATTTAACCCTAAATTTGAACAATTAAAAGTAGTGGTATCCAAAGCTAGGTCCACTGCACCTCCAATAGCATCCAAAGAACCATTATCAACTTGTTGGGGTGTTATAGATGCATTTCCTGAAGAATCCAATTGAATGACCAAATCTTGGCAAACTGCAATTGGAGGCCCAATTTCTGCTTCATCAATTACGGTTATGGTTGACTGACAAACTGAAGTATTACCATTTGCATCTGATACTGTTACATCAATTATATTTTCGCCAATATCTGCAATGCTAAAAGTAGATTTACTGAAAGTTGCGTTATTGATACCACAATTATCCGTTGACCCACCGTCCACTTGTTCAAATGTTATTTCAGTTGGTTCAGTACTATTTACTCTTATTGCTATGTCTTGACAAACTGCAATTGGAGCAATATTGTCCAATACAACTACTCTAGCACTGCAACTTGCCGGTATTCCTTCTGATCCTGTCACAATAAGGTTAACCATATTTTCCCCTAGATTACTACAATCAAAAGTGTCTATATCCAAAGACAAAGTAACCGCACCACCGTTGAAGTCAATGGAGCCATTATCAATTTGATCAGGAGTAATTGTTGCGATACCGGTTTCATCCAAGCTAATAGCAATATCTTGACAAAGCGCAATTGGAGGATTGCCAAAAGCAAATTCTGAAATATAAGTTCCCCAACCCGAAAATGATAAATCATTCTTTACATATTCTTGAGTAAACCAAAAATCTCCGTCAACCGGATCAATGCTCATCATTGCATAGTCTCCCCATCTATTGGTTCCTCTGCTTGAAAGTGTACCTTCTAAAATGCTGGTTTCAGCAACATTCAACGACCCAGTACCACTCTGATCTGAAGTTTGCCCTACAAAACGTATCGAAGGATTCAAAGTGCTACCTGCGACGGAATAACCTAAAGCAATATCCCCCTCACCATTCATCGCAATACTACCCATCCATCTATTTAAATTATCATCAGGCAAATAAGTTCCTTGTTGATAAACTGACCAAGGCGTAGCTGTTTTTCTAAACTCATACCATCTAATCCCAAAAGTCCCCCCAGATTCTTGTTGTACCGTATGGTTGGTCAGCATACTTGCATGTGTTCCAAAATTCATATACTGCAAACGATACATCAAAAAGAAAGGCAATGCATCTAGTGTTTGGCCATTAGGCTGTGATACTTGAGATTGAAAAAATGAGTAAGCAGCCACAGGAATGGTACTAAAAATCAAGGTTGAGTTTTCCGGAGTGTCAAAATCAATTGCCGTAGTAACGAGATTTAAAAGATTACCCGATGCAGAAAGATATAAACTGTAGTGAGGCTCGCCCGCCGGTGGAGGAATATTACCATCAGCATCTGCCGGCAAAATACCATCAAAATCAGGGTTATCAATTTCAAAACGTTGTGCATTTGTTTCAATTCCGCTATACATATCAAACTTATCGATAGCAACTATTGAAAAACCTGCAAAAGAGCTACCATTCTCGAAATCACGAGTGGTTATGAACAAGGCATCATTCCAAACCCCCAACTTTGGGTAATCAGGAAAATCATTTCCATAGTCAATAGCATATTGATTATAAGCCCCCAGCGGATCTCCAGTTTGAGATACTGCTACCAACATAAAATATGGAGCACCAGCACTAATAGCGAATTGGCTAACTATCCATCTATCTTCAAATTGATCATAAACGACCACAGGGTCGCCATCATTGGTACCAGCCAATCTTGGATCTAGATTCTGAAAAAAAACGCTGTTTGGTGATGGACCAAAAACTGTGTTACCACTTTTATCAAAAATAGTAGTCACGCTGTTGGTCATTTGAATGTAATGGTTAGGACCTACATCCCCTTGTGTGTCCGGCGGTGCAACTTGAATTCCGTTTACTATTGCGTTATCTTGATTACTGCCACCATCAAAACCAACTTTAACAGCTGCACCATTAAACAACGGGGCATTAGAGTTTTGTATTACCGGGTCTGAAATTGGATTCTCAATACGATCAATAACCCCAGACTTGGATAATTTATTTGGCACAACATATACACCATCTTCAAAACGGGCTTTCTCTGGAAAGCTGCTTATGGGTTTAATTTCAGTCAGTTTGGGAGAGGTACCCAAATAAGTAACCGTCATGGTCTTACTTCCTCTCTGGTTTGAATTGGTTTGTGCTTGGATTATTAAGGAGAAGGCAAGTGCAACGAAGAGTAATCGTTTTTTCATAGCGGTGTTTAGTTTGGTATTCTATAAGCCAATAAAAGTAAAAATCAGCACTAAACAGGTACTTAATAATCGCTTAAAAGCCTTTATAAACGGTAAGAGGTTTTTGCGTAAAAAAAACCATAGTAAAACTATGGTTTTTACCCAACAGAATTTCATTAATCTTTCCAATAAAAAAAGCCACCCCACTTCGACTGGGCTCAGTGACCGGGTGGCTTTTTGGAGTCTTAAATTTATTATTATCGTTTAATCACAAGCTGTTTCTCAAAGTGGATGCCCCTTTCATCTTCCGTTCTGATGATATATAACCCAGGGGCCAATGTGTTCACATTTAAATCCATCACCATTCCGGCGTTTAATTCGCTGGGCTCATAGACCTTCACTATCCTGCCCTGCATGTCATAGATCATTAACGACAGTACGTTTGTTGGGTTCTCAAAGCTTGCCTTCGCATCTTCGCTCGCAGGGTTTGGCCATACATTGAACGTGTTCAGGTTCGCTTGTAATGGTGGTGCGGCAAACGGACATCCGTAGACCTCAACCTCGGCCATGTGCAATGGACCGGAACCTGTCTTCTGTACACGTACATACCTTGCCATAACATCAACCGTGAACTCTTCTTCAAGGCCCGCAGCTCCTGAGAAGAATTCGCGGCCTATAGCCGTATCGGCCAACAGTTCATCCAAGCTCTGTGTGCCAAATGGGCTATCGGAGTACAGCACGTAGAAGTTGTTCAGCCTTGATTGAAGCTTGTCCGTTCTATTGTAAATCACAACGCGTTCAATTGTTGCCATTTCTCCCAGATCAACTTGCCACCAAGGTTGGCTGTCCTCATCAAGGGTATGCTGCAGGTCCGCACTCCATGGCGATGAACCGCTCTGGTTGCCATCGTTCGCATAAAAGGCCTCACCGTTGCCATACGTACTTGAATGGCTTGCTGTGCCATCCAAGGCAAGGTTGTAGGCCTCCGTGCAGGGAGCCGTACCGCCCTCTTCGTTCACTACTATTGTAACCGTATCGCTCTTGGTACAGCCATTTTCATTGGTGAACGTATAACCCACCTCATAACTGCCTGCACCCAATGCAGATGGATCGAACAATCCACTGGAACTAACGGCTCCCGACCATGTTCCACCCTCTGGGTTTGCAGTCAATTGCTGTTCCCCTTCGGTATCCAAAAATGGTCCTGCCGGGGTTATTGTTACCGGTAACGAACCATCACAGATTGATGGGTCCGTTGGGCAGCCATAAACCTCTACCTCGGCCATGTGAAGGGTACCGCTACCCTGTAACTGAACCCGTACATATCGACCACTAGCCATCGTTGAAAAACTCTCCACAAGACCGGCCTCGCCCTCAAAGAAGATACTTTCAATATTGGGGTCTCCCAATTGGTCCAACAGCGAACCGCTGAATGGGCTATCGGAAACAAATATGTAGAAATTGTTCAATCGTGACTGTAACCTATTGGTCCTATTGTATATCTTGACCTCGGTCAGTTCATGTGCAGAGCCCAAATCTACTTCCCACCAGGGCTGTGCCTCTCCGCTTACCGTATGCTGTAGGTCGGCACTCCAGGGCGAACCGCCCTCCAGATTACCATCATTGGCATAGAAAGCCTCTCCATTGCCATACGTGCTCGACTGGCTCGCAGGTTTGTTCAAAGCAACGTTATCTGTTCCTTCACAAGGCTCAGGTTCGTCTGAATCGGGCATTACGTTTATCGTTACTGTATCGCTCTGGGTACAACCATCACCATTGGTATAACTGTAGGTGATGATATAGTCACCCGCACCTATCGATGGGTCAAAGAGGCCCGTTGCACTTATCTGACCCGACCAGGTACCGCCTGCTGGGCTTGCGACCAACTGTTCTGGGGCTCCACTGTCCAAAAATGGACCGGCAGCGGTAATCATGACAGGTTCAGCGCCATCACAGACATCTGGGCCGCTTGGGCAACCCATTACCTCTAGTTCTGCCATGTGTAAAAAGCCCTGGGCACCCAACTGTATCCTTACATAGCGACCATTGATATCCGATGGTATCGTCTCCAATGCTCCAGCAGAGCCCTCAAAATAATAGTTCCAAACACTTGCATCACCAACAAGGTCCGACGCCGTAGCACTTGAACTGAAGGGTGCATCCGACACAAACACGTAAAAATCACTTAAACGGTCTTGGAAACCATTGGTACGGTTATAGATCACCACTTCTTCGAGATCATGGTCAGAGCCAAGGTCAACCTCCCACCAGGGGCCGGTCGTATCATCAGAGGTATGTTGAAGATCGGCATCCCAAGGGCTACTGCCCGATAGGTTGCCATCATTGGCAAAACTTGCAATACCGTTGCCATACGTGCTCGATTGGCTCGAAGGCTTGTTCAAAGCAACATTCGATGGGGCCGAACAGCCCTCAACATCATCATTCTCAATTGTTCCTGTACCTTCATTAACAGCAATGGTAGCATTGACCGGGTCTTCCAAAACTATCGTAAACATTTCATCAAGCTCAAAATCTGAATCTGGATTGATGTCGACAGTGATTGTTTTATTTATTTCACCAGGACTAAATGTCAATATTGTTGTTGAAACTGCCGTATAATCTTCTGGAGCAACAGCCGTGTCATCAATAGTGGAATAATCCACCGTAATCGTCTGTGTGGTGGCTGCGCTCAAACTTACCATAAAATTCATGTTGGTCGTACCACCCGTACCTTCGAGCTGAGAAACGTCTCCAATGGATATTTCTGGTTGCACTGGCAAAATTTGGACATCATCACTTGCTGAATCTGAACAACCATTACCATTGGTATAGGTATAGGTAATTGTATGTGTGCCCACACCTGCGACAGCTGGGTCAAAACTATAGGTCATGCCGTTGCCGTCATCTGTGACGCCTGGGCCGCTATAGACACCACCCGTTGGGGTGCCGCCTCCAAGACCAGATTGTACACCGGCATCTACCTGCAAATCTGCAGGGGCTGTAAAAATGACCACGGGCAATGCAAAAACTTCAACATCATCACTTGCCGAACCGAGGCAGCCATTGGAATTAATAAAATCATAGGTAATAGTATGTACGCCAACACCTGCTACCGCTGGGTAAAAACTATAAGTCATTCCGTTGCCATCATCGGTTACCCCTGGGCCTGAATATACACCACCGGTAGGAGTTGCTCCGCCCAATCCCGTCTGTACACCAGAATCGATGCAAAGGTCGGCCAAGGCCGTAAAGCTCACTGTCGGCATTGGATTCACCGTTAAGGTCGCAGCATCACTGGTCACCGAACAATCGTCGGTATCATCACCTGGGGTGCCGTTGTCTGATGTAACAACAACACGATATTGTGTTCCACTTGCTAAAATGTCTACAGCATTAAATGTTAATTGTGGAGAACCATTAGCACTTGGAACAACTTCTGCCCATGAAGAGCTGCCTGGCAGCAATGCTTCCCAAAAATAACTTAGGGTACCATTACCAGAGGCCAATACAGAAATGGGCGTGGCCGTGCTATCAAATTGGCACTTAGAAACATCCTCCGGTTGTGTTTCAATAGAAACCGCGCAAAGCGGGCCCAAAGAAACTATCAAATCCACTGGAGAACTTTCAAAAGCCGATGCCCCCCCTGAAGGGTTTTGACTGATTATATTGCCAGATGGTACTAGAGCATCATTGGCTGTTGTAATTGTGCCAACTGTTAAATTCGCCGCAATGATGTTCGATTCCGCCGTAGCCTGTGGCAGCCCAACAACACCAGGAACCGATGTGGTCGAAGGTGATGAAATTGTTATCGTCTGTATACAGGTATTTTTAAGACCGTTGTCATCGGTAACTACATATGTAATTGTTGTAGTTCCCTGTTGGTACGGATCAGAAAACAAATCGGTACTATTATTGTCAGACCTCGTACCAACTACACTCGCTACACCACAATTATCGTCAGTTATAGGGGTGCCAATATCAACAACGGTAAGACCCAAAGCCGTACTGCTTGTTCGCATAATATTGGATGGGCAAGTAATCGTTGGTGCTATATTGTCTTCAACGGTTACTGTCGCCGTGCAGGTGCTAAAATTTGAATTGACATCTGTTACCGTTAACGTTACCGTATTGGCCCCTATGTCTGAACAACTAAAAGTACTTGGAGATACCGATATAGAGGTAATTCCAGCAGCATCCGTAGAACCGCCATCGACATCAGAGGCAGAAATACTTGCACTACCATTTCCATCCAATTGAACAGTAATTGATTGACAAACTGCGTTTGGCGCAACATTATCTTCAACCGTTACATTTGCCGTGCAGGTTGCTGAATTACCTGAAGTATCTGTGACTGTTAATGTTACAGTATTTACTCCTACATTGGAGGTCGAAAAAGAGCTTGGGCCTACCGCTAAACTGGCGATTCCACAATTATCGGTTGAACCCCCATCGATATCAGCCGCAGTAATGCTGGCATTGCCCGAAGCATCTAGCTGAACCGTAATGTCCTGGCAAACTGCCGTGGGAGGTTCGGTATCATTTATCGTTATTAACTGCTCACAACTTGATGCTTTACCTGTTTCATCAGTCGCTGTCCAGGTTATGGTAGTTTCACCTACGGGGAACGGGTCTGTAAGTAATAATACTTCACTATCACCGCGTACTCCAGTAATTGTGATATTCTCTGGTGCCGATATATTATCGGTTGCCGTTGCAGGAATAATGGGAAAACTAGCAGCACAAAGGCCTACATCGTTTGCCATGGTAACATCATCCGGACAGGTAATCTCTGGAGCCATAACATCCTCCAAAACAACCCGTACAATTTGCTGGCAAGGCTCGGAACTATTGAGATTGGGCACGGCCTCATCTGCCGCTGTCCATGTAATTATGGTCTCCCCAATAGGGAAAGAATCGGTTATGGGCCTACCATCACTACGGTCGGATCCAAATGTACCCACTGCCGTGGTACCATCGATGCCCGAGCACAGATCAAACCCTGTAGGTAAAATGAGGTCTACATTGACCTCGGTACCCGAATTGATGGTCACTTCAATGGTTTCTGGACAGCTAATGGTGGGCGGTACGTTATCGATGACGGTAATCACTTGCTCACAAGGTTCTGAGATATTGCCTACTTCATCCGTTGCTGTCCATGAAATGGTGGTTTCTCCAACAGGGAAGGCATCTGAGAGAAGTAGCCCATCAGAACGGGTACCTTCAAAAATAATATTCTCTGGTAACGAAACATCATCAGTTGCCGTTGGGTCTAATAAGATTACTATTGCCTCACAGACTCCAGAATCTTGGTTTACTTCAATAGCCTCTGGACAGGTAATTGTTGGTGGTATATCGTTACAGAATTCACCACCATCGGTAATGGTCCAACCCAAACCTTCCAAAATTGTTCTGCCGGGTTCACCATCGCAATATTGGCTGTTGCCGCCAGAGAAATTTATATTATTTGGCACAGTGGTTTCTCCAATATCTAAAGTTGACCAACCGCTTAATAAGGCATCATAGTTTTCTATTGAAAGCTCTACATTGGTAAACATATTATTTGCCCTTACTAAATTTGAAATATTCCAATCACCTATGTTTTGATTAAAAGAAGAAGCTAAACGAAACATATTAGACATGTCTTCTGCCTCATTAACATCCCAACCATTTAAATCACCATTAAAACTAGATGCATTTGAGAACATATCAGCCATAACAACAACTTTGGAAGGCTCCCAATTTGAAATGTTCCCGTTGAAGGCGGTTGCATTTCTAAACATTCCATCCATCGAAGATACATTTGATACATCCCAATTATTCAGGTCTTGGTTAAATAATATTGCTCCTCTGAACATATTGCTCATAAAATCAATTGAGGAGACATCCCAATTATTAAAACTTTCATTACCTATCAAAGATTCACAGTTCTCAAAAAGTCCATCTAAGTCGAAATCTTGTAATTCAGAGAAATCAGGAACATCTTCCGCTGTTACATCAAGGTTTATACATCCTCGAAAGGTTCTTCTCATAAATTTCCATTTTTCACTACCCCATTGGTTAATTTCAAGCAATTTCTCTTTGTCTTTAGAAAAGTCAATTTCATTTAAAGTTCCTTTTACTTTTACCATGTAAGTGCCAGGCAAGGCATAAGTATGTTCAGCGACACCAGAAATGATTGTTTCAATTGTGCCATCTCCCCAATCTACATCAAATGGAGTGCCATTAAATTGTATTTCTAATTGATTTGGACCGGTACTAATTGGAGAGTCTACGTTATCAGTTTTCCATGTTGTAATAAAAGCATCTGTAAAATCTATTGGGCAATTTAAGCCCCCATCCGTAATGGTCCAACCAAAATTGTCAATAAGATTTTGTCGTGCTGTTTCACTTAAACAATACTGGCTACTGCCACCATCAAACGTAATGTTTAGTGGTATTTGTGTTTCCCCATTTCCGACACTGAAAGTGGCCCATCCACTAAGTGTATTATCATAGTTCTGTAAGGATAATTGGGTTTGACTAAACATAAACGCCATTCCATCAAAAGAACTATTTTGTATAATACTGCTTATATCCCACTGGCTCAAGTCTTGATTAAATGCTTGCGCATTCCAGAACATACCAAACATATTTTCAACAGAGCTTACATCCCAATCTCCAACATCCTGATTAAACTTCAGTGCATCATTGAACATTAATTCCATGTTCACAACCTTACTTAAATCCCAAGAGCTAATGTCTTGGTTAAATTCTCTTGCACCAAAGAACATTCTAATTGTACTTTCTAAACTAGACGTATCCCAATCACTAATATTTCCATTAAACGAACTTGCCCTACTAAACATACTGTTCATATTTGAAACATTGGATACGTTCCAAGTATTTAACTCTTGATTAAAGGCTATTGCATTTTGAAACATACCAAACATTTCCTTTGCTGCAGATGTGTCCCAATCTTCGATAACTTGGTTAAAAAGTGAAGCGCCGAAAAACATACCATTGAAATTTTCAATGTTGCTTGTATTCCAGTTATTAAAGTCTCCCGTACCAACCAGAGCCGTACAATTTAAAAACATGTTTGCCAAGCTTATTACGCCTGAAAAATCAGGAACGTCATTTGCCTTTACGTCAAGGTTAGAGCATCCATAAAAAGCCAATTGCATATTTACCCACTCAATCTCACCCCATTGATTTACCGTTAAAATTTTATCTTTATCGCCAGCATTGTTGAAATAAATCCTTGGGAAATCGCCTGTTATAGAAACCGTATGCGTTCCTGCCGTAGCATAAGAATGCGTTGTGTCGCCTGTTTGGTTTGCATCAATATTTCCATCGCCCCAATCTACCGAATAATTGTAGCCACTGCCTGTAGTTGGTATAGTAATACTTTCATTGGCCGTGGTGGTTTGCCAGGTAGTTACAAAAGCGCCAGGTATTAAACCTTGAACACCATTTAATACCAAATCATTTCCATCTCCACTAACGTAGCTAATGGAACCTATAAAATCACCAAATACAACTTCATCACCTTCAGCCAAACCATCAAAAGTTCCGTTAATCGCATCTGTGCCATCGTTCGCGATTAAAATAATTTGGTCTCCATTGCCATTGAGATACCCCCCTAGGAGATTTAAAGTCGTGCCCGGGATAATAGTTACTGTACCCGTCACCATCACTTGGTCATGGTCCGTGCTAGGGGTACTTCCATTGACCTCGAATTCATTGTTATTGTTATCCAAGGTCAGATTACCAGTGTTCAAAACTCCTGGACTATTACCCGCATTAAGTGTAGAACCAGGGTTCATATTTACATCACCTGTCAAACTGCCGTCACCACTAAGGGAAGCACCAGTATTAAAGTTGGCTTCGGTATCCACAACTGTTATGACGCCACTTGTGTTAAAATCACCTTCTGTGACCTCAAGAGCATTAAGTTCCAAATCATCATTGCCATCAAGGGCCACGTCTAAATTGGAAAGGGTCAATCCATTGTTTTCACCCACCAAATCAAAAGAGCTATCAATGGTCATACTATTGTCACCTTCACCACCATCAATCTCCAAGCCGGTGGTTACCTCATTAATAGGTATGGCCACTGTATTTTCATCCTGTTGGGCGACTTGGTCACCCGATACTTTTAACTCTGAACCTGAATTGTTGATTACTAGATTACCTGCGCTTGCCGAAAGAGCAAAGCTATCGTCTGTGGTACCACAACTATCTGCAATGGCAACACCATTGTTATCTAAGGAACCTTCAGGTAAAATACCAAAGTCACTAACAATCCAATTATTATCATTGCGAAGTATTTGAATACCATCAACACCATCACAGTATTCGCTTTCACCCCCACCAAAGACGACCCCGTTCTGAAGCGTCTGCTGTGACCAGCCCGTCAACAAAGCATCATAATTAGCCGTCGAAAGCGCTATGCCCTCGAACATACCTTGCGCATCTGTAACTTTAGATACGTCCCAACCACCCAAATTCTGGTCAAACGAGTTGGCACTCGAGAACATGCGTGAGGCATCGGTCAACGATGTAGTTGCCCAAACACCAATATCTTGGTTAAAATCAGAGGCACTTACGAACATAAACGACATATCGGTGACCTTGGAAACATCCCAAACACTGATATCTACGTTGAAATCCGCAGCTGAAAAGAACATGCCACCCATATCGGTAACATTGCTAACATCCCAACCTGAAATATCAACATTGAAACTTCTCGCACCCCTGAACATATCACCCATATCCGTTACCTTGGAAACGTCCCAACCGGAAATGTCCGCATCAAATGAATCCGCTCCATTGAACATACCGCTCATATTGGTCACACTTGATACATCCCAACCGCTAAGGTCATCATTAAAACTGCCCGTATCAGAAAACATTTCTGACATATCCGTGACATTGGAAACATCCCAACTGGAAACCTCTACGTTCACGGTGCCACCAGTACCCTTGAAAATACGGCTCATATCGGTAACATTGCTAACGTCCCAACCGTTCAAGGAAACTCGGAAAAGCAAACTAAACTTGATATCTGAAAACATCCCAGAAAGCGAGGTCACATTAGATAAGTCCGGCACATCGGGCGTATCAACGGTCAAACGCTCAACACCGGCAAACGCATTCTCCATACTGGACCATGAAATAGTACCCCACTGAGCAACACCCAATATCTTCTCTATATTCGAACCCCTATCATTGTTGAAGTAAATTGCAGGAAAGGCCCCACTGACCTTGACCTGATAGGTCCCAGCAGCGGCATAGGTATGTACACCATCGCCCGTAACATTGTTCTCTATCGTGCCGTCACCCCAATCAACAGTATAATCATAGGTATAAATAGGGTTCGTAGGTATCACAATCTCATCGTTGGTCCCGCGAGTAATCCATTCTGTGATAAAAGAATCCGAATCTACAACACAACTTCCACCATCACTAATGACCCAAGCATAGATATCAATGATTGATTGTTTATCTATAGCTGCAGTACAAAAAACGCTATCGCCCCCGCCAAAAATCACTCCGTTCTGCAACATCTGTTGCGACCAGCCCGTCAACAAAGCATCATAATTAGCCGTCGAAAGCGCTATGCCCTCGAACATACCTTGCGCATCTGTAACTTTAGATACGTCCCAACCACCCAAATTCTGGTCAAACGAGTTGGCACTCGAGAACATGCGTGAGGCATCGGTCAACGATGTAGTTGCCCAAACACCAATATCTTGGTTAAAATCAGAGGCACTTACGAACATAAACGACATATCGGTGACCTTGGAAACATCCCAAACACTGATATCTACGTTGAAATCCGCAGCTGAAAAGAACATGCCACCCATATCGGTAACATTGCTAACATCCCAACCTGAAATATCAACATTGAAACTTCTCGCACCCCTGAACATATCACCCATATCCGTTACCTTGGAAACGTCCCAACCGGAAATGTCCGCATCAAATGAATCCGCTCCATTGAACATACCGCTCATATTGGTCACACTTGATACATCCCAACCGCTAAGGTCATCATTAAAACTGCCCGTATCAGAAAACATTTCTGACATATCCGTGACATTGGAAACATCCCAACTGGAAACCTCTACGTTCACGGTGCCACCAGTACCCTTGAAAATACGGCTCATATCGGTAACATTGCTAACGTCCCAACCGTTCAAGGAAACTCGGAAAAGCAAACTAAACTTGATATCTGAAAACATCCCAGAAAGCGAGGTCACATTAGATAAGTCCGGCACATCGGGCGTATCAACGGTCAAACGCTCAACACCGGCAAACGCATTCTCCATACTGGACCATGAAATAGTACCCCACTGAGCAACACCCAATATCTTCTCTATATTCGAACCCCTATCATTGTTGAAGTAAATTGCAGGAAAGGCCCCACTGACCTTGACCTGATAGGTCCCAGCAGCGGCATAGGTATGTACACCATCGCCCGTAACATTGTTCTCTATCGTGCCGTCACCCCAATCAACAGTATAATCATAGGTATAAATAGGGTTCGTAGGTATCACAATCTCATCGTTGGTCCCGCGAGTAATCCATTCTGTGATAAAAGAATCCGAATCTACAACACAACTTCCACCATCACTAATGACCCAAGCATAGATATCAATGATTGATTGTTTATCTATAGCTGCAGTACAAAAAACGCTATCGCCCCCGCCAAAAATCACTCCGTTCTGCAACATCTGTTGCGACCAGCCCGTCAACAAAGCATCATAATTAGCCGTCGAAAGCGCTATGCCCTCGAACATACCTTGCGCATCTGTAACTTTAGATACGTCCCAACCACCCAAATTCTGGTCAAACGAGTTGGCACTCGAGAACATGCGTGAGGCATCGGTCAACGATGTAGTTGCCCAAACACCAATATCTTGGTTAAAATCAGAGGCACTTACGAACATAAACGACATATCGGTGACCTTGGAAACATCCCAAACACTGATATCTACGTTGAAATCCGCAGCTGAAAAGAACATGCCACCCATATCGGTAACATTGCTAACATCCCAACCTGAAATATCAACATTGAAACTTCTCGCACCCCTGAACATATCACCCATATCCGTTACCTTGGAAACGTCCCAACCGGAAATGTCCGCATCAAATGAATCCGCTCCATTGAACATACCGCTCATATTGGTCACACTTGATACATCCCAACCGCTAAGGTCATCATTAAAACTGCCCGTATCAGAAAACATTTCTGACATATCCGTGACATTGGAAACATCCCAACTGGAAACCTCTACGTTCACGGTGCCACCAGTACCCTTGAAAATACGGCTCATATCGGTAACATTGCTAACGTCCCAACCGTTCAAGGAAACTCGGAAAAGCAAACTAAACTTGATATCTGAAAACATCCCAGAAAGCGAGGTCACATTAGATAAGTCCGGCACATCGGGCGTATCAACGGTCAAACGCTCAACACCGGCAAACGCATTCTCCATACTGGACCATGAAATAGTACCCCACTGAGCAACACCCAATATCTTCTCTATATTCGAACCCCTATCATTGTTGAAGTAAATTGCAGGAAAGGCCCCACTGACCTTGACCTGATAGGTCCCAGCAGCGGCATAGGTATGTACACCATCGCCCGTAACATTGTTCTCTATCGTGCCGTCACCCCAATCAACAGTATAATCATAGGTATAAATAGGGTTCGTAGGTATCACAATCTCATCGTTGGTCCCGCGAGTAATCCATTCTGTGATAAAAGAATCCGAATCTACAACACAACTTCCACCATCACTAATGACCCAAGCATAGATATCAATGATTGATTGTTTATCTATAGCTGCAGTACAAAAAACGCTATCGCCCCCGCCAAAAATCACTCCGTTCTGCAACATCTGTTGCGACCAGCCCGTCAACAAAGCATCATAATTAGCCGTCGAAAGCGCTATGCCCTCGAACATACCTTGCGCATCTGTAACTTTAGATACGTCCCAACCACCCAAATTCTGGTCAAACGAGTTGGCACTCGAGAACATGCGTGAGGCATCGGTCAACGATGTAGTTGCCCAAACACCAATATCTTGGTTAAAATCAGAGGCACTTACGAACATAAACGACATATCGGTGACCTTGGAAACATCCCAAACACTGATATCTACGTTGAAATCCGCAGCTGAAAAGAACATGCCACCCATATCGGTAACATTGCTAACATCCCAACCTGAAATATCAACATTGAAACTTCTCGCACCCCTGAACATATCACCCATATCCGTTACCTTGGAAACGTCCCAACCGGAAATGTCCGCATCAAATGAATCCGCTCCATTGAACATACCGCTCATATTGGTCACACTTGATACATCCCAACCGCTAAGGTCATCATTAAAACTGCCCGTATCAGAAAACATTTCTGACATATCCGTGACATTGGAAACATCCCAACTGGAAACCTCTACGTTCACGGTGCCACCAGTACCCTTGAAAATACGGCTCATATCGGTAACATTGCTAACGTCCCAACCGTTCAAGGAAACTCGGAAAAGCAAACTAAACTTGATATCTGAAAACATCCCAGAAAGCGAGGTCACATTAGATAAGTCCGGCACATCGGGCGTATCAACGGTCAAACGCTCAACACCGGCAAACGCATTCTCCATACTGGACCATGAAATAGTACCCCACTGAGCAACACCCAATATCTTCTCTATATTCGAACCCCTATCATTGTTGAAGTAAATTGCAGGAAAGGCCCCACTGACCTTGACCTGATAGGTCCCAGCAGCGGCATAGGTATGTACACCATCGCCCGTAACATTGTTCTCTATCGTGCCGTCACCCCAATCAACAGTATAATCATAGGTATAAATAGGGTTCGTAGGTATCACAATCTCATCGTTGGTCCCGCGAGTAATCCATTCTGTGATAAAGGGCAATTCAACAGCTGGCACAGTGCCGTTCAACACCAAATCATTACCATCACCCCCCACATAACTTATGGTACCCGTAAAGTCACCAAAAACTACTTCTTCACCTTCTGCGAGGCCATTAAAGGTGCCTGTGATAGCATCTGTGCCATCATTGGTAATTAAAATAATTTCGTCTCCGTCACCGTTGGCATAGCCGCCTAATAAATTCAAGCTTGTACCAGCAACTATGGTCACTGAGCCAGTCACCACGACTTGATCATGTTCGGTACCAGGTGTTAAACCATTGACCTCAAAATTGTTGTTGCTATTGTCTAAGGTCAAATCTCCAGTATTCAAAATACCCGGGCTGGTACCGGGGAAGAGATTAGAATCTACATTCATGTTTACTACCCCACTAATGGTACCATTACCACTAAGTGTAGCATCGGCAAAAAAATTGGCCTCCACCCCTACATTGACCGTAACATCTGCGTTTGTTTCAAAATTTCCATTATTAACACTTAAATTGGCCAAATTCAAGGTACCTGTGCCACTTAGCAAGATGTCAATATTATCAGTTACCAAGTCAATTCCCAAGGTGTTTAAATCCAGCCCAGCAGGTAAGGTAAGCGTATCGCTACCATTACCCCCATTAATGGTCACAGTTGTAAGGCCATCTAGGGGAATAGCAACCGTATTGGCATCCCTTTGCTCAACACCATCACCACTAACAATGATAGGAGCATTATTGGAAAGAATCAAGAACCCGTCTTCTACAGCAATGTCATAAGTGTCATCTGTATCGTTGGTACAATCTTTAACATCGAGTTCTCCGTCTACAACCTCAGCTTCTGATTCTGCTTCGAAAACGGAAACAGTTTGATCACAAGACGTTGAGACATTACCTGCTTGATCGGTAGCTGTCCAAGTAATGGTTGTGACGCCAAGGGGATAGGGGTCGGTTAATGCTAAAGCATCAGAACGCACTCCTTGAAAGGTAAAAGATGTTGAAATATTATCGGTTGCTGTTGGATTAGTTAAAACCACATTCGCCGTGGTATCAGTATTACCAATGACTACTTCAATATTATCTGAACATGTGATTACTGGAGCTTCTGAATCTAAAACACCACTGTATTCAAAAATCGATACTTTGCCTTTTAAGCCATTGGCTTCTGGCGCCCCTAATACTACAGTATTTCCATTCTTATTTATAGCAACGTCTTGACCAACTTCGGCATAGATAGGTTGCCCCAATAAATTCCACGTAGCCCCATTCCATTGAAAAATTCGTGCGGGCTGTGAAAAGTTCCCGACTAGAACTATATCTCCAACTTCGTTAATATCTACATGATAACCTGCTTGTTCGTTAGTATTATTTACAAGATTGCTACCTAGTTGACTCCAAATACCGTTATTAAACCCATAGACTTTGGCATAACCAGCAGCATTTGCACCAATAATCAAACGATTACCCTGGGCATTTAAAGAACAGCTAACCCCAAAAAAATCAGATTGATTCTCTCCGTTGATGTCTTCGCCGATTTGGGTCCAAACCCCATTCTCTAATTGAAAAGTTCTTACATATCCTAGGTCTTGAGGGATACTATTAAAACCAATTTGATAAGCTCCTACAGCCAAAATTGTTCCATCTGCACTTAAAGAAACATCTCGTCCAAAAGAATCACCGGAGGTATCTCCATTCAAAATACCACCTATTTCTAACCATGAACCTGATTGAAGTTCATAAACAACAACACGACCTCTGCTTTCATTTTCTCCTGCATAACCAACGGCAAGTCTATCACCACTAGCATCAAAATCTACTTTTTGAATAAAGGGTTGACCGGCTGCAGGAATCTCCACACCTAAGGCGGACCAAACTCCATTATTAAACTCATAAACCTGAACATTACCTGATTGTTTACTAACCGATACCCTATTACCAGAATCATTTAAATCGATTCCACTAAAGCCTCTACCAAAACCAAAACCAGCTGGAATAGGGGTGCCTAGCTGATTCCATATTCCATTTGTATTCTCAAGTACTATTGCGTTACCATCACTACCATTTCCGTTGGCATTAGGCACCATATAGGCAATAATATTACCATCGCCATTAATAGAAACTCCAGAGCCTAAGCTAGATTCAGATGTTCCACTTAATTCGGGTCCAATATCGAACCAACAATCCCCAGCACCATTTACGGTTATTATTTGATTACATGATTCCGAAACATTACCGGCTTCATCAGTCGCTGTCCACGTTATGGCAGTTGTACCTACAAAATAGGGGTCGGTTAACTCAAACCCATCTGCCCGGATGCCTTCAAAAGTGAAATTTGTTGATACATTATCAGTTGCCGTTGGAAGCCCCACCGAAACAGAAGAAGAGCATGATGCTCCAGCATCTACAGTTGTATCAGAGGCACAACTTGTAATCACCGGTATTTCGCTATCCACATTGCTATTAATACAAATAATGAATGATTGCTGAGTTAAAAATTGACCACCTTCAAATAAGACAATATCATTTTTTGAAACCTTAAAATTACCAAAACCCTGACTACAACAAATACCATCACCAAAAACATCTAAAAAACGAAATGTATACAACCCATCAGCAAGACCAGTAATTTGATCTGTAATTGTTGTATTAGATTCATTATTTGTGTATGAAGCTGAATCAACAATTGCACTGCCATCACCATTAATTATTTCCCAAGAAGTTTCTTCAGCAAAATTGTCAAATGTTATTTCTAAATCTAAATCACCCGAAACACACGAAGTATCTCCAAATTCGGTCGAAAATTGCCATTCCAAGCCATTATTGGCCTCGGTACCTTGCCAAGCATTTCCACTCAAATCTTCAAGTAAACCAGTAGGTATGGATATGGTCAATGATTTGTTGAAAGGCATAGGCTGTGATGGGGTAATAATTAATGTAGAAACCACCCCATCATCAGAAAGACTTAATCCCCCGTTCGCAATACTCATACTTTCATAAAAAGCGGCACCACCAAATGAACTTGGCTCTAACAAACTTACCGAAAGATTATCATCGGTAATTTGCAATATTTCATTAAACTGAACAGTAAAAACTTGATCAGCTGGTACGCTTGTACTGGTAGATATGGGATTGAAAATCGCAGTTGTTGGAATATCTGCAATTCCATCAGCTGTGGTAAAAATATAGCCTAAATTGGCTAAATCTGGCGATTCAAAAGCCGCTTCTTCAGCACCCCATGGATTGCCTGCATCATCTTGAAATAATGTTTCACGACCCACTACCTGTATCAAATACCTTGTATTGGGCTGTAAATCAGTATTAAAACTTAGCTCGACCGAATTATTATTTATTATGACACCTGCGCTATTTGGACCGAGGTCCTCAAGACTTATTACATCTTGTGGCGTTGGTGTGCCTGTGCCCTCCAGTCTAAATAATCGAAAAAAACCTGGGTCTTGCTGAATACTTATATTTTCGTTAAAAGTCAAAGAAATATTGGTATCGACAGGAACGTCAATACTATTATCTTCTGGAACTATTGAAACCAAAGATGGTTCGGTAACATCGGTTGTAGTCACTGTAAAAAATGAGAATGGTTCATTAGGTCCATCATATTCATTAACAGGATTACCACTTAAATCTTCAAAGAAACCTGCAGAAAAGAAAAAAGTATATTCTTTGTTAGGATATAAATTTCTATCAGGATTTATAGTCACAATATTTCCGGCTATGGTAATATTGGCCAAGAATCTATTAACCTCAACCCTATTGTTCGTTTCATTTCTTAGAAAAAGAGAGGGGTTTGGGCTGTTCCCAAGTTGCACAACTTCATCAAAAGTTAAAATCACATCTGATGCTAAGGGCACATCAATCGTGTTATTGTTCGGAGTTAAACTAACTAAACTTGGTGGAATTACATCTTGAGAATACAAAATTTGATTGCAAACAAAAAGACTTAATAAAACTGCAAAAAAAGTAGTTCTTTTCATAAAGGTTGGTTTGTAAAATGGTTTCAATAAAAAATAATATGGACTTATTATTTAAAAAGAAATAAGTCTTAGGGGAGGGAACTACTAGCTTATGTAAGCATATCGTTAAAAATAAGACTCTAACTTTAGAATATCAATACCCATTCTTAAGTATTTTAATAAAGGGGTAACCGTTCAACGATTATTTCTAATTTTTAACTAATAGACCGGTGATTTACTCTTAGGTAAGTACTTCGGAAAATCAAAAAAATAAGTCTTTGAAAAAACAATACAGTATAGTGATGTAACGTTTTAGCAGTAAAATGAACGTCAAATTTTCTATTACTATTATGAAGGTTAGATAAAACTTAATTTAATAAACAATTGTTCTTGTTTGTTGAAACAGTAAAAACTCTTAAAAAATATTAATAACACTTAGGAAATATACTCAATATGAGAACCATCAAAATTTTAGATAAAAATACTGAGATAAGTTTTTGAAATTTTTTTATTAATTAGACGACTTAAATGGAAAATACAATGAATGCTAAAAGGTTTATGGATTATTTCGTTCTTTTTAACTACTATAATTTCTGGCCAACAAATGACTCCAGAGAATTTAATTTCACTTATTGAGCAAGAATCCGATACTTTATCAATCAGCGGCAATCAAATTCAGTTTAAAGTAAACAATGGTTTATTGATTTGCATTTTTGATGAAAATGCTAACAGAATGCGAATCATATCACCTATCATTGAACGACAGAAACTTACTGAAGACCAATTATTAAATGCACTAGTGGCAAATTTTCATTCGGTTTTAGATGTTAAATATGCATTAAGTGATGAAATCATTTGGTCTGTATATACTCATCCATTAAAAGAGTTAACTGAAGGACAGGTTGTAGATGCAATTCAACAAGTTTATGCTGCTGCTATTACTTTTGGCGATAGTTATTCCAGCACTAATTTAATCTTTCCGGGTAATTCAAAAAAAGTGATTGACACCACGAAAACAAGGGTTCTTAAAAAATTATGATTATTTAGATTATTCAACCTCAAAACTATACTCGGGAATTTTACCTTTAACCCCCTTATAGAACCCTACAATTTTTTTGAAATCATTGTCTAAATCATCAGTAGGACGAAACGGTTCGGCAAAACTGATTTTCTTTTTACCAAAATCAAAAGCTACCATGACAATTGGTACTTTCGCAGCCTTTGCGATATAATAAAAGCCCGTCTTTAATTCCTTTACCTTTTTCCGGGTTCCTTCTGGGGCAAGAGCAAATCGGAATATTTTATGAGACTCAAAAACCTTAACCATTGCCTCTACTGAATTTTGAGCGCTGGTTCTATCTATAGGCGCGCCGCCTGTCCACCTAAAAAACCACCCAAAAGGTGGCTTGAACAAACTTTTCTTACCTATGTAATTGATTTCTTTATTTAATACTTTGCGTATTAAAAGACCTAATACAAAGTCTAACCAATGCGTATGTGGTACAACGATGATAACACATTTATCAATATCTGGGAACTCACCTTCTATACGCCAACCCATTAGTTTAAAGTATAGAAACTTGGCAAATCTATGTAACATGAATTTCTTTTGAAGAGTTCAACTAAAAAGTGAGCTTAGATTTTTTGATAAATAGATTTCAACTTTTCTTTCGAAAGCTGTTCTTTCCAACTAGTCCCAAGTGCATTTTCCCAAAGGGCCTCCATGGAATAAGCTACTTCAATCATGACATCCATTTCTTTTTCCGTTAAATTGGAACAAACATTTTTTGGGAGTATAATTTGATGTTTATGAAGCATTTGTTGAAATAACATTACTCCTTCAGGATAAAATTCTTCCAAATGTTGAAATACCAAACAATTACCTATTCCGTGTTTTGTACCTAAAACGTAAGAAAGACCATAACTCATTGCATGGGCTACCCCAACTTGAGAATAGGCAATACTCATACCACCGTGCCAAGAAGCCATCATCAATTTTTCTTCAGCTTCTTCCGTTGCTAAATCGTTTAAAAAAACTTCTTTGCAAAGTTCATAAGCCTTTTCACCATAGCTTTGACTAAAAGCATTTAAATAGGTACCATTTAAAGACTCTACACAATGAATAAAACAGTCCATACCAGTATAAAACCATTGCTCATTAGGCACTGTAGCAAGTAAGTCAGGATCTAAAACTACTTGGTCATAAGTGGTAAAATCAGAATTTATGCCTAATTTTTTTTCGGGACCTAATAGAACTGCCGTTCTGGAAACTTCTGCCCCAGTCCCACTAATTGTAGGCACACCAACGTGATATAGCGAAGGTTTTTGAACCAAATCCCAACCCTGGTATTGGTCCGATGTTCCTTTATTCCCCAGCATAATCGCTACCGCTTTTGCCAAATCCAAAAGGGTTCCGCCGCCAATTCCAACAATTCCTGATGGTAATTCATCATAATCAGCTCTAATTTTTTCAACGAGATAATCTACTTGCTCAGTTTTTGGTTCTTCATCTGCTGAAATAAAAATGATTTGATCATTGAACAACCATGGTATTCGATCAGCAAAATCGGAATTTTCAAAAAAATCATCTACTAAAAAGATAAATGGAGCATCAGAATTCTTTCTCTTTGGTAATAATATATCTGCCAATTGGCCAAAACTCCCTCTCCCGAAAACTACTCTCGGCACCATTGGAAAGTTCTTATAATTTGTATTTTTCTTCAGAACTATACTTTTGTTTTCTAATTTATTTTCTGCCTTCATTCTTAATTCAAGTACTTCAAAATTTCACGAATTCCGCTAAGTTTTAAATGTCCGTTATTTTGTTCTTCTTCATTTGAAACCATTTCATGTGCCCAGGTAGTATGAAAGGGAATGTGAATGGCCTTTGCGCCAATATTAATTATAGGTATAACATCTGACTTCAATGAATTCCCTACCATTAAAAACTCATTTGTTTGAATCTCTAAATGATCCAACAGATTCTTGTAATTTTCTTCTTTTTTATCACTTAAGACTTCAACATGATGAAAATACTTTGAAAGCCCTGATTTAGCAAGCTTTCGCTCCTGATCTAATAAATCGCCCTTGGTCAATACAATCAATCGATACTGAGATTGCAATTTAGCCAAGACCTCTTCTACTCCATCTAATAATTCAACAGAATGAGCAATCATAGTTTTACCAAGATCTATTATTGCTAAAAGCTTTTCTTGACCTATATTGTTATTGGATAAATCCAAAGCCGATTCAATCATTGATAGCATAAAGCCCTTTACTCCGTAGCCATATAGCTTTAAATTCTTCATTTCCATTTTAAAAAGCTCTTGATCTATTTTATTTTTCGTTTCATAGCCTTCTAATAATTCAGCAAATTTTTCTTCAGTTTCACGAAAATATGTTTCATTGACCCAGAGTGTGTCATCTGCGTCAAAAGCAATTGTTTTTATATTAGAAAAATCTACTTCCATGCCTTTTTAGCTCTTTCTAAATCTTCGGGAGTATCAATTTCGATACCTGTTACTTGGGTCTCAACCATTTTAATTTTTTTACCGTATTCTAAAAAACGTATGGCCTCTATTTTCTCCGTCGCTTCTAAGGCAAGCATTGGTAATTTTTGAAAATCAGCCAATGCCCTTTTTCTAAAAGCATAAATGCCTTTGTGCTTATAATAAAGAGCGCCAGCACTTTTATCTCTAGGATAAGGGATAACTGAACGAGAAAAATATAGTGCGAAACTACGATTATCAACTATGACCTTGACGGTATTAGGATTTGAAATCTCTTCCCAATCAGTAATTGGTGTCATCAGAGAAGCCAAATCTATCTCTGACTTTTTATCGTTCTTAAATACTGCAATTATACGTTTCAAACTTTCGGTATCTATAAAAGGCTCGTCTCCTTGAACATTTATAACAATATCTACATTCATAGTAGATACTGCTTCGGCAATACGATCACTACCGCTTTCATGTTCTTGAATGCTCATTATGGCCTTTCCACCATTATCTTTAATGAGTGCAAAAATCAATTCACTATCTGTAACTACATAAACATCGTCAAATAGTTTAGTATTAATGACTGCTTCGTACGTTCGAAGTATTACCGGTTTTCCGTTAAGATCTTGCATTAATTTCGCAGGAAAGCGAGACGCCTGATATCGTGCCGGAATCATTGAAATTATTCTCACCCTGATTTATATTTTATTTTATTATTTACGTTTGGGTCTAAGCTTTCTATAAATACTAAATATGACAATCAAAATAATAATTACTAAAACTATGGCTAACGGAGGAACCAAGATTGAAGCTGTAGAAACCGCCAATGCTGTGCCAGTTTCAACTGTTGAAACTATTGGATTAGCCACTCCACCTGTTGTTGCAGTTGAAGTTAATCTACCTGCTGCATTTGCACCTTTAATCGCTGTGGCCGTGCCTCCACCTGCTATAATTGCCAATGACCATGTAATTACAGGATCTAAATCAGCAACTGTTGAAACCATAACAGCTGTTCCGGCAATCGCTGCAAGTGGAATTGCAATGCTATCCAGTGCATTATCCACCCATGGAATAAAATAAGCAAAAATCTCTGCTAAAGTCGCTATACCAAGTGTTAATACCGCAGCTAAACTTCCAATCCAAGTCCAGCTATCATTAAGGTCCCAAACGCCAAAATATGAAGCTAGACTTAAAGCAAATAGCGGCAAAAATACTCGAAACCCAGCAGATGCTGCTAGTCCAATACCTAAAAAAATGCTGATAATCGTTTCTGAAGTCATTTTTACAGTTTAAACTAAAATAGGTTATTCCCCTTCAACAAAAAAATCGTTTTTAAATCCAATTAAATAAAGTCTGTTTTTTGCTCTGGTTACTGCCGTATAAAGCCATCGCAAATATTCTTTTTCTATACCATTGGGCAAATAAGGCTGTTCTACAAACACCGTATTCCACTGGCCTCCTTGAGATTTGTGACAAGTAATAGCATATGAAAACTTTACTTGTAGCGCATTGAAATACTTATTATTTTTTACACCTAAAAACTTCTTATATTTCGATTTTTCATGTGCAAAATCTTTGGAAACTTCTTGATATAATTTATTACCATCTTCATAAGACAACGATGGTGTTTCTGCCTTTATAGTATCTAATAATAACACTGTTTCAAATGGTTTTTGATTAGGGTAGTCTACCATTTGAACCTTGACTTCGGCGAATTTAAATCCGTAAAGTTCCTTAATTGAAAACAACTCTAAAACCTCTATAATATCACCATTAGCAATGAAACCAGCTTCTGAAGTTGCTTTAAGCCAAAAATAATTGTTTTTGACCACCATCATATAATCTCCAACAGAAATATCATTGTCCAGAAATAATATTCTTTCACGTATATTTTCATTATACAAATTCGCTCTTTTATTTGAACGCACAATTATGGCCGTCTCTTCTTTCCCATTTTGAGAATAAGAGTCATCAATAGCTTCTTGAATTTCATGTCCATCAATCAATCTAACGATATCTTCAAAACCCGCCAATTGAAATTTAAATTCTTCGAAAAATTCTTGTTGTAATTGTTCTCTGAGGTTTGTAGCATTAAATAAAATACCTGACTCACTCCCTTGTCGCATTACCTCATCTAATTCAATCTTAGTGACTTCTTTATTATAATTTAATGACAATTTATCTTGATTAAGCGCAGGGCTTAAATCTAATCTCACGGGTGGTAATTGAGCTGTATCCCCTATTAAAATCAATTTACAATTATGACCAGAATACACATAAAAGATTAGATCATCTAATAAAGAGCCATTTTCAAATAATTTTGAATCTGAAGGGGCATCAGGTATCATAGAGGCTTCATCTACAATAAATAGAGTATCACGATGTTTATTAGGTGCTAAAACAAATTGAACACCTCCACCCGATTGTTTCTTCGGAAAATAAATCTTTTTATGAATAGTAAATGCCTTTGTGCCTGAATAGGTTGACATGACTTTAGCCGCTCTACCTGTTGGTGCTAACATCACCGCTTTCATTTTAGCTCGCCATAGGTTCTTTACTATACTACCCGTTATGGTTGTTTTTCCCGTTCCAGCATAACCTTTTAACAGAAAGAGCCTGTCTTTTTCTTTGGATAATATAAAATCAGACAATCCGCTTAGGGTTGCCTCTTGCAAAACAGTAGGTTGATGTGGAAATTTATCAATTAAAATCTTAAGAAAATCTTGCGTTTTCAAGTCGGCCATAACCCCTCAAATATAGTCATCATTTTTAGGACAAAAACTTTTGTGATTAAAAAAAAATTGTAGATTTGTGAATAACCACTAAATCTAATTAACACTTATAAAATGAAGACCATAATACAAATTGTACTTTGGATTGTTTGCATCTTTTTAGGTTATCTGATATACCAATCAGTAAATGCTCCAATTGAGTTTAACAAAGTTCGACAAGAGCGATTCTCAGAGGTTATTGCTAAACTAAAAGACATTCGAGATTCACAGGAAGCATATAAATCTGTTAATGGAAGATATGCTGGTAATTTCAAAAGTTTAATTCAATTTGTTGATACCGCTAACTACACAATTACTCAACAAAGAGATTCATCTTTCATGGAGTTTAGTGATGTTTATAAAATTGATTTACAAAAGGATACCATTATTATCGATACCTTAGGTTTTGTCAAAATAAAGGATTCTTTATTCAAAAATGACGACCGCTACAAAAGCTTAATGGATGTTCCAGGTGCAGCTAATGGAGAGAAATTTGAAATGAAAGCTGACATTATTGATAAGAGTGGGTATAAAGCTCCGGTTTTTGAAGTGAAAGTTGATAAGGAAGTTGTTTTATTTGATCAACCAAAAGACTTGCTTGCTCGTGAAAAGGCACATATGAGTGTTGAGGAAGTTAATGGAACAACTATTAAAGTAGGTTCTTTAACTGATGTTAGTACCAATGGTAACTGGCCTCCTATTTATGACAGAAAAAACGACTAGAAATAAAGGTGTCTCTATAAACGATACCGATTCTTTTAAGAATTTGTCCATTCAAGTTAGCTTGAATGGACTTTCTTTTTTTGTATTAGATAGTATCACACAAAAAGTTGATGCTTTCGAGCAAATTAATTTTAAAGTGGATACTACCCCTTATTTATTACAAAAGGAATTAAAAAAACTACTTGAAAAAAATAATTTAGACAAAGCCCTATTTGAAAAGGTTCAGGTTGTTCACAATAACGACATGTTTTGTCTTGTTCCGAAACCGCTCTTTGATGTAAATGAACTTCCGAACTATTTAAAATTTAATACCAAACTATTAGCAAATGATGAAATTGCTTATGATGAGTTGAGTCATCATGAAATAACAAGTGTTTATGTTCCATTCACTAACATCAATAATCTAATTTTTGAGTTGTACGGTGAGTTTGAATTTATTCATAATAGTTCGATGGTATTACAATCACTCTTTAACCATAAAATAGGCTCTAAACCAGTTTGTTATGCACATATTTCTAAGACTAACTTCGAGTTAATTGCATTTGACAAAAAGAAACTACTACTCTTTAACCAATTTCAATATAAAACCAAAGAAGATTTTTTATACTACTTGTTATTTACCTATGAACAGCTAGGCTTTGATACAGAATCAGTAAAGGTTAAGCTTTTTGGCTCTATTGAAGAAGGCGATGAACTTTTTAATATTTGTTATCAATACATTAAAAAAGTAGCTGTTTTTGAACCTAATACCAAAGAAATAGAATCTAACCCTAAAGATTCTATCGACCTTACCCACCTTAATACGTTTAAATGAGGATAATATCTGGAAATTATAAAGGTAGACGCATAACAGCCCCTAAAAAACTACCCGTTAGACCAACAACTGATATGGCTAAAGAAGCCCTATTTAATATTATAAACAATCGTTATTACTTTGAAGACATTAGCATCCTTGACCTTTTCTCTGGAACAGGAAATATTAGTTTTGAATTCGCTTCAAGAGGTGTAAAAAATATAATTGCGGTTGATCAACATTCAGGTTGTGCTCAATTTATATCAAAAACTTCTGAAGAACTAAAATTTGATATTTCAGTGATTAAGAGTGATGTCTTTAAATATTTGAGTAAAGCACATTTTAAATCAGATATTATTTTTGCCGACCCACCCTATAATTTTAATCAAGAGCAATTTGGCAAAATTCCTCAATTAGTATTCGAGAATTCTTTATTGAGGGAAAACGGAATGTTAATTATTGAACATTCAGAACAGACCGATTTATCTAAAATGCTTTATTATTCTGAGAGTAGAAAATATGGGGGAAATGTCTTTAGTTTTTTTGAGTTAGAAAATAATTTAATTTAAAAAGCAGGCCATAAGCCGGATTCTGTAATCACATAAGTGAATCCTTATCATTTATCTAGGTTTCTAGTTGCCTAAAAATTCTAACCGCCTACCCTCCAGCTTAAACGTGCCGTTTTTAAACACTGGTTTACATGGCGTTTCACCGTATAGAGTTTACCTGGTTTCACTACAGCCGAACTGTACTTGCTTTCTGTTGCACTTGTCCGCCCCAAAAATTTCTAATTGGGTGACGGGTATTACCCGCTATACTGCACTATGGTGTCCGGACTTTCCTCTTCTGATAAAAATCAGAAGCGATAAGGTGACCTGCTAGGCAAAGGTACTCTAATTGTTAATAAAAAAATGTTTGCTTTTTAATCTACGCTCGCCAATCCATTTCGCTCTTTTTATATTTGTAACTAGTCAAAAACTAAGTATTGGAACCCTTTGTAGTATCAGCTCGAAAATTTCGTCCGCAAACATTTAAAGATGTTGTGGGGCAAGAAGCTATTACCAATACTTTGGAAAGTGCAATTTCAAATAACCATTTAGCACAGGCTCTTTTATTTTGTGGCCCAAGAGGGGTGGGCAAAACGACTTGTGCACGTATCCTAGCTAAAAAAATTAATGAAGAAGGTTCAGAAGTTGAGGATGAAGACTTTGCTTTCAATATTTTTGAGTTAGATGCAGCCTCTAACAATTCCGTTGATGATATTCGAAATCTCACAGACCAAGTTCGAATTCCTCCGCAAGTAGGTAAATATAAAGTCTACATTATCGATGAGGTTCACATGCTATCTCAATCTGCATTCAACGCTTTCTTGAAAACATTGGAGGAACCACCGAAACACGCAATATTTATTTTAGCCACAACCGAAAAACATAAAATCATACCTACAATTCTCTCAAGATGTCAGATTTTTGACTTCAAAAGAATTACAGTAAAGGACGCGGCGAATTACCTTAAATATATTGCTAATGAACAAGGTATTTCAGCAGAAGATGATGCTTTACACATTATAGCACAAAAAGCGGATGGTGCCATGCGTGATGCGCTGTCAATATTTGATAGAGTTGTAAGTTTCTCGGGAGAAAACCTAACAAGAAAAGCTGTAACAGAAAATTTAAACGTTTTAGATTATGATGTTTACTTTGAAGTGACTGATTTAATTTTGAAAAATAAAATTCCCGAATTACTCCTTCTCTTAAATAAAACACTTGCATTAGGATTTGATGGACATCATTTTATCACCGGTTTAGCCTCACACTTTAGAGATTTAATGGTTTGCCAACACACTGAAACTATTAGCTTATTAGAAGTAAGTGAATCCACAAAGAAAAAGTATCAAGAACAAACTAAAGCAATTACAAAGCTTTTTCTTTTAAAAGCAATGGACATGGCTAATGATTGTGATTTAAAATACAAAGCAAGTAAAAACCAACGATTGTTGGTTGAACTTACCCTGATGAAACTGGCCTCCATTACTTTTAATGGAGAAAAAAAAAAGTCTGATTTCATAATACCAGCCTCGCATTTCGCTAATTTGACTTTTCCAAAAAATGAAGTTACTATAGCACCAATAACGGAAATGATTGATGCTAAATTAACTCAAGAAACAAATTTACCGGAGGATTATCATATAGAAACAACAGCACCAGAGTTTACAAATTCTACAGATAAAAATACTCAGATTATTGATAAGCCCATTCCCATAAAGATTGATCTTAATATTTCTCCTAAAAGAGTTTCAGGCCTATCAATCTCAAGTCTAAAAGCAAAAAAAGAACATGAAAAGGCGAAAGTTGATATCGTAGACCATACACAATTACCCGAAGAGGAGTTTGAAGAGTCAAAAATGCAAGAACTTTGGACTGAGTTTGTTCAAGAATTGGAAAATAATGGCAAAAAAATACTAGCTGCTAATCTTCAAGCTGATATACCTAAGCTTAAAGAAAATCATGTAATCTTTATTGAATTGCCTAATTCTACGATGAAAAAGGAAGTTGAAAGAGAACAAAGTTTAATGCTGAATTATTTAAAAGAAAAGCTCAATAATTATAGTATTTCTTTAAAAATTGCGGTTAATGAAGAGGTGGCAAAAAAGTTTGCCTTTACACCTGAAGAGAAATATGAAAAACTTAGAGAAAAGAACCCTGCTTTAGATTTACTACGAAAGGAGTTTGATTTAGATTTATAGCTTATTTCGTTTTTGTGAAACTACCAATAGTATAAAGAGACATCATTATGCCTGCTATCAAAAGTCCTAATGCTTCTCTACCTCTTTCAACATTCACAATATCACCTTCGCCAATGGTTACCCCTTCAAATTTTTCGGGCCAAGTATAAGCCGTAAGTCCTAAATAAAAAATAGCTAAAATTATAGACCATCTCAAAGGTAATCTCCCTAATCCAAACAATATTGAAGCAAATGCTGCCATACCATAAATAGCATACCACTTAGTTGCATCAGGGTCATTGTATTGCACTGCTGCCGCATAAATGAACAACGCGGCGAAAATAAATGCCAAAATCTTTAGAATTTTTTTCATTTTGAATGGTTTATATGTTGCTCTAAAATATTGAAAACAGCAGTTGGTTCAATTTGTTCGTTAAATTCCAAATCACGGTTGTTAGAAATAAAAATAGGAAAATCCTGTTTACTTTCAGGAATTCGCCCATGTGAGCCTTTTATAAGCTTAGCGTTTAATGGGATTATATTTAGCACTGTTCTAAGACCGAGTTTCTTTTTTAATAGTTTCCAAAATATTTTAAAAATTATCAATTTGTCTTTTGGATCAGTAAGCATTTCTACAGGATCATAACCAGGTTTTTTGTGAATATCTACCATACGAGCATAATCGGGTGCTTTTTTATCGTCATTCCAAAAATAATAGGTGAACCATGATGAGCTATTTGCAATTACAACTAAATCACCAGCGCGCTCATGATTTAATTGTATTTCATTCAATTCTGATTTTTCAATAACCTTTTCAACCCCCTTAACTTCTTCTATTATTGCTTTTATCGCTTTAACATTCAATTGATTCTTGATGTATATATGACAAATTTGGTGATCAGCAACTGCAAAAGCCTCACTTGCTCCTGCATCAAGCAACTCAAGCCCTCGCTCTTCTCTAATCGCTAAGTAGTTCTTTTCACGTAACACTCGATTTAAATGAATCGGGTTATTAACGTTAGTTATTCCATATTCGGAAAGTAAAATGATTTCAGAATTCTTTGATTGGTAATAGTCTACAAGGTCTTTTACAACTTTGTCTATTTCATTCAAATCATTAGCAATGATATCAAAATCAATTCCGAATCGCTGAAGGTTATAATCCAAATGTGGAAGATAAACAAGGGTCAAGGTCGGGTCATGAATTTTATCAGTTTCAATACTTGCATCAGCTATCCATTTACTTGATTTAATTGACGTTTTGGGACCCCAAAAACTAAATAAAGGAAAAGTACCTAGTTTTTTTTGCAAAGTATCTCGAAGGCTTGAAGGGAAAGAATAAACATCGGGTAATTTGCGACCATCTGCTAAATAATTTGGTCTTGGAGTTAAACTAAAATCAACACTTGAATACATATTATACCACCAAAACATATTGGAACATGTAAAGCTCTCATTTTCACTTTTAAGCTTTTTCCATAGTTTTGGAGCTTGAACAAGCTTATTAGATTGTCGCCAAAACTTCACTTCACATTCTTCTTTAAAATACCACCCATTACCAACAATACCGTGATTTGAAGGCCATTCTCCTGTTAAATATGTAGATTGCGCCGTACATGTCACTGCTGGTATGACGGGTCTAATGAAGCTACTTTTACCCTTTTCTAAAAAGGATTTTATAAATGGAGTATGTTCTCCAATTAATCTTTTGGTTAAACCGACTACATTTATAACAACTGTTTTATTCATGTTAGTTGACCTTTTAACCATTCAATTTCTCTAACAATTGATTCGGTAAGTTCTTTTTTAAGGTGTTTTGGAAGTACTTCCCAAGTATAAGTTTCGATCTCTAGATGATTGCAGATTTGATTCTCCTTCAAATATAAAATTGTCTTAATAATATGATCTTGAGTAGAATATAAGCTTGTGAATTTTTCTAAGAAAATTGGAACATGAAAATGAGCTCTTAACTCCTTAACCGATTTTTTGTTTTCTAATACAATAGGTAAATCAGAATGGGTTTTAACCACCCCCTCATTATATTCCGTAACCTGATGTAAATAAGTTGGCTCATTAAACTTAGCGAGTTCATCCCATACCATATCATCATTTTCGTTATCAAATAAGATCTTTAAAGCTGCACTTACTTGAATTTTACCAACCAAAATTCCAGCTTTTTTAAATTTCTGAAAAGTTTCAGAAGGCTCTTCATAGGCCAATGAAAAGTGGCAAATATCATAACAAACGGTTATATATCTTTTAATAAGATCAATTGCTTTTTGTTTTTCAAAACCAAATTCGTTCTTAAACATAACCACACCTTGTGGTAGCAAAAACTCATTAAAAAAATCAAGTACTTCACTACTGTTTTCTAATATACCATCTGGTTCTGGTTCAATGTCAAGATGTAAATAATTACCATGGTCCTCTTCATTTTTAAACAATTGTAATGCTATTGAAAGCATGTTCTCTGCTCCTATTCTTTTGGCTTCTGTCAATTCTGATGGTGTTTTAAACCAATGCTTATAAGATATAGGTGATGTGGATATTCCTCCAGAAACGCCTTTTGGCACTAAAAGATTGAGTTGGTTAAATAGTCTTGAAGTGTAGTTTACACGATCTTTTGTTGTCCAATCGGGTTCATGAACGTTATCTTTAACTACCTCACCATGAAAGTTACCATAAGGAAAACCGTTCATGGTAAAAACATAAAGTTTATGTTCCGCTAACCAATTCTTAAACTCGGTTAAGTTTTCTTCTAAACCCAGTTCTTCACTAGCCTTATTTGACAAGCGCAAACCAATCCCAAAATCTTGATTATGCGAAACTCTTTGTTTAATCGTTGGAAGGTTAGTTTTTAAACTTGCAAAGGTTACATTCCAATTCTCACCAGGATGAATGTTTGTACAATAGGTTAAATAGTATAAATTAGAAATCAACATACCGACAAGTTACTTATGATTTTAAACTTCGTAATGTAATAGCTTCTCTCATTTTATCTCTATCTACCTCATGAACATCACATTTTATACCAATTGCTGAAATTAGGGTAATTGTTAGTTCACCACCTAGGTGTTCCCTAAACTCTTCAATTCCTCTAAGCAAGTTGTCTACTTCATCAATAGTACTGATCGGCATTATTAGGTTAAAACCAACTGTTTTGAATACTTGTAAAATTCTCTCTAAATCATTTTTATCAATTAAACCAATCAGCTCAGCATAAGTTAGATCAAGAGCAATACCCATAGCTACAGCCTCTCCATGTCTAAGCTCATAGTTAGTTATTTGCTCTAACTTATGAGCCGCCCAATGCCCAAAATCTAACGGCCTAGATGAACCATTCTCAAAAGGATCTCCACCTTCACTAATGTGCCGCATATGAATTTCTGCACATTTATGAATTAAAGGTGCCATTGCTTTAATTTCTCTGTTCGCTAAACGTTCAGCATTTTTTTCAATAGACTTAAAAAAGTCTTCGTCTTTGATTAGTGCTACTTTTAACGCCTCAGCGATTCCAGCAATCCAATCGCGTTTTTCCAAAGTATTTAAAAAATCAAGATCATTAATAATAGCGTAAGGAAGTGCAAACGTTCCTAAAAAATTCTTTTTTTCAAAAGCATTAATACTATTCTTAACTCCAACTGCTGCATCGTTTTGAGCTAATACGGTTGTAGGTATTCGAATTAGTCTCACCCCTCTGTGAGCTGTTGCAGCAGCATATCCAGCCATGTCTATTACTGCGCCACCACCTATAACCACTACAAACGAATGTCTACAAATGCTTTTTTTATTGATTGAATTCCATATACGTTCAACATTTGATTTATCATTTTTACTAGCCTCGCCACCAATTACAGGGATTATATCTTTGATATTAATATGCGCTTGATGTTTTTTACCATACTTTTTTATATTATCCAACAAATACTCATTAGTAGCAATTACCTGTTGATCAACTACAAATATCATTTTCACTAAACCCCCTTTTTGATAATTCTTTAGAATATTTATAAATAAAGAGTTTTCAGGGTTAAAAAGACCATTGGTAAAATATAGCTTGTAGTCGTAGTTGACCGAGAAAGTCTGCGAAATAGTACTAAGGTTCATAAATCTTAATTAAGTAACAGCAAAAGCTTTTGACAACCCCATTGAAATTGGCAAAAGTAATAATACTAAAAGCCCAATAATTACATTTGAAAATGTAACTGCAATGACAGCATCTAATAAAATTATGGAAATAACTCCAGCTTTTACAGCCTTCATAATGTTTACTGGTATATTATGTCGATAAGCTCTCAACAAAGGAATACCTATTGCTAAAACAAAAATCACTAAAAATAAATAACTTGTCAAAGTCATAATTGCCTTCGTAGTATTAAAGTAAACTAGCAACAAAATAACAGTACTATATAGGCCTCCTGCCAGTAAAATATTCCTTTTATTTTTTCCATGAACTTCACCTTGACTCACCATTGTAATGGCAGCTATATAAATGATTGGAATTATCACATACTCAATATTATTAAACTCTCCAAAAATAGAAATCCCTAATAAAAGGTTGCAACCTCTGCATAAACCCATATTCAATGGACCTAAAAAACTGAATTTCTTTGAATAGCTATCATAAACTAAAATCAGCAGCGTTAAAACTAAAGCAATATAACCGCAAATAACCCCAACTAAAAAGGAAGTACTAATTCCAATGATTATTAAAATCAATCCAAAGCACACGGCTTCTTTATACTTTACTAACCCACTAGGAAGTGGACGTTCAGCACGCTCTATTTTATCTAACTCGAAATCAAAAACATCATTAAATACAACACCACCAGCATAAAGAAGTATCGATGAAAGTATTAATAACCAAGACTTATTAAGAGTCAAAAACTGATCATTTACAAAAAAACCTGCAAGGGTAAGTCCCGCTAAAATATCCGCAGCAGCCGTTGGTAAATTAGCAGGTCTACATAACTGTAAGAATCCTTTTATTCTAGAATTCATTAAACAATTTTATCATCCTCTACTTTTGGTTCTTGCCCACGAAGTACGCTATTATCATTATAAAGTTTTCTCTGGTCAATAGAGATAGGGTTAAGCCAATGCTCTTCTTTCATTTTACCAGACCTGCCAAAAGTATTGAGCGCATTCTGATAACAAGTTTTGATAACATCTTCTTTATTAATTCCCCTTTGTAACATAAGGTTTGCGGTTTTAGGTACTGCAAGAGGGTCACTTACACCCCAATCAGCTGAGCTATCTACAATGATATTTGTGCTACCAAACTTTCTTACAACTTCTACCATTCTTTCATTTCCCATTTTTGTTTTAGGGTAAATTGTAAAGGCAGCAATAAAACCTCTGTCTAATACTTCTTGAACCGTTTCTTCATTGTTGTGATCAATAATTACCGTACTTGGATCAAGACCATGCTCTAAACATACTTCCATACTTTTTATGGTACCTGCCTTTTTATCTCTGTGTGGTGTATGTACTTGCACCATCATATTGAACTCCTTTGCTAGTTCAAGTTGTTCGCGAAAATATTTATCCTCAGCTGGTGTCTGATCATCATAACCTATTTCACCAACTGCCACAACATTGTCTTTATGCAAATAAAGTGGTAATAATTCCATCACTTGTTCCGCTAAAGCTTCATTATTGGCCTCTTTTGAGTTTAGCCCAATTGTACAATAATGCCTAATTCCGAATTGACTGGCTCTAAAAGCTTCCCAACCGACCAAGCTGCTAAAATAATCTTGAAAAGAACCTACCTGGGTTCTGGGTTGACCCATCCAGAAAGATGGCTCAATAACTGCGACAATTCCAGCTTTCGCCATAGCCTCATAGTCATCCGTAGTTCGTGATGTCATATGAATATGTGGGTCAATAAAATGTAATTTTTCTTCCATAATCAATTTCTCAAATCATCCCAGGTTAGGATGCCATTTTTTAATTGTTTTTCAAACTTGGGGTAATCTACTAACATTTGTTGAATTTTTTCATCTTTAGATTTAAAGCAAACTAATGCTGCCGCTTTATTTTCAAGATGATTATCACTTTTAAATAGACGCTCGATATCGCTTAATAATTGGCCCTGAATGTAGTTAGAAACTGGTCTCCAAAATAGAGGGTCAATATCACGTGATGCTGCCCAACGCTCATGGGCATAATCAGAAATAATTCTTGCTAATTCTTTGTTAGCACGGATGTCAATACCCAATATTTTAGATAAATCACGCTGCATAAATGCTGCCTTCAAATACATTTGATTCCATTGTTGTTCATTAAAATATAAACTTGGATATGGATTGTCCATCGCTATGGCATCAAAAACGGTTGCTATGTTTGTTCTCAAAGCTTCAACACCTACAAATTTGAAATTTTCGGCATTAGGTAACAACACCAAATAATTCAAAAAAGTTACGAGCTCAGAAATATCAGCAACTTGTATTAAATTGATTACTTTATCTTTAAAAAAAGTGTCATTAGCTTCCAATACTTTTACCAACAAAAAGATTCGTGCTAACTCTAGAGTATTTGCTTTTTTACTCTTAAGATAATTTTCGATTTCATCATCGCTATTTTCATTAAAATCAATATCTCCTTGCTCAATATTTGAACTGCACAAGGTATATGTTAAGTAGAGCTTTTTAGTAGAGCATTCTTTAATAGTCTCATTTAACCTGGTTTTTAACCAGTTTTTTGAATTGCTATTAATACTTGCTTCAAATATTTTTGAAAGAGATTTTATTGAATTTGAATAGGGCATTTTAAAACCTTGTTATTAAGTACTACGCAATACAAAGATAACTATAGTTACTGCTATATATTGCCGTAAAACAGCTATAACATGTATATTTGGTTTAGAAAAAACACAATAATAAATGCTCGGACTCAAATTACCTACTGACCCAAGATGGGTCAATATTGTTGAAAAAAATATTGATGAGATTTTAACTGATCATGCTTATTGTGAACAGAAGGCGGCAAGTACAGCTATTTCCCTAATAGTTTCATTCCCAGAGTACACCGAATTGACTAAAGAAATGATAGCTCTTTCTAGAGAAGAAATGGGACATTTTAAAATGGTTCACGACTTAATACTTGAACGTGGTAATACATTAGGTCGTGATAGAAAAGATTTTTATGTAATTGAGTTACTCAAGTTTTTCCCGAAAGGAGGTAGTCGAACAACTCAATTAATCCACCGTTTGTTATATGCTGCTTTAATCGAAGCTCGTAGTTGTGAGCGTTTTAGATTATTATCTGAAGAATTAGAAGATAAAAAATTAGCAGATTTCTATCATAGACTAATGGTAAGTGAAGCCGGCCATTATACAATGTTTTTAAAATTTGCAAGACAATACGGAGACCGAAAAGAAGTAGATGAAAAATGGCAAGAACTGCTAAAGTATGAAGCCAAGATTATGAAAAATCTTGGTAAAGGTGAATCCGTTCATGGTTAAAAACTAAGCTTCAACTTTTTTCTTATAGTAATCATATATAGCAAATTGAGAGCGCACCTTAGCTTTATTATCATCTTTATATGCATTATCGTGTTTTGAAGAAAAAACTCTAGCCTTGATATTATCGTCCCAAGAAATTTGAAAGGTATCTAAAACTTCTTGTTTGATATCCTTATCATAAATTGGACAACCTACTTCTACTCTATAGTCAAGATTTCTTGTCATCCAATCTGCAGAAGAAATATATACCTTGGGATTGCCATCGTTACCGAAAATAAATACTCTAGGATGCTCTAAGAATTTATCTACCACACTTATTGCTTCAATATTTTCACTCATTCCCTCAACACCTGGAATTAAACAACAAATGCCCCTTATAATTAATTGAACCTTTACACCAGCTCTACTAGCTTCGTACAATTTGTCCACCATTTTATACGAAGTAAAACTATTCATCTTAATTTTGATAAATGCGTCTTTACCAACCAAAGCGTTAGCAATTTCATTATCAATCAATTTAGAAAATACGTTTTTTGTATAATGTGGAGATACAATTAAATGCTTGTATTTATTTATTTTGTAAGGAACTTCAAAGAAATCAAATACTTTATTTACTTCTTTTAGGATTGCATCATGAGCTGTAAACAAAGTATAATCTGTATATATTTTAGCAGTAGATTCATTAAAATTACCTGTGCTAATAAAGCCGTAACGTTTAATTCCATTCTCTTCTTCCCGCTCTATAAAGCAAACTTTTGTATGTACTTTTAATCCAGGAATACCAAAAATCAACTTAATCCCTTCCTCTTGAAACTGATTAGCATATTTAATATTGGCCTGTTCATCAAATCTTGCCTGTAATTCAATTTGCACTGTTACTTCTTTCCCATTCTTGGCGGCATTAATGAGAGCAGCGGCAATTTGAGAATTATTAGCAAGTCTATAAATGGTTAGTTTTATTTTTTTAACCTGTGGATCTAAAGCAGCCTCTTTCAAAAAGTTCACGACGTAAGAATAATTCTGATATGGTGTATAAACCATATAGTCCTTAACCGCAATCTGACCTAGAATACTCTCATTTAAATGAAAATCTTCTACTAAAAGAGGTTTTATTTTTTTATACTGCAAATCTGACCTACCGAGGCTAGGAAAACCCATATAATCTCTTCGATTATGATATCTGCCACCAGGAATTACACTATCGGTCTCCTCAATATTCATTTTACCCTTCAAAAATCGAAGGGTATCCATTTTTATTCCCTTATCATATACAAATCGAACTGGATCACTAATCTTTCTATGTTCAACACTTGACGAGATTTTATCAATAAAACTTTTGCTTAAATCGTTATCCATATCAAGTTCTGCATCACGTGTTATTTTTATCATATGAGCCGAAATATCATCAAACTCAAACATGGTAAAAATTTGATCTAAACAAAAACGAATTACATCATCAACCATCATAATGTAATTTTTTCCATTATCTTCAGATAGCACTACAAAACGTTGTAGACGTTTAGGAATTTCGATAAGTGCATATTGCATTCCATTCTCAGTAATTTCTAACTTATCATCTCCTTTCAAGACCATTCGAACCGCTAAATAGGCCGCTGTATCTTTTAAAGTTGGAAATTCATTGAGGTTATTTAAAATAATCGTGATTAACTCAGGGTTAACTTCTTTTAAAAAATAGTCTTTAACGAACGCGGCCTGAGACTCATTTACCTCTCCTTCATCAATTATATAAATATGTTCAGTGGCTAATTCTTTCTCAATTTGCTGCAGAATTTTACCGCTTTTAGCTTGTAATTGAATGACATTTTTGGTTATTTCTTCAAGTAAGTCCTTAGCTTTTTCACCACCTAGAACGCTTTTACCAGATTTACCAACATCAACAATACGTTTTACGGTGGCATATCGAACTTTAAAGAACTCATCTAAATTATTACTGAAAATTCCTAAAAAACGTAATCTCTCAATTAATGGAACATCTTTATCAGCGCTTTCTTGCAGTACGCGATCATTAAAATGCAACCAGCTGATTTCCCTATTTATATAATCGTTTTTAGGTTTTATCATATTATCTTAATTCTTTTGGAAGTATCGTCTTTATAGTTTTTCCTTTTTGCAGAGCATACCAATTATGAATATCAAATTCTATTTGAATTAAACCGGCAGTTGGAACATTTTCAATATAGGTATCTCCAAGCGTATTTACAAGTGTTGTGAAGGCGTAATTATGACCAAATATCAAAATATGATGATACTTATCTTCAATGGACTTTATAAACTTCAAAACACTTTCTCCGGAAAAATCATAAAGCATTTTACGAACTTTGAAGTTATTAAGCTCAAAATCAAGTACTCTTGTAAAAATCATACTAGTATGTAAGGCCCGATTTGCAGGACTTGAGTAAATAAAATCTACTGTGTATCCGGAATTTTTAAATTCCTCAGCAACTAATTTAGTATCATTTATACCTCGTTCTTTTAGAGGTCTATCCAAATCGCTAACCTGATAATCCCAAGAAGATTTACCGTGACGAATAAACGTAATTGTTTTCATAATACTTAGGGTTGCAGGCGTTCAATCTTCCAATTAAAATCTTTTTGTAGTTTATATCGCAATCTATCATGTAATCTATTTGGTCTACCTTGCCAAAATTCAATAGATTCTGGTTTCACTATATATCCACCCCAAAAATCTGGTCGCTCTAGCTCTTTATTAGCATATTCTTCTTCTAATTCTTTTAATCGATTTTCGAGAACTTCTCTAGAGGCTACTACTTCACTTTGATTAGATGCCATTGCACCCAAACGACTTCCTAGTGGTCTTGAATCAAAATAACCATCAGATAAATTCTTCGCTATCTTGCCTGCTTTTCCCTTAATAATAACTTGTCTTTCTAAATTTGGCCAAAAAAATGATAAACAAACAGATGGATTATTTGCTATGGCTTTTCCCTTTTCGCTATGGTAATTTGTATAAAAAATAAAACCTTCATGAGTGAACTTCTTCATTAACACAACTCGGTTCTTGGGAAAACCATCTAATCCAATAGTTGAGATTGTCATTGCATTTGGCTCGTCAGAACCCCCGGCGGCTTCCACTTGAAAAAACCATTTTTGAAATAATTCTATAGGATTTTCAACAATAGAATCTTCAGTTAATTCGCTTTTTTCGTATGATTTTCTGTAGTCGCTTAAATCTTTTTGCATAGTCCAACAAAGTTCAACAAAAGAAGGGAGAAGATAAAATCTATGTTGAATTAGTTGCTACAAGGCTATACTTCAAAAGTTCGTCCGTCTTCCGCTAAAAGAACGTTGTCAAAAATCATTTGGGCTTCTTCTTTAAACATCTCCAGTGATTTATAACGGGTGGAATAATGACCTAATACCAGTTGTCCAACATTAGCTTTCTTAGCAATGGTAGCTGCTTCTTTCGCTGTAGAATGTTTAGTTTTTAAGCATAGATGTTGTTCCGTATCTAAAAACGTAGCCTCATGATATAAAAGATCAACTTCTTTTATCTGAGGGACAATACTTTCTTGATACATGGTGTCACTGCAAAAAGCATAACTTTTTGTTTTTGGTGGATTAAATGTTAATTCTGCATTAGAGATTTTTGAACCATCATCCAAAGTTACATCCTTACCTTTCTTGATATTAGTAAATTGACTTTTATCGATTGCGTATTTATCAACCGCTACAACATTAAGAGATCTAGAGGCAGGTTTTTCTCTAAATAAAAACCCATTAGTGTAAACGCGGTGTGTTAAAGGAATTGTATGTACTGTAACTTTATCGTCTTCAAAAATTAGTTCAGAATCTTTTGAATTTAATTCATGAAAGAACAATCGATAATTAGTCCAAGAATCTCCAAGCTTCAATAACAAAGTTATTGCTTCTTTAATCCCTTTTGGACCATAAATATGCAAATCTGCTTCTCTTCCTAATAACCTGAATGTTGAAATTAATCCTGGTAAGCCAAAAAAATGGTCCCCATGAAGATGCGAAATAAAAATACGCTTGATACGAGAAAATTTAAGTTTGCTCTTTCTTAATTGGACTTGTGTTCCTTCTCCACAGTCGATTAAAAACAAATGATTCTTTATTTCAAGTATTTGAGCAGTAGGATTATTAAGAGTTCGTGGTGTTGCGGAATAACAACCGAGAATATTTAATTTCATAAACCTAAATCTCGTTCTATCTCTTCCATTTCAATGATGTCTTTCGCCTCTTGAATGGTCGGTACTAAGCATATTTCTTCTGGTATGTCTTCGAAAGAGACAACATCGCTGACCAAAACAAATGATTTATTTGAATTCCGATGTTCATTTGAAATATCTAAAAACTTTAAAATTTGGGTTGTCTTCAATTCTTTAAAAAAAGTAAGATCTACGATTACATTATCACTATTAATAGTCTCATATTTTTCTTTGAAATTATCAAAAAAAACACTTATAGACGATTCCTTTTGAGAAACTATTATGGTTGTTCCCATCTTATCGAAAACCATATTATTTAATTTTAGATGCAAGTAAATAAATAACCGCCATACGAACTGCAACGCCATTTTCTACTTGATCAAGAATTATAGACTGTCCAGAATCCGCTACATCGCTAGTAATTTCAACTCCACGATTAATAGGCCCTGGATGCATGATTACTATTTCCTTATTTAGATTTTCCAAAATTTTTCTATTAACTCCAAATTGCTTAGTGTATTCTCGTGTTGTCGGAAAATAGCTAATATCCATTCGTTCATTTTGGACACGAAGCATATTAGCCACATCGCACCATTCCAATGCTTGAATTAAATTTGTTTCGACCGCTACACCTAATGTAGTAATATACTTTGGAATTAATGTTTTAGGGCCACATACTTTGACATTAGCTCCTTGTAGTTTCAAAGCAAAAATATTTGATAAGGCTACCCTTGAATGCAATATATCCCCTACTATAACAACATTTTTACCTCCAACATCACCCAACTTTTCCCTAATTGAATAAGAATCTAAAAGTGCTTGGGTAGGGTGTTCATGTGCACCGTCGCCTGCATTAATTATTGATGCATTTACATGTTTAGATAGAAAAATACCTGCACCTGGGTTAGGATGACGCATTACCACCATATCAACTTTCATTGATAAAATGTTATTGACCGTATCAATAAGCGTTTCACCTTTTTTTACAGAAGATTGAGAAGCGGAGAAATTAATCACATCAGCTGAAAGCCTTTTTTCTGCCAATTCAAAAGACAACTTAGTTCGAGTGCTATTCTCAAAAAATATATTTGCAATTGTAATATCGCGAAGTGTCGGTACTTTTTTAATAGAGCGATTGATTACCTCCTTAAAATGATCTGCAGTTTCAAAAATGAGGTCAATATCCAGTTCGTTTAGATATTTAATTCCCAATAAATGGTTGACGCTCAATTCACTCATAAACTATCTACTTACTAAATAAACGGTATCTTCTCCTTCATTTTCTTCCCACATAACCTTTACCTTTTCATTATTTATTGCATCTACTTGTCTGCCACGATAATTAGGTTGAATAGGTAGATGACGACTAAATCTTCTATCAATTAGAGTTAATAACTCAATCTCTAAAGGTCTCCCAAATGATTGCATTGCTGTTAAAGCCGCTCTAATACTTCGTCCAGTGTATAGAACATCATCAATAAATACTACTTTTTTGTCTTCGACAATAAAATCAATATTCGTGCTGCTGGCCTCCAACGTTTTATCCCCTCGTCTAAAATCGTCTCGATAAAAAGTAATGTCTAAAAAACCAAGATTAATGTTCTTGATTCCATAATCCTCTTTTAAAATCTTTGTTAGCCTTTTCGCCAAAAAACCTCCCCTCGGTTGAATTCCTATTAAAATTGTGTTAGAAAAGTCAAGATGATTTTCCAATAATTGGCAAGCCAAACGATGAAGTATGATATGAATTTCTTTTGCGGAAAGCAGTACTTTTTGACTCATAGGCTCTACAACCAATGCATATTGGGTTACAAAAATAAGAAATTATAAAAGAAGCATTTTGAATCTAAACAAAAAGCCCTTGATGATGTCATCAAGGGCTTGTTTTCAGATGAAATGAAATTGGTTACTTTTTCTTAGAACCTGCTTCCATTTTTTCTTTCAAGGCCTGAAGAGCAGAGTTAGCATCACCTAAAGTAGTTGCTGCAGCATCAGCTGAAGCAGCCATTTTCTTTTTGGCAGCTTTTACATTGCGTTCTTCTTGCTCTCTAAATAAAGCTGTATGACTTGCGACAACTCTTTTGAAGTCTTTGTTAAATTCAATAATCTTAAATTCAACTTCTTCTCCTTTTGTAATTTTCTTACCATCTTCTTTTTCCATATGACGAGAAGGAATGAATCCTGTAATATCGTCATTGAAGACAACGGTTGCACCTTTATCTACGATATCAGATACTGCCGCCTTATGCAAGGTCCCTTCAGCAAATTCTGTTTCATATTTATCCCAAGGGTTTTCCGTGGTTTGTTTATGTCCAAGGCTTAACTTTCTGCCTTCAACATCCAACTCCAATACCTCAACTTCTAAAGTGTCACTTACATTAACAAATTCAGAAGGATGTTTGATTTTCTTAGTCCAAGATAAATCTGAGATATAAATTAAACCATCAATCCCTTCTTCCATTTCAACAAATACACCAAAGTTTGTAAAGTTTCTTACAATACCTTTATGTCTTGAACCTACAGGATATTTAGAGGTGATATCCGTCCATGGATCTGGTGTCATTTGTTTAATACCTAATGACATTTTTCTATCCTCCCTGTCTAATGTAAGAACAACTGCCTCGACTTCATCACCAACTTTAACAAAGTCTTGTGCTGAACGTAGGTGTGTTGACCATGACATTTCAGAAACATGAATCAATCCTTCTACTCCTTCAGCAACTTCGATAAAGGCTCCGTAATCAGCTATAACAACAACTTTACCTTTTACTTTGTCACCAATCTTAATTTCATCACCTAAAGCATCCCAAGGGTGCTTTTCTAATTGTTTAAGACCTAATTGAATTCTCGATTTATTATCATCAAAATCAAGGATAACAACATTTAATTTCTGATCAAGCTCAACAACCTCATTCGGGTGATTAATTCTACTCCAAGAAAGGTCAGTAATGTGAATAAGACCATCTACACCACCTAAATCAATAAAGACCCCGTAAGAAGTTACATTTTTAACAACCCCTTCTAATACCTGTCCTTTTTCAAGTTGACCGATTATTTCTTTCTTCTGTTCTTCAATATCAGCCTCGATTAAAGCTTTATGTGATACTACAACGTTTTTGAATTCGTGATTGATTTTAACTACTTTAAATTCCATTGTTTTACCAACATACTGATCGTAATCACGAATAGGTTTCACATCAATCTGCGAACCTGGCAAGAATGCTTCGATACCGAAAACATCTACAATCATACCTCCCTTAGTTCTGCATTTCACAAAACCTGTTACAATCTCTTCTTTATCATGAGCTGCATTTACACGATCCCAAGCCATAATAGTTCGTGCCTTTCTATGAGAAAGAACTAACTGACCTGTTTTATCTTCACGGATGTCAATAAGTACTTCTACTTTATCACCAACCTTTAAATCAGGATTATACCTAAATTCATTTAAAGAAATAACACCTTCAGACTTCGCATTGATATCAATAATAGCCTCACGATCAGTCATATGCACAACATGACCTTCAACTACTTCAGCATCAGCAGTATCGACGAAGTTTTCCTCTACAAGCGATTCAAATTCTTGTAGCTTAGTATCATCAACACGTTCGATTCCTTCTTCATACTTCTCCCAATCAAAATTTTCTAAGAATTCTGCTGGATCTTGTTTTGGAGTTTCTTCTTTTTTGGTTTCAACTACCTCTTGAAGTGTTTCGGTAGTTTCTTTTATTGCCTCAACAGTTTCTGCTGCCTCAGCTGGTTTTTTATCTTCAGCCATTTGCTGATAAAATTTGTATTCTACAGTTTCACAAGAGTAAAGCAATTATTGTAGAAGTAGTTTAGACTTAAATTATAAATGTTCCTTTCTCTCTTGTTTTTGCTAAAAAGGAGTGCAAAAGTACAATTAATTACTTGTAAAACAAACCTTTCTACTACACTTACATAAGAACATTCTAATATTAATTAAAAAAGCTCTAAAAATGTGACTTTTATAAGTATATTGGGTCTAATAAGTAATCAATAAATTAATAGCAACAACATGAGTGTAAAAGCAAAATATCAAGGGGTTCTAGATTTAGGGCAACAATTAGGAATAAAGAACGGTGACGTTTCTGAAGAAGCAGGTGTTTTAAAAATAAAAGGTGAGGCAAACACACCTTACGAAAAAAATCTCCTTTGGGATAAAATTAAAGAATTAGGTGGAGAAGGTGCGTCAGATGTTAAAGCCAATATTTCGGTTTCTGATGATTCTGTCTATCATAGACATACGGTTGCAAGTGGCGAGTCTTTGAGTAAAATAGCAAAACACTATTACGGAGACGCGATGAAATACACAAAAATTTTCGAAGCTAACACGAATATCTTGAAAAACCCAGATGTGATTCACCCTGATCAAGTATTGGTCATTCCAAACATCTAGAATTAAAGATTATTAAATAAAAATGCCGTTGATAAATCAACGGCATTTTTTATATTCAGTAGCACACTTGTCATCAACTAATGGCTTTTAATTAGTCTTAAAGCATAATTATGAATCCGTTCTAGTTGTTCTTTTAACCCCATATCACTATTATCAATTTCAATAGCTCCGTCCGCTTTTTTAAGTGGGGATTCCTTGCGATTAGAATCAATATAATCGCGCTCTTGGACATTTTTTAAAACTTCATCAAAAGTAACTTTATCACCCCTATCTAACAATTCTTTATAGCGTCTATTTGCTCGAGCTTCAGGTGAAGCTGTCATAAAAATCTTAAGTTCAGCATCAGGAAAGACAACAGTGCCAATATCACGACCATCCATAACAATACCTTTCTCTGTTCCCATTTTTTGTTGGATAGCTACTAACTTTTCTCTTACTTCTTTGATTGTCGCTATCTTACTTACTTGACGAGATACCCTCATGGTCCGAATTTCTTGCTCTACATTCTTACCATTTAAAAACATATCAGACTTTCCAGTTTGATTATTAGGAACAAACTTGATATTAACCTTTGAAAGCGCATTCACCAAATCATCAGTTTTAAGTTTTACATCATCAACCAAATCGTAATTTAATGCGTAAAGCGCCACCGCCCGATACATTGCACCTGTATCTACGTAAATATAATTTAAGGCTTTCGACAATTGTTTGGCTATAGTGCTTTTACCCGTTGATGAGAAGCCGTCAATGGCTATTGTGATTTTACCCATATATAAAAATACCTAGAAAATGTGATAACAAAATTTATAATTTCTTTGCATTCTTCACTTTCTGCTTCGTAATAGCCAAATCAATTACTTCGCTCATATCTCTGACATAATGAAAGGTCAACCCTTTTAGATAATCTTCTTTAATTTCTTGAATGTCTTTTCTATTCTCTTCACAAAGAATTATTTCTTTAATTTTTGCTCTTTTAGCTGCCAGAATCTTTTCTTTAATTCCTCCAACAGGGAGTACTTTTCCCCTTAAAGTAATTTCACCGGTCATAGCGAGATTTTTCTTGACTTTGCGCTGAGTAAATAATGATATCAAAGAAGTTAACATTGTTATACCCGCACTTGGCCCATCTTTTGGAGTGGCACCTTCCGGTACATGAATATGTACATTATAGTTATCGAAAACGTCGGTAGCTATTCCAAAAACTTCGGCATTTGATTTTATATATTCCATCGCAATCGTGGCTGATTCTTTCATAACTTTACCAAGATTACCGGTAATATTGAGTGTTCCTTTTCCTTTAGATAAAATAGATTCAATAAACAGAATATCTCCTCCAACGCTGGTCCACGCCAAACCTGTAACAACCCCTGCAACATCATTATTTTCGTACTTGTCACGTTCTAAACGAGCCGCGCCAAGAACTTTTCCTACTGTTTCATTAGTGGCTTTAACATCATATTTTTCTTCAGTAGCAATATTTTTAGCAGCGTAGCGCACCATTTTTGCCAACTGTTTTTCTAAAGACCTTACACCTGATTCTCTAGTATAGCCTTCAACAATTCTTTCTAATTGAGGCTTTGCGATTTTTAAATGCTCAGTTGCTAAACCATGTTCTTTTAATTGTTTTGGTAATAAATGCTTTTTTCCTATTTCAACTTTTTCTTCAATAGTATAGCCAGTAACATTAATAATCTCCATTCTATCGCGCAAAGCAGGCTGAATGGTTCCTAAATTGTTTGCTGTAGCAATGAACATTACCTTAGATAAGTCATAGCCCATCTCTAAAAAATTATCGTAAAACTCACTATTCTGTTCTGGATCAAGAACTTCAAGCATGGCAGAAGATGGATCTCCTTGATGGCTATTAGATAGTTTGTCAATTTCATCTAAAATAAAAACTGGATTAGATGTTCCAGCCTTTTTAAGACTTTGAATAATACGACCTGGCATTGCACCAATATAGGTTTTACGATGTCCTCTTATTTCAGCCTCATCACGCAAACCACCTAATGAAATTCGCACATATTCACGTCCTAAAGCTTCAGCGACAGATTTTCCTAAAGAGGTTTTACCAACTCCTGGAGGGCCGTACAAACAAAGAATCGGCGATTTCATATCATTTCGTAATTTTAAAACCGCTAAATACTCAATGATTCTTTTTTTAACATCTTCTAGACCGTAATGGTCCCGATCTAATATTTTTTGGGCTCTCTTTAAATCGAATTTATCTTTAGAAAACTCCTCCCAAGGCAACTCAAGAAATAAATCTAAATAATTTCTTTGAATAGAATATTCTGCAACCTGTGGGTTCATACGTTGCATTTTAGACAATTCTTTTTCAAAATGGTCTTTAATCTTTTTGTTCCATTTTTTCTTTTTTGCTTTGGCCTTCATTTCATCAACTTCTTCTTCATAAGAGAGACCACCCAATTCTTCTTGAATCGTCTTCATTTGTTGATGTAAAAAATACTCTCGCTGTTGCTGGTCCATATCACTTCGAACTTTAGATTGAATATCATTTTTCAATTCTAATTTCTGAAGTTCAATGTTCATATACTTTAATGTAGCTAAAGCCCTTTCTTGTAAATCCGGAATTTCTAATAAATGTTGTTTTTCTGTGACGCCTAGATTAAGGTTAGAAGAAACAAAATTGATTAAGAAAGAATTACTCTGTATGTTTTTAATAGCGAAAGTGGCTTCACTAGGGATATTAGGATTATCCTTAATTATTTTATAAGCCAACTCCTTAATTGAGTCAATAATGGCTAAGAATTCTTTATCATTTTGATCAGGTCTTGTCTCCTCTGCTTCCCTAATAGTCGCAGTCATGTAAGGATCTTCGGTAAGCACTTCAGCAACCTCAAATCTTTTCTTTCCTTGAATGATAACTGTAGTATTTCCATCAGGCATTTGAAGTACTCTTAATATTCGAGCAACGGTACCAAGTGTATTGATATCTTTTGCCTTTGGGTCTTCAGTCTCTTCATCCTTTTGAGATACAACACCAATAGTTTTATTGCCGTTATTAGCATCCTTTATTAAATTGATAGACTTATCACGCCCTGCAGTAATCGGAATTACTACCCCTGGAAATAAAACCGTATTTTTTAAAGGCAGTACCGGCAAAGTCTCAGGTAAAACCTCGTTATTCATTTCTTCTTCATCTTCTGGCGTCAATAGTGGTATTAATTCTGCTTCTTCATCAATTCCTTGTAAAGACATATTGTCAAAATTTGTGAACTTTACTTCTCCCATAATATATTGTATCGGTCATTCTGTCACCAATAGACAGCTTTCTGAAAATTATTCTTTTTTCGCTTTTTCACTCAAACCGCTTTAAAACAGCGATTTCAGTTCAATAAAAAACATAAACTCATTATCATATTGCAATTGGTATGCCATGGTTAAGAATAATTTTTAACAGAAACTGTAACAATCACTAAATTGAATCATCTATAATACAAACCATTCAACTTTTTGAGCCAACAATATGAACATACTGACCCATTAGTACAAGGGTGTCTCGAAGGAAAACAAAGTGCGCAGTTGGCACTTTACAATAAGTATTACAAAGCCATGTATAACACAGCTTTACGAATTGTAAAACATACTGCCGAAGCCGAAGACATTATGCAAGAGTCGTTTTTAAACGCGTTTACGAAACTGCATACTTTCCAAGGCAAAGTTACTTTCGGAGCTTGGTTAAAACGAATTGTAGTTAACAACAGTATATATCATTACAGAAAGCAGCAAAAAAATAGTGCTGTTGATTTAGAAGAAGTTATGTACAAGGTCGAAGATAATGATGCAGTTGGGATTACGAGTAATGGTATAACAGAACTGAAGGCTCAAAAAGTGATGGAAACCATGAAAAGTTTAAAAAACAATTACAGAGTTTCTTTGACCTTACATTTAATCGAAGGTTATGATTATGAAGAGATAAGTGAAATAATGGATATCAGCTATGCTAATTGCAGAACAACAATTTCGCGAGCTAAAGAAAGTCTAAGAAAAAAATTGACAGTAAATGCCTAATTATGGAAAAGGATGATATAAAACTACTTTTTGAAAACCTGGAGAATAATTTTGATACAGAAAACCCAAGTAACGGGCACGAAGCACGTTTTTTAGAAAAACTGAATCAATCAAACGGTGTTGTTCAATTAAGTAAAAAGAAGACAACTTGGTGGAAACCTCTTTCAATTGCTGCTTCAATAATTGTCGTTTGTGTTTTGGCATTAACCCTGAACAATAATCAAACAAGTCTTAAAGAACAAGTAGTTGAAATTTCACCTGAAGTTTCAGATACTGAATTTTATTTTGCCAGCCTAATTGAAGAACAAGTACAAGAGCTAAGAACATTAAAAACTCCTCAAAATGAGCAGCTAGTAGATGACACTTTAAAACAACTAAAACGGTTAGAAATTGATTACAACAACCTTGAGCAAGAACTTGTAGACGGTGGAGATAGCAAGCTAATTTTGAATGCTATGATTAACAATTTTCAAACAAGAATTGATTTGCTAAAAGAAGTACTAACCACAATTGAATCTATAAAAAATTTAAATTATCAAGATGAAACGAACTTTACTATTTAAATACATAAGCCTAACATTTTTATTGGTATCCTCTTTTACTGTTTCGGCTGCCTATGGTGGTGGAATGAAAGGTAAGTACACCAAAGAAAAAAAGATTAACAAAGAATTTAGCGTGAATTCTGATGCTCTTTTCAAAGTTAAAAACAGTTATGGGAACCTTAATATAACCTCATGGAATGAAAACAGAGTTGTTATTGAAGTGAACATAAAAACAAATGGTAATAACGAGGAAAAAGTTGCGGAACGTTTGAATGAAATTGATATTGATTTTGAAAATAGTGCCAGCCTTGTTGCTGCTATGACCAGATTTGGAGAACGAAACAATAATTGGGGTTGGAACTGGGGTAAACGAAATAATGTAAGTGTGCAAGTAAACTATACGATTAAATTACCAGTAAAGAACAGTGTTCATTTAAATAACGATTACGGTAATATTTACCTGGATCGTATTGATGGGCATGCTAAAATCAATTGTGACTATGGTAAAATGGAAATAGGAGAACTCAGAGGAAGAAATAATGAACTGCGATTTGACTACACATCAAGATCCACTTTTGAATATGTAAATAGCGCAGAAATAATTGCGGACTATTCTGGCTTTACAATTGAAAAAGCCGGTGACTTAAAGATAAATGCCGATTATACTAATGCAGTTATTAAAGAGATGGGCGACCTCTCCTATACTTCGGATTATGGCTCAATGGAGGTCGGCAGTGTTCAAAGTATTTCAGGTAATGGTGATTATTTTGGTGTTAAACTAGGCAGAGTTTATGGAGACCTAAGTATTACTGCTGATTACGGATCAATTAAGATTGATAAAATGACCGCTGAAGCTGGAGACTTGTCTATTAAATCTGATTATACAGGTATCAAAATTGGATACGACCCAGGCTATCATTTTGATTTTGAAATATCAGCCGAATATGCTGGTGTTAGCGGAAAAGATGATTTCACGATTAATATTAGCAAAGAAAAATCTGGAGACAAATATTATAAAGGATATTACGGTGAACCCAATTCAGGGAATACCTTAAATATTACAACCGATTACGGTGGTGTATCATTTTATAAAAATTAATATCAATCAATAACAAAAGCTCGGTCAAACTGGGTAAAAAAACACAATCATGAAAAAAGTAATAACATTAAGTTTAGTATTATTTACCATTGCTGCTAGTGCCCAATGGGGAAAAAGAGTAAAAGGAAACGGAAAAACTGTGACTATTGAACGGTCTGTTGGGGAATATGATGCAATTGCGGTATCAGGATGGTTTGATGTAAATCTGGTAGCGGGCAATGAGGGTGAACTTACCCTTAAAGGCGAAGAAAATCTACTAGAGTACATAAAGACAGAAGTTAAAGACGGAAAACTTGTAATTAAAACTGAAAAGGGTGTGAATTTAAAACCTTCAAATTGGAATTCAGGTATTTATGTCACTGTTCCTGTAGAATCCGTTGATATGGTTGCCTTATCAGGTTCTGGTGATATTGTAGGAGAAACTACAATTAAATCTAATGATTTTAAAACAGCAATGTCTGGTTCTGGTGATATTACTTTATCTGTTGAGGCTAACTCCATAGACGCCTCTATGTCTGGTTCTGGAGATATCAACTTATCAGGTACTGTTCAAGACTTTGAAGCTACAATTTCTGGTTCTGGCGATATCAAAGCGTATGATTTAAAAGCCGCAAATGTTTATGCGCAAGTTTCTGGATCTGCCGACATTAAAGTTACTGCAACGGAAATGATAAAAGCAAGAGTTTCTGGATCTGGTGATATAAGTTATAAAGGAAATCCAAAGAAGATTGACACCAAAACTTCTGGTTCTGGTGATATATCGAGTTATTAAAACTAAAATAATCAAAAGACGATCATTTCAATCAATTAACGTTGAAAGCCCTAACTGAATAGTTAGGGCTTTTTATGTACTCTAGTTAATAGAAAAGCACCTATTAAAAAGAATATTCCTAAAAAAATAGTGCTGCTTCTCATACTGCCAGTTAGTTGTGCAATTAACCCATACATTAAAGTACCAATTACAATTCCTATTTTTTCTGCAACATCATAAAAACTAAAGAAAGATGTAGTATCAGTAGTATCAGGTAAAAATTTTGAGTAGGTCGACCTAGAAAGTGCCTGAATTCCGCCCATAACTAAACCAACAAGTCCGGCAGCAATATAAAAATCCGTTGGGGTTATCAAGAAATAGGCATAAATACATAGTAGAAGCCATAAAATATTAATGACAACAAGAGTTTTGATATTACCAAATTTATCTGAAGCTTTTGCAGTTATGGTTGCTCCAAAAATTGCCACTACTTGAATTACCAAAATACTTACAATTAAACCTGTAGTCCTTTCATTATCTGTACCCCAATTAATTTCTTCCTCGCCAAAATAAGTAGCAATTAGCATTATGGTCTGAACCGCCATGCTGTAAACAAAAAATGCACCCAAATAACGCTTAAGTTGTAATTGACCACCTAATTGCTTCCATACACTTTTAAGCTCTTTAAATCCATTTAACACCACATTCTTTCGTTCTCCTTCGCGTTTATAGCCTTTTGGCAAATGAGCAAAAGTATATTGACTAAAAAGCGCCCACCAAATTCCAACGGTTACAAATGAATACTTCATTGCTTTAACTTCGGCCACTTGACCTTCATTTGTAATACCAAAAACATCTGGCTTCATAACCATAGCTAGGTTAAAAACAAGTAAAATCACACTTCCTATATAACCCAGCGAAAATCCTTTTGCACTAATTCCATCTTGCTGTTCAGGGTAGGCAATATCTGGTAAATATGAATTATTAATTGCAAAACTTACCCAAAACCCAACCAATCCAAAGAAATAACACAGCAAACCAAAATAGATGTTCTCTAGAGAAAACCAGTATAAACCAACACAAGAAATTGCACCGAGATAACAAAAGAATTTTAAAAAAATTCTTTTGTTTCCTAAGTAATCTGCAATACCAGAAACTAAAGGAGTAACTATTGCAATAAATACGAAAGCGGCTGAAGTGACATAACTAATTAAAGGAGCCCGTGCTATTTCTCCTCCAAAAATAGTTACTTTTTCAATCTCAGCAACTCGAAATAGTGCCCCATAAAAAATTGGGAAAATAGCTGACGAAATTACTAAGCTGTATACAGAATTAGCCCAATCATAAAAGGCCCATGCGTTTAATAACTTCTTAGTTCCTTTTAACTCCAATGCTTTTGCCATACCCTAAAAATAGAAAAGCTGTTCGAAAAGAACAGCTTTTATTATTATTAATTGATTGCAGTTTATCTAAAAGATGTAACTCCAAACTTAGTAGCCTCTTCTTTAGCAAGCGGAGCCCATGCAGTCAAATTATTTATTCTCGTATCATTTGATGGGTGAGTACTCATGAATTCTGGTGGGGCTTCTCCCCCGCTATTAGCTTTCATTCGTTTCCATAGCTCGGCAGCTTCATAAGGATCATACCCAGCAATTGCCATGATATGTAATCCAATATTATCGGCTTCAGTTTCATGACTACGACTAAAAGGTAGCATAACGCCTAATTGTGAACCAACCCCATATGCTTGATTAAACATATTACGTTTTTCAGGATCCTGAATTGCTACATTACCTGCTACTGCTCCAATCTGTTGCAATGTACCGGCACTCATACGCTGAGCACCATGGTCTGCAAGTGCATGGGCAACTTCATGTCCCATTACAACTGCAACACCGGTTTCAGTTTGAGTGATTGGTAATATTCCGGTATAAAAAACAATTTTTCCACCTGGCATGCACCAGGCATTTACTGTTTCATCATTTACCAAGTTATACTCCCATTTATAATCTTTTAAATAACCGGGGTGACCATTGGCGTTTAACCAAGTTTCAGCCGCTTTTGCAATACGTTGCCCAACATTTGTGATCATTTGAGCATCTTTAGTACCTGTAATTACTTTATTCTCCGTTAAAAACTGGTCATACTGTGCAAAGGCCATGGGGAATATTTGCTGATTTCCGTAAAAATTCAACATTTTTTTACCTGTAAAGGGATTTGTTTTACAAGCTACAACAGCAAAAAAAATAGCAATTGTTAAAAATAATTTTCTCATAATGTATAGTGTTTATAGCTTCAAATTACGAAAAAAATTATTGTCCAAAAATATGTAATTCGGTAAAGTCTTTACTGACTTCTATACTATTACCTCCGTCAAAGTTGATTGATTTTAAATCTACCATTTCATTATCCACTTCTATATTCTCTATCTTGAAAGGTAATCCATGAAATTGAAGCTTAAAGGTTTCATAGGTAGTAATATAACTACCATCTTTAAACTGTTGCATAATCAATTCATTCTCTTTACCTCGTTGACGAAATTTTCTAAGACTAAAACGACCTTTTTTATAGTCATAACCTTCTTGTTGATCTTCATAAACCGTTGATGTTTCAACTCCTTCTTTATAATAAACATCAAGCTTTAATTCTCTAATCTCTTTTTCACCAACATATTGCTGTATCGGATATTTTGGAATAATTGCACCGGCTTTGATAAATAAAGGAATCTTGTCAATATCAGCAGAAACCCATTTTTCTATGCCTCCATCAACAACTTCTTCAGTCCAATAGTTGTACCATTTTCCTTTGGGAATATACATCCTTCTTCCTTTTGCATTGGCCTCTTGCACCGGACAGACTAGTATTTGTTCTCCGAATAAAAACTCATCTGTTCTAAAATGCGTCTGCGTGTCTTCTTGGTCATAATAGACTAAAGATTGTAACATTGGTACCCCTTCTTTTACATACTTATAAAACATAGTATACAAGTAAGGTAATAGTTGATAACGTAGTTCAATAAATTTTCTAGTAATATCCGTAACTTCATCACCAAAAGACCAAGGTTCTTGCTCTCCATGATCTCCACTTGAATGTACTCTGCAGAAAGGGTGAAAAACACCCAGTTGAATCCAACGTGCAAAAAGTTCGCCGTTAGGTTGTTCAGCAAAACCACCAATATCTGAACCAACGAAAGAATAGCCGCTCATACACATACGTTGCATTTGCACATTAGCAATCCATAGATGCTCCCATGTAGCAACGTTATCACCTGTCCAAGTTGCACAATATCGTTGAGTGCCAGAGTATCCAGCACGTGTAAGAACAAAAGGCCTTTTTGGAAAAGTATATTTCTTTATTCCTTCAAAAGTGGCACGAACCATTTGCATGCCATATATATTGTGTGCTTTTCTATGACTACAAGGGTGACCATCATAGTCATGGCGTACATCAAGATTAGCTGTTTTTGTAGGTACTTCCATAATTGCAGGTTCATTCATATCGTTCCAAACCCCATGAACTCCAACTTCAGCAATCATCTCTTTATATAGACCAGCCCACCATTCTCTTACTTCAGGATTAGTGAAGTCTGGAAACTTACATTCTCCAGGCCAAACTTTACCCTTAAAATGTGGCCCATCAGCTCTTCGACAGAAGTAACCATTATCCATTGCTTGTTTATAAACCCAATAATCACGATCAATTTTAATTCCAGGGTCTATCATCGTAACCGTTTTAAACCCATCTTCATAAAGATCATCAACCATCTTTTTAGGATTCGGAAAACGACGATTATTCCAAGTAAAACAACGAAAACCTTCCATATAATCGATATCCAAGTAAATGGCATCGCAAGGAATTTTAAGCTCTCTGAAGGTTGATGCAATCTTTTTTACTTTTTTCTCAGGATAATAACTCCATTTTGATTGGTGAAATCCCAAAGCCCATAAGGGTGGTAGTTCGGGTACCCCCGTTAAATCAGTATAAGCTTCTACAACTTGTGAAATTTTTGGCCCATAAAAGAAATAGTAATTCATTTCACCACCATCAGCCCAAAAGCTTGTAACATTTCGACGCTCATGTGCAAAATCAAAATAAGTACTGAAAGAATTGTCAAAAAATATTCCATAAGCTGCATCACTATGCAAGCCCACATAAAAGGGAATCGACTTATAAAGCGGTTCTTGATCTTTGCCGTAAGCGTAAGAATCTGTAACCCAATTGTTAATTCGTTTACCCTTTAAATTAGTATGGGAGGCCTTGTCACCCATACCATAAAAACTTTCGGCTGATTGTGTGACCTTAGTCATCTTAACAATATTACCTCCATAATCATAATTCTCTTCCCAATGAAAACCGAACTCATCTTCATTAATCACCAAATCATTTAAATCGGTAATTTCAACTTTAAGGTTGGTTTTATTGATATGGATTTTAATTTTTGAGGTGATAATAACAAATTCGGGTATTTCGTCTAAGACTTCAAGTTCATTATAGCCTTTACTTGCATCTTCGCTAATAGCGTATGAAAAGTCAGGCTCAAAAGCATGCTCAGTTGCATATCTAAATCTAATAGCACTATCTCTTAAAACGGTTAATTCTAATATTACACCATTCTGTGTAGTAAAGTACAACTTGTCATTATCTTGCCTAAAATCTACTATATGGTTGGGGTATAAATTACCCCTTTTCTCTATTTCAGTATTGGTAATCATAAATGAATGATTTATCGAACTAACAAAAAAAGGATAATAGTTCGAGATTATGAAAAGTTCTTTTTAACAAATAAGCTACTACAACGTTATAGCACTCTTTTTAGCATTAAAAGGATGCTATTTTTTATAAATTAACACACTTAATGGAGGAATTGTAATCTCAATAGAATGTTCTCTACCATTCCAAGGCTCTTTAGTAACTTTAGCTGTTTTATTGCCCATTCCGCTTCCACTGTATTTAACATCGTCACTATTAAAAATTAATTTTAGTGATTTTGAATCGGGCACTCCAATACGATAGTTTTCTCTTGGTACAGGTGTGAAATTTCCGATAACAATTAAATCATCTTTAGAGTCATGACCTTTTCTTATATAAGTCATCACAGAATTTTCATGGTCATTGTACTCTATCCATTCAAAACCTTCAGGGCTAAACTGTTTTTCATGTAAAGCTGGTTGTTGCTTATATACTTTGTTTAAATCTTGAATAACCTTTTGAATTCCAGAATGAAAATCATACTCCGTTAAATGCCAATCAAGGCTTTGTTGAAAATTCCATTCAGCAGTTTGACCAAATTCACCTCCCATAAAAATCAAATTTGCTCCTGGGTGGGTAAACATGTAACCGAACAACAATCTTAAATTGGCAAAACGTTGCCACTCATCACCAGGCATTCGATAAACTAAAGATTGTTTGCCATATACTACCTCATCATGTGAAAAAGGAAGCATAAAATTTTCAGTAAAAGCATAAGTCATACTAAAGGTCAAATCATTTTGGTGGTGCTTTCGGTAAACAGGTTCTTTTTTAAAGTATTCTAAAGTGTCATGCATCCAACCCATCATCCACTTCATACCAAAACCAAGACCACCAAAATTAACCGGTTTAGATACTCCTGAAAAAGCAGTAGATTCTTCAGCAATAGTTTGTACACCTTTGAAACTACCATAGACAGCTTCATTCATTTCTCTTATAAAAGACATGGCTTCTAAATTTTCATTATTGCCATACATATTAGGCTCCCATTCTCCTTCTTCTCTAGAATAGTCTAAATAAAGCATTGATGCAACAGCATCAACACGCAATCCATCCACATGATACTGGTCTAACCAAAAAATTGCATTACTAATTAAAAATGCTCGAATCTCATTTCTTCCGTAATTGAAAATTAAACTCTTCCAATCAGGGTGATAACCTCTTTTTCTATCAGGATGTTCATAAAGATTTGAACCATCAAAAAAGCCAAGTCCGTGAGCGTCTTCTGGAAAATGTGAAGGCACCCAATCTAATATAACGCCTATTCCAGCTTGATGCATTTTATCCACCAAAAGCTTAAAATCTTCAGGTTTTCCAAAACGAGAAGTAGGAGCAAAATAGCCTGTTAACTGATAACCCCATGAAGGGTCGTAAGGGTATTCCATTACCGGCATAAGCTCTACATGTGTAAAACCCATTTGTTTTACATAGCTAACTAAATCATCTGCAAGCTCGATGTAAGACATGAATTCATTATCATTCTTTCTTTTCCAAGAACCTAAATGAACTTCATATACAGAATACGGTTTGTCAAGATTATTATGATTTTCTCTTATATCCATCCATTTTTTATCTTGCCATTTATATTTAGCATCCCATACTATTGAGGCTGTTTTGGGTGGATGTTCACAAAAACGACCAAAAGGATCAGCCTTCTCGGTCACCAAGTCATTGTTGTTGCTTACAATACTATATTTATAGACCTCGCCATGCTGAATATTGGGAATAAATCCTTCCCATATTCCACTGGAATCCCATCTTACATTAAGCTGATGTTCTTCTTTATTCCAATGATTAAAATTACCTACTACAGAAACATTCTTTGCCGATGGTGCCCAAACCGCAAAATAGGTTCCTTTTTGACCATCTACTTCAACAAGATGTGATCCTAATTTTTCATATAAACGAAAGTGTTTTCCTGACTTAAAAAGATCAATGTCAAAATCTGTAAATAAGCTATGTACTATAACGTTGGTCATATCTATTTCAATAATATAAATGCAAAACTAGGCATCTTTTCTCAAGATACTAAAATTGTGTTGGTTACTTTATTTAATAAGTGAAATTAAAAAGTGGAACGCTTTTTGATTTATTAGTTTTTGGAAAAAATAAAAACCATTTCAAATAAAATATTATGAATAGAATTAAGACATTTTTAGGGATTTTAGTTGTGGCTTTTGCCATTTCATGTGAAGGACCTCAAGGACCTCCAGGACTTAATGGATTTGACGGTCTTGATGGACTAGATGGACAAGACGGCATAAATATTTTAGGTCAAGTTCTAGAAGTTGAGGGTACTTTTGAGGCAGCGAACGACTATTCCATATTCTTCGAGTTTCCTCAAAGTATAGAAGTTTTTGAATCAGATTTAGTTCTGGTATACATTCTCTTTGAACAAACAGATGACCCAGATGGTGGTGACCCGATTGATGTATGGCGACTTTTACCTCAAACTAGAATTCTAGACCAAGGTTTATTACAATACAATTATGATCATACCTTTTTAGATGTTAGCATCTTCTTAGAATCAGATTTTGACTTATCAACTTTACCGGCAGGTGACACTGATAATCAAATATTCAGAATTGCCGTAGTACCTGCAGAATTTGGCACTGACAATGGTGTAGACACATCAAACTTAAACGCTGTTATGAGTGCTCTTGAATTAGACGTTAATAGTATTGACAAAGTAAGTTTAGACTAAAAACTATTAAATTTTGTTAAAAGCCCATTTCAAAAATGAAGTGGGCTTTCTTTTTAGCTTAATTTTGAAAGGATTATGGTTTAATTTCGTCCAATCCAAAAAAATAAGATGGGAAAAAGTATTGCTATGGTGATTTTATCTTTGATGAGTTCTTGCATAGGTATTTCACAAACAGAAAAGAAAGAAGTAAAAAAGGAGGTTGCGGAAAATGTAACCTTTAAAGTTTCCAAAACAGATTCTGAATGGCGTTCAGAACTTACTGACATGGAGTATTATGTGCTCAGAAAAGCGGCTACAGAGAATGCATTTTCGAGTGAATTATTGGAAAATAAAGAAGCAGGCACTTACACATGTGCTGGCTGTGGAACAGCACTCTTTAGAAGTGAAAATAAATACAAATCAGGAACTGGCTGGCCTTCATTTGACCAAGAAATAGCAGGGAGCATAGGTTTTGATACCGACTACAAAATTGGGTATGCCAGAACTGAAGAACACTGTGCAAATTGCGGTGGACATTTAGGACATGTATTTAATGATGGGCCTAGTGCCACTACCGGCAAAAGACATTGCATCAATGGGGCTGCTTTGAACTTCGTTCCAGACGAAGGATAAAAATCAAAAGATAAATGAGTAAGTACGGAGTAAATAAAACCGAAGAAGAATGGAGAAACGAACTTTCTCCTGAAGAATATTATGTATTGCGTCAAAAAGGTACCGAAAGACCTCATACAGGCGAATTAAATCTCAATTTTAAAAATGGTGACTACCATTGCAAAGCCTGCAACGCAAAACTATTTGAAAGTGAACACAAATTTGAGAGTGGCTGCGGTTGGCCTTCATTTGATAAAGCCGTTGAAGGCGCAATTGAATATATTAGAGATACTTCACACGGAATGATTAGAACGGAAACAGTTTGTTCTAATTGCGGAAGCCACTTAGGCCATGTCTTTAATGACGGGCCAAGAGAAACTACTGGGCAACGTTATTGTATCAATTCTTTGAGTATTGGCTTTGACCCAAAAGACAATAAGTAGACCTTTTGTTATAAAATTTCTAAAACTCAAATGAACTTGCTATTGAGGTTTGGAATATGCTATATGAATTCCGTATTTTTGCACCCTCTCACAACTAAGTGAGTTTCCATTTTTAACAACTAAAATTTAGGTTAATGAGCAAGTTTGATATTATCGTTTTAGGTAGTGGACCTGGTGGTTATGTTACGGCTATTAGAGCATCTCAATTAGGATTTAAAACCGCGATTGTCGAAAAAGAAAATCTAGGTGGTGTATGCTTGAATTGGGGTTGTATTCCAACCAAAGCCTTATTAAAATCTGCCCAAGTTTTTGAATACTTAAAACATGCTGAGGATTATGGCTTGAGTGCTAAAAAAGTGGAACACGATTTTGACGCAGTAGTTAAGAGAAGTCGTGGTGTAGCTGATGGAATGAGCAAAGGTGTTCAATTCTTGATGAAAAAGAACAAAATAGAAGTGTTGAATGGTTTTGGTCGCATTATGCCTGGTAAAAAAGTTTTAGTCAAAGGTGAACATGGAGAACCAACTGAGTTTAGTGCTGATCACATTATTATTGCCACTGGCGCCCGAAGTCGTGAATTACCTAGTTTACCTCAAGATGGTAAAAAAGTGATTGGTTACAGAGAGGCCATGACCCTAGATAAACAACCAAAAAAGATGATTGTGGTAGGTAGTGGTGCAATCGGTATTGAATTTGCGTATTTCTACAATAGTATGGGTACTGAAGTTACTGTAGTAGAATACCTTCCTAACATTGTTCCAGTTGAAGACGAAGACATTTCAAAACAATTAGAAAGAAGCTTCAAAAAAACAGGAATAAAAATTAAAACCTCAGCCGAAGTCACTAATGTAGATACTTCAGGCGATGGTGTAAGAGCAACTGTCAAAACTGCAAAAGGAGAAGAAGTTCTTGAAGCTGATATTGTACTTTCTGCAGTAGGTATAAAAACTAATATTGAAAATATAGGTTTAGAAGATGTAGGTGTGGCAACTGATAGAGATAAAATTCTCGTTAACGATTATTATCAAACTAATATTCCAGGCTATTATGCTATTGGTGATGTTACTCCTGGGCAAGCTTTAGCACATGTAGCTTCTGCGGAGGGAATTCTTTGTGTCGAAAAAATTGCTGGAATGCATGTTGAAGCTCTAGATTATGGAAATATTCCTGGTTGTACATATTGTTCCCCTGAAATCGCATCTGTTGGATTAACTGAAAAGCAAGCAAAAGAAAAAGGTTTAGATATTAAAGTTGGTAAATTTCCATTTTCAGCAAGTGGTAAAGCAAAAGCATCCGGTACTTCTGATGGCTTTGTCAAAGTAATTTTTGATGCAAAATATGGTGAATGGTTAGGATGTCATATGATTGGCGCTGGAGTCACTGATATGATTGCAGAGGCTGTTGTGGCTAGAAAATTGGAAACAACTGGGCATGAAGTATTAAAAGCAGTACACCCACATCCAACGATGAGCGAAGCTGTTATGGAAGCTGTTGCCGCAGCTTACGATGAAGTAATTCACTTATAAAAAAACAAATTTGCTAAAACTATTTAGAGCTACGGCTATTCTTGAAGGAATCTCCTATTTATTGCTTTTTGGTCTAACGATGCCGCTCAAATATTGGGCAGAAATAGGTGAACCTAACAAAGTTGTAGGCTATGCGCATGGCATATTATTTATCGCTTATATAATCATTGCTTTTGTTTTCTGGTTGCTCAAAAAATGGAGTATTAAGAGACTTTTTATATTGATAATAGCCTCTTTGTTGCCATTTGCAACTTTCTATGTAGAAAAAAAATATTTGAGAATAGCCTAGTCGGTCGTTTCCACAAACTTATAAATAGCACCATCAAAGGCGCATACATAAAGTTCATTCGAATTATCTGTCCCGAAGGAAGAAATGCTAAGTCTTGACTCCAAAATCAGTTCATTTTGACCTTCATTTTCGGAAAGTGCCCAAATACGTCCACTAACAAAATCACCGTATACATACTTTCCATCTAAAAGGCTTATATCATTTCCCCTATAAACATAACCTCCAGTAATGGAACGGTCGCCATTGCTCTGGTCATATTCAAAAATTGGAGCTGTTAAACCCGTAGCATCACAATCGCCAGAAAAGCAAGAAGTACCTTCAAATAATTTCCAACCGTAATTACCTCCATTTACAACTACATCAATTTCTTCTATTTCATTTTGCCCAACATCAGCCGTCCAAAGTGTTCCTGTTTCAATATCAAAACTCATACGCCATGGATTACGAAAACCATATGCATAAATTTCATCTCTTGAATTTACATCATTGATAAAAGGGTTATCACCTGGGATACCATAAGTTAAGCCTCCACTAGGGTTGTCTACATCTATTCTTAAAATATTCCCAAGAAGGTTAGCCCGATTCTGCGAATTATTTTGTGGGTCACCACCCCCACCGCCATCACCACTAGCAATATATAAGTTACCATCAGGTCCGAAAGCTATTTGACCTCCATTGTGATTGGTCTCAGGTTGCGGTATTTCAATAATTACTAATTCGCTATTGACATCAGCTAAATTAGGATCAGCTGAAACAGTAAATCTAGAAATCACAGATAAGTCTTCCGTGGGGGTATAACATAAATAAAAATAACCGTTTGATTCATAATTTGGGTGAAACGCCATACCTAAAAAACCTTGCTCGCTCGTAGTATTTATACTATTACTTAAATCAATAAAAGTAGAAGATTCAGTAGCAGAATCATTATTATCGAACACTTGTATTCGTCCTCCTTTTTCAACAACAAAGATCCGATCAGTACCGTCATTAGGAGATTGCAAATCTAGAGGTTGACTAAATGAAAGATTTGGAAAGGCATTGACTAAAGAAACCGACACATTTTCATTCGGTTGTTCATCATTGGTCTCGTCAATAAGTTCAAAATTAGATGCTTCTGAATCGCAAGAAACTATAGATACAAGAAATAATGCTAAAAGCAATTTTAAAATTTTCATAGAAGTGGGGTTTATTTATATACGCACGAATAAACCCAAATGGACTTTATCTTCTAAAAACTATGTATCGCCAGATCATAGCTCTGCAGACCAAATCCTAAAATAACACCTTTAGCTCCAGCAGAAATATAAGATTGGTGTCTAAAATCTTCCCTTTTAAAAGTATTAGATATATGTACTTCTATCACTGGTGATTCAATTGCTTTAACTGCATCACCAATTCCAACAGAAGTATGAGTATATGCTGCTGCATTAAGAATAACACCATCATACGAAAAGCCAACCTCTTGAAGCTTATCAATAATTTCCCCTTCAATATTTGACTGAAAATAGTCTAAATCAATGTCTTTATACTTATTTTGAAGTTGTTTAAAGTATTCTTCAAAAGTGGTACTACCGTATACTTCAGGTTCTCGTTTACCTAGTAAATTTAGGTTTGGTCCGTTTATGATAATAAGTTTCATTTTATAAAAGTAGCAATAAAATTAGGGCATAAAAAAACAGAGACATAATTGCCTCTGTTTAATCAATATATTGTTTTCATTACTCGATAACGTAACGAATACCGATACCAAAAGCTCCAATTTCATTACTTAAATCACCGAACCCTATAAATGGTCTCCAGTCGAATGAAACAGCCAAAGGTGCACCGTTAATTTTATAATCAAGACCTGCAGTTGGTCTAAGAGCAATCTCTGTTCCTAGTCCACTACTTAAAAATAATATAGAAGGACCTGCTCCTGCAAACCATTGCAAACCTTCGGCACCTTCAAAATTACTATGATATTCATACAAACCAGTAATTGCAGTTAGACCAGATTCAAACATAATCTCTGCTTGCACTGCATTTTGTTCAGAAAAGAAGTATTTCCCACTAGGGCCCACTAAAGTGGCACCAGAAAATAAATCTAAACCTAAACCAGCTGCGGCAGTGTAATTTTGGGCATTCATTAATGCCGAAAAAAGAACTACTAATAATCCTGTGATAAATAATTTTTTCATAATGATTGTTTTTAGTGTTAAAACAAATATACAAATGCCGAGTTTAGTTTTATAGAAAAATTAACAAACTAGACAAGTTGTTCTAAAACAAAAACAATACACCCAATAGGACATTAGAAAAAGAACCTTCATTGTTAATAGTCGAATAAGATATATTCAATTCGGTCGTACCATTAATTTCAACTCCGACCATTGGTCGATAATAAAATCCGCCTTCATTCCCCGGGTCAACTCCTAATGCATAGCCAATATCACCACCGAATTTAAAACCATATGAAGGATAAACTCTTAATGCAGTTGCAAAAGGTATAAATTGGGCATTATAAAACTGAGTATCAAGAGTAAGCCCGTCAACATCTAAAGTGTCTCGTTCTCCAAAAGCATTTAAGAAACCTGTAGCTATACCTAAATCAATCTCTCTAGAGAGTCCCCAAACATGTAACACATCTAAACCTAAAGTAAAACTATAAAAATCTGATGCATCGCCCACAACGGCTCCAGCATTGATACCTATTCGTAAATTGGTTCTATCCACTTGAGAATGAAGAGTTAGGACAAATGAGAAAATAAAAATGAAAGAAATGATGAATTTCATAATAACGATTGTTTGGTTGCACAAACATAAACTCTTGATAACCAAGTCTTCATTCTAAGTTGTGTTTTATAAAAAACTTGTTGTCAAACCATTGAAATACATTATTTATTCTTTAAAAGGTTGCACTATATTTACCATATCATGTGGGATAAAAAACTTGAAGACTATAAACACTACTTAAAAATTGAAAGAGGTCTTTCAGAAAATTCTATTAAAAACTATGCGCTTGATATTCAAAAATTAATCAACTTTTTGAATAATTTAGAAAGCATTGAGAGCCCTTTAAAAATTAAAAAAGGACTGCTTCAACAATTCGTTTATGAATTACCCAGAACAGTTAACCCTCGCTCTCAAGCCAGAATTATTTCGGGACTAAAGGGTTTTTTTAACTATCTGATTTTTGAAGATTATAGAAGTGATAATCCCATGGATTTGATCGAATCTCCAAAAATTGGACGTAAACTTCCTGATACACTTTCAACTGATGAAATCAATCAACTAATAGCTGCAATAGATCTTTCAAAATCAGAAGGAGAACGCAATCGAGCAATGCTTGAAACGCTTTATGGATGTGGTTTACGCGTTTCTGAATTATTAAATTTAAAACTCTCTGATCTTTACTTTGATGAAGATTTTATAAAAGTTACAGGGAAAGGCAATAAACAACGTTTTGTGCCAATAAGTAAGGTTAATAAAAAATATATTACTATTTATAGAAAAGAGGTCAGAGTCCATCAAAAGATTGAAGTAGGTCATGAAGATTTCCTTTTTTTGAACCGAAGAGGTAAACAATTAACACGGGCTATGATCTTTACCATAGTTAAAAATTTAGCTACGGTTATTCATCTTAAAAAAAACATAAGTCCACATACCTTTAGACATTCCTTTGCTACACATTTACTTGAAAATGGGGCCGACTTAAGAGCAATACAACAAATGCTAGGTCATGAAAGTATTACAACTACTGAAGTATATATGCATGTAAATAGAAAGCACCTGGCAAAAGTATTGAATGAGTTTCACCCTAGAAATGAAGTATAAAAAGTCTATCGTTTAAGAATTTACCTGGTACTTTTTTTTAAAAGGGCGAATTATAAGACGAGCTTCTCTATCAAACTTGATATAATTGTAAACCCAATTAATAAAGACCACTACTCTATTTCGAAATCCTATTAAAAAGTAAAGGTGAACAAACATCCAAATAAACCAAGCAAATACGCCTTGGAACTTAAATTTTGGCAAATCGGCCACCGCTTTATTTCTGCCAACGGTTGCCATACTGCCTTTATCATTGTATGTAAAAGGAACCATAGCCTTTTCTTCAGTGATGCGAACAAGGTTTTTTCCCAAATGATGACCTTGTTGTAAGGCTGGTTGCGCCATCATCGGGTGGCCATATGGGTATTCTTCTGATTCCATCTGAGCTACATCACCAATAGCAAATATATGTTCAAAACTACCTACTTGATTAAATTCATTTACACGTAAACGATTACCTCGACAGAGATAATCTTTTGCATCAAGCCCTTTAATCCCAACGGCTTTTACTCCAGCAGCCCAGACTAAAGTCGCTGTTTCAAAAATGGTTTCAGTGTTGGTTTTAGCAATATTACCATCGTAATCTGATACCCTAAGATTCTTCCATACATTTACTCCAAGACTTTCTAAAAATTGTTCTGCTTTTTCTGAAGCCTTTATGCTCATTGCGGGTAAAATTCGATCACTACCTTGTACCAAATTTATTTGGGCACGTCTTGTATCTAAATCAGGATAATCTTTAGGTAAAATACCCTTCTTAATTTCTGCTAAAGCTCCTGCCAGTTCAACACCAGTAGGACCGCCACCTACAATCACAAAATTCATTAAGGCCTCTCTTTCGTGCAAATCATCTGTCAATAGGGCCTGCTCAAAATTTTCTAATATCAAACTCCTCAAATTCAATGATTGCGGAATTGATTTCATGGCCATACTGTTTTTAGCAATAGCTTTATTACCAAAAAAATTAGTAGTTGAACCCGTAGCAACTACCAAATAATTGAATTTTAAAGAACCAATTGAAGTATCAACACAATTAATATTAGTATCAATTTTATTAACCTCAGTTAGTCTAAAATAAGTATTCGGATAGCCTTGTAAAACCTTACGGATAGGGTATGCTATGGAATCAGGTTCTAGTCCACCTGTTGATACCTGATATAATAAAGGTTGAAAAGTGTGGTAATTGTGCTTATCTAATAGGACTACTTGAAATTCTTTATGGCTCAGTTTTTTTGCTAAAGAAATACCGCCAAAACCACCACCAATAATAACGACTCTAGGGAAACTTGACTGCGGAATATTCATATAAAATAAATCAGATGTAAAGTTACAAATAAGCAATTTGCTTATCTTTAATTTCTCTAGTTGATTTTAGTATATTTATGACTTACAACCAATCTAAATAAACATGAAAAATCTCTTGAGCATTTTAGCAGTTTCATTTTTCTTTTTTTCCAATTTAAACGCACAAAAAACTAAGAAATCCGTTTTACAAAAGCTGGATTCTCAAAGTGAAAAATTTAGTGATATCGCTATGGAAATATGGGGATTAGCAGAAATGGGATATCAAGAAGAAAAGAGTTCGGCTTTGCTTCAAAAAACCTTATCCGATGAAGGCTTCACAGTAAAAAGCGGAATTGCAAATATACCTACCGCCTTTGTTGCTGAATATGGTTCTGGAGGGCCAGTAATTGCTATTTTAGGAGAGTATGATGCGCTACCTGGGCTTTCGCAGCAGGCGATTCCAGAAAAAAAATCTGCAGATGGTGTGGCAGGTCATGCTTGTGGACATCATTTGTTTGGAACAGCTTCAACAGCAGCCGCTATCTCAGTTAAGAATTGGTTAAAAGAAAATAAAATTGAAGGTACAATTCGTTTTTACGGATGCCCAGCGGAAGAAGGTGGAGGAGCAAAAGTCTATATGTCTCGTGAGGGTGTTTTTGATGATGTAGATATTGCTTTACATTGGCATCCAAGTTCACAAAATGCAGCTAGTGCAGCGGCAGCTCTAGCAAATATTTCAGCTAAATTTCGCTTTTATGGGGTTTCTGCTCATGCAGCTGGAGCACCAGAGATGGGACGATCTTCCTTAGATGGAGTTGAGGCAATGAACGCTATGGTAAATATGATGCGGGAACACGTTCCACAAGAAGCAAGAATACATTATGTAATAACTGATGGCGGTAAAGCACCTAATGTAGTGCCTGATTTTGCTGAAGTATATTATTATGCTCGTCATAATAGACGTGATGTTGTTAGAAATATTTTTAATCGAATCGTGAAAGCGGGAGAAGGAGCTGCCTTGGGAACAGGAACTAAGATGGAATACGAGTTAGTAAATGGGGTTCATGAACTCTTGCCAAATTTGACTTTACAAAAATTAGTTCACGATAATTTATCAAATATTGGCGGTGTTTCTTACTCTGAAGAAGAAAAAGCCTTTGCAGATAAAATAGCAATAAGTCTTGGACAAGAATCTGCAAATACTGAAAGAGCCATGACTGTTCAACCCTTTAAAGAAACCGCTCGCGCTTACGGTTCAACAGATGTTGGTGACGTGAGTTTTGTGGTGCCCACAGTAGGCTTTGGCACTGCAACTTGGGTTCCTGGAACATCTGCTCATAGCTGGCAAGCAGTAGCTGCTGGAGGAACTTCAATCGGAAAAAAAGGTATGATGGTAGCGGCAAAAACATTAACAGCTACTGCAATGGACCTTTTTAGTAATCAAGAGTTGATTGCTAAAGCAAAAATAGAATTTGAAGAAAGAAGAGGTTCTGATTTTGTTTACAAACCATTACTTGGTGATAGATCACCTGCATTAGATTATAGAAAATAGTTATTTTGTTATAAATAGAAAAAACAAACCTAAGTAGGGATCCACTTAATTTTTCAAAGTTAAACTGTAACAAAACCCATACATCTACTACTTATTATAAAAAGTAACTACCAACCAATTAGTGAATAAAGAACTTGAACACAAATTCGTTACTGAACTTGAGAGCAATCAAAATATTGTTCACAAGGTCTGTAGTCTTTACACTAATGACAAAGATTCTCATAATGATTTGTTTCAAGAAATAACCATTCAATTATGGAAGGCATATCCAAAATTTAGAGGAGATGCCAAATTTAGTACTTGGATGTATAGAGTCGCACTTAATACGGCTATTACTCTGTACCGCAAATCAAAGAGAAGAATAAGAACTCAAGATTATGACTCGGTAATTTTTAAAATAAAGGCCGACGAATATGATGATACACAAGAACGCCAGCTGAAATTAATGTATGATGCGGTCAAACAATTAGGAGATATTGACAAGGCACTTGTGTTTTTATATTTAGAAGATAAAGACTATTCTGAAATCTCGGAAACTTTAGGTATTTCTGAAGTAAATGCTAGGGTGAAAATGAATAGAATTAAGAATAAACTAAGAACCATACTAAACCCATAAGGTTATGATGGATGAACTAGAATTACTAAAAAAAGACTGGCAAAAGCAAGAGGCTTCGCTTCCAAAGCTTACTTATGACCAGATATATAAAATGATTTGGAAGAAATCTTCTTCTATTGTTAAATGGATTTTTTATATCAGTATCATTGAATTTGTTTTTTGGATAGCCATATCCCTAGTACCTATTAAAAATGAGGAATTGAATGGTAAAGGTGCTCAATTGACAAAGATCACAGATTGGACTATTGATATAATTTTTTATGTCGTTATCATCTACTTTATTTATAGATTCTATCTTAACTATAAGAAAATCTCAGCAACAGATTCCGCTAGAGATTTGATGAAAAAAATTATTAAAACCAGAAAAACAGTGATGCAATATGTCTGGTTTAACCTTGGCCTATTTGCGGTAACAATGATTGTAGTGTTATTAGAGGTTTTAATATTTAATCCACCCATCGAATTGACTGAAAGAATTTCGTCCGCAGACTCTACTCTGATTGCTTGGTTATTATTGGGGATTGTATTTGCCGCTGCAATTGTATTTTTCGGACTATTACTTTGGCTATTCTATAGACTACTTTATGGAATATTACTAAAACGATTGAATGTTAATTATAGAGAACTAAAAAAGCTTGAAGTTTAGTTTTTCTCTTTATGACTATAACGTCTTTTTTGATGGTCAGCTTCGTAAGCTGCTAGTTCTGACTCGGGTATAACATGTAAAAAAGAAGGATGTTGTTCAATAGCATATTCTAATTTTTCAGTAATCTGCTCAATTGTTTCATTTTCATAATCAATTTCTAGGGGCTCTTTTATTTGCATAGATTGTAAAATCCCCTTTTTCTTAATATACAGTCCTTTTTTATCAAAAGACCTTCTAAATCCATCTATGACCACTGGCACAACAATAGGCTTATATTTTTTTATAATATGGGCAGTACCTTTTCTTATTGGTTTCCAAGGTTTTGTGGTGCCTTGCGGAAAGGTTATTACCCAGCCATCTTCTATTGCTATACCTATGTTTGAAATATCGCTAAACTTTACTTTTCTATTTACATTTTCACCATCTGCACGCCAAGTACGTTCTATACTAATTGATCCTGCGTAGGCCAAAATTTTAGTCAAAAGACTTTTACCCATGGTCTCTGCAGCCGCTACATAATAGAAATTAAGCTTAGGGTTCCATAAATATGCAACGTTTTTGATATTATCATCACGCCCCTTAAGGCTAGCATTAAAAACATGAAACATTGCCACGACATCTGCAAAATATGTCTGGTGATTACTAACAAATAAAACCTTTTGTTCTGGTAAGCTTCTTATGATTTCTGAACCTTCAATTTGTAGGGTATTAAATTGTTTATATCGATTATGGGTCATAATACCCAAAATGCGAATAAGCCACTTTTTTAAAAATAAAATATGACCAAAAGGATTCTCTTTAAATATACCCATGTGTTAATTTGACTTGGCTAATTTAGAAAAATACAGCTAAAGCACTTTATTTAAAAGGTCTTTGATTTCATTTAACATCATGGCAGTTGCTCCCCAAACCGTATAACCGTTTAATTTAAAGGCAGGTACAAGGATATCTTTGGCATAAGAGGTTGATAATTGTTGTTCAATTTTATTATTGTTATTTAAAAAATCAGTCAATTTAACCTCAACTAAGGCCTCAACCTCTTCTTCCTGAATTTTAAAAGGTTTTGGTTTTGGGTAAAAACCAATATACGATTGAACGAGAAAATTACTTGGCGGAATATACACTTGAGTTAACTTTTTTACCACCTCAACATCATTTTCTAATACGCCAACTTCCTCATAAGTTTCTCTTAGTGCGGTATGAATTAATTCTCTATCTTCCTTTTCAACTTTACCTCCTGGAAAACCAATTTGATTAGAATGTACCCCTTGATAGGTTTTTCTAAGTATTAATAATAATTGTGTCTCATTAGAGCTATTAGGGTAAAATAGAGCCATCACTGCAGCTTCTTTAGGTTTTCTATCTTCAAACCTTTCATTTTCCCTCCACTTTCTTCTAACAGCCGGTTCCATTTTATAATGAGATTCATGACCAGGCAAGGGTAGTTTTTTTATTTTTATAAGCTGTTTGCAAAAATCATCAAAATTCATGTTGAGACTTTCTATTTCGTTTATAACAATTATAACACTATTTTTTTTCACTGCTTGTGGAAACAACTCCAACGTAAAAAAAACAAATAAAAAAGTTAGTAATTCTAAAAGCAAGGAGATAGATTCTGCTGTTACGGTAATTGAAAGTTCAGAAGAGATTGAAAATGAATTTGTACTAACTGAAGAAAACGCAATTGATTTTTTCTTTGAATATGCGAAAGAGGTTAAAGAGACTAAAGCCAAATTAACTACTAGTCTTGGAAGCTTTACTATAGAATTATATGATAATGTTCCATATCATAAAGGCAACTTTATCTATTTAATCAAAGAAGGCTATTTTGACAATACTCAATTTCATAGAATTGTTGGCGATTTTATAATTCAAGGTGGAAACTCAGATGATAAGCAAACTAGTCGAAAACGGCGTAAAATAGGTCGTTATCTACTCCCACCAGATACCAGAAAAGGACATAAGCATCATAGAGGCACTATTTCTATGCCTAGCAGTGAACGTGACAATCCGCATAAATTAGCCTCACCATATGAATTTTTCATTGTGGTCACGAAACCTGGATCATACCATTTAGATGGTAGCTATACACCTTTTGGTAGAGTGATTGAAGGAATGGATGTTGTAGATAAAATTAACCAAGTTGACGTAGATGATGGCGATTGGCCAATGCGGAATATTTATATTTTAAAAGCCGAGGTTTTTTAATTGTTATGAAAACTTCTCTTTTATTCTGCAAAGTCTAAACTTTAACTTCTATAGATATTAGGCAATCTAATATTAAATTTTACCGCAATAATTCTTAGCGCAATAACTATCAAAATAGCTATGACAAAAGCATAGTTAGGCGCAATTGGTAATTGATTTAAAATAAAGTAACTGGCGCCACCAATAATACAAGCAGTTGCATAGATTTCTTTTCTAAAAATAACTGGAATTTCATTACATAAAATATCTCTAATAACTCCACCAAAACTTGCTGTTATTGTGCCTAAAGCAATACACATCAAAGGAGAAAGACCCGCATCTAAACCCTTTTCTATGCCAACTAAGGTGTAGAGTCCAATACCAATGGTATCAAATAAAAACAACGATTTGCGCAAATATTTCAGCTGTTTTACAAATAGGATCGCAAGAATAACAGTAATGATGATAGTTATCATATATACTGAGTCCCTCATCCAAACAACAGGGGTATTTCCGATTAAGAGGTCTCTCAACGTACCACCGCCTATAGCAGTTACAAACGCAATAATAAGTACGCCAAAAAAATCTAACTTTTTTTCCATTGCAACCAAGACACCAGAAATGGCAAAAGCTATCGTTCCTAAAATATCAACTGTAAAATAGAACATTAACTATAATTTTTGGGTGTAATAATTATAGTCTTTTATTACCTTATCAACAAACTCAACTGGCGTCATTGTCGTACTAATTTCTGTCACCTCTTTTATTCTTTTGTCCAAAGACAAAATAACATTATGATGACCGTTTCTGCGTGCTTTATCAAATAATTGTTTAATTGTTTGCATTTCACGGTCTTCAAAAACAGTAACTTGTGCAAATGTAGGTATGTAATCCAAAGGTATTTCGCGTAAAAGAGTATCTCTCAATGAAACTCTTTGTTTTTCACTTATTACTGTGGTACCTGCAGCAATATCACCTATACGCTGTCCATTACCTCTTATTAAAATTGTAAGAACCGCACCACCTCCTGAGGTAAGAACAACATCAATTATTCTTAGCATCCAACGAATAAAATAATTGCCAAAATTAGGTTTAGATCCGTCTAATTTGACAACCCTTAACTTCATCAATCCTTTTCCGATAGTTTTTCCATCAGTAAAAGTCTCTAAAAGAACATAGTATAGAAATGCGGGTAAACTAACCACTAAATAAAGCGCCCATAAATCTCCAAAGTCAATCTCAAGAGAAACCAAAAGTAAAATCATAAGCAAGGTATAGGCACCAATTACAAAGCTATCAATCAAATATGCGAGCATACGTTCACCCAAATTAGATGTGTTTTGGGTTATGCTTATATTTTGAGCAGTTTCTATTTGAAATTGGTTCATATTTTAGTTTCTTTACAAGTAAACGCGCAAATTTAATGCGAGAGGCAGCTTTTGTAAAACAAAATAAGGACAAATGGGTCACTTTCGAAAATGCCCTTAATGGTCAAGGGCAATTAGAACCAGATGAACTTTCAAGTCTTTATATTGAAATTACTGACCATTTAAGCTATGCCAAAACTTTTTATGAAGGCAGTAACACTCAATTTTATTTAAACTCGCTTGCTTCAAAAGCACATCAAAAAATTTATAAGACTAAACGCGAATCAAAGAACCGTATTGTAAGTTTTTGGAAAACAGAGTTTCCTCTCATGTTTTTTCAGCATCGTAAAGAACTACTTATTGCTTTTTTAGTTTTTACTTTTTTTACCATTGTCGGAGCTTTCTCTTCTGCTAATGAAGGTGATTTTGTTCGGTCAATCTTGGGCGATGGTTATGTAAATATGACTCTTGAGAACATTGAAAACAATGACCCGATGGCGGTTTATAAACAGCAAGGCGAATTTAATATGTTTTTAGGGATAACTATAAACAATATTAAAGTGGCTGTTTTTGCTTTTGCCTTTGGAATATTTCTTGGGGTAGGCACTTTGTTTATAATGCTTAGAAACGGTATTATGTTAGGTAGTTTTCAGTACTTCTTTTATGATAAAGGTTTACTTTGGGAATCTGTGAGAACAATTTGGATACATGGCACTATAGAAATCTCAGTAATTATAATTGCGGGTTGCGCAGGATTGGTTTTAGCAAACGGAATTCTTTTTCCTGGCACTTATTCCCGATTAGAATCATTTAAAAGAGGTGTAAAAAATGGTTTGAAAATTATGGTAAGTACAATTCCATTTTTCATAATCGCCGGTTTTTTAGAAGGCTTTGTAACTAGACATACCGAAATGCCAGATTGGTTAGCCATTCTAATCATATTAAGTTCCTTAAGTTTAATCGTATTTTATTACATTATATATCCATATCAACTAAACAAAAAACCATTATATGCAAACAGTTAATTATATAGAATTTAAAAAACAGCGAGAACTAGGTGAAATTCTTTCTGATACCTTTGCCTTCATTAGAAGTGAATTCAAACCATTTTTTGGAACACTATTAAAGATAGTTGGCCCATACATTTTAATAATGTTGATTTCTTCAGGCTTTTATATATACACAGTAGGAGATATCATGAATATTACTACCCTTCAAGCTGATAATCAAATTTTTTCACCAATAATTATGATTCTCGCTGGTCTAGCTTTGTTTGTTAGTTCAATCATGGCCTATGTTGTTTCACACGGTACGGTTTTATGTTACATCAGGTCTTATACTGAAAACAAAGGCAAGATTTTTTTTGAGGATATTAAAAAAGGAGTTTATGCTAACTTTTGGTCTTTAATAGGACTAGGATTTTTAGTTGGGCTCTCTATTATGGCAGGTATTATTTTTTGTTTAATTCCTGGTATCTATTTAGGCGTTTGCTTATCTGTTTCCTTTGCAATTTTAATTTTTCAGAAAAAAAACGTCTCGGATGCCTACTCCGAGAGTTTTAGCTTAGTAAAAGAAAACTGGTGGATAACCTTTGCTACATTATTTGTAATTTATATTATCATATACATTGCAAGTTTAGCATTTAGTTTACCCACAATCATTTATACATGGGCAAAGATGGGTATTTTTTCAGGGGAAGTAGACGCGGAAAACATGAATATTTTTTCTGACCCTATTTATTTGATTTTAAATTTAATAAGTCAGATTATACAATTTTTAATGAACATTATTTTATTAGTTTCAATAACATTTATTTATTTCAATTTAAACGAGAGGAAGAATTTTACTGGCACTTTTGAAACAATTGAAAATTTGGGTAAACAAACCAACTAATTCATGTTCAAAAAGTTCATTTTATTACTTCTTTTATGTTTTTTTAATTTGGGGCTAGCTCAGTCTGATAGCGAAAAAGTACAATTTGATGAGTCTGATATTGAAATTGTTGAAATCTCAGAGGAAGATTTACAAAAATATCGTGACGATAAAAAATTCAACTATGAAGTAATCGAAGAAAAAAACGAATGGTGGGAAGGAGTGAAAAATTGGTTTTATAACCTGTTTCGCAGTTTTTTTGAATGGCTATTTGGGGCAGAAAAGGCCGTAGGGTATTTAGCCATTTTCCTTCGAATAGTGCCTTATATTTTATTAGGCCTCTTGTTATATTTGATTATAAAGTTTTTTATCAATGCAAACACAAGGGCATTAATACAAGCCCAACAAAATGCAAATTTGGTTTCGCTATCTGAAGAAGAAAAAATTCTTCAATCTGAAGATATCCAGCAACTTATAAAAGATGCCATTGCAAAAAAAGACTTTCGCCTGGCTATCAGATACTACTATTTGTATTTACTAAAACTTTTAAGTGATAAGGAGTTAATTACCTGGCAGGTTCAAAAAACTAATGACGACTATTTGAGTGAGTTAAAAAACTCAGATCTCAAATTACAGTTTGCAAAAGCTACGTTACTTTATGATTATGTTTGGTATGGGGGGTTTCATATCAAAGAAAATGATTACGAAAGAGCTTCTGAAGTTTTTAATACGTTTAAAAAAACTGTAAGTAATAATGACTAAAAAAGGAGGTGTTTACATTGTTATTGCAGTCATTACCGTGGGACTTATCTTGTTAATGCAATACAATAAGCCAAAGAAAATTAATTGGTTTACGTCCTTCGTTGCACAGCACAAAATCCCATATGGCACTTTGGTAGTTAATGAAATTTTGACTACTAATTTTAAAAATCAATTAGAGCAAGTTTATGAAACTCCCTTCACATTTATAAATCAAAACAAAGAGGTTGAGGGCACTTATCTTTTGATTAATGATAAAATAGATTTAGGAGAAACTGAATTAAATATTCTTTTAGATTGGGCTTCAAAAGGGAATACGCTATTTATTGCTTCTGAAGGTTTTGAATATAAGCTTTTAGACACATTAAATCTTGAACAAACAAGCCTCTACAATAGCTCTGATATCAATCCAAATTTTCAACACCAATTAGTTAATCCAAAACTAAAATCTACTAAAGTTTCTTTTGATAAAGATTACTACGCAATGGTCTTTGACAAAATTGACACTTTAAAAACTGTTGTTCTTGGTGAAGTTCACACCAAATTAGATAGCCTTGAAATTATCGATAAAAAAGTAAACGTTATCAAGCAATCTTTTGGACAAGGCACTATTATTCTCTCCACATTCCCTAAGGCTTTTACAAACTATTTCATTCTCAAAGATGAGAATAAGAGCTATACCGCAGGGTTGCTATCCTATTTAAAACCTACAAATAAAATATTTGTAGACAATCATCATAAATCAGGTAAGTCTTTTTACACCTCGCCAATGTATATTTTTTTGAATACAAAGGAGTTAAAATGGGCTTATTATATCGCACTTATTGGTTGTTTGATTTATGTGATTTTTGAAGGAAAAAGAAAGCAACGTCCAATTGCCGTGATACAACCTTTAAAAAATCAAACCTTAGCCTTCACACGGACCATTGCCGACATGTACTATGAGACAGGACAACAAAAAGAAATAACCAAACATCAAATCGCTAATTTTTTAGATTATTTGAGGACTAACTTTTATCTGAAAACTAATGAGTTTGATGAACATTTTTTTACCAGTTTGGCCTCTCGAAGTTATCACACTAAAGAAGAAATAAAATCTTTGTTTAAATATATTCGGTATATAGAAAGTCAATCTGTACTTAATAATTCGCAATTACAAACTTTGAGTAAAAAAATAGAAACTTTTAAAGCAAGAGCAAATGGAAAATAATAATTTGAATTTTGACAATAGAATTCCACTTGAGGAACTGAAAAATAGTGTAACAGCTATAAGTGATGAATTGTCAAAAGTTATTGTAGGTCAGCACAATTTTATTGAGCTGTTGATAGTCTCTTTATTTGTTGATGGTCATGTTTTGATTGAAGGAGTACCGGGTATTGCAAAAACGATTACTGCCAAGTTATTTGCTAAAACGCTTAAAACTAACTTTAGTAGAATTCAGTTTACTCCAGATTTAATGCCCAGTGATATTCTTGGGACATCAGTTTTTAATGTCAAAGAATCTGAATTTGAATATAAGAAAGGACCTATCTTTTCTAACATAATTCTTATTGATGAAATCAATAGAGCACCAGCAAAAACACAAGCGGCTCTCTTTGAAACAATGGAAGAAAGGCAAGCGACTGTTGATGGAAAAACTTATAAAATGGCCTCACCATTTATGGTTTTAGCCACCCAAAATCCAATTGAACAAGAAGGCACCTATGCGTTGCCAGAAGCTCAACTTGACCGGTTTTTATTTAAAATAAAAGTTGATTATCCATCAGTAGATGAAGAGGTTCAAATTATTCAAACTCATCATGAGCGTAAGTCGAATAATCCTGCAGATGACATTAAACCAGTTTTACTTCCTAAAAAGCTTACAGAGTTTAAAAATATTATTCATGAGGTAATCGTTGAAGAGAAACTTTTTAAATATATCGCTGAAATAATTGCAAAAACGAGAAATCACCCTCATTTGTATTTAGGGGCTTCCCCGAGAGCATCAATTGCTGCCATGCATTGTGCTAAGGCCTTTGCAGCTATTAAAGGTAGAGACTTTGTTACCCCGGAAGATGTAAAGAAAGCATTAGTCCCTATCTTGAATCACAGAGTTATACTAACTCCAGAACGCGAGATGGAAGGTATGACAACAGAAAGTGTTATTAAAATGATTTCAGAATCAGTTGAAATTCCGCGTTAATGATTTCCTTTTTCAAATCATTCTATATTCATAATACCTTTTTCTGGTATATAGCTGGTCTAGCGGCTAGCTTTGTGCTTTCTTTTTGGGTAGAATGGTTATACCCAATCTCATGGCTATTATTTTATGTGCTAATTACACTTTTTCTGCTCGACTGCTATTTGATGTATGGCAATGGTAATGCAATTACAGCCGTGAGAGAATTACCAAGAAAACTTTCAAATAGTGATTTTAATGAACTAAAAGTAAAAGTAACCTCAAAGTATCCTTTTAAAACAAGAATCGATGTTATTGATGAGCTTCCCCAACAATTTCAAAAACGAGATTTTCTTCATACTAAAGTCTTAATCAAGAATCAGCAATACCAACATATCTATTCCCTAAGACCCGTTGACCGGGGAGAATATATTTTTGGCAACCTTAATATTTTTGCTTCCTCACAGTTGCAATTAGTTAAACGCCGATACCGTTTTCAAAGAGATCAAATGGTACCCGTTTACCCATCGATTATTCAAATGCAGCAGTACGATTTTTTAGCAACCAGTAATAACTTAACACAATTAGGTCTAAAAAAAATTAGAAGAATTGGTCATACTCAAGAGTTTGAACAAATTAAAGAATATATTGAAGGAGACGACATTAGAACCATTAATTGGAAAGCGACTGCAAAAAAGAACCAATTAATGGTTAATCAATATCAAGATGAAAAATCACAACCCATATACTCTATTATTGACACAGGTCGTGTAATGAAATTGCCGTTTAATGGATTAAAATTGCTCGATTATGCTATAAATTCAACTTTGGCCTTTTCAAATGTGGCTTTAAAACGGAATGATAAAACGGGTATGATTTCATTTTCAAAACAAATAGAAAGTTTTGTCCCAGCCATTCAAAAAATTACGCATTTAAATACGATTCTTGAAAAATTATACAATATTAAAACAGCCTTTACCGACTCTGATTATGGCTTGCTATACGCACATTTAAAGAGAAAAGTAAACCACAGAAGTCTTATTCTACTCTACACTAATTTTGAGCATATCTCAGCTTTACAACGACAATTACCCTATTTGAATGCTATTGCCAAAAAACATGTTCTCGTCGTTATTTTTTTCGAGAATACCGAGTTGGAAGACCTCATTAAGAATGATGCAGAAGACCTTCAAGCAATCTACCATAAAACAATTGCGGAAAAATTTTCAATGGAAAAAAGACTGATGCAAAAGGCTTTGCAGCAATATGGAATTCAAACCATCTTAACAAGACCAGAAAACCTTACTATTAATACTATCAACAAATATTTAGAAATTAAAGCAAGAGGGCTACTTTAATACTTTTGAAGTATGAGACTTTTTGGCATAGCTAATTCTGTTAGTGTAGGCAGCCGTTCCAAATCATTAAAAAAAACAATTGATTTGTCAGGCCATGGTTTATCCAAAAAGACGCTTGATTTTGCAGCTTTTTCTTTTAGTCGCTTCCTTTTTTTACCACCAGCAATATCAATGACGATTCCTACAGTTGCTCCCCCCAAAATTGTGGCTAACAAATCTTCATTATCCCAACCGTCTTCTCTTTGACTAGCGTCTACCGCTTCTTTACCTAATCCTATTAAAGTACTACCCCCGATTGCCCCAGCAAAGGTCCACCAACGATCTCCTTTAGAAATTTGTTTAGCAATTCCAGCGCCTGCAAGGCCGTAAAGATTTCCACCAATATAATGCAAGACTTTATCTCTATCTACCTGAGCGCAAACAGAGTTTAAAAAGAATAAAAACACCAAGGTGGAGATTAGTTTTTTCATGTTTCGGCAAAGGTATAAAAGCAAATTAAAGTTGAAAGAGAATTCGATGAATTACACTTAAAAAATAAAAAGCTTTTACAGGATAGCTATAAGTTTTTGAAATCACTTTTAGATTTCTCAAAATCTTCTACTAGCTCCTTTATAATTTCAGCAGCGGGTTTTATTTCATGTATAATGGCGGAAACTTGACCTATTTCTAGTTCACCTTCATCTAAATCACCCTCAAACATCCCTTTTTTAGCTCTAGCTCGTCCCAAAACCTTTTTAAGGTCTTCTATAGAAGCTCCTTGAAGGTAAGCTTCCTGAACATCTTGATAGAACTTATTTTTCAATAATCTAACTGGTGCCAATTCTTTCAATGTTAAATGAGTACTACCTTCTTTAGCTTTAACCACCTCATCTTTAAAAGACTGATGTGAAGAAGCTTCTTCGCTGGCAACAAATCTGCTACCTACCTGCACCCCATCGGCACCCAAAACCATAACAGCCAACATTTGTTTTCCTGTGGCTATTCCTCCCGCGGCTATTAATGGGACATTAATCTTTTCTTTTACAGCAGGTATCAAGACCAAAGTTGTCGTTTCATCACGCCCGTTGTGTCCTCCAGCCTCAAAACCCTCAGCTACGATCGCATCAACTCCAGCCTCCTGTGCCTTTAAAGCAAATTTTATACTGCTCACCACATGCACAACCGTTATTCCTTTTTCCTTCAAAAATGAAGTCCAAGTTTTGGGATTTCCTGCAGAAGTGAAGACAATCTTTACATCTTCACTGATAATAATATCCATCAATTTATCTATATCGGGGTATAGCATTGGAATATTTACTGCAAAAGGTTTCTTTGTGGCTTGCTTACATTTTTTGATATGTTCAATTAAAACCTCAGGGTACATACTTCCAGCTCCTATGACTCCTAAACCGCCAGCATTAGATACTGCCGAGGCTAAGCGCCAACCACTGGCCCAAATCATTCCACCTTGAATAATAGGGTATTGTATTCCGAAAAGTTTTATGATTTGATTTTGCATTGTACTAAGATATTACTCCTGAACCAATCAATTCGTCAGCAACATACCAAGCAGCAAATTGGCCCTCGGTTATTGCAGATTGTTTTTCTTCAAAATCAAGGTACGCTCCCCCTTCAACTCTATAAAGTTTTGCTCTTTGTAAAGATTGACGATATCTAATTCTTGCATTGACCTCCAGTGATTCATCTAAGCCTAGTTCTAAGTCTTTTCGTACCCAATGTAATTCAACATCGTGAATAAACAGTGTTCGACGATATAAACCAGGATGTGATTTGCCTTGCCCGGTATAAATTACATTACTTTTAACATCAGTCTCTATTACAAACAAAGGTTCTGGAGTACCACCAACATCTAAACCTTTTCGTTGTCCTGTTGTAAAATAATGAGCCCCTTGATGTTCTCCAACTACCTTTCCATCATCTACATCATACACGGGTTTTTCAGCATAATGTTTTAACTCTAAGAGCTTTTCTGAGAAATTAACTTGTCCATTTTGATAGTGTGGTGCATCTGATGGTATCTCAACAATAACACCTTTCTTAGGCTTCAATTTCTGTTGTAGAAAATCTGGTAATCGCACCTTGCCTATGAAACAAAGACCTTGTGAGTCTTTTTTATCAGCTGTAATCAAATTGTTTTCCGCTGCTATTTCACGAACCTCAGGTTTTAGAAGCTCCCCGATAGGAAATAATGTTTTAGCGAGCTGTTCTTGAGATAGTTGACAGAGAAAATAAGATTGATCTTTGTTTTCATCAGCCCCAGAAAGTAATTGATAAGTTTCACTACCATCAGAATTTTTAATAATTCCTTTTCTACAATAATGACCAGTGGCTACAAAGTCAGCACCTAAATCCAATGCAATTTTTAAGAAAACATCAAACTTGATTTCACGATTGCAGAGCACATCAGGGTTTGGCGTACGCCCTTTTTCATATTCATCAAACATATAATCGACAATTCGCTCTTTATATTCGACACTTAAATCAACTGTTTGAAATGGAATACCAAGCTTTTCAGCAACAATGAGAGCATCGTTGCTATCTTCTAACCAAGGACATTCATCAGAAATTGTAACAGAATCGTCGTGCCAATTCTTCATAAAAAGACCAATAACTTCATAGCCTTGCTCTTTTAACAAATATGCAGTTACGCTTGAATCTACTCCTCCCGATAAACCAACAACTACTTTCTTTTTCACTTCTTTAAAAACTGTCTTACAAAAATACAAAATAGCCTTTGTCTTGCTTTTGTTTAATTCCTTAACAAAATGCCAAAGAATTTATAATTATTAAAATTCGAGAAAATTCATTCTAAGAGAAAATTCAAAACACTAAACCTTGAAAATCAATTATCTAAAAAGGTTTAAATGAAATTATTATTGTTTCAACTTTATTAATAAATGTTAAACATTTATTAAATACTGTTTAACAAAAGCAACCATTTCTTCAACAAACTATCTTCTTGTCGTAATAAATAGAATATTGATTATCAGTTGTTTACCAATAAAAAACTTTTAACAAGCTGATTATCAAACAAAATAAAGTTCAAACATTCTATTTTTTTGTTAAACAATTAATTAAAACCTTATTATGAAAGTCGTATCAAATTTTTTCAAACTCAGTACCCTACTTGTTATGTTTCTATTCATCTCGTGTTCCGATGACGATAATGAAACGGTAGACCCTCCAATGGTGGAAACTACAACTATAGTTGATTTAGCTGTAGATACAGCTGACCTAAGTATTTTAGTAGAAGCTTTAACTGCCGCAAATCTTGTTGAAACATTACAAGGAGATGGCCCGTTTACAGTTTTTGCACCCACTAATGAAGCTTTTGCTGCATTCTTGACTGCAAATAATTTTAGCTCTTTATCAGATATACCTGACGATATACTAACTCAAGTACTATTAAATCATGTTGTAAGTGGAACAAATTTATCAACAAATCTATCTACAGGTTACGTTTCTAGTCTGTCTACTGCAGGTGCAGGCGGAAGAAATTTAAGCATGTATATCAATACTAATTCTGGCGTTATAATTAACGGTGTTGCAACTGTAATCACACCAGATGTAGAAGCCGATAATGGCGTAGTACATATTGTAAATAGTGTGATTGGTTTACCAAATATTGTAGACCACGCCGTGGCCAACGGAAGCTTAACTTCTCTTGTTAGTGCGTTAACGGCTGATGGTAATACGACATTTACAGACTTATTATCAAGTACTGATACAGATTTTACTGTATTCGCACCAGTTGATACGGCATTTAGTGCGTTTACAAATCCAAATGATAATGACATCAACGCTGTTTTGTCTTATCATGTAATACCTGGTACTGCCGCATTCTCAGATGACTTAATGAATATGTACGTAACTACTGCTGCGACAAACGCAGACGGTGACAATCTAAGTCAATATATTTCAACAGATGATGGAGTAGTAATCAATGGTTCAAGTCAAGTGGCTCTTGCAGACATTGTGGCCACGAACGGCGTTGTTCATGCTGTCAGCAGTGTAATAGATTTACCAACAGTGACCACTTTTGCAGTAGCAGATGCTACATTCGAACCTTTAGTAGCAGCACTAACTGAAGGAACTCCGGCAACTGACTTTGTCAGCATACTTAATGGAGAAGGACCTTTTACAGTATTCGCACCAACAGCTGATGCTTTTCAAGCCTTATTGGATAGTAATATGGATTGGAATAGTGTTTCTGATATTGATGAAGCACTTTTAACCAGTGTACTTCAACATCATGTAGTAACGCCTGGTAACGTGCGTTCAAGTGATTTAACGAACCCTGGTGACACCTCGCCTAACACCTTAGAAGGCGATGCGATTACAATTTCCTTACCTGGAACAGGAGATAACATTGCTGACGTAACTGATGGGTCTGGTAATACCGTTATCGGTATTGTAGTTGTCGATGTTCAAGCAAACAATGGTGTCATTCACGTATTGAACAAAGTAATGATTCCAAATACCTCTAACTAAATTACCTAAGGGTCGTAGCAGAACACTACGATCCTTAGTTTTTAAACTGATTGAATTTTCAATTAACACCCTAAAAACTATATTAAAATGAAACATTTTTTACAACTCAAAAATTTCTTATTGCTTATTGCAATGACCCTTTTCGTCCTTTCATGTAATAAAGATGACGACCAAAATGTATTAGAAAACCAAACTTCTTCAACAAATATTGTAGAGACTGCCCAAGGTACAGACGATTTAAGTTCTTTGGTGGCTGCCTTAATTAAGGCTGATGAAAATGAAAATTCTGACCTTGTTGGAACTTTAAGCGGTGAAGGTCCATTTACTGTATTTGCTCCAACCAATGAAGCTTTTACTGAACTACTTTCTGGCTTAGATGGCTTTGATTCTCTATCAGATTTTGATACTGAAGAAGAGAAAGCTCTCCTTGCTGACATTTTAAAATATCATGTAGTTGTCGGAGCAGCGGTTGCTTCAGATGACCTTTCAGATGGTCAAGAAATAACTACGGTACAATCAGAAAAGGTAACTGTTTCATTAGACGGTGGAGTATTCATTAACGATTCTGAAGTAATAATTCCGGATGTGGCCACCTCAAACGGTATTGTTCACGTGATTAATAAAGTTTTAGTTCCGCAAGCTGTTCTAGATGCGTTAAATGCTCAAGATTTGGTTGATGTTGTTATTGCCACTGAGACTTTGTCTTCATTAGAGGCCGCTGTTATAAAGGCAGGCTTGGTTGATACTCTAAAAAGTGAAGGTCCTTTTACAGTTTTTGCACCAACCGATGATGCTTTTATGGGATTATTGATGGCTTTAGGAAGTGACTACAGTTCTTTAGAAGATTTCGATACAGATGAAGAAATTGCATTACTAAGAGACATTCTGTTATATCATGTAGTGCCCGCTCAAGTTTTAGAGGCTGATTTAGCTGCCGGAACTGTAGGTACAGCTTTAGCTGAAAATTCAATCGAGGTAATTGCAGAGGCCGAGACTTTTGTGATAGGAGATGCCTCTGAAGTTAATGCTAATATAGCTTTAACCGATGTGATTGCAACGAATGGTGTTGCTCATGTAATTGACAAAGTGCTTCTTCCACAATCTGCAATTGACTTTGTGGCGACTCTTGAAATGAAAAACATTGTTGAGCTTGCAATCGCAACTGACGATTTAAGTCTATTGGTAGATGCTTTAGCTGCTGCAAATGCAGGATTGGTTGAAACATTAAGCGGAGAGGGCCCATTTACGGTCTTTGCGCCAACTAATGACGCCTTTGTTGCCTTGTTGGACGTTTTAGGTGAAGACTACACTTCCCTAGCTGATTTCGATACACAAGAAGAATTAGACTTATTGGTCAAAATACTAACCTATCATGTTATTGCCGGAACTGAAGCTTTCTCTACAGATCTATCTGATGGACAACAAATCGGAACCGTAAATGGAGCCAATGTTACTGTCAGTCTTGATGGCGGTGTATTCATTGATGATGCTTCTGAAAGCACGGCACAGGTTATAATTCCTGATGTAGATGCAAGTAACGGTGTGGTGCATGTCATCAATAAAGTATTGTTGCCACAAGAGGCTCTTGATTTTGTAGCAGAACTTAACATGATGAATATTGTTGAAACTGCCATCGCAACAGACGATTTAAGTCTATTAGTAGATGCTCTGATAGCCGCTAATGCAGGATTGGTGGAAACCTTAAGCAGTGAAGGCCCATTTACGGTCTTTGCTCCAACGAATGATGCATTTGTTTCGTTATTGGATGTTCTTGGTGATGATTATAATTCTTTAGCCGATTTTGACACACAAGAAGAATTAGACCTATTGATTAAAATATTGACCTATCATGTAGTTGCGGGTACAAAAGCTTTCTCTACAGACTTATCTGATGGACAACAAATCGGAACGGTAAACGGTGCCAATGTCTCTATTAGTCTTGACGGTGGTGTATTTATAGGTGATGCTTCTGAAGCTCCAGCACAGGTTGTAATTCCTGATGTTGATGCCAGTAATGGTGTCGTACATGTCATTAATAAAGTATTGTTACCGCAAGAAGCAATAGACTTTGTTACCGAACTAAACATGATGAACATTGTGGAGACCGCAATTGCCACGGACGATTTGAGTTTATTGGTTGACGCTCTAGTTGCTGCTAACGCTGGACTAGTTGAAACTTTAAGTGGTGATGGACCATTTACGGTATTTGCCCCGACAAATGAAGCTTTTATAAGTCTATTAGATGTTTTAGGCGATGATTACAACTCATTAGCTGACTTTGATACTGATGAGGAACTTGATTTATTAGTAAAAATATTGACCTATCATGTGGTTGCGGGAACAGAAGCTTTTTCAACGGATTTATCTGATGGACAATCTATCGAAACTGTAAATGGTGCTTCAGTGCGTATTAATTTGAAAGATGGAACTGTTCATGTGGTTGATGCAACTGATAACAATGCTACAGTTGTGATACCAGATGTAGATGCTAGTAATGGGGTAGTTCACGTCATTAATAAAGTGCTATTACCTCAAGAAGCATTAGATTTTGTTGCTGCTCTTAATATGATGAACATTGTAGAAACTGCAATTGCAACGGATGACCTAAGCTTACTAGTAGATGCTTTAATTGCTGCTAACGCAGGATTGGTTGAAACGTTGAGTAGTGATGGACCATTTACTGTATTTGCCCCAACCAATGAGGCATTTGCAGGTCTGTTAGATATTCTTGGAGATGAGTTCAACAGTCTTTCAGACTTTGATACCCAAGCAGAAATTGATATTCTTATTCAAGTGTTGACCTATCATGTAGTGGCAGGAACAGAAGCTTTCTCAACGGACTTATCTGACGGACAAACCATTCAAACCGTTCAAGGAGAAAACATAACTATCAACTTAAATGGTGGCGTATTCGTGAAAGATGCTACTGATTCAGATGCACTGGTAATAATCCCTGATGTTGCTGCCAGCAACGGTGTAGTTCATGTTATCAACAAAGTGCTATTACCACAAGAGGTTTTAGATATTCTTTTCCCATCAACACCAAATATTGTTGAGCTGGCTCAATCGGTTGATGATTTAAGCATTTTAGTTGACGCATTAATTCAAGCTGATGCTGGATTGGTAGAAGCTTTAAGTGGTGAAGGACCATTTACCGTTTTTGCACCAACAAATAAAGCCTTTGCTAACTTATTGGACAGCTTAGGAGATTCTTTTAACAGTCTTGAAGATTTCGATACAGATTTTGAGAAAGAACTTTTAGCTAAAATTTTAACCTATCATGTGGTTAACGGAGTTGCAGTGGCATCTACAGATTTATCTGATCACCAAGAAATACAAACTCTTCAAGGGGAATCTGTTTTTGCAATCTTGAATCATGGAGTGGCAATAAGAGACAAGACTCATATTGACGCTAATGTAACTGGTGCTGATAATTTAGCTAGTAACGGCATAGTACATATAATTGACAAAGTACTATTACCACAAGAGGTAATTGATGTATTGCACTAAAAACTTATAGAAATCATAGTTTTTGTAAGGTAAATATTACTAATAAATGCCGTTGGTCGATACCAACGGCATTTCTTTTTTAAAAGCAAATTACCGTTCATCGATGACACATCAAAAGCGACTCCCTTACCATACAAAAAAGGACACTTGACAACTATTAATTTTTTCAGAGGGAATTAGGCCGCATCTTTGAAGTCCCGAATCTTTCCAAACTAAACCTTTATGGTTGAAGCTTCCCCCGAAAGGGGGAAGTTTTATTTAAGGAAAGTTCCCCCTGAATAACTATTTAAAAATAATAACTTTCTTAATTATCACTTCTCGATCCGTTCTTACTTTCAAAATATGAACTTCCGATGCCAGGTTATTAGTTTCAAAATGCATCATATGCTTTCCTTTAGTTAAGTTTCTCGTCATAGAACTGTTAATTACTCTGCCAGACAAATCCATAAAATCAACATCAATATGACTGGAATATGGCATATTCAGTTCCATGGTAATAGTTTTAGTAAATGGTTTCTGAAAAGTCTTAAAAGAAGCTAGACCATTTAGTTTCGTATTCTGAATACTATTAGTTTGGCTTTGCCCTTCACATACATCACCATGAACAATGATATAAACATTATCTAAAGTACTAACATCAACTTCCTCAAACTCATATGAACTTACTTCGTTCAATTCACCTGAATTGTATGGGTATTGCCCTGGGGCTACAGTTGGCATACCATTACCTTTCGTTGGATACTTTTCCCCACCTATATACATCTGTGCTACATTTAATACATACCCATTATCCATATTAACTGTAACTTTAGCCATTCCATTGTTAAACTCAACCTGAACTTCACCCCATTTTCTATCAGCATTAATTACGCATTGCCCAGCTCCGGCATAAAAGTCTAAAGTATAACTGCCATTATTAGTCGAAAATAAATTAGTCCAACCCCATCTCTGGAAACCATCATCTATGAAACATGTATTATCATTTTCATATCTAGCAAAAGCTGTTTCACAACTTCCTCCCCCACATACTTCTTCATTAATAATAAGAGTAGCTTTATATTCACAGCCATTGCTGTCTTCTAAGTTAATCATAACCGGACTATCTGAGACAGAATAGGTTTCACCGTTTAAATCCCATTCATAATTTGAGCCCTCACATATCGTTACTTCTTCT
>NZ_JAVRHU010000039.1:0-209 GCF_031846405.1 Croceitalea vernalis | reverse complement strand
ATTTGCTATTAAGGTTTGAATGTCATCAGTCGTTGTAAACGGTCCGGCTTGGTCAATAGCCACATCTTCTGTTCCAGCACAAGGATCAGGTGTTGTGTCTTCACACCCCATTACCATTACTTCAGCCATATGCAGTGTTCCGTTGGTGCTTGATAATTGAATTCTGACGTATCTTCCATCAGCTGTAATAGGTATGTTCTCTTGAAGAC
>NZ_JAVRHU010000038.1:0-210 GCF_031846405.1 Croceitalea vernalis | reverse complement strand
GCCAACTGCCAATAATACTCCGCACCGCTGCATACCGTTACCATTTCTTCGATATCTGAAGGTTGGCCTTCTTTTATTGTAAGTGTGGCCATGTACTCACAGCCATTGTCATCCTCCAAAGTTATCATCACCGGACTATCGGCTGCAGTATAACTCTTATCAGACAACTGCCAATAATACTCCGCACCGCTGCATACCGTTACCTCTTCC
>NZ_JAVRHU010000037.1:0-218 GCF_031846405.1 Croceitalea vernalis | reverse complement strand
GCCGTAAAAACTTATGTAGATAACCAAGTAGCAACATTAGGTGATGATGATATTACCGCAGTAACTTTTGATGGTACAAACTTAACTGTTGATGAAGGAACAACAACATTCTTTGCAAGTTTGGCAACTCTTGAAGAATCAGCAGATATTACTGCAAATACAACAGCTATAGCACTAAAAGAAGATGCAGCTAATAAGTCTACAGATATTACGCTAGC
>NZ_JAVRHU010000036.1:0-218 GCF_031846405.1 Croceitalea vernalis | reverse complement strand
GTACCCACCCCAAGAGCTGAAGGGTCGAAAGTACCATCAGTAGTAGCACCACCCCAAGTACCTCCAGCCGGAGTAGCTACAAGGTTTTGTACTCCATCCGCAGTTGTAAACGGTCCAGCAGGGTCAAGAGTAGGAGCAACCTCCCCGGCGCATGCATCATCCACTATTATATCAATATCAACAGTTTGAATACATCCAGCACCATTATCCGTGGTATA
>NZ_JAVRHU010000035.1:0-226 GCF_031846405.1 Croceitalea vernalis | reverse complement strand
ACGGAGTTCAAAACCTTGTAGCTACTCCGGCTGGAGGTACTTGGGGTGGTGCTACTACTGATGGTACTTTCGACCCTTCAGCTCTTGGGGTGGGTACTTACAATGTTACTTATACCACCGATAATGGTGCCGGATGTATTCAAACTGTTGATATTGATATAATAGTAAATGATGTATGTGATGGAGAGGTTGCTCCTACTTTGGACCCTGCTGGACCTTTTACAAC
>NZ_JAVRHU010000034.1:0-231 GCF_031846405.1 Croceitalea vernalis | reverse complement strand
GGCTGACGGAGTTCAAAACCTTGTAGCTACTCCGGCTGGAGGTACTTGGGGTGGTGCTACTACTGATGGTACTTTCGACCCTTCAGCGCTTGGGGTAGGTACTTACAATGTTACCTATACTACCGATAATGGTGCTGGATGTATTCAAACTGTTGATATTGATATAATAGTGGATGATGCATGCGCCGGCGAGGTTGCTCCAACTCTTGACCCTGCTGGACCTTTTACAAC
>NZ_JAVRHU010000033.1:0-279 GCF_031846405.1 Croceitalea vernalis | reverse complement strand
AACACTTGATGCTGGTATTTTCTTACCATGTGATATTAATCCTGAGGTAACTCTTTTAGCGGATCCAATCTGTCAAGGAACAGAAATAACTCTAACAGCTACCGGAGGTGACCAATTTGTTTGGAAACTTAATGATGAAGTAATAGATGGACAAACGGCTTCAACTTTAACTGTTACTCCAAATGTAACTTCAACCTACGCGGTTGTTGTAACAGACAGTAGCCAATTTGAGTGTTTTGCAGAAGTTAGCACTGTAGTTACAGTTAATCCTGTTACTCC
>NZ_JAVRHU010000032.1:0-281 GCF_031846405.1 Croceitalea vernalis | reverse complement strand
CAATGTAACCGATAACTCAGCTATTAATCCTGATGATTATACGGTAGCTAATACAGATACCTTCGTAACATTCCCTGCCGGAACAGCAACAGGGTCTTCTCTTGTAGTGACTATCAACATCGTGGACGATATGCTTATCGAAGCAACGGAAACTTTAGATATTACACTTGCTTTTGATGCTACTCCGCCTGCTGGTATTAACATGCTGGATGATACTGCCGTAGGTACCATTACTGATAATGATGCCAACGACCCAACAGAAGGGGTTGCTGTTAGCGACT
>NZ_JAVRHU010000031.1:0-286 GCF_031846405.1 Croceitalea vernalis | reverse complement strand
CTAATGGTAGTAACTCTGGTACTATCAATATCCCAACTACTGTTGATGGAATATTTGAAGGTAATGAAACTATTAACGGACAGATAGCTAACCTCACTGGGGCTCCTGCTGGTGTAACTATTGGTACAGCTAACGCTACTGGTATTATTGATGATGCTGATGATTCAGGTATCACAGTAGACCTTTCTGCTAACACTGCTGTGGAAGGAAACGATATCATATTTACAGCTACTATGTCAACTGTAAACAATACAGGGGCTGACATCGTGGTCGATATCAATGACCT
>NZ_JAVRHU010000030.1:0-297 GCF_031846405.1 Croceitalea vernalis | reverse complement strand
TGGTGCCCAAGGCCCACAAGGATTACCTGGAGCAGACGGAGCAGACGGTGCCCAAGGTCCAGCCGGCCCACAAGGATTACCTGGAGCAGACGGAGCAGACGGTGCCCAAGGTCCAGCCGGCCCACAAGGATTACCTGGAGCCGATGGAGCAGATGGTGCCCAAGGCCCACAAGGATTACCTGGAGCCGATGGAGCAGACGGAGCAGATGGTGCCCAAGGCCCACAAGGATTACCTGGAGCCGACGGAGCAGATGGTGCCCAAGGCCCACAAGGATTACCTGGAGCAGACGGAGCAGA
>NZ_JAVRHU010000003.1:500000-567976 GCF_031846405.1 Croceitalea vernalis | reverse complement strand
AAATCGTCCTCCGTAGTAATTGTGAAATCGTCTGTTCGTCCGTTTGGATTAATATCAGAATCAACAGCATCATCTCCACCCACATTTTGATCAGTAATCTCAAAACCATCAGGAATATTATCAAAAACGATGTAGTAATCACCCGATTCTTGACATACTTCAAATTCATAGTAACCAGCGTCGCCGGAATTAGGGTCATTAGCTGTAGTTGTACTTGCAACTTCAGTTCCATTTGCTTGAAACAACGTTACGTTTACTCCGTTAACTCCAGTTGCCCCATCATCTTGAAGACCATTTTCATTTACATCAACCCAAACAAAATTTCCTATTACAACTTTTTCTAATAGGTTGACAACTACTTCGTCTTCCGCTTCGCAGTCTTTGCAGTCTTTTGCAACAACTTTATACGTACCAGATTGATCAACAGTAATTGTATTTTGATTAGGGTCTCCGACAATATTACCGTCTTCTGTTGTCCAAACATATTCCACAGTAGAATCACCACCAATTGGATTACATTCACCTAGTTTGATATTGATATCGCCTCTTTCGTAATATCCATCACCTCCAGTTATTGTTAACCAGCCAGATGCTCCAAAACCTTCACGTGTAACATCACCACCCAGACCTAATTGGAAAGCTTCACCCATTCTTGAAACTTGGAATGTTCCATGTTGTTGAGAAACTATGGTTCCTGAAGTAGAAGTCCAGTAAACATAATCAGATGTATTACCGGTATCACAGCCTAACTTAGGACTGCCAGTTGGAGGTGTCGTTGTACGACCTGAAAAAGTTAAAGAAACGTCTAAAATATCGGTACCATTTGAAACTCTAGATGAGTAAGTAGCAACGCCATTATCTAAAACTTCAAAACTAGAGTTTAAAGTAGTATTGAAATGATCTTGGCCTGCATTCGAAATCCAAATTTCGGCCATATTGCTATTGTTACATCTAACACTTTCAATAATTGGATACTCGCATCCACCTTCACAAACATTTGCGTTTTCAGCTGTTGCGGTTAATTCTACTGTCTCATCTTCACAAACTTCAATCGCATCTCCAGCATCAACAGTTAAATCACAAATAGCTTCCGCTGAAATACAAATACTAGAAGGTACCACTGAATTGGATGAACTTCTAGAACCATCGCCATATTCGCCATCTTCTATATGTGCCAAAATAATTTGATCTGCACCATTTGGCAACTCAATATTTTGATCTAGAGCACCAATCCATTCACCTGATGCAACTAAATCTGGAGTGTCTTCCGTCAATTGAGAGCTATATTGTACAACTCCATTCTTTAAGAAAACAATTCTCCATTGTTCAAATTCTTGATTAACATTTACTCTATTGGCATATCCATCCCAAGAAATGGCTTCGTTAATATTTACTGTAGAAGGACCTGATAATTCTTCAGGATAAGGACCTGGAACTACAAAATTACCACCATTTATAAATCTGACATCTGCATTAACAGATCCATTACTATTAACTGTAACATCATTTGTCCAAATAAAATCACCAGCATCACAAGTTGGTACTGTTGGTGGTTCAATAGTTACTCCTTCAACAGAAATACAAATACTAGAGGGAACCACAGAATTTGCAGAAGCTCTACTTCCGTCACCATATTGACTATCTTCGATATGTGCTAATATGATTTGATCTGCTCCATTTGGCAGATTTATATTTTGATCTAAAGCTCCAATCCATTCCGCTGAAGCTACATTATCAGCAGGGTCTCCAGTTAATTGAGAACTATATTGAACAGCGCCATTCTTTAAGAAAACTATTCTCCATTGTTCAAATTCTTGGTAAACATTTACTCTATTGGAATAACCATCCCAAGAGATAGCCTCATTAATACTAACGGTCGAGGGACCAGAAAGTGCAGCAGGGTATGGACCAGGAATTGTATAATTTCCACCATTAATAAATCTTACATCTGCATTAACAGATCCGTCATTATTAACAGAAACATCGTTAGTCCAAATTAAATCTCCAGCGTCACAATTAGGTACTGTCGGAGGGTTTATTCCATTATCATCTATAAGTACAAAAGTTACATGTAAAGTATCACATAAACCACCATTTCTGCTATCTTCAAGATAGGCTGATGCATCAACTGATATATTGCCTAAATTGGGTTCCCAATTTGAACCATTATTTGCTCCTGCAGGAAAAGTAAATGGTGGTGTATTCTCAGTAATTGATGTGTCATCAACTGTTAAAAAAACACTGCCTATTCCACCTGAAGTATCTGCAACCAAATAGTAGTGGTTAGGCAAACTATTTACATCAATTTCTTGACCATTACTAATAGGACCTAAAACTGCTTGGTCTGTAGACTGATCATAAATATAAATACCGTCTATAGAACCACATTGCGCTGATAGGTGTATATCTTCAGTTTCGTAGATATCACTACACCCTGCAGTTCTAGCGCATAACCTAAAGTCACCAGAAGATGGCGGACAATAGCTTAGGGCCGTGTTTTGCGACCAAGGAGTTCTTGCTTGAATACTCCCATTCACATTCTCTGCCCACATAAATTCAACGTCATCTCCAAAGCTATTTGGCAATGCAGAAGCTTGAACACATGAGCCATTTTGACTCAATGTTGGCATTTCAACATAACAATTCATTTCTTCATTAAAACTTGAAGAAGCAGAATCGTTATAATTCGTTTCTGAATTTGTATTGACTTTAACAACATCTAATGTTTTGTCGTCAGCTTTAGGAGCAAACGATAAAAAACAGATAGATAATGTCAGTACCAATACTTTAAAAAAGTAATTGTTTTTCATTCTTTAATGATTTGTGTTTAGTTTATTAAACAGTAAGGTGGGGTAATTAAAATACTATAGCACGAAGACCAAATGAATTCAAATGGTCAGATCAAAAAGTAATTTTAATAGTTAATAAGTGTGGTTTTAGTGTAATTTTTAATTCATATAATTATAGTATTAGGTTAGCGTTTCAATTGTTAAAGAAAATTTAAGATGTCTCAAAAGACAGGCTATTTCTTAATTAATCGTTAAAATGCATCAAAAACTCTATGTGATGTATTTAAAAAAACCCATATGTAAGAATGTACTTCAACAACATTTATTTTTGATATCTATGTTATGACACCAAAACAAGATGAAAGGTCACTTCCGTTATTAGAAAGATGTTTTTTATTTGAAAAAGCTAAAAAGTGGTGGAATAAAAAAAGCCTCAAGTAACCTTGAAGCTTTTGTAGTAGCGGGAACTGGACTCGAACCAGTGACCTTCGGGTTATGAGCCCGACGAGCTACCTACTGCTCTATCCCGCGATGTGGACGGCAAATATACAACCGTTTTAATGTTATTTCCAAATTTAGATGGACTTTGATTTTAAAATTAGCCATTGTCTTCATTTGTTGACTAGGCTTAATGGTATCTAAGTATGAGTTCAAGTGCTGTATTATATTCCATAGCAATACATAGCTCAATTATTTAATTAGGATTCATTTTAATTTTGGAGTTTTTCCATTTTAATTCTAGTATCCTGTTGGCTTCTAGTTTTATTGGAATTAACTACCTTCGATTTCATGGAAAAATTGAATGATTTTTTAATCCAAGCTATTTCTGGAACTGAATGGCCAATGTTTCTTTTATTGATAGGAGGAGGGCTCTTTTTGGTATGTTACTCAAAGTTTTTACCCTATCGTTTTTTATGTCACGCAATTGCTATAACTAGAGGGAAATATGACGATAAAAATGCAAAAGGAGACGTAAGTTCGCTACAAGCCTTATCGGCTGCTGTCGCAGCAACTGTAGGATTAGGTAATATTTCAGGCGTCGCCATTGCTATTCACGATGGAGGACCAGGGGTGGTTTTTTGGATTTGGATGACGGCACTCATTGGTATGTGTATTAAGTTTTATTCTTGTAGTTTATCTATAATGTTCAGAGGTAAAGATTCCGATGGAAAACTTCAGGGCGGTCCAATGTATTACATTACTCAAGGTCTTGGTAAGAAGGCAAAACCCCTCGCTATTTTTTTTAGTATTGCTGGTCTTTTTGGTTTTTTAGGGGTTTTTACAGCTAACCAGTTCACAGAAACCTTCATGAGTGTTATTCAACCCGAAGAATCAATCATAGCACTAGGTGGTACAGCTCAAGATGCTTTGTTTAATTGGAAATTATTAATAGGAATAATTCTGGCGGTCGTTTCTTCCTTTGTAATTTTTGGAGGATTAAAGAATATAGCTAAAGTAGCAACAGCAATAGTTCCTTTAATGGTGATGATATACTTGATTGCCGTTGTACTAGTTATGGTTGCTAATGCTTCTGAGGTTTTACCATCTCTTAAACTAATTATAACTGAAGCATGGAATTTTGATACTTTAGTCACAGGTGGTTTTTGGGGACTTATAATTATAGGGGTAAGAAGAGCGATGTTTTCAAATGAAGCGGGCCTTGGATCAGCACCAATGTATCATGGGCAATCAAAAAATGATGAACCCATAAGAGAAGGATTAGTAGCAATGTTAGGACCTTTTATTGATACTATCTTAGTCTGCACATTCACAGCAATTGTTTTAATTTTAAGTGGGGCCTACCTTCAAGAAGGTAGTGGTATAGTGATGACCTTAAATGCATTTAATACATCGTTAGGGAGTTGGGGGGGTATTTTATTAATGATTATCGTTTCAGCTTTTGCATTGTCCACTCTTTTTACTTATTCATATTATGGTGTTAAGAGTTTATCCTATTTAACTAATGCCAAAATAGGAAAGTTGTATAATGTGTACTTTGTAATAATGATTGTATTTGCAGCTGTTGCCTCTTTGGAATTGGTTAAAAACTTAATTGATTTATCATATGCCTTAATGGTCATACCAAATATGATTGCTGTATTATTATTGGCGCCAAAAGTGAATGTTGCTGCGAGAATTTATTTTGAAAAATTAAAGAATGAAAAAGCATAAATCAGGATTTGTAAATATTATTGGTAACCCCAATGTTGGCAAGTCAACCCTAATGAATGCTTTTATTGGTGAAAAACTATCTATAATAACTTCTAAAGCGCAAACAACTCGTCATCGTATTTTAGGAATTGTAAACGGAGATGATTTTCAAGTAATTTTATCGGATACACCTGGGATTATTAAACCTGCTTATGAGATGCAGACGGCCATGATGGATTTTGTCAAACTGGCTTTTGAAGATGCTGATGTTTTGCTTTATATGGTTGAAATTGGGGAAAAAGCATTAAAAGATGAGGCCTTTTTTGAAAAGATAAAGAATAGTAAAATTCCGGTTTTATTACTTTTAAATAAGATAGATACTTCTGAGCAGACAGCTTTAGAAGAACAAATACAACATTGGCAAGGCCTGCTACCTAATGCTGAGATTCATCCAATTTCTGCTTTGGAAAATTTCAATATTAAAGAGGTATTTAATCGCATATTGGAACTACTTCCTGAGGCTCCGCCATATTACCCTAAAGACCAACTTACCGACAAGCCTGAACGATTTTTTGTCAATGAAACTATTCGAGAAAAAATCTTACTTCACTATAAAAAAGAGATTCCATATGCTGTTGAAGTAGCAACGGAAGAGTTTGAAGAAGACGAGAAAATTATTAGAATCCGTTCCGTTATTATGGTTGAACGAGATACTCAAAAAGGAATTATTATTGGTCATAAGGGTTCAGCACTAAAGCGCGTAGGTATTGAAGCTCGAAAGGATTTAGAAAAGTTTTTTGACAAACAAGTATTTATTGAGCTTTATGTAAAAGTCAATAAAAATTGGCGAAGCAATAGCAATCAGCTGAAACGTTTTGGTTACAATAACTAAATCATAATTTACAATTTAGCTAACCTTAACTTCACTTTGGTTTAAGACCTTCATGGAAATTTAAACCAATCGGAATGAAAAATTTTATGAAACCGCTAACCTATTTAGGATTAGCTATTTGCTTTGTTAGTTGCGAACATTTAGATGACTTTATTGGTGATAATGATGGTGGAAGAGGGGATGATGCTCCAAAAGAAATGGTAAATATTGATTTTAAATACCATAGTACTATTCAAGTTGGAGGTGAAGGTTCAGCAGAAATATCTGGGTTTGATTCTGAAACAAAAAGACTTTTTGTTATCAATGCTGAAACAGTAAGTGTATCAGTTTATGATTTAAACAATTTAGGAGCTCCAGTATTTTTAAAGAATTTGGTTCAAGATCATGCCGGTAACCCTAATAGTGTTAGTATAAATAATGGAATAGTAGCTGTAGCGTATGAAGCGCAAGACAAGCAGGCTCCTGGTTTTGTTAAGTTTTTCGATGCTGAATCCCTGGAGTTTATTTCTGGTTACACAATTGGCTCACTGCCAGATATGGTCACGTTTACTCCAGATGGTAAATATGCGGTCGTTGCAAATGAAGGAGAGCCAAATGATGATTATACTATAGATCCTAAAGGAATGGTAAGCATTATAAATGTTGAAAGTGGAGAAGTAATAAATTTGGATTTTGAAAGTTTCAATGCTCAAGAAGAGATCTTAGAGAACAATGGTTTTAGAGTTTTTGGCCCTGGTGCAACCCTAGCTATGGATGTAGAACCAGAATACGTTGCTGTTTCTGACGATTCAAAGAAAGCTTGGGTAACACTACAAGAAAATAATGGTGTTGCAGTAGTTAATCTTGAAACCAAACAAATCGAAACTATTATTCCTTTAGGATTTAAAGATTATAGTCTTTCTGGAAATGAAATAGACCCAAGTAATAGAGATGATATAAAGGAATTACGTAGTGTTCCTGTATTTGGAATGTATCAACCAGACGCTATCGCATATTACAGTGTTAATGGAATGGATTATGTTGTAACTGCTAATGAAGGTGATGCTAGAGATTACGATGGTTATTCCGAAGAAGAACGTATGGCTGATTTAAAATTTGACGAAGCGGTATTTCCTGATGCGGCAACCTTGCAATTGGATGAAAATTTAGGACGCTTACAATCAACTACTACTTTAGGAGATATTGATGGTGATGGTGATTATGATGAATTATATAATTATGGTGCTCGATCATTTACTATTTGGACAGGTGATGGTCAATTGATTTATGATAGCGGTAATGACATTGCCATACAAACACTTTTATTAACTCCAGCCGTATTCAATGGCGATGATAGTAGAAGTGATGATAAGGGTGCGGAACCAGAATCGGTTACGATACAAAAAATAGGGGATAAACAAATTCTATTTGTTGGTTTAGAGCGGAACAATCAAGTTATGGTTTACGATATTACTAACCCTAATTCTCCAACCTTTATTCAAATTTTAGAAAATTCTGGTGATGTTGGCCCTGAAGGTTTAATTGTCATTGCGGCTGAAGACAGTCCTAATGGTAAAGAACTATTGGTGGTAAGTAATGAAGTTAGTGGTACTGTTTCTTTTTACGAAAATTAATAGTTCTCATAATTTCCAGTTATAAAATAAAAGCACGGTTTTAACCGTGCTTTTGCTTTAAACCAGGCCCAATAGATTTTTTTAATTAATTCTGGTACAAGGCAGTTAGGTCCTTTCTTGGTAAATAAGTGGTACTTTTGCAAAAAAATAACTAGATGGGCGCTATTGTTGCCATTGTTGGAAGGCCAAATGTTGGAAAATCAACTTTTTTTAATCGTTTGATTCAAAGAAGAGAAGCCATTGTTGATGCTGTTAGTGGAGTAACTAGAGACCGTCACTATGGAAAAACAGATTGGAATGGGCGAGAGTTTTCTGTTATTGATACAGGTGGCTATGTTGTTGGAAGCGACGACATTTTTGAAAAAGAAATTGACAAACAAGTTGAGCTTGCAATTGATGAGGCTGATGCCATAATTTTTATGGTTGATGTTGAATCTGGGGTTACTGGAATGGATGAAGATGTAGCTAAATTGTTACGCCGGGTAGATAAACCAGTTTTTTTGGCAATAAACAAAGTTGATAATGGTCAAAGAGAAGCAGATGCGGTAGAGTTTTATTCCTTAGGTTTAGGAGAGTATTATACCCTTTCAAGTATTAATGGCGGTGGCACAGGAGAACTCTTAGATGCTCTAGTAAAGGTATTGCCAGAAATTGAGGAGAAAGTAGATGAATTACCAAGATTTGCTGTAGTAGGTCGCCCAAACGCCGGTAAATCTTCATTCATTAATGCCTTAATTGGGGAAGAAAGATATATTGTAACAGATATAGCAGGTACAACAAGAGATAGTATTGATACTAAATACAATCGTTTTGGGTTTGAGTTTAATTTAGTGGATACTGCTGGTATTCGCAGAAAAGCAAAAGTAAAAGAAGATTTAGAATTTTATTCTGTAATGCGCTCAGTGCGAGCGATTGAACATGCAGATGTCTGCATATTATTATTAGACGCCACTCGCGGATTTGATGGTCAAGTACAGAATATATTTTGGCTTGCACAACGTAATCACAAGGGCATTGTGATATTAGTCAATAAATGGGATTTAGTTGAAAAAGAAACCAACTCTGTTCGTGATTTTGAAAAGAAAATACGAGAAGCTATGGAGCCTTTTGTTGATGTTCCAATCCTATTTATTTCTGTTTTAAATAAACAAAGAATTTTTAAGGCTATTGAGACTGCAGTTGAGGTTTATAAAAATCGTTCAAAGAAGATCGTTACTCGAAAATTGAACGACATTATGTTACCTATAATTCAAAATCACCAACCACCAGCATATAAAGGGAAATTCGTGAAAATTAAATTCTGTACTCAACTGCCCACGCCGTATCCGCAATTTGCATTCTTTTGTAACTTGCCACAGTACGTGCGCGAACCTTATAAGCGGTTTCTTGAAAATCAATTAAGAAAGCAGTTTGATTTTACTGGAGTGCCCATGACTGTTTTTATGCGAAAAAAATAGTTATTAATTTTTGGAGGCCAAATCAACTTTTAATTGCTGCTGAATGCGATTACCTTTATCATCGACTACACTGAGTAAATAGTTTCCAGGTTTTATATTTATAATAAGTTCGTGAAAACTGCTAGTGGTGTTAATAAAAGTGTCATCCAAATACCAAAACACTTCACTGTTTGGTTGTTGATGGGCAAGTTTTAATATGATTTCACTTGTTTTGTTTCCTAGGTTTTTTGGTACTAGAATGATTTCATTTTTCTTGGGATACAAAAACGCCATTGGAGTTTTTATATAGGTATTACAATCATTCGAATAAACGGGTTTTTTTTGATAATCTGGATTTGCGGTGGCATAGTAATACTCAATCACTGGAGGTAGCGAAAACCAACTTTTAAATTTGATATTTTCTAACGGATAGCAATTAGCGGTCACCTGAAAAACTTCATTTTGATCTAACGCTAATTGTTCATGAAAAGGACATGTTTTACTTTTTAATCCGTTTATTGGCATTTGATTTTCAGTTTTATGATCACAATAAATGGAGGCTCTATAGCCACTTTTAATACAAACTTCTAAGGGCTTTAAATCATCAAACGGTATCTCAAACCAATTGCTTTTTGGTAATATTTGAAGCACATCAAATAAAATGGGCGCAGCGGCAGTAATTCCAGTTAATCCTGGTCTACCTTCACCATCAGCATTACCGGCCCAAATACCAATCGCATATTCAGGTGTGACTCCGACGGCCCAGGCATCTTTAAACCCAAAACTTGTTCCGGTTTTCCAGGCAATCGGCTGTGATTCATCAAAGAATTGCCAATTTTCTTCACCCTCAGGTCTGTTTACTTCTTGCATTGCTTTAAAAGTATGGTATATAGAACCAGCATTTAATACTGGGGCTTGAAACTGGTCCTTACCGAAATTAATTTGTTCGTTCAAAAGATAGGAGGCAGATTGAAATTCATTAGAACGGTAAACACTAGAATTTGTATTAAAATAATTCAAAGTGGAGGCCAAAGATGCGTAGGATTGGGTAAGTTCAATTAAAGAGCTTTCTGCTCCGCCTAAAATGATAGGCAAGCCATAATATCCTGCAGATTTATCTAAGCCCTTAAATTGTAAATCATTTAGGTTATTGTAAAATTTTTGAAGTCCGTACTCTTGTAATAACCTCACTGCAGGCACATTTAATGATCGTGATAAAGCACGGTCAGCAGGTACCGCACCAGAATAGTTCTTGTTGAAATTTTTAGGGTTATAGCCATTTATTACCGTTGGTATATCTTCCACCAATGCTTTAGGTAATAACCGACCTTCATGCAATAGCGATGCAAACAAAAAGGGTTTAAGAGTGCTACCTGTACTTCTTTTTTTGGTTAAAATATCAACATAATTATCATGCTCTTTTGAAGTGGGTGAATTTCCTAAATATGCCAGTATTTTTCTAGAACTGACATCCATTACTAGTATGGCTAAATTGTGTATTTCATTATTTTTTAATCGTTGGTAATTTTGGTTTGCAATACGATTTACCTGTTGTTGTAAATTATAATCTAAAGAACTACTTACACGTTCGCCACCATGTTCTTTTTTAGCCCGTTCCGTTAAATGAGGAGCAATATTAGGTAGGGGTAATGGCTTTTTTGGTAATGGTTCCGCTACGGCTAATTCATAAGTGATTTCATCAATTTTATCTTTTTGAAATAGCTTTTTTAGTAATCTATTTCGCTTTAATAATAGCGCTTGTTCATTTCTACCCGGAAATATTAACGATGGTGCATTGGGCAAAACGGCAAGTGATGCAGCTTGCCCCCAGCTTAATTCGTAAGCAGGTATGCCAAAATAGCGCCATGAAGCTGTTTCTAATCCAACCACATTACCTCCATAGGGAGTATAGCTTGCATATAGCGTTAAAATTTCATCTTTAGAAAATCCGGCTTCTAAACGCGTTGCTAAAAAAACTTCAATTACTTTTTCAAGATAATTACGTGTTTTATTTTTTCTGCTTAACCTGATTACTTGTTGAGTTATAGTACTTCCTCCCCTACGCGTATCTTTAGTTAGATTGTGTTTGATTGCTTTTAAAATTGAAACAGGATTAAAGCCAGGATGATTGTAGAAATGCTCATCTTCAAATAATAATACAGATTGCTTAAATTTCTCAGGAACACTATCTAATTGTGGAAAACGCCATTGACCATCTTCCGCAATACGAGCGCCAATTAAGGTTCCATTCGAACTTTCTACAACTGTTGATATTGGGTCGCTAAAAAGTGATTTAGGTAAACAAAACAGCCATAGAATAATGAAAATCAGTAAAATACTGAACTTTATTTTATGTTTATAAAGTGGTTTCTTCAAAATTCAATATAGATTTCATTTCTTTAATCTAGGCGTATGCATATTGATTAAAAAAATCAACTAGTCCCTTTAATTAAATATTATTGAACAACTTTAACCCATTGTCCTTTAGTTCTTGCAATAGCAGTATTATCATACATAGCTTCAGCTTGACTACCTGGTAAATAATACTCCCCTAGAAAGGAAGCATTCAATTTAATATGAAAAACCTTCGCTTTTCTAGCCTTTAAACCAAAATATAAATTGGTTCTATCATCACGTGTGTCAATGTAATCTGTTTTCTTAGTATTGCTGTTACCAACATTTGCATATGAAGTATCTATAATTTCCCAACCGCTAGGTACAATTTGAGTTAGTGCAATATTATTAATAGCATCGTCTGTAGCATTAAAAACAGTAATTTTTGCTTCAAATTCTGTCCCTTGTTTAATCGAGGATATATTTATTAATTTCGAAAGTGGATCTAAATACTGAACCTTTAAATTAAGTTTTTGCTGCTGCGCCAATTCTTTACCAACAGGTAATTTTCCTGATTGCGTCAAAGTAGTATAGATGATGTTATTTTGATTATTTTGAATTTTAATATGCTCTACATTATTGTTAATGCTAATATTTCGTTGGGCAATAGCACGGTCTGACTTCACATTAATTTTTTGACCGTTATGAGTGTAATTTAATGCTATTGATTTTCCACCATTCTTCATAACCATTTTAGCCATGGATAATAATGCATAAGCCGTTTCTTGGGTGCTATACCAACGTTGAGAAGAAAGATTTTTGGCCAATGAAATAGCCAAATCACGTTGTTTAGGACTTTCAAGAAGTACTAAGGTCTCTAAAGCCATGGCTCTATTTCTAAAAACTGACCCATAGGTGTAATAATCGTAATTGTTAGCTTTAAAGTTGACATTAGCAGTTTTTACAAGTAGTTCAGCTACTTCTTTTTTTCCAACCATAACATAAGCTGCTGCAAGTCTCCATTTTGCTTCATTACTCATATTTTTTGACTCCCGAAGACGATTCATGGCTGCTAATTCTGGCTGCTGAGCTAGAGCTAATGTATACAGTCTATAAGCCTGAGTTAAATCGTTGTTATATGAAGCACTAGTTCTGCTCCATTGTCTAGCTGCATCTTTTTGATAACGTAGCCAATTACTCAAAAAGGTTAATGGCAGTTGATACCCTTTATTTCTTGCTTCAAGCATAAAATGTCCGGCGTAAGAGGTTCCCCAGTCATCAGTATTACTGTAACCGGGCCAATAACTTAATCCACCGTTAGGAGCTTGAAAATCACTTAATTTTCTAATTCCGGCCTTTATGTTCTTTTGAATAATCTGTTTTTTATCATAAGTAATGTCCAAAATTTCAGATAAAAATAGCTGGGGAAATACCGCTGAGGTTGTTTGTTCAACACAACCATGCGGATATTGAAGCAGGTATTCCATTCTTTTTGAAAAATCCATTGGAGGCAATGTAGAGAATTCTAAAAATGCGGTGTTAGTTCCAGAAGTTCCAAAAGGCTCAAATGAAATCGTATCTGATTCATTTTTTCCAATTGTAAATAGTTTACTTTTTGACGTAATTGGATTGGGGTTTTCAATGTCAATTTCAAGGACCTCACTAGCATTTTCACCAGCCCCAGATGCACTAACTTTTATAGTTTGAAACTTAGATGAAGGTTTTACTTTGAATTTGAAATTTACGATTTGTTCTCCGATCGCACTAAACGTAATATTCTTAGAAGAACCATTTATAGGCTCAAGGGCGCTACCAGTTTCAATGCTAACTTTTACATTTTTCACCTTCTTTTCCATGGCAAATACAGTAACCGGTATAGTTACAGTTTCACTAGGTGTGAGCTTGCGCGGTAAAGATGTTAATACCATTAAAGGCTTTCGAACAGGAGTAGACTTTTCGTAATTACCATAGGCACTTGACTCATTTCCCGCAATAAGCATAGTACGAACAGAGCCAATATAATTTGGCATTAAAACATCGTGTTTTGCTTGTTCTCCCGGTTTTAGGTTAAAAGGCCCCAAATAAGTCACGACAGGTTTAAAACGTTGTGCTTTCCTATTTTTTGCTCCGTTAGCGATTCCCCCGCCACCAATTGCGTATATATTGTCAACACTTAATGAGTAGGCACCCATCACATCATCGAAAATATCAAAGGTCTTTACACCTAAAGCTTGGCGTGCATAAAATGAACTATGGATATCAGGAGTTCTAAATCGGGTTAAATCTAACAAGCCTTCATCAACTATTGCTAGAGTATAGGTCATAGGTTTTTTATTGGCTTCAGAAACCTTTACCGTAAATGATTTTTCGGGCTCAAGTGCAGAAGGTAATTCTAATTGAGGTTCTAGAACAGTTGCTTTATTTGTAACTAATAATGGTACTACTCCATAAAGTCTAATTGGTAGATCATTGGTGGCTTGATTATGCGGTTGTAATAAAGAAATATTGATATAAATGTTAGGGGCCATTTCTTCCGTAATAGGAACGGTTGCCACGGTTTCTTTACTTGAAGTTTCTATCCATTGTTGCGATAAAACTTCGGAGCCATTCTCAATACTCAATAGAGCTCGGCTACCAGCATCGGAAGGAAAAGTGATAATGGCATTTTCTCCAGTGTTATATTCTTCTTTATCGGCAGAGAAAATTAATATTTTGGAGCTTTCAGTATCCCCTGAGGCTGGTCTTTTCCACCAATTCCGGTAAAAGTATGCAACACGCCCAGTGGCATGACCACTAACTTCATCGATAACGCGAATTAAGAATCGCCCTCCTTCATTATCAGGTATGTTTATTTTAAAATTACCTTTTCCATTGGCAGCTGTAGTAACACTCATTTCTTTAAATGGGCGATGAACAGTCGCGTTTTCATAACGTGAGAGATTATCACGACCTCGATTCCACCACCATCGCCACTCTATTTTAAAAATCTGAACAGTTAGTTTTCTATTTGGAGCGGGGTTTTCATTTGCATTTAAGGTAACCACATCAAACTCGGTATTTTCGTCGGTTAAGTAAGATCCGTATTGTCGAGCTTTAGGAGATTTTAATCCAACAAAATGAGTATAAGGTGCTAGCTTTTTAGAAAAAACATCAATTGAAAAATCGCCACCACCTTCGAAAACTTTAGTAGTAAAAGTGGCCTCTAACATGCCTGGGGCGTTTGAGTTGACAGGTATTTTTTTATTGATTTTTAGGTTACCCTCAGCATCTAAATCTGAATTTAAAAACTGAATTTCCGTTTCGTTAAAAGTGCGTACGGGGTCTAGAAAAGTAAATTCTTTATGCGAAGCAAAAGAAGTTGAAATAGCTCTGAGCTTGGTGTTGATATCTATTTTTAAATTCCGAGCAGGAGCACCATGCAACCATTTTACATTTACTTTGCCGGTGTTGGATTCATTTGCTTTTAGAACTTCTTCGTCAAAAGTAATCGCAACTTTCAGGCGGTTAGGTTTGACTGTTGCAATTTTGATGCTTTTATTAAATGTTGCCCCTCCTACTATTATTTTTGCATTCCAATTTCCTGTCGGTGCAGCTATTTCCGTTGGTATAGGGAAATAGTAAAAACTACCTTCTTTTTTAGCATATATTCCTTCAGATATTTGGGCGCTTTCCGTTTTTAGTACGGTTCGTTGTACAAGTTTCCCACGGGCATCAGATACTTCTAGTGTAACAGGGTGATTTGTTGGTAAGGGATTACCCTTGTCATCTAAAACAAAGGTCAAATGTACCATATCGCCAGGTCTATGCACACCTCTATCCGTGTATAAAAACCCCTGAAGCCCTTTCTGTAATTGCTCACCTGAAATATCAAATTTACTCATTGATATAGCATTACCATCTGCCAGCTTAGCGTAAGCGAAGTTATTTTGATTTTCCGCTACCGCGAAAGCAATATTTTTTTCACCATCGTAAATAGCGAAACCTTTGACATCAGTAAAAACCTCTGCAATTGCCTGTTGTTGATAATTATACAAGCTAATTTTTGTGTTTGGTTCTGGTTTAGCGGTTAGTAAATTAGTAGCTGCAAAATGATAAGATTTATTATTTCCTTTTTTTACAATAAGTCCCAAATTACTTCCCAAAAGGTTGGTAAAAGCTATTCTATCAGGATTGTAATAAGCTGAATGACAAGGGTTTTCTTGTTCTTCCCAATTATAATTATAATTTCGCCAATAATAAATCTGGTTATCCCAATAGCGCTCTTCTAAATCAAGTTCACTTTGATTTTGCTCAAGGGAAATTGAAGACTCTTCTTCTTTTTTAATTTCAGAATCACAAGCGTAAGAAGTATGTTCTTTTTTAAAGCTCAACTCAATTCGATATAAGGAACCGGGACTGACTTTTATTAGCTCTGAAAGGTCTAAAGCATGTGCTTTCCAATAGCTATTATTTTCATCATTGCTTTCAATAAGTGGAATTACTTTGTAAGCCACCCTTCTTCCTACGGGTCTTAAATCAGAATTATAGCTTTGAGTTAAATCGTTGTTTTGTAAAAATTGTAACACATTGTCTTCAAATATTTCAATTACACGTACTTCCACCGCATTAAGATTAACTGTCTCAAAATAAATAGGTGTGGAGGTTGCGTCTGGTAGTATGGTGCCTTTTGAAATTAACCGAACGTTAGGTTTTAATTGTTCAAAAGAAACCAGTTCAGAAAAAGTAGATTTAAGAGAAAACCCATAGGCACTTTTTATTCCTTCAAAAGCTTTGACTCGTACTTGTCCTAAGATCCTATTGGATGGATAAACTTTTAAAACGTTTCCATCTATTTCATACCGTAGGTTTTCTGCATTTTCAATAGTTATTAATCCGTTTAGATTTTGATTTTGTTTAAGAGGCTCAGAAAAGTTTAGGGTTAATGCCGCGTTAGGAGCAATAGATGTTTTAGCATCAAGAATCACAAATTTGTTCAATCCAGGAATGACATACTTCTCAGACCCTTCATTTTCAGCTCCAATAGCTTTACCTGACCAACTAATCGTGATAGATTCATCATTAATACCCCTTGGGATACTGTCAATTCTGAAACTGAAATAATTTGCAACGTTTGAAGCTTCATCCCATTTTATTTTTAAAGAGGAATTCTCTTTTTTAGCAGATATTATGGTTTTAACTTCTTTAGTACTAACTAAATCTGAAGCGTCAAGAACTCCTTCAAGATATTGCCATTCTTTACTATAAGACTGAAGGTTTCTCAGGTTTACTTTAATGTTTGGGGTGATTGTTTTGAAAGAAAAATTATAACGATTAAATTCTGAGGGTACATCTTCTACAAGTTTATTCAATAATAAAGTGACTGTATATTCAGTATCTGGTTTTAAAAGTTCTAAAGGTTGAAAGCTAAGTTCTCTTCCATTTTCAATAACCAGTTTACCCTCAACTTTAGGATTAATTTTTAAGTAATCTGTGGGTATCTCCTGAGCCAACTCAAATTGCTCCAAAGGATTTGCTAATAGAATTTTTATTGAAGTACCAATACTTTGTTGACCCTGAGTATGTGAGCTTATATAATCTTTGAATTTAAATAGATTATCCGTAGTGTTGGTTTGATTCTTTTGTTTACAAGAATTAAAAAAGACAAACAATGTTATAATAAAGACTTTTATATAACGACTCATTATTGCAGTGATTAAGATTAAACATATATACTACCATTGCAAGATAACTTAAAATTAAGGCAGGCAGTTCACTGAAAATGGGGTTTTTGAGTGTTTAACTCTTAGTAATTACGCAGTTATTTTGTCTACAGACTATACATTAAGAATAATTTGTGAAGGTTGTTCAGACCGGTTTAGTCTAGGGTAATGTTGTAAAGTCCAGTATTGTTTTCTTGTAGAATACCGTTGATTTCAAGACTTTTTAATCTAGGGATGCCACCACAACAACCGCCAGATTCAGACAGTTCTATCTCAATAACAAGTGGAATTATGATGTTGTTTTCTAGCACAAGATTATTTTGGAAAGTACCTGTTGACCAGTTATAGTATTCTAAAACCAATATGGCGTCTGTATTTTCAGAATTGAAAGTGGAAAGACCTATCAAAAAGTCATTGGCATTATCTCCTGTAATGGAAATGTCTTCAAGCGTATAGATTTCAGTTATAAAAACATTAGCGTTGTCCTGTTCTATATTGAATGCCAAAACTGGTGGCCCTAGGCATGAAACTGCAGCGCAATCATCTTCAGGACAACAGGTTGCACATAAAAAAATGAAGCTAGCTACAAGTTGTTTTAAGAGCATGTGTTTTATTGTAAGATTCTAAATTGTCTAAGGGTTGCTTAATTTTTGGAAGAAATTCACTTTGTATGATGCTACCAACCGCCAGATGCCCCACCACCGCCAAAGCCGCCACCGCCAAAGCCACCACCAAAGCCTCCACCACCAAAACTTCCACCGCTTCCAAAACCACCTCCAGAGGAACCGCCTTTGTAACCACCGCGCCCCATATTGCTGAGAATAATAATGTCCCATATATCTAGTCCACCGCCATTACGTCCTCCACGGTTGTTTTTACCGCCCCCTTGGCCTTTTCTACTCGCCAAAATCAGTAGGATAACAAAGAAAATTATAAAGGGTAAAAATGCTTTAAAAGAAAAACCTTGATTGTTAAAGTTTCGTTCTTCGCTAAATTGACCTGTCAGCACCTGAAATATGGCGTCTGTTCCTTTATTGAGTCCATTATAATAATTTCCAAGTTTGAATTCTGGTATAATCACAGATTCTATAATTCGTTTACTTCTGAAATCTGTGAGATACTCTTCCACACCATATCCAGTACTTATTGCAATTTTTCTATCATCTTTCGCTAATAGAATTAACACACCATTATCTTCGTCTGCCTTGCCAATACCCCATTTTTGCCCCCATTTGGCACCTATGTAATTGATATCTTCTCCTTTTGTAGAGCTTATTACAGCAATAACTATTTGAGTAGAGGTACTATCAGAATATTGAACTAACTTTTGCTCTAACGAAGATTTTTGAGAGCTTGAAAGTAGGTTTACATAATCGTAAACACTAGTTTGTTTTTTGGGTTTTTCAGGTACCGTGAATTGGCCCCATGCAAGTGAGATAAATAAAAAGGAGATAAGAAAACTAACCCTTTGAAATTGCATCGCTCAGTTCATTTGTGTCATTATGATTCCATGGAAAATGTGCCTCTAATTCTTTACCAGCAGTTAAAACACCCTCAACAATACCATCTTTAAATGCATCCTTCTTGAAATGGCTAGCAATAATGGTTTTTGTTGACTCCCAAAAGCCTTTAGGCACGGCTCTGTCGATACCTTTGTCACCATAAATAACAAATTTTTTGTCATGAACAGCAACATACAGCAATACTCCATTTTCATCTTTTGTGTTATCCATTTTTAGAAAATGAAAAACTTGTTGGGCCCGGCTAAAATGGTCTATTTTTGATGATGCTTCAATATGCACCCGGATTTCACCAGAAGTATTCTTTTCAGCTTTTAATATTGCCCTAACAATTTCTTGCTCTTCATCAACGGTAAGAAAATCTTCTACTTTTGACATCTTTAATTAAAATCGAATTCTACGTCAGGAGCATTCTCTGAACCTGGGTCAGAACTAAACAACGCTAATGCATCAAAACCTGCAATATTTGCAATGAAATTAGTTGGAATTTTTTCAATAGCAATATTATAATCTCCTGCTAAATCATTAAATCGATTACGTTCAACGTTTATTCTATTTTCAGTTCCTTCTAATTGCGATTGTAGTTCTAAAAAGTTCTTATTAGCCTTTAAATCTGGATAACGTTCCACAGTGACTAGAAGCCGAGATAATGCGGATGATAATCCTGATTGTGCCTGTTGAAAAGCGGCAAGTTTTTCAGGAGTTAGATTATTGGCATCAATGGTTGTTGAAGTTGCTTTTGAACGAGCCTCAATAACATCTTTTAACGTCCCTCTTTCAAAATCAGCTGCTCCTTGAACGGTTTTAACTAAGTTGCCTATTAAATCACCTCTTCTTTGATAAGAGCTTTCTACGTTAGCCCATTGTTTTGTTGCTTGGCCCTTCATGTCTACAAGACTGTTATTTGTATTTACATACCAACTTCCTAAAACAAAAATTAGGACACCAATAATTACCAATGGAATTAATAATTTTTTCATTTTCTAAGGTTTTAAGTGTTTATCTGGATTATAGTTATTAATTGGTCAGAAAAAAATAGATTTTGTTACAACCTATGAAAGAATACTTCAAAGGTTTTCTTTGATTTTTACCAATTCAGCACGTACTTTTTGAAGTTTTTCAATAACATCAAAATTTGATAATGTTTTGTGCTTTTCTTCCTTCAGGTGAGTTTTGGCTCCTTCTAAAGTAAAACCTCTTTCTTTAACTAAATGATGAATTAGTTTTAGGTTTTTAATATCTTCCGGAGTGAATTTTCGATTTCCTTTAGCGTTTTTTTTGGGTTGTAAAACATCGAATTCTTTTTCCCAAAATCGGATTAAAGATGTATTTACATCAAAAGCCTTAGCAACTTCACCAATACCATAATAGCGCTTTTCAGGAAGGTCTATGTGCATTAATCTAGAGATTGATTTTCTTGTGTAGCAAATTTGAGCATGTTCTCAAACTCTTGTGGAGATAAACTTCCATAATAGAAATTAATTGGATTTATTCGTTCCTTATCTTTCCAAACTTCGTAATGTAGATGTGGTGCTTCAGAACGTCCGGTATTGCCTACAAAACCTATCAAATCGCCACGCTTAACTTTTTGACCTTTACTTACATTGTACTTGCTTAAGTGAGCATATACGGTCAAATATCCGTAGCCATGATCTATTCGTATGTGTTTGCCAAAACCAGAAGAATTGTTATCAGCCCTGGTTACCTTGCCGTTACCTGAGGCATAAACTGGTGTACCTCTTGGTGCTGTAAAATCCATCCCGCGATGCATTTTTCTCGTTTTTAAAAAAGGATCAGTACGCCATCCAAATCCCGATGCCATTCTAGTCAAATCTTCATTGCGAACAGGTTGTATAGCAGGAATAGCTTCAAGAAACTTTTCTTTTTCCTCTGCAAGAATAGCAATCTCATCTAAAGATTTTGATTGAATCACCATTTGTTTCTGAATGATATCTAACCTTTTGGTGGCATCAATAATAATTTCAGAATTGTTGAAACCTTCGAGTGATTTGTATCGATTAACTCCACCAAAACCAGCTTTCCGTTGTTCTTCCGGTATAGGATTGGCTTCAAAATAAAGACGATAAATATTGTTATCACGATCTTGAATATTGGCTAGAACATTTTCAATCTGTTCCATTTTTTTATCCAATATTTCATATTGTAGTTCATAATTAGAAACCTCTCTTTGTAAAGAAAGCTCTTTTGGTGTATTAACTAAATTGGTATTTAGTAAAAAGAGAAGGCCTAAAAAACCAAAAAGAGATGCGCCTAATAAAAAGAACAACACATTGCGATACCGTTTCGATTTTTTCGGCTCAATCTTTCTATAAGAGAGCGTATCTGGATCGTAATAGTATTTTACTTTAGACATGAAGTGAAATTATCCTATTTTTGGTCATTCGTTTTAAGGTAACAAACAAATATAAAAATTGTTTTGTTTATTCTGCTAAAATTAATTAAAGCTTAACTCCCAAGATGACATCTCAAAAGGTTAGAGAACAGTTTTTAAACTTTTTTAAATCAAAAGAACATAAGATTGTTCAATCAGCACCAATGGTCATGAAGAATGACCCTACTTTAATGTTTGCCAATGCTGGTATGAACCAGTTTAAAGAATTTTTTCTCGGAAATTCTAAGGCTAAATCAAAAAGAGTTACCGATACTCAAAAATGCCTACGCGTTAGTGGCAAGCATAATGATTTGGAAGAAGTAGGTAAAGATACTTATCACCATACGATGTTTGAGATGCTAGGTAATTGGAGTTTTGGGGATTACTTTAAAAAAGAGGCAATTCATTGGGCATGGGAGCTTTTAACGGAAGTCTATGGAATAGATAAAAACAGTCTATACGTATCCGTTTTTGAAGGCAGTGATGATGCTGATAATCTTAAAATGGACCAAGAAGCTTTTGATTTGTGGAAGGGTATTGTACCAGCGGATCGCATAATCATGGGTGACAAAAAGGATAATTTCTGGGAAATGGGGGATCAAGGTCCTTGTGGCCCTTGTTCAGAAATACATGTAGATATTCGCTCAAAAGAGGAAAAAGCAAAAATATCAGGTGCTTCATTAGTGAATCAAGACCATCCATTAGTGGTTGAAATTTGGAATCTTGTATTTATGCAATACAATCGTAAAGCCAATGGAAGTTTGGAAGATTTGCCTAATAAGCATATTGATACAGGGATGGGCTTTGAACGTCTATGTATGGTTTTGCAAGATGTAAAATCAAATTATGATACTGATGTTTTCACCCCTTTAATTAGAGAAATTGAAACCATAACCGGGGCAGATTATGGTAAAGATCAAGAAATTGATATTGCCGTACGAGTAATAGCCGATCACGTTAGAGCAGTTGCGTTTTCAATTGCTGACGGACAATTACCAAGCAATACTGGAGCGGGCTATGTTATTCGAAGAATTTTAAGAAGAGCTATTAGGTATGGTTTTACATTTTTAGATACTAAAAAGCCATTTATATATAGATTGGTAAAGGTCTTAGGAGAATCAATGGGGCAAGCTTTCCCAGAATTAAAACAACAATACCAATTAATTGAAAATGTAATTAAAGAGGAGGAGGCCTCATTTTTAAGCACCTTAGAACAAGGATTAATCTTGCTTGACTCTGTCATTAAATCAGCAAAAACTAAGACAATTGATGGCTCTAAAGCTTTTGAATTGTATGATACTTTTGGTTTTCCAATAGATTTAACTTCATTGATTCTTGAAGAGCGCGGATATGAATTAGATGTCGACGGATTTGAAAAGGCTTTAAAGGCTCAAAAAGATAGGTCTAGAGCAGCTTCTGAAACCTCAAAAGAAGATTGGACGGTTTTAACTGAAGATGCTGAACAAGAATTTATCGGATATGACAGTTTAGAAGCTACAGTGAAGCTTGTCAAGTATAGAAAAGTAACTAGCAAAAAAGAAGGTGATCAATATCAATTAGTCTTTAATTTGACGCCCTTTTATGCTGAAGGAGGTGGGCAAGTTGGTGATAAAGGGTATTTAGAAGCTTCAAATGGTGATGTAATTTACATTACTGATACTAAAAAAGAAAATAATGAAATTGTTCATTTTTCTGAAAGTCTTCCAAATCATATTTCAGACCATTTTAAAGCCGTTGTAGATGCAAAACAACGCCAACGTACAGCAAGCAATCATACTGCCACTCATTTATTACATCAAGCGCTAAGAGAAGTTCTTGGAGAGCATGTGGAGCAAAAGGGCTCCGCTGTACATTCAAAATATCTACGTTTTGATTTTTCGCATTTTTCTAAATTGACTATAGAAGAATTGAGAGAAGTTGAGAATTTTGTCAATGCACGTATTGAAGGACAATTACCTTTTGAAGAAGGTCGCAATATACCTGTTAAAGAAGCGCTTGCACAGGGGGCTATGGCGCTTTTTGGAGAAAAGTATGGTGATACTGTGCGCACCGTACGTTTCGGACAGTCTATTGAGTTATGTGGAGGCACTCATGTTAAAAACACAGGTGATATTTGGCATTTTAAAATTACTTCTGAGGGAGCAGTTGCTGCAGGAATAAGAAGAATAGAAGCCATCACCTCGGATGCGGTAAAAGACTTTTATTTTAAAAACAACAGAACACTTTTCGAAATAAAAGATTTGTTGAATAACACTAAAGAACCTGTAAAAGCAGTTACGGCTTTACAAGATGAAAATTCACAATTAAAAAAACAGGTTGAGTTATTATTAAAAGATAAAGCCAAAGGACTTAAATCCGAATTACTAAGTGAATTGACTACTATTAATGAAGTTAAATTTTTAGCAACGAAGGTTGATTTAGACGCTGCGGGTATAAAAGACCTTTCGTTTGAGATAGGGAATAATAAACAAGACCTTTTCTTGCTTTTAGCTTCTGAAAAAGATGGTAAGGCTATATTATCATGCTATATCTCAAAAGAACTGGCTTTTGAACGTAATTTAAATGCTGGTACTATAGTTCGAGAATTGGGTAAATATATTCAAGGCGGCGGCGGCGGACAGCCCTTCTTTGCAACAGCAGGGGGTAAAAACCCAGCTGGTATACCTGAAGCATTAGAAAAGGTTAAAGACTATTTAAAATAGATGAAAAAAGTTCTTGTAGGTGTAGTAATGACATTGGCTTCGGTTTTGATTTATAAGTCATGCACTGATGATTCAAAACAGAAATCCAACCTGCAAGAGAATTCAATGCTAATTGAGCAGCAAATTAAAAATGTTTCAAAACTAATTGTGACCGAGGGTCATTTTGCCGAGGTTTACAATTACGCAGATTCCAAGGAGCTTTTTGGGCCATTGATTACTGCAGATAAAAAGGCCTTAGTAGTGGTAAACGCCGAGGTCTTAATTGCCTATGATTTAAGTAAAATAAATTTTGAGATTGATCAAGAATCAAAGACGTTGTATATTAAAGATATACCTCAACCTGAGATTAAAATAAATCCAGATTTTGAATATTACGATGTTACTGCGGACTATCTAAATCAATTTGACGCCAAAGATTACAATAAAATCAAACGTAACGTTAATACATCGCTTCTTAAAAAAATAGAACAATCTTCTTTGATAAGCAATGCAGAAAATCGGCTTTTAAGTGAGCTTTCAAAGTTTTTAGCATTGACTAATTCTCTAGGATGGAAACTGTTTCACAATAATCAATCACCAATTATTGAAATAAATGATTTAAACCTGAGCGGTAACGCTTTGATTGACTAAAGCCAAACCGTCATCAATTAATTGCCCAATCTTTGGGGTATTCTGTTTTACCTGCTCTAAATGTTTTAAAATATTATTTGCGAGATTATTTTCGTTGGTAGATTTGGCTAACTCATACAACTCAATTGATAATAACCAATCATTCGGAAACGTTTTACTCACTTCTTGAAATACTTTGTTTCGTGAAATTGTACTGTTGATTCCATTACGGTAATCACGAACTTGTTGATAGTAATTTTCTAAGACAGTTTTTTCTTTACTTTTTTTGTTTTTTTTTGGTGTATTGCTTATTTCATGACTAATCAAATCAAAACTGCTTAAATCAGCGGGTCCGTTAAACGCGGAAGTGATATGTTCGCCAACCGCCATATGGTACAACCCCCATTCTGGTAAAAATAATACAGTGTCATCATGCGTTACGCGACAATCTTTGAAAGTAATCAATACGATTTCTCCTTTTAAATTTCGCGTTCCGGTAATAATTTCACCAGTCACAATTACTCCACCTTCAAATTCTAGAGTCACCTGCTCACCTTCAAAAATATTGTAAGCTTTCAAATCGCGCGGTCCCATGTCCTCTATAGCGAGATTTATACCTTTTAATTTTCCAATTGGTGAGCCAAATCCATTTGGGTGATTATTAGTGCCGTGGCCTACTAGTTCTTTTTCTCGATAAGCTAATGCTGTTGGTCCAAAGGTTCTAAGGTAAATCGGTTTGCCATCATATGCTATAAGGTTATCAAAAATCCCTGAAATTTGAATTCCTGTACTCAGTTCTATCGTCCCTAATGCTTTTGAATGTACTACTTTTTTTAAGCCTCTTAAACCTCCTGTTCTAAGAGCCATGCTATTTGCAAAGTCTTCAAGAACTTGACTTAAATGAGCAAAATCAGGCGTAACAAATAGTTGTGGTTGAGGTTTGGTAATATCAAAACCTATATAGGTTGCATCCAAGGTGTATGGCTTCTTTTTTACATCATCGGTCATACACCATGCACTTTCGCCAATTGATGATAAAAGACCAGCGCCATAAAGTTGCGGTTTCTCTATTGTTCCTATGAGGCCATATTCGACAGTCCACCAATGTAAATTTCTGATTAATGCCATTTCGCTAGGCTCACCCATATTTTCTTGAAGAAATTCAATATGTTTTTCTGCTTTTTCAATTTCATCATCTGGGGTGCCTTCAGCTTCTTTGATGATTGATAAATGACGTACGGCTTCATAAAGCTCATAATCCTTGGCGCTTGAAATTGCTTTACAGCCAATTTCTCCAAAACGTCTTAAGTATTCTGCATATTCCGGGTTAGCAATAATTGGTGCATGGCCTGCTCCTTCATGGATAATATCCGGAGCAGGGGTATATTCAATATTTTCTAATTGCCGAATATCTGAAGCAATTACTAAAACGTTAAATGCTTGAAACTCCATAAAAGCGGATGGGGGAATAAACCCATCAACAGCTACTGCTGCCCAACCAATTTCTTTGAGTATTCTGTTCATTCCGTACATGTTCGGAATGTTGTCTATGTCAACACCTGTTTTTTGGAGGCCTTCAATATACGATTGGTGTGCAACTTTACTGAGGTAATCCACATTTTTTCTCATTACATAGCGCCAAACAGCTTGGTCTATTGCTGTGTAATCTTCATAATTTTGAGGTTTTATATATTGTCGTAAATGCGGTGGTAATTTATCTAAAATAGGATTGCTTTGGTATGTAGTTTCCATAAATCAATACTTCTTTATTCTAATGATTCTAATTTTTTAGTCGACACTTTTTAAATGACTTCTCCTTGGGCATTAAATAACTGTTTCATTGAAAAAGCTGAAGCTGTATCGCCATTAAGCTCTAATTCTTCAAGCTTGTTTTTAGCCATTTGTAAACTTGGTAATTCATTTACAGGTAACCACCACATTACAAATTGGGAAGGCCCTTTAATATCAAACCACTTCTTTTTGTTTTTTAAAAAATAAGAATGTACCGTACCGTAAACAAAAGCTTTAAAAGAATCAAGATCTTTCCAAACGCTTATATTCACAGCCATCATTTCATCTTTAAAAGGAGATTCGATGTAACTTGCGGATCTTCCTGCATCGTCTTTCAAGCGCCATACAAATCCATTACTTTCTTCAGCAAATTTATTAACGGGCTCTAAAAAATCAACGAATTCTTTCATGATAGGGCTATCAAGGCTTGCATTAAAACGAGCAATATTCGCTTGTGCTAAATGATATTTCATTAAAGGCATATTTCTTATAAAGTTAAGATGAAAAGTTTAAATAGTTGTTTTAAATATAAAAAACAGTAATATTCACTATTTTGTAAATATTTTAAAGGAAAAAGTGTTATTTTGACTGTAAATTGTTTAGGTAAAGAGGAAAAAATATGTATTCAGATTTGGATGATACCGATAGAGCGATATTAAAAATCTTAGAAAACGATTCAAAAACTATTGCAAAAACTATTGCAGAACAGTTGGGTTTAACTAAAACCCCGGTTTACGAACGCATCAAAAGATTAGAGCAAGAAGGTTTTATTAAAAAATATGCTGCCATCATCAATAAAGAAAAAGTGGAGAGTAGTATAACGGTATTTAGTTTTATATCCTTAGAGGTTCAAAAGGGAGCGATGATGGATGATTTTTTAGAGTTGGTTAATCAGTTTCCTGAGGTGGTTGAATGTTTTGTTGTTGGTGGTGAGTTTGATTTTTTACTAAAGGTTATTGTAAAAAATCTTGATGCTTACTATACATTTGCTAAAACCAAAATCGCCTCTTTACCAAATATTGGCGCTGTGAAAAGTGCTTTTGTGCTAAAAGAGGTTAAAGACGAAATTGCTTTTCCATTATTATAATAAACAGCGAAGTAATTAAGCTTATTTGCGATAAACACTTAAAAAGGCTTACTAATTACTTCGCTGCTTGAAATTATCTTGCGACTATAGAAGGTGGATAAGCTTCTAATATTTGAGAAACAAATTCTTTGATTCTTTCTTCCTTCTTTTCAATATTCTTTGTGTTATTCAAAGTGCCAACACCACGACCTTGCCAAACCAATTCTTTATTCTTATTGTCAATAAGGTCAATGAAAAGTGATCCTTCGGTTCTAGTTGAAACATTAGGGCCAAAATTACCGCCCCAACCAAATCCAGGGCCCCAACCCCAACCCCAACCAGGTCCCCAACCGTAACCACCCCAACCAAAGTTGTTGTTGTATACGTCAACTTGCTCACGTTCCTTGGTAAATATGCTAACTAGTAAATCTGGGTCTTGCGATTTTGAAAAACCACGTGAAGTCATTTCAGTGTCAATTGCTCTTAAAATACGTTTTTTATCTAAATCTGAAATTTGAGCTTTGTCAATTCCGGTTTTGTAGAAGGCATATGTTTTGTAGGTATTAAAATTAGCCTCTTTATCATAATCAGCTAATACACGAACCGAAACACATGAACTTAAAAACACCAGCGCTATTAAGGGTAAAACAAATAATTTCCATTTTTTCATAACAATTTTATTTTGAGTTAAACCAGAACTTTATGCTCTTTAGAGACATCAAATACTATGCCGAAAAGCTATATTTAACTAGTGGAATTCGTTTTTTGGTTATATCCATAAGGGCAATGTCTGCAACCACTTTCGCAGCAGAAGCCCCTCTTTAAATGATATTTTTCAGTAAACACCTTATATCCTTCCGGTGAAAGGTAAAAGTCACCATCTTCTAAGGGTAATATTTTCTTCATTTATCATTTTTCAATACTTTCAAAATTAGTTATTTAGCTTATGAAACTAGTATCGTTTTAGAACGATTTAACGAGTTATTTAGGTTTTTGACAGTAAAAGGGTAAGAAAATTCCTTTGTTTCCGTTCTTAGCACTGTTAAAAAATTATATTTGTGAGCCCCACTATTCAAAACAACCTCAAAGTTGTCAAAGATGGTCGTAGTATTTAAACATTTTTTTCGAAAGAATTATGTGGGCCTTACCATATGGCCTTTTATAATTGTCAAAGAAGATAATTATAAAGACGATACCGTTCTTATCAACCACGAACGTATTCATCTGAAACAACAACTAGAGTTGTTGGTTATTCCTTTTTACTTATGGTACTTTTTAGAATGGTTGTTGAGAACAATCCTATATTTAAATAGCTATCGAGCTTATCAAAATATTTCTTTTGAACGCGAAGCTTATGCTAATGAAGATGATTTGGATTACACTAAAAATCGAAAATTATATAGTTTTATACGCTATATTTTTAGAAAATAATTTTTGCAAGTTCTCAATCAACAAATAAACTTACCGCTCCTCCAAGAAAAAGGTATTTCACTTTCAGTTAAGAGAGAAGATGCTATACATCCGCTGATTTCAGGTAATAAATATCGAAAACTGAAGTATAACCTGCTTGAAGCCAAAAGACAGAATTTCAAAACCCTTTTGACTTTTGGGGGCGCTTACTCGAACCATATTGCAGCTACCGCTTACGCTGGAAAAATTCATGGTTTCAAAACCATAGGTGTTATAAGAGGAGAAGAGCTTAAAGAAAAATGGCTTGACAATCCCACATTATTTCAAGCCAATAAAAATGGAATGACTTTTCATTTTACAAATAGACAATCTTATCAATTAAAAGAATCAGAGTCGTTTTTAAACCGACTACGATTAAAATTTGGTTCTTTTTTTGTGATACCCGAAGGTGGTACAAATTCTCTGGCTATTAAAGGATGCGAAGAAATATTGACAGAAAATGATAAGGAATTCAACTTTATAAGTTGCTGCGTGGGCACAGGGGGTACAATTGCCGGGCTAATCAATTCAAGTAATAGTAATCAAAGAATTTTAGGGTTTCCTGCTCTTCAGGGCGATTTTTTAAAGGACGATATTCGTAAATTTGCACAAAATGAAAATTGGGAACTAATTTCTGATTATCATTTTGGTGGCTATGCTAAGGTTGATAAAAGCCTGGTTTGTTTTATGAATGATTTTAGATCTGAAACAGGAATAATCATAGATCCAATCTATACAGGCAAAATGTTTTATGGGCTTTTTGATAGAATTACTAAAGATTATTTTCTTCCGGGAACAAAAGTTTTGGCTATTCATACTGGAGGTTTACAAGGCATAATTGGAATGAATAGTATACTGAAAAAAAAGAATTTACCGTTGTTAGACCTATGAAGAAGCATTTTCTGCTAATTATTTTTATTAATGCCATGCTAGTTGCTTGTGGTACAAAGAAAAGAACCACAGCAGCCAAAAAAGTTAATACCACTGATAAAGTTGGAGTTTACAAGCCTAACACAGGCATTAATGATACCAAGTTCAATAAGTCAGAATTATACCCTTTACCCGCAGATCCAGGATATTTTAAAAAGTTTCCGATTGCATCTACTACAGAATATATAAATGAGTTTTCAAAAATTGCGCAGTATGAAATGCGTGCTTTTGGTATACCTGCAAGTATAACATTAGCGCAAGGTATTTTAGAAAGTGGTTCTGGCAAAGGAGAATTAACACAAAAAACGAATAACCATTTTGGAATAAAATGTCATACTGGATGGCAAGGCGAATTTGATTTCCACGATGATGACGCCAAAGGAGAATGCTTTCGCAAGTATAACCATCCTATGTTTTCGTTTAGAGACCACAGTATATTTTTGGCCTCTCGTTCTAGATATCGTTTCTTATTCAATTATAGAAGAGATGACTATAAAAAATGGGCGTTTGGATTGCGACAAGCTGGTTATGCAACGGATAAAAAATATCCTCAAAAATTAATAGTTCTCATCGAACGCTTTAATCTTGATGAATTTGATGATGAAGTTGTAAAGGGTGGTTTTGAAACTATACGTAAAACAAAAAAGTACGATGTCTTTACCCATCAGGTCAGAAAGGGTGATACCCTTTATGGCATTTCAAAACAATATGGAGTTCCGGTCGATGAGATAAAGCGCTTCAATAGTTTAAAAAATAACACCATTTCTGTAGGTCAAGTAATTAACCTGAGAAGGATAACTTCTAAGTAAAGATTTTTCATGCGATATCAACGTAGTAGTGCACTATTTTCTGAGGCAAAAAAATACATTCCTGGTGGTGTTAATTCGCCTGTCAGGGCTTTTAAAGCGGTCGGTGGAGATCCCATTTTTATTAAAGAGGCTAAAGGTGCTTATTTATATGATGAAGATGATAATCAGTATATAGATTTTATCGCGTCTTGGGGTCCACTAATTTTAGGACATGCACATGAACCAGTTTTGAATGCCGTAATAGAAAAAGCTAAGAAAGGCACTTCTTTTGGGATTCCAACGGCTATAGAAACTGAGCTGGCCAAACTGGCAGTTAGTATGGTGCCTAATATTGATAAGATTCGTTTTGTGAATTCTGGTACTGAGGCTTGTATGAGTGCTGTTCGACTAGCTCGTGGTTATACAGGTAAAGATAAAATCATAAAATTTGCTGGATGTTATCATGGCCATTCCGATTCTTTTTTGATACAAGCGGGTAGTGGTGCAGTAACCTTTGGTAGTCCTAATAGTCCAGGAGTTACTAAGGGTACTGCGAAAGACACACTGCTTGCTAATTATAACGATTTGCAAGGAGTTAAAACCTTGGTAAAGGCCAATAAAGGAGAAATAGCCGCCATTATTATAGAGCCTGTTGCAGGAAATATGGGCTGTATTATTCCAACTGATACCTTTATAAAAGGACTTCGAGAACTTTGTACGCAGGAAGGCATTTTATTGCTTTTTGATGAGGTAATGACTGGTTTTCGATTAGGCAAAGGTGGTGCTCAAGAAGCTTTGGGTATTGATGCTGATATTGTAATGTTTGGCAAAGTCATAGGTGGAGGTTTACCTGTAGGTGCTTTTGCAGCACGCGATGAAATAATGAGCTATTTAGCCCCTGATGGACCTGTTTATCAAGCAGGTACTTTAAGTGGAAATCCATTAGCGATGAATGCAGGTTTGGCTATGCTAACAGAATTAAATAATAAACCTGAAACCTTTACTAGTTTGGCAAATAAAACGAAATTCTTGCATGAGGGTATCGCTGAGGTTTTAAATGAAAAGGGGGTTACTCATCAAATCAACAGATTTGGGAGCATGATAAGTGTGCATTTTTGTGATGAACCGGTAATTGACTTTGCTTCGTCAGCAAAGGGGAATAATGAGTCCTTTAAAAAGTATTTTCATGGAATGCTAGACAAAGGTATTTATTTACCACCTTCTGCTTTTGAAAGCTATTTTTTAAATGATGCTATTAGCTATGCTGACTTAGCAAAAACTATTGAAGCAGTAAGGAGTATTTTTTAATTTTTGGTTGCTTTCCATATTTTCCATCCAAATAAAAGACAGCAAAATACAAGTGTAATCAATGCCAAATAATGAAACCAAAAAGGTTGAGCGCCCTCAAAATCACCTTTGGCCCTTGCAACATAGGTAATTATCATTACAATACTCACATAATTAAAATAAACCAATTGCCAACCTAATTTAAGTTTATGCAAGACTAATGGAGCACAAACTATCATTAGATAAGCTAAAGCACCACCAGTTAGTTTAATAGGTACAATTGGTATTTTATTTAAAACCACATTGGTAGCTAAAAACCCAAAATGAATTATATGAACTACTGCAAAAAGTATAAGCCAATAACGTAGTCTTTTATTTTCATTAATTGGTTTTTGGTGGCTATAAGTGAAAAGGTAAAAAGTCACTAAAAATACTCCAAAAGACAAACGCCCTGAATATCGGGCCGCATGCCGGAAGGTTTCTTCTAATGAAGGTTGCATTAGATAGGCACAAACAAAAATTAGTATTTCAATTATACTGCCGAGAACTAACAGCTTTCCTAAAGGATTTTTCATATTGGGTTGGTTAGACAATGCTAAAGATATAAGAATTATCTATTTGTTTTTTTAGAACTAGTTAATGCGATGAGCCCAAAGATTGGCCCGATTGCTAGTGACGTATAAATCCAATTACTAGCGTAATTTAGTTGTAAATAAACCATAAGCTGAATGCTTATAATGGTAATGGTGAATCCAATACAGTTTACGATTGTTAAGGCAGTTCCTTTTAACTCTGGTGTGGCATTTTGCGCAACTAAGGTTGAAAATAGTGGAGAATCGGCAATGACTACCATTCCCCAAAAAAACAGAAAACCTACAAAAAGGCTTGTGGTAGTAAGAGTAAAAAACAATGGTGCGGCTAGACAACAGCATCCTGAAAGAAATAAAGCGGTACTTGCCGTTTTTTTTACTCCAATCTTTTGTGAAATATGATCACTTAAAACACATGCGATTCCTCCAATGGCTATTATACCGAATGAAAGCAATGGAATATTTAAGGATGATTGGTTTAAGCTCTGGTAAGTGCCTAGCATTATGGGTACAAAAGCCCAAAAAACATATAACTCCCACATGTGCCCAAAATACCCCAAAGCGGCAGCTCTAAAATTTGGGTTTTGAAATACTTTAAAGAAGGCGCCTAAATCTGGTTGCTGACTTTTCTTTCTAAAAGGCCCATTAGGCACCAAAATAGCCAATAGTATTCCACCTAAAATGGCTAAAACAGAAGTTGTTATAATTACTGATTGCCATGAAAAGTATGTTGTTATTCCTTTTAATAAATGTGGAAATGCGGTTCCAAGTACCAAAGCACCTACTAAAAAACCTAATGACTTACCTAAACCTTTGTCAAAATAGTCAGCTGCGATTTTCATTCCAACTGGGTAAATACCTGCTAAGAAAAACCCTGTCAAAAATCGGAAAGCAATTAATGTTAGTAGTGTGTTCCCTGGCCAAAGCATACTCCCATTAAAGATTGCCCCTAGAATAGCGCTCATTAAAAATACTTTTGACGGAGAAAATCGATCTGTAATAGTCAATAAAGCAAATAATAAGGTGCCAGATATGAAACCAAATTGTACTGCAGAGGTTAAGTTACCGAGCGTATTGGTCTTTAAATTAAAATTAGTTATGAGTTCTTCTAAAACGCCGTTACTCGCGAACCATAATGTAGTGCAACAGAATTGTGCAAGCACAATGATAACTAAAATATTTTTTTTTGATTTCAATGTATGTTGCGTTGTTATATGCGCCATGGAGGATTTAGCCTATTTTCCCCGGCAAAATATAAAATTAATAGGTTGCCATCTGGGTCTTTTAATCTAGCTTCTCTCCATAACCATGACCTATCACTTGGCAGTTCATCAAAGGCAATACCATTTTTCTGTAAATCTGAAACCCTTTCATCTAGGTTCTCACATTCAAAATATACATAAATGCCTTGACCTTTAATCAGTTTGTCAACCAAGTGAATCGAAAAAGTGGTATTACCCTCAGGGCAAACAAAACGTGCATAATGGGGTAATGCCTCTACGATAAGTTCTAAACCCAAAGTTTTATAAAATGCTATCGATTTAAGAACATCTAATGATGGAACAGTGATTTGGTTGAGGTTCATACCTCTAAGTTAATATATTGGTTTAAGTTAAATCTATTATTAGTTATTAAACGATATTGATATGAATCAGTGCCGCAAGTTTTCTTTTGAAGTTTAGCCAAATTGTAGCAGTGGAGTTATAGTTTTTTCACAGTTCATCGATTATTGGATTAAACAGTCCATAAATTAAAAAACAATTCTACCGTGGTACCTAAAATAAAACTACCAAAAGCCCCAACCATAGAAATACGCCCAAGCGCAAAGGTATGACTGAAAGACAGCCAAAACGAAACTAAAGCGCAGCCAACAAGTATTATGGTTGCATTAAGGGGTACTAAACTTGTAAAAAGCCCAGTTGAACTAAATAATGAATCTAAAAGGGCCGTAAAGGCAAAAACTGCTAAGGCAAAATTGGTTTTAAGGTGTTTTTTAAATAAATAATAGCCCGCAATCAGCAATTCTATACTTATGGCCATTGGCTCAAATTGATTGTAGTAAACTTAATTGAAGTACCCGCTAAATGTTTCTAGTAAATTAATCTCAAGTAAAAAAGCGTACCAAGAACCAAGTCTATACTAATGAATAGTGTCGCTGCCATTTTTCTCTTTTTCATTTCAAAATAATTCTACTTTAAAGTTAGTCAAGAAATCTAAAGGAAGATTTTTGAAGGACAAATTAAGCGAAATGTGGTACTAAAAGTTCTCCTAGTTCTTCTACGACTTCACCTGCAGGTCTAGTGCTGTATTTTAAATTTAAAATCACATGATTTACTCCATGGTTCTCAAGGTTTTTCACAAACGATTGTAAATAGTCCATCCCTGTTTGAAAACCTAAGTGAATAGGTTTCGGCATTGCCTTTGTATCTTTAATTAAATCTATATAGAGTGATTGCATGTAAGGTTTCCAAGGCTGTTTGGTCTTCTCTAAACTATCTTGCCAGTTTTGCATGCTTTGTTGTAAAAAATTGAAATCCCGAGGGTAATATAACCAACCATCAGCATGTTCAGCTATCCAATCTAAACTTTGACCAGAATGGCCGGTAACAAAAAGTGGTGTTTGAGATTCATACTTGGGAACTAAATCTATTGATCCATTTAATTCTCCAAAGTCTGGTGAGTAATATCTGGGAAAATCAGCTTGTAATGCTTTTAAATACCCAAAACTATCACGGAACAGTTGGCTTTTTTGGTTGAGGTTTTTTTGAAACGCTGGATATTCATTGGGGCGGTCACCTGAGGCAACACCCATAAGTACTCTTCCTTTAGAAAGTACTTGCAAACTCGCCAATGATTTTGCTGTATGTACAGGGTGTCGTAATGGTAAAATAATACTTCCTGTGGCTAAAGCAATTTTCTCTGTTTGATTCATGATATGAGTCATATAGATCCATGGGTCATACAGCTGGCCAGCATCGCCGAAAGTAGGGTCATGAAAAGGTACATCTCTGAACCAAAGTGCTTTAAAACCTAATTCTTCAGCCCGTTTAGCCAATTGCTCTTGATGCTCCATTTTGGCAATAGAACCTTGATAAGCCTCTATCGGAAAGACAAGACCTAAAGTGAGTTTTCCTTTTCGAGCTACTTGTTTGAAGACGTTCATTTTATGTAATTAATCTTGTCAAAAGTTCTTCGGTAGCGCTAATAAGTTGCCCAATTTTAATTTCATTATAGGCGTCAGCATGGGCTTCACCAAAAGTACCTCTAGGGTCACCCTTGTCATTGTCAAAATACAAGCCTGTTTTTTCTTCAAATTCTGATAAAATAGCCAAGTCATATAGGAGCGAAGCCCCTTTATCCGCTGAAGACCAATGGTTGCCATATGCTTCTTTAACCATTTTGGTATTCAATAATGATCCTGGGTTGACGGCAATAATGGTGACATCTTTTTCTTTTTGGGCCAAATCGAAACTCCACATAGTTAGTGCTAATTTACTTTGTGCATAACCCTCTTGGACACCAATAGTTTTGCTTCCTTTTAACGCTTCTAATGAAACTGATGCTTGGGCTGCGGAACTTAAATTGATAATACGTGGGGCTGTGGCCTTTTTAAGAACAGGTAAAAGTCCTTGTGTAAAAAGATATGGTGCTAAGTAATTCACTACAAGCCTTAAATCTATTCCATTAGAATTTACTAGCTGAGAACTTTTAAAAACTCCAGCGTTATTAATAAGGACATCTAATTTAGGAAGTTCAAGAGCTGTTCGTTTTGCCATTTTACAAACACTTTGCAAGTCAGAAAAGTCGGCAACAGAACCAAAAATAGTTTTGGTATTAGCTTCTTTTCTTATTTCAATGATGGTGGCTTCAAGCTTTTTAGGGTCACGACCATGTAAGAAGAGAGAATGTCCCTCTTTGGCCAATTTTAAAGCGGTTAATTTTCCAATACCATCGGTACTACCTGTGATTAAAATGTTCTTTTTCATGATCTTAGTAATTTACACCGTGACTATAACCTTGCCAACCGTTCTTCCGCTTTCTAATTGTAAGTGTGCATCGCCCATATTTTCTAAGGGGAAGGTACTTGAAATATGCGGTTTTATGGTGCCTTTGTCTAGTAGCTCGGCTAGCGTTTTCATACCTTTTTCACTTGATTGTACCATAAGAAATTGCAAGTCGACATGACGTTCTTTGGCTATTGCTAGAATCTCTTCTGAAAAATCTGGAGTTGGTAAAGAAATAATGCTACCTCCTTCTTTTACTACTTTCAGGGAATTTAAAAGGATATCTCCGTTGAACATATCAAACACAAAATCCATGTCAGTTAAGAGTTCTTCAAACTTTTGAGAACGATAGTCTATAAACTCATCTGCGCCCAAAGACAATACGAAATCTTTATTTTTTAATGAACTTGTAGTAATAACATATGCTCCCAAAGATTTTGCAATCTGAATGGCAAAATGTCCGACACCACCAGAACCAGCATGTATTAATACTTTATCACCTTCTTTAACTCTTGGTTGAAGCACTTGTAGTGCTGTAAGCGCGGCTAAAGTTGTAGCGGCAGCATCTTCAAAAGAAACTCCATCAGGTATTTTTGCCAAGTGATTTTCTGGTGCTGCCACGTATTCTGCATACGCACTACCTCGACCAACAAAATTGACCATTCCGAAGACCTTATCCCCAATTTTAAATTTAGAAACTTTATCCCCGACTTTAGTTATGGTGCCCGCAATATCCCAGCCTATTACAACAGGACGTTCTTTACCCATTATCATATCAATTACTGCTGGATTACGTCTTACCTTAAAATCCACTGGGTTAACACTAATGGCCTTAGTTGAAATTAAAACTTCATGGTCTTTTATGGTAGGTTTTTCTACCTCTTTAATTAAAAGATTCTCAACTCCACCTGCTTGTTCTAATAGGATTGCTTTCATAGGTTCTTATATTTTATATATACTATCATTTTTATAGTAGCAAAAATAGTTATAGTATATTAGCAAGTCAAGAACGGTCAAAATTGATAGTGCAAATTTTAATGTTTGTCTGATGTAAAATATTTCAATTACCGTTTTTTTTTAAAACTACTGAAGAACTAATTTTTTGTCTTGTTTTTTTTTAATGAGTAACTTTCATAAAGCTATGACAAGAGACATTATTAATATCAATAATTTTTCATACCACGGGACAAATTTTCGGTACTAAAACCTTCAACATTAAATTCTTTTTTTATATCCAACTGAATTCTGGAAACCTAAAAATATGATGGTTAGACTTCGGAAAAATATATTTGACAAAGTGGTTTTGTCTCGTTAATTTAATTTTAGAGTCTTCCTTATTATTGTATCATAATTTAACAGTTAAATGAGAACTTTTTGTACTTCTAAATAACTTTAAGGAGTAACATCTTTTGTTAAAGAACTAGATGAGTTTAACTAAAGATAATTCTGATTACTTAACATAAACTGAAGAAAACTAGAACAAGCTTAATTTTCTAGTAATATTCTACTAACCCAGAAGCTATTTCCGTTACATATTTTTAGAAAAAACTAGAGAACACATAAAAATGGAAAGAAAAGTACAATCAAGAAGAGCCTTTTTGGCAAAATCGATATTAGCTTCGGGCGGGGTAATTTTAGCCTCACAACTCACGGCCTGTGAAAAATTAGATGATTTTTTAGGAGGTGGAAATGATGATGATGGTATACCTAGGTTTTTGCATGGGGTGGGTAGTTTTGATCCAATAGCGAATGCTGTTATTATATGGACACGTTTTACCCCAACGGCCGATGAGGTGCAACAGGCAATTCGAATTAATTGGCAAATGGCAACGGATATTGATTTTCAAAATATCGTTAAAGAGGGGATGCAGTACGCCAATTTAGAAAATGACTTTACGATTGTACAAGATGTTACCGGTTTGAATTCAAATGGAAAATACTACTATCGCTTTATGCAAGAAGATGTAGCCGTAACCTCAATGATAGGTGAAACTATTACGCTTCCTGAGGCAGGTGTTTCGGTTGATAATCTAAAAGTAGCAGTCTGTTCTTGCAGCAATTATCCAGCGGGACTTTTTAATGTCTATGATGCTATTGCAAATAGTGATGCTGATTTAGTGCTTCATCTTGGAGATTATATCTATGAATATCAGGTTGGGGGTTATGGCACGAATGAAAATACTTCGGTTTTGGGCAGAGAACATGATCCAGCAACTGAAATTTTGTCTTTAGAAGATTACCGATTAAGATATCGTCAATACCGTACCGATGAAGGTTTGCAATTGGCGCATCAGAAAAAACCTTTTGTAGTCGTTTGGGACGATCATGAGATAACCAATGATGCTTATAACGAAGGTGCCGAAAATCACGATGAATCCGAAGGAGATTACGAGGCTCGTTTGCAACGTGCCATTCAAGTTCATAGTGAATATTTGCCAGTTCGTACAGATACGCTGGGGGTCATTTACAGAAACTTTGAGTACGGTAATTTAGTGAACTTGGTTATGCTGGATACGCGTATCATAGGTCGCGACAAACAACTTAGTTTTACCGATTTCTTTGGTGCCGGTGGCGCTTTTGACTTTGCGGGTTTTGCAGACGCCTTAGGAGACCCAAGCAGGGCATTGATGGGACAAGAGCAATTGGCTTGGACCGCTAATGCGGTTGGCGGCAGTAGCGCTAAATGGCAGGTACTAGGGCAGCAAGTATTAATGGGAACTATGACCGTTCCTGCAGAATTATTGATTTTAATTGGCCAAGTAGCGGCTGGTGACACCTCCCCAGAAACTTTAAGCGCCTTGCAAACAGCAATTGTAGATTTATCTACCCTAAAAGCACGTGCCTTGGCCGGAGACCCAACATTGACAGAAGCAGAATTAGGGCGATTGGCAGCGCAAGTTCCATATAATCTAGATGCTTGGGATGGTTATGCGGTTGAGCGAGAACAGCTCTATGCCATTTTAAATGGGAAGTCCGCTGTTGTCTTTGCTGGCGACACCCATAATGCATGGCATAATATTTTGACCGACATCAATGGAAATAAAGTGGGTGAAGAATTTGCGTGTTCATCGGTGACATCCCCCGGTTTTGAAGGCATTTTTGGGACTGACCCTGCGACCATAGCCGGTATTGAGCAGGCATTCACTTTATTAATCGATGGTCTTCAATATTTTGATGCTAAACAACGAGGTTATGTTCTTGCAGAGTTCACACAGGGCGCTGCTACAGCATCGTATCGTTTTATTGATACCTTAGCTTCTGCGGCTTATACCGAAGTAGAAGGAAATACAGTAACATATTCAGGGTAGAAAAATATAAAGCCCCCTTGGTACTTTGTAACCACACAAAGTAGGGGGCTTTAAAATCAACAAAAAACACTATCCTCTGCGTCCCTCTTTCTGCATTCTTTTTTTGCCTTGAGCATGCTTTTTCATGCTAATTTCTTTCCACAACTGGTATTGTTCATTGTTAAGAATCTGTTTCATTTGTTCTTGATGCGCCAATTGTTTGTCTAAACGAGAGTTTATCATCTCAAAACGTTCTTCTGAAGATGGTTTTTCAGGTTTTGAAGTTTCACTTTGTTCTTTTCGTTCTTCCATTTTTGCTTTTCTTTCTTCAAGTCGAACAATCGTCAAATCCATGATTTGTTTTTGTTGTGTTTTAGAAAGATCTAATGCTAGCGTCATTTTTTTAGTTTTCAGCGTCGCTATTTGCTCTACCGTAAGGTCTTTTGCAAATTGTTGCTTTTTCCCTTTATGACCCCCTCTTTGGGCGAAGGCTGTAAAACTTGCTAAAAGCATTATTACTACGATTACTTTTTTCATGATATTAAATTTTATGATTTACTCATAAGACAGGCTTTAGAGATCATGGTTTAATAGCACAATGAAGTTTGTGAAGTATTTAACAAGTAACGTTAAGAAATATTTAAAATGCTCTATTGCATTTCAACGTCTTCTTCTTCAACCTTATCATTTTCTAATTCAATATCGTCTTCAAAAGTAGTATCTACAGTTTCGGAACTAATAAATTGGTTTTGAAAAGTATTTTCTTCGTATCGGTTGTACAGAACTGCCGCGAGGATAAAGCAACTCAAATAAATGAGACTTTTAACTTTGTAGGATTTCATAATGTAGGATTTGGGATTCCTAATTTACAAAAACTAAGCAAACGAATTTTTGATATGTTGTGAAACGAATCATTATAGTTGTGAAATAGCGATTTCTATAATCAAAACACTATAATTTCATGGTAAACGATATTTCTCATACTTTTCGCTACTTTACAACAGAGTTCTAATAACCTTTAAAGACTCAATTATTTAAAATCACCAACTTTTAAGTCCTTTGCATCAGCCATTGCATCTTCGAATTGATTTTTCGAAATTGCAATAGACTCTACATTTTTATCAAGCTCACTTTGAATTGAAGTACTCTGATAAAAGGTTGCAGCTGCTATAAAAAAACATAGATATATAAAACTCTCGATTTTGAAATTTTTCATAATAGTTAGATTTGTTGAGGCTAAACTATAACATCAAAAAGCCCAATTGTTTTAAAAACATACGAATACAAGATAAGTGTAGACGAATGGTAAAAACTGTTGGTTAAGAAAAGGGCAAACCACCTAGTTTGCCCTTTTCTTATACTGAAAGCAATTTGCTTTAACTATATTATTTTGGATCTAGAATGTTATTAATACGCTCTAATGCATCTTGTAAGTGATATTTGCTCATGGTGTCACCATTTCTAGAAATACCGTTTCTAACATCACGCTTTAAGTTATTGAGCTCCGCTCGAGCAACAGAACGAATGTCAGATTGACTTGTATTAACTACCGTCGATTTTTGATAACCTCCGAAAGCGGGTCGTTTTTTTAAATTTTCAGCGGTCATTAAATAATGCAACCTATCAATATGAGCTTTTTGAAGATTACGTCTGTAAGTATCGATTTTTTTACCAGACCGAGTTTCTGCCCATATTCCTCGTCTTAAATCTGACATCATATCAACCAATTTATAGGCATCACTACCATTCAAGGTTTCATTTTCAATCATACGAGCCATTTTTCCTAGGTGCAATACAGTATTCAAGCTTCGTTCTTGCATAGCTCTAATTCGTTCGACAGAACCAGAGTATTGTACTTTATTGAAAATATTATTATCTAACATCCATTCCGGAGTTTCAAATAATTGCTCGTGTAAAAATTTCAAACTATTTTTTTGATGATCAGCCGGAACATGAGTATAAACTGCTCCTTCTTGATCTGCAGTTTTATGATATTCATAAACTCCACCAATATTGTTAGCTACATGGCCCATATAACGTCTGAATTGATTAACAACTTGGCCATACATCGTTTCTAAATTATCATAATCTTCACCATCTTCAGTGGTCCAATCCATGAGCTTGGGGACTATTCTTTTAAGATTAGCTATACCATACTCACTTGCTTTAATAGCATCATCCCCTAAATCTTCAGTTTGAGAGCTTGGGTCATGAATGTCACCAATTTGTTGATGACCAAAACGATACATTGGGTCGTCAGCATGTTCCAAAATCCAACTATTTAAAGTAGCTTTTTCATCTTCTGCTGATTTATCTAAAATTGGGCGATACCCCCAATTAATTGCATGCTTATCATAAACACCAATATCTGGCATTAAAGCAACACCTTCGTCACCTGGTTGCGCTACATAGTTAAAACGTGCATAATCCATTATAGATGGTGCTGTGCCAAATTTTTGAGTAAATGATTTTGAACGTAGTGAATCAACCGGAAAGGCTACACTACTGCCCATATTATGCGGTAATCCAAGTGTGTGACCTACCTCATGAGACGACACAAAGCGAATCAAACGACCCATAATTTCATCTTTAAATTCGGTTGATTGAGCTTCAGGGTTAATAGCAGCGGTTTGCACAAAGTACCAGTTGCGCAATAAACTCATAACATTATGGTACCAATTGATGTCAGATTCTAATATTTCACCACTTCTTGGATCACTTACGTGAGGCCCATTTGCATTAGGTATTGGAGATGCTAAATAACGCACTACTGAATAACGTACATCTTCAGGTGACCATTCTGGGTCTTCCTCAACCGTTGGTGGGTCTTTTGCGATAATCGCGTTTTTAAAACCAGCCGTTTCAAAAGCTACTTGCCAATCTTCAATACCTTGTTTAATATAAGGTAACCACTTTTTAGGTGTTGCTCTATCTACATAATAGACGATTTGTTTTTTAGGCTCTACGAGTTCACCAGAATTGAATTTTTCAATGTCCTCATCTTTTACCTCAAGGCGCCATCTGTCTAGATAAGTGACCCTTTTGCTTTCTTGGGCATCAAGACCGTAATCTACTTGACCTCGAGCGAACCATCCCACACGCCTATCGAAATAGCGTCTCTTCATGGGTTCTTTAGGTAGTAGAATCATAGAATTATTTATTTCTATGGAGATAGAACCTAGACTTCTATTGCTAGGCGCACTTTTAGCTGCATAGGTTTTTACATGGCGAGCCTCAATATTTAAAGGGTAACTTTTGATATTTTCTATATAACTTCTTTCTCCGTCTAACCTACTTACTTTATATCTTGTTCTATAAAAATCAGGCATTCCCAAAGCATTAACATCTTTAGTAAATAGCGGGTCAACCTCAATAACTGTTGCAGGATTTAAAGAATCTTTTTTATTGATTGCCTTAATATCAAAAGCAAATAAAACTGGTTCAAAATTTGAGTTGACAACAGCTTCGTGTATAGGTAATGAGTCTGCGGCAACATTTCCATATGAAACTACTCGTAGTAGTACTTTTTTGGGTTTCTTCTCCCAACGTAAGACTTGTGTGTTGATTTTACCGCCTCCAAAACCGATACCGGTTGCAGTTTTTGAAATTCTGGTTACCATTAGCATCTCACGTTTAAATAGTGAATCAGGAATTTCGTAGAAATGTTTATTCTCAACTTGATGCACTTTAAATAGACCTTCATCAGTTTGGGCATCTTTTGTAATCACTTTATCATAAGGTTGAATGTCTCCCTTTTTTGGTTTTGGAGCCGTCTTTTCAGTTTCTTTTTTCTTCTTTTTCTTGAAAATCTGAGCATCTGAAGTTTGAAAAGTTCCTAATAAGAAAATAAGGAACAGTCCACGCGTAATAAATTTGATATCCATTTTGGTCAATTTTGATTTAGTCAAAGTTTTCAAAGAACTTAAAAATACTTTTAACATAGTGTTAAAATCATATTAACAAGAAAAATATTTCTAAAACAGTTGAACCTTTCGGAACCTTGCCTTTTATTGATATTTCGGCTTGTGTTGCCCAGTATAGTTGAGCTCGAGAGTATCGATAGAATTGTTAAAAATCTTCAAAACCTGTAACAATTTTAATTTTAGATAGTCTTATAAGCATATTACATCAATCATCAAATCAATCAAAAAATGAACAAATTATTATTAATTTATGGGTGTTTCTTTATGAGTAGCTCACCCATAGCAGATGAACAAGTAAGTACGGTGAATGCTAATTTAAAAGCCACGCGTACCATTGAAAACAACTTTACAGCATTAAATGTTTATGCTGAAGACAAAGAGAGTGCTCCACTTTACATAATGAAATTTAATATTGAGGAGCCAGTTGAATTAAGTTTAAGTGAAATAGAATTCGTTGAAGAAGAATCAGTTCTGGATTTAGGTTTTGATACTACTGATTACCTTCCTGAAGGTTTTAATCCTTATGAGAGTTTTGTCGACTTAAATAGTATAAGCTATATAGACGAAGAGAATGAGATAGACCTTGGTTTTGATACTGAAGATTATTTACCCGAAGATTTTGATGCTTACGCAAATAATTTCGATTTAAATTCTATCAATTATATAGAAGAGGAAGATATGGAGCTTGGTTTTAATACTTCTGAATATCTACCGGCAGAATTTAATCCTTATACAAGTTATCTTGATATAAAATCAATTGAGTTTTTAGAAAATGATTTTGAGTATGAATTAGGTTTTGACACCTCAAAGTATTTACCAGTGGGTTTTGATGCTTATTCAGAAACCTTAGCCATCAGTTCGATAAACTATATCGAAGAAGATGATATGAATTTGGGCTTTGATACGGCAAAGTATCTTCCCAATAATTTTGACCCGTATGCAAGGTCAAACTAGGTAGGATGTTTTCATTTTATCAAAATTTTTGAGTTAGTTAGTTGAAAGAACCCCGGCAATTAGTCGGGGTTCTTATTTTGATAGGTTTTATAAGCTCTTAACAGAAATATAACAATAAAATCGATGAAGTGTTTTTGTTAATATTACAATAAAAACAATGGTAATAATGCAAATTTAAGCCCATTACACTAACTATTTATCAGTAATTCAAAAGCCTTATTGATAATAATTTTCTTACAGATTTTAGGGGTATGTTAATGAAAGTAAAAAGCATACTAATAATAGATTTTAACAGTTTTACCTTTGAAGAAAAATTGAAAATATATCATTATGAAATATAGAAAATACATAGCAATTGCTTTTATCGGAGCGCTTTTCTTGCCTTTATTGAGTGCTAAAGCAGAAAAGACACCAGTTGAAAAATTTAATATCAAATCAATAGTTTTTGTAGAGCAAGAACAAGAAGAAGCATTTGATTTTGATACTGCTGATTATTTACCGGAAGAATTTAATGCGTACGATTCTAATGAGTCAGTTAATTCATTAAATTTTATAGAAAACGATGTTATCGATTTAGGTTTTGATACGACAGACTATTTGCCTGAAAATTTTAATCCGTACCGTAAATAGAACGATTCATTCTATAGTAAAGGAATACAATATTTTAAGAGCCTCGATAATAATCGAGGCTTTTTTGATAGTATTTCATCGAAAAAATGGGAATATAGTAGAATACAAACCTCAATTTTACCTACTTTGAGAAGCTAATTAAACAGTTACACCACATTTTATTGTATTTAGTCGATACATTTTTGAATTTAGTGTTGTTGTAGCTTGACCAAATCAAATTATAGATTATGAAAACATCAAGATTATCTACCTTACTAGTAATTTTAGTCTTATTCTGTGCCAACCTACTTATTGCTCAAGATGAAGTAAGTCAACGAGAAGTTATTGCTTTATTAGAGTTAAAAGCCAAAACTAAAGGTCATCAATGGACCAATCAATGGGATGAGAGCAAACCCATTTCTACATGGCATGGTGTTACAGTTAAAAATGGTAAAGTTGTTGGTTTAGATTTATCTAACAACAACCTTCAAGGTAAAATTCCGATTACCATTGGTAATTTAAGATATTTAGAAAGTCTGAATTTATCCAATAATAGTATTAAAGGTAAAATCCCAGGTTTATTTAGAAAGTTTGATAATTTAAAAGCTGTTGATTTGGGTAAAAACGAATTGGTAGGCAATATTCCAAACACGATAAACAAACTGCAAAGTTTACAAGAATTAAATCTTAGTGATAACAAGCTTGAGGGTACTTTACCAGAAACAATTAACGAGCTGTCAAAGCTAAACACTTTAGCTCTCGCTAACAATGATTTGGATGGTGCAATGCCATCTGGAATGGAAAATTTAAAGAAGTTGAAAAAACTATATCTTTCAAACAATGAGTTTTCAGATATGAACGGTTTGAGAACCTTATCTGAACAACAATTAGTATTGACTGATTTCAAATTAAAAGATGGTGCTGTATTACCTATTGACTTTACTCAATCTCAAGAAGGATTATCAAAATTAGAATTTGAAGATTACGAGGAAGAAAATTAGTGCCTTGACTCCATAATATTTTAAAAAGCTCCATAAAATGGAGCTTTTTTTATTTAGAATAATAATGGTATTACAAATTGAAATACAACAATTAGTAATGCAACTGCTATTAAATTGAGAATGATACCAACCCGAGCCATTTCAGGTACTTTTACATACCCACTGGCAAAAACTATTGCATTCGGAGGTGTTGCCATAGGGAGCATAAATGCACAACTACTAGCCATCGTTACTGGAATCAACAAATAAAGAATTGGAATTTCTAAGCCTATGGCTATGCCTGCAACGACAGGCGCTAAAACTGCCACCAATGCCACATTACTCATTAATTCTGTCATAAAAAGCATCAAGAGAATAAGTAATGACGCTGTTAATAAGATACTTATTTCACTACTAGCAATGGCATTTGCAACCAAATCTACAATACCGCTAACAGACATACCTTTAGCCAAAGCCAAACCACCACCAAAGAGTATTAAAATTCCCCATGCCAGTTTTGAGGTATCTTTCCAATGAATAATAAAATCCCCTTTCTTTATATTATAAGGAATCGCAAATAACGAGATAGCTGCAAAAATGCTAATCATGGTATCAGAAAGCCCTAAATCAGGAAAAATTTTATTTATAAGGGTTCTAAAAATCCATAAAAAAACGGTTACACCAAAAATTATTAACACCATTTTTTCTTTTCCTGAAGTTGAGCCAAGTTTTTCAAGTTCTACTTGAATCACTTCTTTTGAAGCATTAAATTTCAAGTCTCTATTTGGGAACATCCATTTTACCAATACTAAATAGGAAATGGAAATCATTACAATGGAAAATGGCAGACCCAAGGTCATCCATTTTAAAAAGGAAATTTGAATGTTATATTCATTTTCTAAAAGACCAATAAGAACAGAATTTGGCGGTGTTCCTATTACAGTTGCAATTCCACCAGCGTTGGCTGAAAAAGCAATTCCAAGCATAACACTTAGCGCAAAATTTTTATCATTCTTAGTAAATCCATCTTCATCATTAATCAATAGATTGATAACTGATAATGCAATGGGTAACATAACAACAGTACTGGCGGTATTGCTAATCCACATACTTAATGATGCAGTAGCTATCATAAAACCTAGAACTACTTTATTTGGAGTAGTACCCGTTAATCGTATAATATTTAAAGCGATACGCTTATGAAGGTTTACTTTTTCTAAGGCTAAAGCCATAACAAATCCACCAAAAAAAAGAAACACAATGGGGCTACCATAATTAGCGCCAACTTCTGCAATTGGTAATATTTTTAGTAGAGGAAAAAGTAAAAGTGGCAATAAAGCAGTTACAGAAATGGAGACAGCTTCTGAAATCCACCAAATAAGCATCCAAACTGCAACGGCAATGACATTATCTCCCTCTGCAGAAACTAGTTGAAATGGTAGATTGATTAGAATTAAAAATACGATTGGCCCAAAAATCAGGCCTAGTTTTTTGCTTAGTTCCATGATGATTCTAAACTAGGCTATTTTTTGGAAATAATAAAAAATAGATTTTAACCAACTTTTTTTGCAAACAATCCGTCATCGCGTTTTTCAACAACGAATATCCCCAACTTTGATAGATTTTTAGTGCTTTTATCCCATTTTTTACCGCTAAGACCAGCTTTATTTTTTAATTCTACTAAAGGTAATTCTTCAACAGTTTTAAGCAAATCCATAATGACTTTCTCCTCATCAGTCAATTCAATGGCTTTTTTCTCAGGTCTCATTTGAGGGAAGAATAAAACTTCTTGAATTGATGAATTATTGGTCATTAACATCACCAAACGATCAATACCAATCCCAATACCAGAGGTTGGTGGCATTCCATATTCTAAAGCTCTTAAAAAGTCTTGATCAATGAACATTGCCTCGTCATCACCTTTTTCAGAAAGTTTTAATTGCTCCTCAAAACGTTCACGTTGGTCAATAGGGTCATTAAGCTCAGAATAAGCATTAGCCAATTCTTTACCATTAACCATAAGCTCAAAACGCTCCGTAAGAGCCGGATTTTCTCTATGTTCTTTGGTTAACGGACTCATCTCTTTTGGGTAGTCGGTAATAAAGGTAGGTTGCACATAAAAGTGCTCGCATTTTTCGCCAAATATTTCGTCGATCAGTTTACCAATACCCATGGTGTCATCAACCTCTAATCCTAATTTTTGAGCAACTTCACGCAATTCAGCTTCGTTCATTCCAGCAACATCAAAACCTGTATGCGTCTTTATAGCTTCTAAAATAGGTACTCTGGCATACGGAGCTTTGAATTCTATTTCGTTTTCCCCGACAGTAATTTTTGTACTGCTATTGGTATCTAAAGCAATTTTTTCTAATAATTGCTCAGTAGTATCCATCATCCAATTGTAGTCTTTATATGCAACATACAGTTCCATTACAGTAAACTCAGGATTATGAGTACGATCCATGCCTTCATTTCTAAAGTCTTTAGAAAATTCATATACTCCATCAAACCCGCCAACAATTAGTCTTTTTAAGTATAATTCGTTTGCAATACGTAAGTATAATGGAATATTTAAGGCGTTGTGATGCGTTAAAAAAGGTCGCGCAATTGCACCTCCAGGTATAGGTTGTAGAATAGGTGTTTCAACTTCTAAGTACCCCTTTTCATTATAAAACTCTCTAATACTATTAGTGATTTTTGTACGCTTGATAAAGGTTTCTTTAACCTTCGGATTTACAACTAAATCAACGTAACGTTGACGATAACGCAATTCAGGGTCGTTAAATTCATCATATGAATTGCCATCGGCATCGACTTTTGGAAGTGGTAATGGCCTCAATGCTTTACTAAGCAATGAAAAGTTTTTCACCATAACGGTTTTTTCACCAACTTGAGTGGTAAAAAGTTCTCCTTCAATACCAATAATATCACCAATATCCAGTAATTTTTTATAGACATCATTGTAAAGGCTTTTGTCTTCTCCTGTGCAGATTTCATCTCGATTAAAATAAACTTGAATTCTGCCCTCACTATCTTGAAGTTCAGCAAAAGACGCTTTACCCTGAATTCTTCTTGACATTAACCTTCCAGAGATTACTACTTGATTACCTTCAGAAAAATCATCTTTGATACTCTTTGATGTAGCATCAACAGGAAATAAAGCCGCAGGATATGGGTTAATACCTAATTCACGAAGCTTAGTTAGTTTTTCTCTACGTACGATTTCTTGTTCCGATAACTGCATTCTAGAAAGCTATTAAAAATTAAAGCGCAAAATTACACTTTTGCGCTTTAACTATGGCAAACTAGATTGTTTCACTTAGAATAATTCGGCTTATAAGTTTCACTAGTTAAAATTGCTAACATATCTTCTTCTAAAGAGGCAAGTGGTCGTTCAACTATTCTATTGATTTCTTTGCCATTTTTAAAGAAGATTAGCGTAGGGACTTTTATAATATTCAGTCCTTTTTCTTGACCGCTTGGGCTTTTTTTGTAGAAACCTTTTCTTCTATCAAGTGCAATAATCTCTAAATTTTCTAAAGGGAATCGTGCTTGCTCCAGAATTTTTACCATCCTAGGCATTTCACGTTTACTATCACCACACCAGGTTCCTAAAAAGAGTTTGAGTTGGTAACCTTTTAATTGTTTTTTGAGTAGCTTGGTTAAGGACTTATCAACGGAATAGTTATCGTAAGAACTATTAAACCAGTTTTTATATGGCTCACTTTGAAGTCCTTTCAAATTAATAGGTCCTACGAGAAATTGATGACCTTTTTCTGTTTTAATTTCTTGATTGAGTTTTTGCCCAAAACTTAGGTTGACACTCAGGAATAAGATAATAAGAATACTTGCTTTCATGATTTTTAGTTTTGATTCCAAAAATCATTTTTTAAAAGCCTGCTAACGGGTTATACTAGGTTGATATTCGTACTAGTACCCCGGTTGAATTTGCTAAAAAAGGGCTTTTAGCTCTTCTCTTGAGGTAACGTTTAACTTTTTGTATATGTTATTAATATGTGTTTTTACGGTACTTAGGCTAATAAATAATTCCGCTGCAATCTCTTTATTTGATTTACCTAGCCCAATTTTTTCTATTATTGTTTTTTCCTGAGTAGTAAGGGTGTCGAAATATTTTTTATTGTTTTTACGCGCTTTTTTTCGGTAAAATATACAGGCAATGGTAAGGCCTACAACACCAATCATAATGTATACAATGTAATCTGATAAAACGGAAATGAATGATGTCGTGGTATCTTCGGGCATTATTTTATCCGCTGTGATTTCTCTTTGAAATTGTGTTGTAAAAGAAGTATTTGGATACTTGTTTTTTAATCTATTTAATAACTGGATATAATATTCATTATGTTGAAGATGATTTAGATAAAAAGCATGTGTTTCACTGGCTCTATCAGATAAAAAATTATAGATATAGAGTTCTGCTACAGGTTCACCCGAGTCAATGCCGAACTTTTGTAGTCTTGAAAACCATTTTTTGAAGTTTAAATCTTCATTAGCTTTACTGGGATATTCAAGAAAGTCAAGAATCATTTCTTCTCTAAGAGTATTAATTTCTAAAATAAGGGTCGAGGTATTATTGGTAGAATTGATTTCGCATAATGCTTGATTATTAGCTAAGAGCGGTATCGAAATGGTATCTCTATTCTTTGCTAAAAACAAAAGACTTTCTGTGTAGTTACATTCTTTTAAAAAATGAGCGGTTTTTTCGCTGGTATAATTACAATCATCAATGTGAATGCGATATAAATGATTCTTATCTGATAAATTATCTCCTTCAAATCTAAAGGATCCAAAATTATCTGTGGTTGTAGTACTTATGATTTGATCTAAATAAATTCGAGAGCTTTTTCTATAATTCTCGACAATAGATAAATACACTGTTTGATTTTTGTGATCATCAGAAAGTTGCCCGCTGAATTGGTATTGCCCAAACATTACAAGTGGAGTACATAAAAGCCAAAACAAAAGTGTTCTCATACAATAGAAATCATTTAAAAATAATGGTTTTTTATGTAACAAATGTGGAGTTTTGAATACTTATAAAGTACATCAATCAAAATCATTATATGAGTTTTCTAAGAGTTTTATTAGCCATTATTTTCCCGCCTTTATCGGTCATTGGTAAAGGTTGTGGTTCTTTCTTAATTGTACTACTTTTAACCTTCTGTGGCTGGGTTCCAGGTGTAATTGCAGCACTAGTAATTTTAAATAATCCCAATTAGGTTTTTATGAAAAAAATAAAATATACTGTAGCGATAATTTGTGCATGTTTTATTGTTGCATGTAATTTTACTGAAGAGGTCTATTTGAACGACGACGGTTCTGGTAAGCTATCAATTAATTTTGACGCTAATGAAATGATGGGAATGTTAAGTTCTTTGGATACTCTAAAACAAGAGAAACCGATGGATTCAACAATCGTATTCAAAGATCTTTTGGAAGAAAAAAAGGACAGTATTTCAAAATTACCACTTGAAGAACAAGCAAAACTTAAAAAACTAGAACCTTTTAGCATGCATATGGTTATGGATCCTGAGGTTGGTGAAATGAAGTTTGAATTGTTCAGTGAATTCAAAAATATCAATCAGGTGAATGATGCGTTCAATGCTTTTCAAAATGCAAGCTCTATTGGTCCTATAGCTGGTGCAGGTAGTAAAGCAGGTCCGCCAAAGCCTTCTTCAGAACCTACGACCAAAGTCAATTATAATTTTTCTAATAATAAGTTTACAAGAACTACCGAGATTGTAAACCAAGAGCTATTCGAAAAAAGTTTGGATAGTCTTGCAAGCGCTGAAATGTTTTTGTCAGGTTCTACATATACTTTCAAGTATCATTTTCCTAGACGAGTTAAAAATGTTAATGTTGAAGGCGCTACATTTTCTATGGATGGAAAAACCATGATTTATGAAGTGAGTTTCCTTGATATGATGAAAACTCCAGAAAAGCTAATTTTAGAAGTAGAATTAGAAGACTAAGTTTGGGTTCGTATCTTTGCCTGATGAATAAAAAGGTTCTTTTACAAGATTTAGGACTCAAAGATTATAAAGAAACTTGGGACTATCAAGAACTACTTTTTAAGGAGATAGTTGACTTAAAAATTAAGAATAGGAGAGAGGCGGCTGGCCTTCAAACCCCAAACCATTTTCTATTTGTAGAACACCCTCACGTTTACACCCTTGGTAAAAGCGGTGATATTAATAACTTGCTTATTGATGAAGCAAAGCTTAAAGAGAAAGAAGCTACATTTTATAAGATAAACAGAGGTGGCGATATTACTTATCACGGTCCCGGTCAAATAGTCGGTTATCCTATTTTAGATTTAGATAATTTCTTTACAGATATTCATAAATATCTTCGATTTCTAGAAGAAATGGTTATTCTAACCTTAGCTGAGTACGGCATAAAAGCAGAACGCTCAGAAGGGGAAACAGGTGTTTGGTTAGATGTTGGTACGCCATTTGCCCGTAAAATTTGTGCCATGGGTGTGCGTGCTAGTAGATGGGTAACCATGCATGGTTTTGCGCTTAATGTAAATTCAGACTTAGGTTATTTTGATTTAATGATACCCTGCGGAATAAAAGATAAAGCTGTCACTTCCTTAAACGTTGAGTTAGGTCAAAAGGAAGTTGATATGAACCAAGTCAAACAAAAATTACTTCGGCATTTTGAACTACTTTTTAAGGCTAATTTGATAAAACAAAAAACCCCGGCATAAGCCAGGGTTTTTGTGTTATCATAAAAATTATTTTGAAAAACTAGTCAGTTCCATTCTACTTTCTAATTTCCCTTTCTTATTGTAGGTTTCTTGTTTAACAATTCCAATACCTTGTGCCAGCCATAATTTATCTGATATGGTAACTTTAGCCATCATGGCCTTACTCAAGATGTCTGCAGTTATTACCATGCAATCAAAAGTACCAGCTGGTGTCGTCACAGATTCTTGGGCGACTACTTTTCTATTAGTAGTTTTAGCTTCAACTTTCATTTTCATACCACTAATACTCATTGCAATATTGATATCAGCATCTTTTAATTCTTGTCCAACACTTAGATTATTTGGCAATTCAATGTCAGTTCCGGTAATATCCATTTCAACGTCCATGTCTTTATATTGTTCTACCATTTGGTTTGGCATTAAACTATTGAAATCTATACGAATACCCTCACCAGTGCAGGTGAAATTATAATCCATCTCAAAGGTTTCACTTTTCTTACTACCTTGATAGTTTATGTTTAATGAGGCTTTGGTTTCGCTTCCATTTGTAGTTACTTCCTGAACTTTGTAGTTTGATGTTCCATTCACCTTATCTTTTTTATCATAAAGTTTGTAAGTGAAAGTCGCACCTTCAACCATAGGGTAAAAAGAACTACAATTGTCTTGGGCTTTAATTACAGTAAAACTTATTAATGCAATTAGAATAATAAATTTTTTAAGTTTCATAGTGTATTTGTTATTGTTTAATAAATTCTACTCTTCTGTTCTTGGCTTTACCGTCAAGGTCAGTATTCTCTGCTACTGGTTCAGTTTCACCTTTACCTTCAGTGGAAAGCCTATTGTTGGCAACGCCATAAACAGTCATTAATGCAGTTTTAACAGCATCTGCTCGGTCTTTTGAAAGTCTCATATTAGCGTCATCTGCACCGTCACTATCGGTATGGCCAACAATTTTTAAGTTAATGGTAGCATCTTGTTGAAGAACTTGATAAATCTGTCTGATAATACCCATTGATTCAGGCTTTATGTTTGCCGAACCAGAATCAAATAAGATACCGTTAGTAGAAATTCTACCTTCAGAAATCAATTGTCGTCGTAAATCAACTCCACCTTCAGCTACTTTGAGATTACCTAAAAAAAGACGTTCCTTAGTATCTTTAAATCCTTCTAGTTTGAATTTTAAAGTAGTTACTCTTGTTTCAGTTGGCATTATACGAGGAATATCTACGTACTTCGTTTCATTTACCCAAAGACGAAATCTCTGTTTGTTGACTGCTATTGAAAAATGAGGTTGTTCTAAGACTGCTTTTCGAATATCTGCTTTAATTGAACTGTTAATTCCTCCATTTGTTCTATTTATATGATTGTTCATTGAAATGCCCGAGGCAACATATTGTACATACGGAATGGAAGTTCTTACATAATTATCACCTGTTTTAAATTTTGGATCATCACTTAGTAAAACGCTTAACCTTCCTGAAGAAGAAGTACGATAATCTATACCAACGACCCTGGTGTCAAATTCAATGGTGTATTCTTCTGGAAGTTCGGGTACATCTGGTATATAAAAAATATTGTATCCTGGTTTCAATTCTAACCATTTGGTGGAAGAATCTCCAAGGGTTACAACCTCGCCATTTCCGTTAGTGTTCCACATTGCAGGGAAATCTCCAATAAAGTCATTGGAAAAATCATCAAAAAATAGTTGTTTGTCGCCCGGTACAAAGTCAAATTTGCTATAAACCTCTAAAGTTTTTGGTTCATTTGGCGTCTCATCACCAGTATTTTCATTGCTCTGCTCAGACGTTTTAATAGTTGAATCTGATGAGTTGTTATCTTGTTCAGAAGTGGTTTCAGTTTCTTCTTCACTACTACCGCCTTTTTGTTGGTTTAATAACAATTCCTTAGATGTTTTTATACTGTATTTTAATGCTTTTTTGGCTCGATTTATTTGTAAAGTTGCTTTGCTTTGTTTTAACACACCTATGCCGTCAATATCAGATAGAATATCAGGGGCGCTGTCACTTAGGCCTGTAACATCATCTAAAGCTTGTTCAAGTACATCTATGTCCTCATCGGAAAGAGGAGTGCCTGCTTGGGCGTAACCATCATACATATATACCTTGTCATAAAGGTCGAAGGACTCTCGAACAAAAGTGTCTACGCTATTTACACCAACTCTACTGCTAGGGCGTTTGAGTTTTTTGGTTTGGGCTTGACCAACTAGAGAAAAAATAAAAAAAGCCAGAAGTGCTAATAGCGGACTGCTATTTGATAGTGATTTCATTTTGTTTTAACATTTGATAAGAAGTGACTTAAGGTATGAAAAATACCATTGCGAAAACTATGAAAAATTCTGTTGAATTGTTTTTTGAGATGTATGTTTTGTATTAAATCTTGTATAAGAAGTTGTTAATTCATCTTGTAGACGATAATGGAGTTTTCTTGGTCTTTGGCAACAAATTCTAATTTTCTATCTCCATCCATATCTACCAAATCTATTAGCGAGTTACCGTAAACTGGGAAGTTAGCAATTGATTTTGCCTGGCTATCAAAAAGATAAATCTTTTGATTTTGCAAGTCAGTAACACTAACATAGATTTTATCATAGATATAAAATATTTTTGGCGCGGTGAAGACCCCTATTTCTAACTCCACTTTTTTTCCTTTTATGCTTAAAATGTTCTCATTCATTAAAGCCAGAGTCTTGCTAGTTGCGAACATCCCGTGATTTTCATTGAGATTGAAATTGGTTTTTGATAGTTTGCCCTTGGTGTCAATTTGGTGTAATACGCCTTTTTTATCTGTAACTGAAAATTTGTTTTTATATAAAAACAAATCATTATCCGAGAAATCAATTTTGTCATTGACTTTTAAGCGTTGTTGACCCGCGCGATGGCGAATAGCGAGCGAATTGTTGTCCAAGGCAAAAATGAGATAATCTTTTTTAGCAATTCTAAAATGCTGAGGTGCCTTTATGATGCTACTATTGGCCTCAGTAAATTTAAACCCGTCTACGATTTCTGCTTTGCTATTATACATGTATACTTTTCGACCTTGGGTAACTACAAAACGATAATTCTTTGTGTTTTCGTAATCAAATACCGCTAATGGATTCAAATTACCGCCTTCAAATTTTTTATTGAAAGGTGAGACTTCTTCTCCGTTTCTATCCAAAACAAGAAACTGATTGTTGGTACAAAAAGCCAATTGTAATTTTCCGTTTTTAAAAATATCTACCTGATGTATTTTTCCTCGAATTCTACCTTCTAATTGTTTTTTCCATAAGACTTTACCTGTAGTAGAAATCAGGTATAAAAAGTTATCAGTGTCTTGAACAATTATCTCTTGTTTATTCGTACGATGATTTTTTACAAACTTGGGATCAATAGCTAAATCGGTGTCTAGCTCAAGAGTAAACAATGGTCCTACACTATTATTTTCAACAGTTTTATTGATTTTGGATATTAGTGCTGTAGAATGATAAAAATTTTGATCAGCAACTAATTGTCCAGCAAAAGTGTAATCGTCAAACTTGATTTTTTTAAAATCATCACTTAGCGTTTGGTTGAAATCATTATCTAAAAAGTATTGTATCCCTTTTTGGTTAGCTAAAAAGAGTAATGAAGATTCATTGGCTAATGAGGTCATCGCTGTTTCGTAAGTTCTAGAGGTATTAAAGGTATTTCCGCTTTTAACATTGGCAATGATACTTTGAATAGTTTCTTTATTTGACGCAAATACAAATGAGTTAGAGATAATCGTAGCGTAATTGTTTTCAAAGTCTCTGATTAAAGGGTTAAATGCCTTTGATAACCAGTTCTTATCTTTTATTTCAAATAATTCATTGCCTTGATAACTTGAGGTTTCACCTGATAAATTCGATATTTTTTCTGACAAACCCTCCCCGCCAAAAGTATTAAGAACAAAAGCCTTTTTCGAATTCATGTAAATAATACCGACCTCCTCGACTGTATTAAAAATTGTGTCTTGACTTTTAACTTGGTCCAAGTATGACTTTTGATTGTTTAAAAAAACTTCATAATTACCAAATGCATAAGACACAAAACCGTCTGCGTTTTTTGGCGCTATTTGAGAAATACCATTAGCTAAGGGTGTAGTCCCTTTAAATAAGTTGATAAAATTCTTGGTGCTATCATTGGCAAGCGCCACTCCACTTAATGTTAAAGCGTTTTGATTAGTGGTAAAATCTACAGCGACCCAGTTGGCAAATTGTTTTGGGTTAACTTTTGTAGATTCTTTCAAAAGCCCAGAAAAAATAGTGCTATTATCCTTTAAATTGATAAAAATGGAGGCGGCTTTAGTTGGGTCTGCTGTGGTATAAAGCTTTTCTAAATGTTCATTAGTTGAGTTATTATATCCAGCTCTTATCGAATTTTCAAGAAGCATTAAAGAGGAAGTGACAATGATTTTTTCTTCGATTATTATGCTGAAGAACTCAGAAGTTTCAAGCTGATATTTATTAATGGTTTTATTTTCATAAGTCAATTCTTCAATTCTTTTATTGGCAACATTATCTAAATCAAAAAACTGAGGGTCTTTTTCTGCAATAAAGAAAAATTCAAAATTGTTTTTCCCAAGTTCATAAAAAGCAATAGTACATGTGGTTTCTGGGTTTAAAAAATTGATACCATCAATTTTGTTGCTAATGGTTTGGTAAAGTCTTGTTTTATCTATTTTTGATAATATTTCACTATTCTTAAGCTCACTTTTAAAGTTAGAAAGCGTATTGACTTTTAAAACAGCTGCTGCATTTTGAGGTAGAAATGATAATATGGAGTCTGTTGTTGTTTTTTGTTCTGCGCAAGCTAATATCAGCACAAAAAGGAAGACTATTTTGAATTTCATTGATTCAAGTTTGAACAAAGTTACAGTCTTTGTTAAAACTCAAAAGCTATTTGCTCAGGTAATTGTTTGAAACTTTTTCTATGGTATTTTGTTAAACCATATTCTCGAATGGCATTCCGATGCTCTTTTGTAGGATATCCTTTATTCTTTGCCCAATTATACATTGGAAACTCTTCATGAATCTTTTTCATGTAGGCATCACGGTAGGTTTTTGCTAATATAGATGCAGCGGCAATGCTTAAAAATTTACTATCACCTTTGATGATACACTCATGTGGAATTTGTTGATAAGGCTTAAATCTGTTACCATCAACAAGTATCAATTTAGGTTTTTCTTTGAGCTGATCTATTGAACGATGCATGCCTAATATGGAAGCATTTAAAATATTAATAGTATCAATTTCCGTTTCAAAAACGTGACAAATGCCAAAGGTTAGTGCCTCTTTTTCTAGTATAGGTTTAAGTAGGTCTCTCTTCTTTTCAGAAAGCTGTTTGGAATCATTGATAATACTATTTTGAAAATTCTTTGGAAGAATAATAGCAGCAGCGGTAACCGGGCCTGCAAGGCAGCCCCGGCCAGCTTCATCTGTACCTGCTTCATTTGGGTATTTGTATTGTTTTAAAAGCACAATGCTTTAAACCTGTACCCCAATTCTAAATTCAAAAACTTCAGAAGTAGAAGTATTACCTGCACTATCCGTTGTAACAACTATCCAGTAGTAAGTAGCTCCCGAAACAACGGTCACATCTGCTATGGTAGTCTCGGTCACTGAACCAATCGAAGTAGTTGGTTCGGCCTCAGTTCCAAAAAACACTTCATAACTAGCGATATCATTATCAACATCACTACCACTCCATTCTAGATTTACGGCCGTTGTGCTCATTGGTAAATTTACCCCTCTTGCCGGAGCTATTGCTTCAGCTGGGAAAGGCGCATAATTTTCAACCCCTGGGCCTTCGTTGTAAAAACGGAATGTACCACTATCCGCAGTATCACGGGTACCATCAGCACGAGAAGTAATAAACCAAGAATAGGGCACACCGCGTTGAATGGTAGCGGTAGCTTCATTAGTATCTGAATTAACAAACGTAGCTGAATTGGTATTCAAGTTTGTTATAGTCACGGTATAGCGATCTGTGTTTTGAGACGCGTTCCATTCAAAAGTAACTTCGCTAAGGTTTTCATCATTTACATCAACAATACCGGTATTACACTCGGTATTATCTTCAGGAAATATCAAAGTGGCCGCACTCGGAGCTGGAATTACCGGCTCATCATCACCACCCCCTGTTGGCGGAGGGGTAGGTGTATCATCACCAGAACTGCTGCTGCTGCAACCAACCATAAAAATAACAGCCGTTAATATGCTTATATATCTAATTGTATTTAATTTCATTTTCTTAAGATTTTATAATTCAACAACGAATTGTCAGTTTTAATGTTAAGGATGTAAATACCCTGCGGCAAACCACTAATGTTCATATTAATATATCCACCATTGGGTTTGTAAAAGTCACCCATTACTTTTCTACCATCTGTTGAGAAAATAGATGCTTGAATTTCATTAAATTCATCGGACCCTAAAAACACATTAAGGTTCTGACTGGTAACTGGGTTTGGATATACAAGAATCTTATCACTTAAAACAATGGTTTCTTCATAAGTGCCTTGACAATCTTTATCAGTTCTAACTGAAAGAACATTTTCAACATTTTTCAGCTGTAATGTAATTTCATCTTCTGTCGTAATAAAAGCTTCACCGTTCAATTCAATTAAATATTCTCTACCTCCTTTTAAACTAAGTACCACTTCGCTTTTGAGCGAACTCACTTTAGAACTCACGCTTAAAGGCTCTGGTTCTGTAATAGTAATATCAAAACAAAGTTCGTAGCCGGCTTGACCTTCTACTGTTAGGCATAAGTTATAATTGCCCGCAGATAAATCATTAAAAGTAGTCTCATCGGAAAAGGCTGCAGCTGTTGCCATAGCATCAGTATCAGTTAGTGTTGCAGTATAATTGAGTGTCGCATCAAGAGCACTAACATTTACAGTTCCATTGTTAGAGGCAATACACGATTCTCCAGTACTTCTAACGCTAAAATTATTAGCAGGTAATGTGAAAATTACACAACCATCAACATCGACAACGGAATCTGCTGGTGTTTCCGCACAAATATCAGCATCGTTCGGCACGCCATCACCATCAATATCATCATCACAAAGGTCTCCAATTCCATCACCATCAAAATCTGCTTGGTCTGGATTAGCTGTAAACGGACAATTATCATCAACATCTAAAATACCATCATTGTCATCATCCGCATCACAGAGATCACCTTCACCATCACCGTCATTATCTGCTTGGTCAGCATTGGCTACCAACGGGCAGTTATCATCAACATCTAGTACGCCATCATCATCATCATCATCATCATCAGTGAAGCCTTCCATAACAAAATCATCTACAATAACTCCTTCTTGATTAACAGAAAAATCAGATACAAAAACAATTCCGAATTGGATATTGGTTGCACCTGTTAAGTCGGTTTCTCCATTTGCAATATTTGCTACAAAATCATAAGTATATTTTGTCATTGTTGCATTGGTGCCTGTCCATTGGGCTCCTGGGCAATTCTGACAATCATTAGCAGCACCCGAAGATGCATTAGTTCTGTCACTATTGTACCAATTAGGTTGACTGTCTATAGAACCCAGTACTTCAAAAGTTTGATAATTGTCAGTGGAATAAATTACATAGACGATGTCCCAATTTTCTTCTAAATCATAAGCCATTTGGAAACTTAATTTAGGAGCTAAAATTGTTGATATATCATAACATCTACTAAAAATGATACTAGTTGTTTGGTCAGGGTGGTTGCCATCTAAATTAGTACCATACACCTGAGTTCCTGAGCTAGCAGTGTTTAACAGAGTTCCTTCAGGTACTCCACGTTCCCATAATGCAGGACTATCTATCGGTGTAGTTCCTATTGTATTGAACGCAAATAACGAAGTAGCATCTGTTTCCATATCAAAGAGCTCTTCACCGGCACTTGCTATATTAGCAACAAAAACAGGTGCCTGTCCAACGTTGTTGTCGTCAAAAGCATCATCAACAATATCCACATTGACTGTTAATAATGAAGCTTCTCCCGCCGTTATGTTGGTTAATGCTGGTAAATCAAAAGTTGCTGTCCCACCACTAGTGATAACATTTGAATATGTGAAATTTTCATCCGTATTGCCATTGATGTTATAGGTGACATTCACTTCTGCAATGTCATTTACTCCATTGTTTTCAACAGTAATTGATGCAATGACGTCGTCACAACTAACTCCGCCAACTGCAGTAGTACTTACTTCAATAAATTTTACATCATTCGCTGCCGCCTCAAAAGGTATGGGTGATGTCCATACACCTGCACCATATGTGCCGGCAACAATTAGTCCTTGATCCAAATCTATCTCTAAATCCGCTACCCCCATATTTGGTAAGTTGGTAGAATACTGTTCCCATTCTGTTAAGGTGTCATCCGTACGAAAAACGCCTAAGCTCGTTCCAACATAAATCGGATTATTCGCAGCTCTACCTTGATGAACGATACTAAAATATGCCTGATCTGTCGGTAGGTCATAGGTGATATTTTCAATACTTACTAAGGTGTTGCCATCAACTGTAACTTTAAATACACCTCTTTCAGTAGGTTGACTAGAATCAGGAGTTATACCTACAGTCCTTGCCGTCGTTAAATAAATAACACTTTCATTATTACTATTAATGGTAATATCTGAAATTTGAGTTGCTATCGGTATAATATCATCATTAGCATCTCGCTCATTAAGTACTACAAAATTAGCTCCTGCGTCTTCACTTCTGTATAGTGTTCCAGCATCAACGGCGTAAATAATCTGTGGGTTCTTTTGATCAATCTCAATATCATCAATATTACCATTAGTAAAGGCATCTGTTGTAGCTTCCCAAGATGTTCCTACCAATTTATACATTGTATCAAAACCTGAGTATACCGTACCTTCACCATCTATGGCTAAAGGGGTCACCCAGTTTCCTTGTGCAGGTGAACCTACCGTGGTAACTGTTTGGCCTAAATCATCTGTTATCCATAAGAATCCAAATTGCGAAAAACCATAGGCAAGGCTGCTATTGGTCGGGTCTATTTCGTAATCCATACCATCACCTCCAGAATAAATATTCCAAGAACCATTATTGTACACAAATCCGGAATTATCTTGGGTTCCACCTACTATGATGTCTGCATTATTTTTAGCAATACCAATACGATAGAATTGAGTAATATCTAAACCTTCATTTTTACTGGTGAAAGTAGCACCGCCGTCATCACTTACATAAATACCACCATCAGTACCTACGAAAAGGTTGCCGTTAAAAAACTTAAAAGTATGGTTGTCAACGTGCGTGTAAGCTGGACCTACGTTATTGTCGTTGCTGTTTAACCTAGTAAACGTGTCTCCACCATCAGTTGTTTTCCAAATATTGATGGCACCGGTATAAACTTCATCGGCATCTGTTGGAGAAACCGCAATAGCCAAGTCATACCAAGCTTGATCTCTTTCTATAAGGTCTGTTTCGTTAAGGGTTTGTGTAAAAGTTTCTCCACTATCAGTAGATTTAAACAAACCTTGATAACAAGTATCACAGTTAAAGATGTCTGAGAATAAAAGATAAAGAACATCAGGGTCTGCCGGTGAAACACCTATAACAGCACGTCCACCATCATCTGGTAGGATATCGGTAATTCTATCAAAGGAATCACCTCCATCGGTAGATTTAAAAAATACAACATCGCTACTACCAGTAGTTCTGGTTTGTCCTGTAACGGCGTAAATTGTATTTGGATCACCTGGTTTTAATCTAAAATCAGTGATGTTCCCAGTTCGTTTTACTTCCCAAGTTACACCACCATCAATTGATTTTTGAAGGCCTTGTGTACCACCAACCCAAAGAATGTTAGAATCTGTGGGGTCAATGAAAATTTCATTAAGTTGATCAAAGTTTTCTTGAGTGTCTGGGCCTAATCCGGTTGGAGTCCATGTCAGTCCAGCATCTTCACTTTTAAAAACACCAATACTATAGTTGTCACCAGCATCGTCATCACCCGTTGCGATAAATATAATATTCGAATCATTAGGGTCTACAGCAATACCAGAAATTCCTATCTGAGGAAACTCTTGAAAGGTGTTAATCCAATTGTCACCGGCATCAGTTGATTTCCAAAAACCACCTGAAGGCGCTCCAACATACCATATATCTGGGTTATTAGGATCCACGGCAATCGCATTTACACGACCTACTCCAGGTTGTCCAAAACCAGATGTTCCCTGTGAGCTTGTTGCCAAAGAGGTCCAATTACTTGTTGGATTTACTGGGCCTGCATTATTCTGCAATTGTTCCCAACTCTCCCATTGTTCTTTTGCTGTTGGCAAAAAACCATCTGGTTTTACAAAATGAGACCAGTAGTTTCTCCAACGCATAAACGGTTTAAATCCGCTGCCCTGTTCTTTACTCTTTTCTTCTTTTCCTTTCCAATAGTTGTCAAAGGCATTTGTAATTTCAGCAAAAGTGTAAACTGGTGTTTGAGCAGTACTGCCTGCTCTTCCTTTTGTTACTTGTGCATTTTTCTCTTTCAATTCTTTCATCCAAGGAGCATTCGCATTGTATTGAGCGAATGTGAAACTTGAGATCAAAAAACCAAGCAATAGTAATTTTTTCTTCATTTGATTTTTTTTAGCTATCGAGGGGTTAAAATATGGAATTTTTTAGGTTTTTTTAAGAAATGCAGATTTTTTTAGGTAAAATCATAATTGACCTACAGTTTTTTGAATAAAACTTTCACATTTCGTTACGAACAAAATTAAATACCTTTGTCCCTCCAAGCAGTTTAAATGAAGTATTATTTCCTGTTCTTATTCTTTGTCGGTCTTGTTTATTCATCTTATGGGCAAACTGATTCTACAGCTACTTTAAAAGAAAAAGAAATTATCAATAATCCAAGACTAGGACAGTTGGATTCTCTTGGTGGAAGAAAGACCAAAGAGAACTATGGAAATAAACCAGATGGTTTAAAAATTGAAGATTACAAAATCATCTCAAACAACAGAGACACGACATTTTTAGATACTACCTTAACCTTAAAAAAGGAGTATCGGTATAATTTTTTGCGTGAGGACGATTTTGAGTTCATGCCATTTTCTAATATTGGACAACCATATAATGCACTGGGTGTGAATCTTGAAAATAAATCCATGTACCCAGGTATTGGGGCTAGGGCTAGACATTTTGGCTTTTTTGATGAAGATGATGTTTATTATTACAATGTACCCACGCCAATGACAGAGCTTTTTTTTAAGACCACTTTGGAACAAGGACAATTGTTAGATGCTTTATTGACCTTTAATACTTCACGAAGACTTAATTTTTCTATAGCCTTTAAAGGTTTCAGATCATCAGGTAAATACAGATTTGACCAGGCTGAGTCTGGTAGTTTTAGAACCAGTTTTAATTATCGTACGGCCAATAATAGGTATTGGCTTCGTGGGCATTACGCTTCTCAAGATATCGAAGCTGAGGAGAACGGTGGTTTGTCAAATAAAGAAGATCAATTTGAATCTGGTAACGAAGACTTTATTGATCGTTCTCGTATAGATGTAGTGTATACAAATGCGACGAATAGAGTGCTGAGTAAACGCTATTTTTTAGATCATCAATTTAATGTGGTGCGACCTAAAAAGGATAGTTTAAAAACAAGATCGACCCTTCTTGCAATTGGTCATCAATTTAATTATGAATCTAAATTTTATCAATTTCTCCAAAGCTCAGCTTCCTCAACTTTTGGAGAGAATGTATTAAGTAGTCCTATAAACGATAAGGCAACCTTAAAAACAATGTTTAATCAAGTTTCCGCTAAATTTTCAAATGAAACATTAGGCAGCCTATCAGGTAGCATTAATCTTTATAATTACCAATATTTCTTTAACAGCCTCTTAATAACTGATGAACAAACTATTCAAAACAAGATTGATGGTGATGAGATTGCTTTAGGTGCAGATTACAAAAACACCATAGGAAAACTTTTTCTACAAGGAAAATTGCGGTACAATCTTTCAGGCGATTTAACTGGAACTCTATTTGATGGTTTTGCCAAATATCAGCTAAATAACAATAATAGCCTAACAGCTGCTATACATGGTTCTTCTCGAGCTCCAAATTTTAATTTTTTATTATATCAAAGTGATTACGAGAATTTTAATTGGCAGAATACAGAACGTTTTGAAAAACAACAAATACAGACCTTAACTTTTGGTTTTGATTCTAAACTATTCGGAACTCTTGAAGCTAAATATTCCGCTATTGATAATTATACCTTTTTTGGGCTCGATGATTCCATTACAGATGATGACTTTGAAAATGATTTAGAAAATGCTTTTGTAAGACCTAAACAAGAATCCAATACAATTACCTTTTTAAAGGTGAAATATAACAAAGAGTTTAAGTACAAAAAATGGGCTCTGAATAATACCCTTATGTATCAGAATGTCGGACAAGACAATCAGGTATTAAATATTCCAGATTTTGTTACAAGAAATACCCTATATTATTCTGATGATGTATTTAAAAAGGCTATGTACATTCAGACTGGGGTAACCTTCAAATATTTCACTTCATATAATATGGATGCCTATCATCCATTATTAGGTGAGTTTTATGTTCAAGAGCAAGAAGAGTTGGGAGCTTTTCCAATGATTGACTTCTTTATAAATGCCAAGGTTAGGCAAACGCGCATCTATTTAAAAGCAGAGCATATTAATACAATTTGGAGCAAAGATTATAATTATTACAGTGCGCCAAATTATCCATATCGAGATTTTGTTATTCGTTTTGGTTTAGTTTGGAATTTCTTTTCATAAAATTCAGCAAAAATTAGAGCTCTTAGCAACTGAAAATCAAGGGGGTATTTTTTTAATTAAAAAAGAGTCAAAAAAATAGTTGTTTTTGTTTTGTCTGGTTAAAAAAAGGTTTTTATATTTGCACCCGCTTTGCCGATGAGGTGAGTGTTAAATGAGATAAAAACCGTAGGGGTTTTTATTTTTTTTGAGAAGGAATAAAGAAGTTCATATACATATTGGAATAGACAGCGTAGAAGAGAATAAATAAAACCATTTTGAAGTCAAAGAACTTAGAGGGGTTGATGTAGGTATCGCGAGATATTTAACGATCAACAATGAAGAGTTTGATCCTGGCTCAGGATGAACGCTAGCGGCAGGCCTAACACATGCAAGTCGAGGGGTAACAGAGGTGCTTGCACTTGCTGACGACCGGCGCACGGGTGCGGAACGCGTATGGAACCTACCTTTATCAGGGGAATAGCCCAGAGAAATTTGGATTAATGCCCCATAGTACTGTTTGATTGCATGATTAAATAGTTAAAGATTTATCGGATAAAGATGGCCATGCGTACCATTAGTTAGTTGGTAAGGTAACGGCTTACCAAGGCAGCGATGGTTAGGGGCCCTGAGAGGGGGATCCCCCACACTGGTACTGAGACACGGACCAGACTCCTACGGGAGGCAGCAGTGAGGAATATTGGACAATGGAGGAGACTCTGATCCAGCCATGCCGCGTGCAGGATGACGGCCCTATGGGTTGTAAACTGCTTTTATACAGGAAGAAACCTTTCCACGTGTGGAAAGCTGACGGTACTGTAAGAATAAGGACCGGCTAACTCCGTGCCAGCAGCCGCGGTAATACGGAGGGTCCGAGCGTTATCCGGAATCATTGGGTTTAAAGGGTCCGTAGGCGGGCCTATAAGTCAGGGGTGAAAGTTTGTGGCTCAACCATAAAATTGCCCTTGATACTGTAGGTCTTGAGTTATAGTGAAGTTGCCGGAACATGTGGTGTAGCGGTGAAATGCATAGATATCACATAGAACACCAATTGCGAAGGCAGGTGACTAACTATATACTGACGCTGATGGACGAAAGCGTGGGGAGCGAACGGGATTAGATACCCCGGTAGTCCACGCCGTAAACGATGGATACTAGCTGTCGGGACTTCGGTCTCGGCGGCCAAGCGAAAGTGATAAGTATCCCACCTGGGGAGTACGTTCGCAAGAATGAAACTCAAAGGAATTGACGGGGGCCCGCACAAGCGGTGGAGCATGTGGTTTAATTCGATGATACGCGAGGAACCTTACCAGGGCTTAAATGTACATTGCATAGCGTAGAGATATGCTTTTCTTCGGACTATGTACAAGGTGCTGCATGGTTGTCGTCAGCTCGTGCCGTGAGGTGTCAGGTTAAGTCCTATAACGAGCGCAACCCCTACCGTTAGTTGCCAGCATGTAATGATGGGGACTCTAACGGGACTGCCGGTGCAAACCGTGAGGAAGGTGGGGACGACGTCAAATCATCACGGCCCTTACGTCCTGGGCCACACACGTGCTACAATGGCCGGTACAGAGGGAAGCCACCACGTAAGTGGGCGCGGATCTATAAAACCGGTCACAGTTCGGATCGGGGTCTGCAACTCGACCCCGTGAAGCTGGAATCGCTAGTAATCGGATATCAGCCATGATCCGGTGAATACGTTCCCGGGCCTTGTACACACCGCCCGTCAAGCCATGGAAGCTGGGAGTGCCTGAAGTCCGTCACCGTAAGGAGCGGCCTAGGGCAAAATCGGTAACTAGGGCTAAGTCGTAACAAGGTAGCCGTACCGGAAGGTGCGGCTGGAACACCTCCTTTCTAGAGACGATGCGCCTAATTGGCCCCGTTTTTTGACTAAGGAGTGGTTCTTACTCTTTTATGTTGTCTATCAATATGTTATTTAAAATATTGTGTACTGTTGTAAACAGGCCAAGACAGTCTCATAGCTCAGCTGGTTAGAGCGCTACACTGATAATGTAGAGGTCGGCAGTTCGAGTCTGCCTGAGACTACAACGTTCATATAATTGAAATACTGAATAGGAAATTCTAGAAGTTGGGTAGTAGTTAAGTACTAACTGCTAAATACTAATTACTAACGACTAGTAATTGGGGGATTAGCTCAGCTGGCTAGAGCGCCTGCCTTGCACGCAGGAGGTCATCGGTTCGACTCCGATATTCTCCACGATGGATGCTTTAAAAAGTAGAATCGAGATTGAAGGAAACAAAAGAAGCTTGCTTTTAGTTGTTTCTGAGATAAGATTTTTTTAATGCATTCTCAAGATTAAAGTTTGAGGAGCAGCGTAGCTACTTTGATATTCTGATAATCTTGCACAACGTTCATTGACATATTGGGACGTATTATAAAGACACGAGTCATTTATAATAAGTCAAAAGAAGAAACTTAAGTAGTAGAATAGAATACAATAAGTTAGAAGTAATTATAAGGATTACGAGAGGGCGCATATATCAAGTGATATATAGTGCGACAAGCAAATTAAGGGCGTATGGGGAATGCCTAGGCTCTCAGAGGCGAAGAAGGACGTGATAAGCTGCGAAAAGCTACGGGGAACTGCACACGAGTGTTGATCCGTAGATATCCGAATGGGGCAACCCACTATG
>NZ_JAVRHU010000003.1:30000-495000 GCF_031846405.1 Croceitalea vernalis | reverse complement strand
GGCCACAAAAACGCTATCAATATTAGTTTTATAATTTTTTTCTGAAGCTTTTATATTTGTTCGAGCATCTATTTCAAGGCCGAATTGGTCAGCTAAAGTTGTTTCGGAACCGGTAAAACCCATAGCCAATAAAGCGAGTTCACATTTCCATTCTTTCTCTGAATTTGGAACTTCTTTTAATACAGGTCTTTGACCTGGAACCATTTCCCATTCTACTTCAGAAGTAATAAGACCTTTTAATTCTCCTTCTTTATTACCTATAAATCTTTTGGTTGAAATACTGAAATATCTTTCGGCACCTTCTTTATGCGAAGAACTCGTTCTTAAACGCATTGGCCAAAATGGCCAAGGCTGGTTAGTTGGTCGATTCTCTGTTGCCATGGGCATAATTTCAAAATTAGAAACTGATTTGGCACCTTGGCGGATTGATGTTCCTATGCAGTCAGAACCGGTGTCGCCACCACCAATTACGACAACATCTTTATCTGTAGCAAGAATTTCTTCTCCAAGGTCTTTGATACCATCTACCCTTCGATTGTTCTGTGGAAGAAAATCCATGGCTTGAACAACGCCTTTTAATTCTGAACCTTCTATCGGCAAAGGTCTTCTTATAGTTGCTCCTCCGCAAAGAACTACTGCATCAAATTCTATTTTTAAATCATCTGCTTTAATATCAACGCCAACATGAATACCTGTCTTGAATAGAATTCCCTCGTCTTCTAAAACTTTAAGTCTTCGGTCGATAACATTTTTCTCCATTTTAAAATCTGGAATACCATATCTTAAAAGCCCTCCAGGTTTTTCATCTCTTTCAAAAACAGTTACTATATGTCCGGCTCGATTTAATTGTTGAGCCGCCGCTAAGCCTGCAGGGCCAGAGCCTATAATGGCTATTTTTTTATTCGTTCTGTTTAGGGGTGGGTTGGCAATTATCCAATTATTTTTGAATGCGGTTTCAACAATATTTTTTTCAATGTTTTCAATTGAAACAGGATCTTCATTAATACCTAAAACACATGCTTCTTCGCAAGGTGCTGGGCATAATCTTCCAGTAAATTCAGGAAAATTATTAGTCGAGTGTAGGATTTTAGTCGCTTTTTCCCATTTTCCTTGATATACAGCATCATTGAAATCTGGAATAAGATTACCTAATGGGCAACCGCTATGACAGAAAGGTATACCGCAATCCATACATCTTGCACCTTGATTTTTCAGCTCATCTTCTTTCAAAGGTTTAGTGAACTCTTTATAATTTTGAATTCTTTTCTTTACTGGCTTATAGCCTTCGTCCTTTCTTTCAAATTCTAAAAATCCTGTCGTCTTACCCATCCTCCAAAAATTATAAAGTCTCTATTTTTTCTTTTTCTAGCCTTACCAATGCTTGCCTGTATTCTTCTGGGAAAACCTTAACAAATTTTGGCAAACAAGCTTCCCAGTTCTCCAATATATGTTGCGCTAGAGGACTAATTGTTGCATTGTAATGATTTTCTATTAGTTGACGAAGTTCTTTGATATCGTTATCTTCTTCTACTTTTAGTAGATTTAAAGATTCAGAATTACATTTATTTTTGAAGGTTTTATTCCTATCAAAAACATAGGCAATACCTCCACTCATTCCAGCACCAAAGTTTCTGCCAACTTCTCCGAGAATTACAGCAACGCCTCCCGTCATATATTCACAACCATGATCACCAATACCTTCAACCACAGCTCTTGCACCTGAGTTTCTAACACAGAATCTTTCACCGGCTTTTCCGTTGATATAGGCTTCACCTGATGTCGCCCCATAAAGCGTTACGTTACCTGTTATTACATTTTCTTCAGGTTTTAAAGTCGATTTATAAGGTACTTTTACTATAAGCTTAGCCCCAGAAAGGCCTTTTCCTAAGTAATCATTGGTATTTCCGTTTACAACCATGGTTAAGCCTTTTGTAGCAAAGGCACCAAAACTCTGACCTGCCGAACCAGAAAAATTAAGTTTTAAGGTATTTTCCGGTAAACCCTCGGCACCGTATATCTTGGATATTTCATTACTAATTATTGCACCAACAGCCCTATCAGTATTTTTAATTTCAAAATCCAAGGATGTTTTTTCCTTTCTAAATAATGACGGATGAGCCTTTGCTATAATTTCAAATTCAATTGATTTTTCAATGTTATGAATTTGGTCTTCAGTATTATAAAATTTGGTTCCTTCGGGTACATCAACTTGATATAGAATTGGTGTTAAGTCAATTCCGGCCGACTTATAATGGTCAATTGCTTTTTTTCTATCTAGTTTTTGAACTTGACCAACCATTTCATCAATAGTTCTAAAGCCCAGTTTTGCCATTATCTCGCGTAACTCTTGCGCAACGAAGTACATGTAATTGACTACATGTTCAGGTTTACCTTTGAATTTTTTACGTAATTCTGGGTTTTGAGTAGCAATACCAACAGGGCATGTGTTTAGATGACACACGCGCATCATTATGCAACCTGAAGCTACTAATGGAGCGGTGGCAAAACCAAACTCTTCGGCTCCTAAAAGGCAAGCAACAGCCACATCTCTTCCGGTTTTTAATTGTCCATCACACTCTAAAACAATTCGGTTTCTTAAATCATTTAGTACTAAGGTCTGTTGTGCTTCTGCAATACCTAATTCCCATGGTAGTCCAGCGTGTTTTAAAGAGGTAAGCGGTGAGGCACCAGTACCGCCATCAAATCCAGAAATGAGAACAACATCTGCCTTTGCCTTGGCCACTCCAGCTGCGACTGTGCCTACACCTACCTCTGATACTAATTTAACATTCACTCTAGCTTCTCGATTTGCAGATTTTAAATCAAAAATTAACTGAGACAAATCTTCAATTGAGTAAATATCATGATGTGGTGGTGGTGAAATTAAACCAACATATGGGGTTGAATTTCTAGTTTTGGCAATATCAGGATTTACTTTAGGGCCAGGTAATTGTCCTCCTTCACCTGGTTTAGCACCCTGCGCCATTTTTATTTGAATCTCTTGGGCATTGGTCAAGTAGTTTGAAGTAACTCCAAAACGACCAGAAGCTACCTGTTTAATTGCACTATTACGCCAATCACCCGATTGATTTTTATAAAACCGTTCTGCATCTTCTCCACCTTCACCAGAGTTGCTTTTACCTCCAATACGGTTCATGGCAATAGCTAAATTCTCATGGGCCTCTTTACTGATACTTCCATAAGACATTGCTCCAGTTTTAAATCTTTTTACTATGGCCGTCCATGGTTCTACTTCTTCCAAAGGAATAGGGTCATAGTTAGAAAATTCGAATAAGCCCCTAATAGTCATTAGATTCTTAGACTGCTCATTAACCAATGATGAGTATTCTTTGTAAGTCGTTTTTTCATTGTTACGAACTGCTTTCTGTAGTTTAGCAACGCTTAATGGATTGAACATGTGTTTTTCTCCATCACGTCTCCATCTATATTCTCCACCCATTTCAAGCTCTAAACTTCCATCAACTTTTTTACGTTTAAAGGCTTTACCATGTCTTTTAGCAATCTCTTTTTCAATCTCGTAAAGACCTATACCTTGAATTCTAGTTGGTGTATTAGGGAAATATTGGTCAACTACTTTGGTGTTAATACCAATACATTCAAATAATTGAGAACCACGATAAGAGTTTAAGGTAGATATCCCAATTTTATTCATCACTTTTAAAATACCTTTTCCTACGGCCTTATTGTAGTTTTTAATGGCATCATCAAAAGTGTATTCTGTGATAGTATTCTCTTGAATTTGTTCGCCTATTATTTCATTCACTAAGTATGGATTAATAGCGCTGGCACCGAATCCAAAAAGCAATGCAAAATGGTGAACTTCTCTAGGCTCAGCCGACTCAACAATAATGCTTAATCGTGATCTTTTTCCGAGCTTTCTCAAACCACTATTCACAAAAGAACACGACAACAAAGCTGGAATAGCAGCCATTTCTAAGCTTACCATACGATCAGAAAGAATAATGATATTAGTTCCTTCATCAACAGCTTTTGAAGCCTGATTCAAAATGGAATTTAAGGCTTCTTCAAGACCGTTATGACCTTTTGATATTTCGTACAATGTTGAAATAGAAGTTACCTTATAATCTGGGCTAACATCATAGTTTTTGATTTTATCTAAATCTTCCTTAGAAATTACCGGGTTTTGAATTTTAAGTTTACGACAATGTTCTTCACTAAACTCAAAAATATTGTGGTCACTACCGAGTGTTAAACTAATATCAGTTATCAATTCTTCACGAATACCGTCAAGGGGCGGGTTAGTGACTTGAGCGAATAACTGCTTAAAATAATTATATATGAGTTGCGGGCGTTCAGAAAGCACTGCTATTGGAGTATCTGCACCCATTGAGCCAATAGGTTCTTTGCCATTTGCTGCCATAGGCATGATAATGGTATTGATATCTTCTTGGGTATAACCAAAAGCAGCTCTTCTTGTCTCTAATGGAAACTCACCATAGAAAACTGGACAGTCATTGTATGGTATCTCCTTTAAATGTACTAGGTTGTTCTTTAACCATTTCTTATAAGGATGTTTGGCAGCAATAGCTTCTTTAACCTCTTCATCATTGATGATTCGACCCTCTTCCATGTTAACCAAAAACATTTTTCCAGGTTCTAATCTCCCGTGGTATTCAATATCTTTAGGCATGATGTCTACAACACCTGTTTCAGAAGACATGATCACATATCCTTTTTTAGTAACTGAGTATCGACTCGGACGTAAACCATTTCTGTCTAAAACGGCACCGATATAATTACCATCAGTAAAAGGAATAGATGCAGGTCCATCCCATGGTTCCATCAAACAAGAATTATATTCGTAAAATGCCCTTTTGGATTCAGACATTTCAGTATTCTTCTCCCATGCTTCAGGAACTAGCATCATCATTACTTCAGGTAACGAACGTCCTGTCATCAATAAAAGTTCAACTACCATATCCATGCTGGCGGAATCAGACTTACCCGGCAGAACTGTTGGAATGATGTTTTTGATTTCATCACCAAACCAATCACTTTTTAAAAGTTCTTCTCTTGAGTGCATTCGTGCAACATTACCTCTTAAAGTATTTATTTCACCATTATGGCACATATATCGGAATGGTTGAGCTAAATCCCAAGTTGGAAATGTATTAGTAGAAAAACGTTGGTGTACTAAAGCAAGCCTAGTGACCACTCTAGGGTCTAATAAATCTTCATAATACCTACTAATATCAGTTGGCACTAATAAGCCTTTAAAAATTATAATTTTTTGTGAAAGACTTGGAATATAAAAGAATTGACTTTGAGATAATTTAGAAATGTTGATTTCATGTTCCGTTACCTTTCTAGCAATAAAAAGTTTTAAGTTAAATTGAAAATCATCTATGGTATCGCCTTTTCCAATGAAAACTTGTTTTACAAAGGGTTCGGTTTCAGCAGCTATACGACCTGGAACCGATTTATTTACAGGTACCTTACGCCATCCTAATAAGGTTAGACCTTGCTTCTCGATATTTTCTTCAAACGTTTTTATGCAGAAATCGCGCTGATTTTCTTTTTGAGGAAGAAAAACATTACCAGTGGCATAATTTCCTGCTTGAGGTAATTCAAATTCACAAGTGTTCTCAAAAAAATCATGCGGAATGTCTATGAGAATACCAGCCCCATCACCAGTTTTACCATCAGAACTTACAGCGCCTCTGTGTTCTAGTTTATCCAAAATCTCAAGGGCCTTATGAATAATATCATTTGACTTTTTTCCTTGAAGACTACAAATGAAGCCTGCTCCACAATTATCATGTTCAAATTCAGGTAAATATAATCCTTGTTTTTCTGGCTTCATCATTATGGTATTTCTTCAAAAATATCATAATTGATAAATTAAATTCACGGTTTTAAAGTAAATTCTGCATAATCATCAAGTACTAGAATTGATTACTAAATATTATTCAAATTCAAAATTAAGAGCATGCTAAATTGCGAAAATGATAATTTGAAAGTAAAAATAAGAGCTAACGCTAAATCGAATCCGTGGCTGAACTGAAATGAGAATAATAGAGAAGTAGAGTACTCTAAATAACCCCGTTGGATTTGTTATAATATAGAATTATTAAAAAGAACCCCCTCTTTTTAGGGGGTGTTGATATTTAATCTTTTAAGATACTTCGAGAAATAACAATTTTTTGAATTTCTGAGGTGCCTTCATAAATCTGAGTAATCTTAGCATCGCGCATTAAACGTTCTACATGATAGTCTTTGACAAAGCCATTACCTCCATGAATTTGAACAGCTTCCACGGCAACTTCCATTGCGGTTTCCGCAGCATATAATTTAGCCATGGCTCCAGACAAATCATAATTTTTATTATTGTCTTTATCCCAAGCTGCTTTATATACCAAATGTCTCGCAGCTTGAATTTTGGTATGCATATCGGCTAGTTTAAAAGCAATAGCTTGATGATTTGCAATTTCAGTTCCAAAAGCCTTACGTTCCTTGGAATATTTTAAAGCTAGTTCATAAGCACCAGCTGCAATGCCAAGTGCCTGCGCGGCAATACCGATTCTTCCTCCGGCTAATGTTTTCATTGCGAATTTGAATCCAAAACCATCATCACCAATTCTATTTTCTTTTGGTACCTTGACATCATTGAAAAGTAATGAATGCGTATCGCTGCTTCTAATACCTAATTTGTTTTCCTTAGGCCCTATTTCAAAACCTTCCATTCCTTTTTCAACAATTATGGCATTGATGCCTTTATGACCTTTTTCGACATCTGTTTGTGCAATAACTAAGTATACTTCCGCCGAGTTTCCGTTGGTAATCCAATTTTTTGTGCCATTAATGATGTAATGGTCTCCTTTGTCAATTGCCGTTGTTTTTTGAGAAGTTGCATCACTACCAGCTTCAGGTTCTGAAAGACAGAAGGCTCCAATAATTTCACCAGAAGCAAGTCTTGTAAGGTATTTTTCTTTCTGATGGTCATTTCCAAAAGTTTCTAACCCCCAACAAACTAGAGAGTTATTTACAGAAGCAATTACAGATGATGAAGCGTCAATTTTAGAAAGCTCTTCCATAACTAAAACATATGATAGGGTATCTAATCCACTCCCTCCATATTTGGAATCCACCATCATTCCAAGAAAACCAAGTTCACCCATTTTTTTCACTTGTTCAGCTGGAAATTTTTGAGCATCATCGCGTTCAATAATTCCTGGTAACAATTCGTTTTGAGCAAAGTCTCTTGCCGCTTCTTGTATCATTAACTGCTCTTCTGAAAGGGTAAAGTCCATAATGCTGAGAATAAGATAAAAAATTTGCTCAAAGATACGTTTTGAGTATGAATTCTTTAAGGTTTTTGGATAAAATACAAGAATTATTTAATAAGTGAAAAATTAGGGCTCACATTGGGAGTTCTTTTTTCCAATTCCTATATTTAACTTATCTTGAAATTGATATATGAAATTTTGATTTTCAAGAAATAATTAACATATCTACAAAACCAACTAATTAATGGAAACTATAGTAATTATTGTCTTTCTGGCTGGATATCTGGCTATTACCTTAGAACACAATCTCAAAATAGATAAATTGATTCCTGCTTTGGCGATGATGGCCATTTTATGGGCTGTAATTGCGCTTACGCATATGGACGTGTTTGAAGTAAATGCGGAACTTAAAAAGTTAGTACCAACTCATATTGATGAAATCCTACTCCATCATTTAGGTAAAACGGCAGAGATTTTAGTTTTTCTTTTGGGAGCAATGACAATAGTTGAAATCATTGACTATTTTGACGGATTTGCCGCCATCAAAGGTTATATAAAGACAAGGAGTAAACGAAAGTTACTTTGGATTTTTTCAATTTTGGCCTTTATTCTTTCGGCTATCATAGACAATTTAACGGCAACAATTGTTTTGATTACCATCTTACAAAAAGTAATTAAAGACCGTGAAACGCGCTTGTGGTTTGCGGGCTTGATAATAATAAATGCTAATGCGGGTGGTGCGTGGTCACCAATTGGTGATGTGACCACTACCATGTTATGGATTGCAGGTAAAGTAGAGGCCGGTTCATTAGTAATGCGTGTATTGGTTCCCTCAATTGTATGTATGATTGTTCCCACAGTTATTGCTAGTCGTTTTAAGGTTTTTAGTGGTGAAGTTGAGATAGATGAAAATGCAGGTGGTTCAAAATCTAAGTACGGTTCTACCATGCTTTATTTAGGGTTAGGAGCAATTGTTTTTGTGCCATTTTTTAAAACAATTACCCATTTACCACCTTACGTAGGTATGATGTTATCTTTAGCAATTGTAGCCACATTTGCCGAAATTTATAGTAATGCAAAATTCAGTATTAGTTCGGCTATTAATGACGAACATCATGAAGCTGCTCATCATAGTCCAGTGCACTCGGCACTTACTAAAATTGAGTTGCCTAGTATCCTTTTCTTTTTAGGAATTCTACTCGCAGTTGCAGCCTTAGAGTCTTTAGGTATTTTATTTAATTATGCCGAAAGTTTAAACGAGGCCATTCCTCAAACAGATATCGTAGTAATGTTATTAGGTATTGGATCTGCGGTCATAGATAACGTGCCTCTGGTTGCGGCAAGTATTGGTATGTTCTCCGAGACAGGTGATAATCCTTTATGGCATTTCATAGCTTATTCCGCAGGAACTGGTGGTAGTATGTTAATTATAGGATCCGCTGCTGGTGTAGTTGCTATGGGGATGGAGAAAATAGATTTTTTCTGGTACTTAAAGAAAATTGCATGGTTGGCCTTCGTTGGTTTCGTTTCTGGAGCAGTAGTCTTTATTGCCATGCGTGATTTTATTTTTTAGATATAATTTTCTAAGGAAATCCCCGTTATAAAGACAATAAAAATTGGGGACCACTTATGATTTTATTTCAAGACCAAATAACTTCTGAAGATTTAGCTGAATCTATATCCGAAGAAAAGACTTTATCCGTAGTAGATTTAATCTTAAACGGAGGTGCTGCAAGTACTATAATTGTCGTTATACTTTTTGTGCTTTTGTTCGTTGCACTTTATATCTATTTTGAAAGAACATTTGCACTAAATTCCGCTTCAAAGATTGATAAAAACTTCATGAATCAAATACGCGACCATGTTATGGGTGGTAAGTTAGATGCTGCAAAATTGTTATGCGCTCAGACGGATTCACCGGTTGCTAGACTCACGGAAAAAGGAGTTTCAAGAATTGGTAAGCCATTAGATGATATCAATACTGCAATTGAAAACGCAGGTACTCTCGAAGTTTATAAATTAGAGAAGAATGTAAATATCCTAGCAACTGTTGCTGGTGCTGCACCGATGATAGGTTTCTTAGGTACTGTTATTGGTATGATTTTAGCTTTCCATCAAATGGCGAGCAGTGGAGGCCAAGCAGAAATGGGTTCATTAGCATCAGGTATTTATACCGCAATGACTACCACAGTAGCGGGCTTGATTGTAGGTATTATTGCTTATATAGGATATAATCATTTGGTCAATAGAACAGATAAGATTGTACATAAAATGGAGGCTAACGCTGTTGAGTTTTTAGATCTTTTAAATGAACCAATCTAGAAAAGATTTATGAAACTTAAAGGAAGAAACAAGGTAAGCCCTGACTTTAGTATGTCGTCAATGACAGATATAGTTTTTCTATTGTTAGTCTTTTTTATGCTGACCTCTAATGCGCCTAACGCATTGGATTTACTACTACCAAAAGCAAAAGGTAAATCAACGAACACACAAAATGTATCAGTAACTATTGACAAGAATTTGAAGTATTATGTCAATAACGAGCAGATTAACGGAGAATACATTGAAATTGAATTAAGAAAAGCACTTGAAGGTCAAGAAAAACCTACAATTATTCTTAGAGCAGAAGAAAGCGTGGCTATTAAAGAAGCTGTAAACGTAATGGATATTGCCAACAGAAATAATTATAAGGTTATTTTGGCAGTTAGACCCAAATAATGCTCATCAAGCGTTGAGTCGGCAATAGTAAATCAATTTTCTTTTTCGTTCACAGTTCTCTTACAAAGATTATTTAGACTTAAGCTAATGATTGATTCTGATTTTTAGAAAATCAGCAGAAATATAACAAATTAGCGATTCGAGATTTTAAAACTAAATTGACAAATGTCCTTTTTAGATACGAGACACAAGAAAAAATCCTTTACACTAACAACATTGTTGTTAAGTGTACTCCTTCTTTTGCTTTTTTATATTGGTCTTACTTATTTAGACCCACCTGAAGAGAGCGGTATTGCTGTGAATTTTGGAACAATGGAATTTGGTAGCGGTGAACAACAGCCACAAGAAAAAATTAAGTCAGAACCTTTAGATATTCCTGAGCCCCCAGCTGAAGCTGAGCAAATTCAAGAAGAAGTTGAAGAAGAAGTTGAAGAAGTTGTTGATGAAGTTGTAAAAGAGCAGCCAACAGAAAAGGTTTTAACCCAAGAGAGCGAAGAATCTATAAGAATAAGACAGCAGAAGGAGGCAAAGAGAAAAGCTGACGCCGAGGCTGCAAAAGTAAAAGCTGAAGCACAAAGAAAAGCACAAGAAAGAAGAGATGCAGAGGAACGCCTAAAAAAAGAGCAAGAAGCAAAAAAGAAGAAATTAGATGCTATGATGGGCGGTATTGGAAAATCTGATGGTACGGCTTCAGGTAGCGAAGGTAATGATGATAAAGCTGGAGATAAAGGACAACCTGATGGAAACCCTTACGCAACAACTTATTATGGGGCTCCTGGCAGTGGAACAGGAACTGGAGGTTATGGTTTAAGTGGGCGTTCTCTGGTTACTAAAGGAAAAGTACAACAAGAATGTAATGAAGACGGTAGGGTTGTGGTTAAAATAATTGTTGATAGAAATGGTAAAGTTATCAAAGCAACACCAGGCGTGAAAGGTACCACAAATAGCGCTCCTTGTTTGCTAGAACCTGCAAGAAAGACGGCTTTTATGCACAAATGGAATTTAGATTCAAACGCTCCTTCTCAACAAATAGGTTTTGTAGTGGTTAATTTTAAACTAGGACAGTAGTGACCTATAAAGAGACTGTAAATTGGATGTTTGCCCAACTTCCAATGTACCAGCAGAAAGGGGTTTCAGCATTGAAAAATAAGTTGGATAATATTGAAAACTTCTCTTTTCAATTAAACAAACCTGAGAAAAAATTTAAAAGTATTCATGTAGCAGGAACTAATGGTAAAGGTTCGAGCTGTCATATGTTAGCTTCTATTTTACAAGAAGCAGGCTATAAGGTTGGTCTTTATACGTCACCTCATTTAAAGGATTTTAGGGAACGGATAAAAATTAATGGACAAAAAATCAGCAAGAAATTTGTTGTAGACTTTATTCAAAACAACGATACCTATTTAAAATACCATCAACTCTCTTTTTTTGAAATGACTGTAGGCATGGCCTTCGATTTTTTTGCAAAAGAAAAAGTTGATATTGCAATTATTGAAGTTGGTTTAGGAGGGCGATTAGATTCTACAAATATTATTACTCCTGAAGTTTCTTTAATCACAAATATAGGTTTGGATCATGTTGATATTTTAGGTGATACTATTGAGAAAATCGCTTTAGAAAAAGCGGGGATTATTAAAAGAAAAGTACCCGTTGTAATAAGTGAAACTCAATCGGAATTGGAGTTGATTTTTAAGCTCATAGCCACTCAATTGAAATCTAGAATTACTTTTGCGGATAAGGAGGAAAAAGTGGTATACCAAACTGATTTACTTGGAAAATACCAGCAAAGAAACATTAGTGGTGTTCTAGCCACATTAAAGAATTTAAGAGGATTTGAAATTGAAGAGGTAGATATACAGAATGGATTAAGAAAGGTTGTACCGAATACAGGTTTGTTAGGTAGGTGGCAAAAAATTCAAGAAGAACCAATGGTCGTGTGTGATACGGCTCATAATAAAGAAGGACTACAATTAGTATTGAAACAAATTTCAAATGAGAAATTTAATACACTACATATTGTCCTTGGGGTTGTTAAGGATAAAGATTTAGGTCAAATATTGCCTCTTTTTCCGGTTGATGCTTGTTATTATTTTGTGAAGCCTAATGTTCCAAGGGGACTATGCGAGAAAAAATTAAAACATGTTGCTGAATCTTTTAAACTAAAAGGAAAATCTTTTGGCTCTGTCAAGAAAGGATACAAAAGCGCAAAAGAAGCGGCTGAAAATGGAGATTTTATATATATCGGAGGTAGTACTTTTGTTGTAGCAGAAGTAGTTTAATTTTTTCTTCGGATTTGTTTTAGGTAAAGAAAAAATGGTGCTATATTTGCACTCCTTAATTGAGAAATCAAATTAGGGCGCTTAGCTCAGTTGGTTCAGAGCACCTCGTTTACACCGAGGGGGTCGGGGGTTCGAATCCCTCAGCGCCCACAAAAAAATCCCGATGCTTTAGTATCGGGATTTTTCTTTTCTAGATAATTCCTTTAGTTTATTCTTTCTTAATTATTTCAACGAATTGCAAGTAATCAGAATTCTTAGCAATCACAAAATACTCTTTGCCTTTTATAGTAATCTTAGACATGTCTTTTACGTCACTTGGAGCGTAGAAGCCACTTTCTAACGCGGTTATTGGTTCAAAACCTCCATTGCCACCACCTTTTAAAAACAAACCATTACTAGCATCATTACGAGGTGTTTCAACTTCTGAGCTGTAGAGATTTCCGACAACCAAAGCATCTAAGTTACCGTCTTTATCAAAGTCTTCAATTTCAATCTGATTGATAGACGACAATTGCGCTAAATTTGGCAGTTTATGTAAAACAAACGTTCCGTTTTTATTCTCCATATAAACACTTGCAAATGATTTCACCTGATAATGCAACGATTCTTCAAGGACGTCTTTCGCGTAAACGTCGTTTAAGGTTGCATTTGAGAAAGACTCGTAGTCTTTAAACTTTTCTTTTATTCCCGGCATTTGTTGAGAGGTACATTCTCTTCCTCTAACCGGAAATTGTTCTCCTTCATTGTAATAACTCAATACAATGTCATTGGTACTATTGTTGTCAAAGTCATTAAAATAAATATCGAAGGTTTCTTTTTCATTGGCTTTGTATTTATAGTTTAATCCTAAATTACCTACCAAATAATCTTTATCCCCATCATTATCAAAATCACCCTCTTCTATACTAAACCACCATCCACGAGAGTCGTTTGTTTTAACTTGTTCAGAAACATTTTTAAAATACCCTCCATCATTTTTCAACACAGTTATTGGCATCCATTCCCCGGTTAGAATTAAATCGGTCCAACCATCATTATCAAAATCAGTCCAAAGGGCATCTGTTACCATCCCCATTTTTTCTAAAAACGGAGCAATTTTATTTGTGGCGTTTACGAATTTTATACCCTTACTAGAGCTTACATTTTCTAATATATAACTATTAGCAGGTGAGGGATAATTACCGGGTACGAGTCTTCCCGCAACAAATAAATCTAAATCTCCATCTTTGTCAAAATCATGACTATGCACTCTAGAGCCACTTGTAATCATTTCAGGTAAGGCTGATTTGGACTTTGAGAATGTTCCACTCCCATTATTAATATATAGTCTATCTTGAAGTTCTTTTGAGTTTGGCGCAAATTCATTACCGCCGCTAACAATATAAATATCATTGTCTCCATCATTTTCTGCATCAAAAATGTGGATTCCCATATCCTCGGAAGCACTATCTAATCTAAAAGCGTCGGTGTCAGATTTTTTAAAACCATCTTGAGTTTGTAGATATATGCTTGTAATGTTTTGGGCTGAGCCTCCTATGATTAAATCTTCTTTTTTGTCACCATTTAAATCTCCTGCTGCGATATTAGGCCCAAACATGGAAGTTTGATGAGGTAATAAAATTTCTTCTTGAAAATCATTGTATAGATTCTCAATATGCCTGTGTTCTGCAATTGTCGCTTTATCGTTTACTGTTTTAAATAGCTTATTTACATTCTTTTGATTTAATTCTTGGGTTTTATTTGAATTCGAATAGTCAACTTGGATTAGTTGATTACTGGCTAAATCTTTTAAAATTTGGATTTGTCCATCAGGCCAAACAACTTGAACGGAATCAATTTGAGTAATTTCTCCAAGTCCAAAATGGATTTTTGGTGCGACTGATGACTGAAAACCTCTTGTCAGTGTCATCTCTTGGTATTGTGTTAAATCTTTCGCATAAAGAGTTGTTTTGGTGCCAATTCCAAATTTATTGGTTTTAGTTCCTTTAAAAGACAAGGTGAGGTGATTGTTACTCGTAGCACTTTTGTTTTCAAAAACAGTGGCAAAATCATCAATGTTATTAGTGATTATCTCAAGGTCGCCATCATTATCTAAATCTACATAAATACTGCCGTTAGAAAAGCCTTTATGCTCAATGCCCCATTCAGAATTCATTTTACTAAAAGTGAGGTCTTTATTATTTTTTAAGGCGTAGTTATCTATTTTTTCGGAGGGTATGGCCAATGTTTTTTGTAGTGTACTATCTTTTGGAAGTCCTTTCTTTTCAATTTCCAAAAAGAAGTCTCTGTTGTTAATTTCACGTCTTGTACCGTTTGATATAAATATGTCTTTCCATCCATCATTGTCTAAATCAGCAATTAACGGTCCCCAACTCCAATCTGTTGAAGAAACTCCAGCAATTCTTGAGATATTACTAAAATCAGGTATGGAGTCCAAAAGATTTCCATTATTCAATTGAAGACTATTCTGCATATATTGGTAATTGAACCCAGAATTGACTGTACTCCAAAACAAATCAGGATTCATACTAGCCATGTTAGCTTTAGCTCTTCGGTTAATTTGCGCAGTCATATCAACTTGAAGAATGTCGAGTAATTGATCATTGTTAAAATCTGCTATATCTACGCCCATCCCATAAAAAGAGGTGTTCTTCATAGATAATCGTGAAACTTCAGAAAAAGTCCCGTCTTGATTATTTGAAAAATAATAGTCTGGAGTGCTAAAATCATTGGATACATAGATATCAGGCCATCCATCTTGGTTTAGATCTCCGATGGTTGCACTAAGAGAAAGTCCAAAGGTCTTTATACCTACTACTTCAGTTACATCTGTAAATGTATTGCCATCATTTCTAAAAAGACGATCAGTTTCAAGTTCTTTAGGAAACTTTTGTTTAAAGGCATAAAAATAGTTTGGGGCATTAAATGGAGTTGGTGGATAATTAGCCACATATAAATCTAAATCTCCATCTAAATCATAATCAAAAAAGGTAGATTGAACGCTATTGCTTGGGTCTGCGATATTATAGTTTTCTGCTTGTTCACTAAAGGTGTTATCTCCATTATTGATGAATAGTTGATTTTCCTTAGGCCCATATTTTCCACCAACTGATACATAAATATCTAAAAACCCATCATTGTTAACATCGTTCATAGTGGTACCTGTATACCATCTTGAATCACCTTGAACACCGGCGGTTTCTGAAATGTCTTCAAACTGTAGATTTCCTTTGTTTAAAAATAGTTTGTTGGGGACCATGTTTCCGGTGAAATATAGGTCAGTCAACCCGTCGTTATTTATGTCTCCTGCAGAAACACCTCCGCCCATATAAACATAGGCATAAGTAAAATAGTTTAAGGAGTCATTTTCTTGGAGATTGTTCGAAAAATCAATGCCAGTTTTTTTATGGTTTAATTTATTAAAAATAGCATTTTCGGAACTAACGATTTTGTCCTTTTCATCACTGCAATTGTTTAGCAACAATAGAATTAATGAGAAAATAAAGAATTGATGAAAGCGTAATTTCATAGCAGGTTTTTGTAGATATAAATTTAAAAAGATGTAAAGTGATAAGCAAAAAAAAACAGGGCACTTATGAAATGCCCTGTCCGTTGCAGCTTAACTTAAACTAATAAAACTCAACTAAACTTAATTTTTAAAATCCTGGATTTTGTGTTAGTGCACCACCACTTAAATCAATTGCTGTTAATGGAATTGGTAATAAATCCAAATTCGCACTATAGCTATTTGCTTTTTGACCAAAATTTTCAATGGTTCTTGCTTCACTTTGAACATAAGCATTTAAGATTTCAACAGTATTGCCCCATCTTCTGAGGTCAAAAACACGATGTCCTTCCATAGCTAACTCTAGTCTTCTTTCAAAGCGAACGGCTTTTCTTGCAGTGTCAGCATCACCGAAAGAAGCATATGGTTCAACTAAGTAATTAGCTGCATTAGCATCGCCAGCTTCGTTTTGAACGTATGTCATATTTTTAGCTCTATTTCTAACCTCGTTGACGTAATTAAGTGCAGTACCTAAATCACCTGTTTCAACAGCAGCTTCAGCAGCCATAAGTAAAACATCAGCATATCTCATGATATGATAATTAATACCCGAGTGTTGTTGTCCCCAAGCACCAGTTCCTTGATTTCCAGATTCACCAGCTTGGTATACATTCTTTTTAGGTAGATAAGGTCCAGAAATATCAGCAAAACTTGCTCTAATCCAGTCTTTACCAACCATTGCACCATAGTTATTATAATCTATTCCTCTACGACCAACAGTATAGTCTAATCTCGGGTCTAATAAACCAGCTTCAGGAGTAAAAGCATCTGCGCTTTCAACTCCATAGTCATTGGCAACATCATTTTGATTAAACGTATCTAATAGTGGTAACCCACCAGCATCAACTTGATATGCATTTACTAAATCTTGAGAAGGTTGGTAAAAACCACAACATGATCCAAAAGGACCAGGGTTTGGAAAGTTTAATGTTCCACCTCTGTTACCATTAAATGATTGACCTGAGTCAGTAGTATATTGAATTGCAAATACTGATTCTGAACTATTATCACCAGCAAGGCTAAAATTGTCAAGAAATTCTGCGTTCAGAGCATAAGGTCCATTATTGATTACATCTTGAAGTAAGCTTAATGCAGCACTCCAATCAGATTGAAACAAATGGGCTTTACCTAAAAAGGCTTTGGCAGTCCAAGAATTAGGTCTACCTATATCAGCTTGAGATGCAGGTAAGTTATCAACTGCATATTGAAAGTCAGCCTCAATTTGTTCCCAAATTGCTCCTGGATTAGGTTGATTGAATTCTGTGGCTGCAAAATTTTCTTCAGAGATGTAAGGAACATTTCCGAATATTTTTTGAAGTTCAAAATTAAAATGACCTCTTAAAAAACGAGCTTGTGCAAGCTGAGAACTAAAATCTCCATCTTCTAAAGAAGCGATTAAAGAAATAACAGCATTTGCTCTATTCACTCCTGCAAATAATCCGTTCCATTTTCCAAAGAAATATGGATTAGCACTAGTCCAATCATAAGTTTCAATTAAAAATAAATCAGCTTGGTCACCATCTGTACTACCTTTATGAGCATCATCAGCAATAACATCAAACCACCAGTTGTCTCCACTTACAGTCCAGTCAGCTGCACCTTGATTATTTCGAATTCCATCCAGCGCTGAATAGGCTCCGACCAATAATAGGTCTACACCTTGTTCATTAGCTAATGCAGCATCACTCAGTGCACCAACCGCAGGTTTGTCTGTAAAATCGTCACTACAGCCAATTATTAAGGCTAATAGTGTAAAACAATAAATAAACTTCTTTTTCATTTTTTTAGAATTTTGTGTTAATACCAACTGTAAATATTTGGGCTAACGGGAAATTGCCAAAATCAACTCCTAAAGACAAGTTGTCATTTGAGATGACTTCAGGATCAAAACCTTCATAACCAGTAATAGTAAATAAGTTCGTACCCTGAACATATAACCTTAAATTGGTCATTCCTAAAGTACTTGCAATATTTTCTGGAAATGTATACCCTATTTGTAGATTCTTCATTCTTAAAAAGGATGCGTCCTCAACGAAATAAGAATTAGGTTGTGTCTCTGCATTTTGAATAGTTTGGCTTAAAGCAGGTAAAGTAGCGTTGGTATTAGAAGGTGTCCAAGAATCTAAGACTCTTGCACTTCTGTTACCATTAAAGAACGTTGGAAAATCAGTAAAGATTTTTTCATAGTTATATACGTCATTACCTTGAGATCCTGAAAAGAACATGCTTATATCAAAACCTTTGTAGTCTGCACTAAGATTAATACCATAAGTAAAATCTGGATGAGGTGAACCAATAAACGTTCTGTCATTTTCGTCATCAATTACTCCGTCACCATTTACATCTCTGTAAGTAAATCTACCATTGTCATCAAAACCAGTTACTTCGCGACCGTAGTACTCAGAAATTGCTCTACCTACTTGAGTTCTAGTAACAGCACCACCTCTTAAGTCAGTTCTACCAACTTGGAAATCACTAATAAGGCTTTTTACCTCATTCTTATATTTAGAAATATTTGCTTGAATACCATAGTTTAAACCGTAATCTGTAGAATGGTTATAACCGATACCTAAATCAAAACCTGTATTTTGAATATCACCAAGATTTACAAGTGGAGCAGTAGCGTCAATAGCTGTTGTACTGATTAAACTATTGTTTCTTGTAATTAAGTCTTTTGTATCAATATCAAATACTTCAAATGAAATGAATGCTTCATTATCAAACAAACCAGCTTCAATACCAAAGTTTGTTGTTTGAGAAGTTTCCCATTTCAAATTAGGATTACCAACCGTAGCTAAAATTGCTCCAGTAGAAATTGTACTTCCATTCAACGAATAATTTGCTAATTGCTCATTCAGTGATGAGATGTTAATAGTTGGGTTATTGGCAGGTAAAGTTTGATTACCTAATTGTCCCCAAGATCCTTTTAACTTCAATCTGCTTACGAAACCGTCTTTTGGAAAGAAATCTTCATCACTAATTAACCAACCAGCACTGAATGATGGGAAGGTTTGACTTTGATTATCTCCAAGGAAACGAGATGACTTATCATTACGCACAGTTACTGTAGCAAAATATTTACCAGCAAAAGAGTAATTTGCTGTTCCGAAGATTGAGAATAAAGAATTCTCTCCGTCAAAGGCAAAATCAACGTTTGGTGTTCCGCTACCATTGTTTAGTAAATAGAAATCTGGTGTTTCAAACAGAAAACCGTTTCTACTGATTTGATTTCCTTTACTACCTTCTTCAACTGCTTCTAAACCAACTAAAACATTTAAGTTATGATCACCAAATATTTTGCTGTAGTTCAATGTGTTATTCCAAGTCCAGTTAAAGTTTTGAATGCTTTGTTCGAATAATGTATTCGTACTTAAAGGCTCAATATGTTCAGGATCTAAAGCTTGAAATCTTCTTTGGTTGAATGATTCAACATTTCCACTAAACGTAGTTTTAAATGTTAGACCTTCGTAAATTTCCGCAGCTAAATAGATATCCCCAAAAGCTCTTAAGATTTTATTATAGTCATCACTTGCTCTAAGTAATTGAGCAACTGGGCTTCTTGTGTTGCTTAAGCCTGGTCCCCCAGTACCTGTGAAATCACCTTCATCATCGTAAACAGGTATAATTGGACTCATTCTCAAGGCATCGTTTACACGACTAGTATTGTTAGCTTGATTAGAAAACGATATGTTCATATGCTCTCCAATAGTCACTTTGTCTCCAATCTTAAACTCAGAATTTAATCTAGTAGTTCCTTGTTTAAAACCAGTAGCTAATTGAATACCTTCTCTGTTCAGATAGTTAGCAGATAAAAAGTATCTACCAGTTTCTCCACCGTTTGAAACTGAAACAGCTACATTTTGTGTAGCTCCGTCTTGGCTTATAGCGTCAATCCAATCAGTTCCTCCAGGAGCAACTGTAGCACCTCTTGGCGCTCTAGTAATAGGGTCATAAGAAACCACTCTACTATAATCAATCAATGAAGATGGTACAACCGCTGTTGCTCCACTACCGTATTGAGGATGAGTTACTGTAGCCCCATCATTTGATAGACTTTGAAAAATCATGTCACCATGTTGCTGAGCATTTAGTAAATCAGGAGTGTTATTAGCTCTTGAAAAACCAGTGTACATATCAAAAGAAACGATTGGCTTTTCTTGATTATAACCACCACCCTTTGTAGTAATAATTACAACCCCATTGGATGCTCTTGCACCATAAATTGCTGCAGCACCATCTTTTAAAACGTTTATCTGATCAATATCCGCGGGGTTAATACTATTAAGGATATTGGCATTATCCGTTTGAACGCCATCAATAATATATAATGGGTTTGTATTGTTGCTAGTACCGAAACCACGTATCACAATTTTCGGAGCCGCACCAGGTGATCCGGTGTTGGTTACTGTTACACCAGTAACTCTACCTTCTAAAGCTTCAGCAGCATTGACTAAAGGTTGTTTAGTTGCTTCTGAAACATCAACAGAGGCAACAGATCCCGTTAAATCCCCTCTTGTTTGTGAAGAATAACCTAAGACAACAACTTCAGAAAGTTGATTAGCATCTTCTGTCATGCTAACATCTATAGTGCTTTGTCCGTTGATTGAAATTTCTTGCGTAGCGAAACCCACATAGCTAAAAACTAAAGTAGCATTAGCATCAGCATCAATAGTGTAGTTACCATCAAAATCAGTTTGTGTACCATTAGATGTTCCTTGTACAATGACGTTGGCGCCAGGCAGCGGCGCTCCATCTGAATCAGTAACTGTACCGGTCACTGTTGATTGAAAAGCAATTAACTCTTCTAAATTAAAATTGTTTGCCTGAACTGCTTGAGTTCCAAAAGCCATAAATAAAGCTAAAGCTAACCCTTGGGCTGCTTTAAACAATGTCATGGTCTTGGTTCTCCTTGCAAATAGGCCAAGTTCATTTGATTGTTTCATAATCATGAGTTATTAATTAAGTTATGTTAAATAGTTCAGCTCGCTTATCCTGAAATAGGAGTCCACATTGCATAATTGATAAAATTATATAAACTAGTAGCACAAAACTTGTACTATATTATCATTCTCTTATACTATTATTAAATAAAGTAAATTTAGTGTTAAATTAAATCTAAACATCTGAAAATGAGAATATTAAAAATTTATTTAACTATTATCTAAACAAAATCAGTAGCTAATGTTGAATTTTGTGATATTTAATTTGTAGAATCTTTGAATTTTTAACAAACTTTAGGGCTTATTGGTATTATTTATTTTGAGACGTCAAAAATTTTGTTGTTTTTTATGACAAAATAGTATTAATATCAGATTTCAAACGTTTTCGTATGTTAAAAAAATATCAAAGAGAGATTACAGCGCTGTCTCCACAAGACAGTTTTTTGGTTATAGATCGCTTTAGAGACACCTTTGATTATCCTATTCATTTTCATCCTGAACTAGAATTAAATTTCATTCTTGATGGAAAGGGTATGCAACGAACAGTTGGTTTTAATATTGAAGAGGTTGATAACTATGAATTGGTTTTAGTAGGGCCAAATGTATACCATGGGTGGAAAATGGATAAATGTAAGAATAGCGTCCATGAGGTAACGATTCAATTTCATAACGATTTATTTGAAGAAAATTTAACTAGACGTAGTATCATGAAACCTTTTCGTGAAATGATGGAAAAGTCGGTTCATGGTATTTTATTTGATAAAAGTGAGGCAAAAAAAATTGCTCCTCGTATTATGAAGGTTTCAGAACTAGAAGGGATAGAATATTTTTTAGAAATGTTTTCCATTCTTTATGACCTTTCAACAACATCACATCAACGTTTGTTATCGGTTTCACAAACATCAAGAAGTGATTTTGACAATAGCAATAGAGTTAAACTCTTCTACAATTTTATTCAAGAGAATTATGCCAGTAAAATAACACTTGATCAAGTGTCAAGTATGTTGAACATGAGTAAAGTTTCCTTCAATAGGTTTGTAAAGAAAAGTACAGAAAGAACATTTGTAGAATATTTGAATGAAGTAAGGGTTGAAAACGCTTCTCGCATGTTGGCTGAAGAAGAAGATGGAATATCTGAAATTGCCTATAAATGTGGATTTTACAACATTGCCAATTTTAATAGAATATTTAAAAAAACAAAAGGATGTACTCCGAGTCAGTATCGTAAAGAATTTTACAGATTGACTAGGATTCAGTAAATCAATTTTATAAAAATTAGAACATGCAGATAATTGAAGATTCAGAGGAATTTGATGTCATTATTGTAGGCTCCGGAGCCGGAGGTGGAATGGCAACTAAACAATTAGCCGATGCTGGCCTTAATGTGGCAGTAGTGGAGGCTGGCCCTTATTTTGACCCAGCAGATCCTAAAACAATGACTCAAATGAAATGGCCTTACGAGTCACCAAGAAGAGGTGCCGGAACCGACCGGGCTTTTGGAGAATGGGACATGTCATACGGTGATTGGGAAGTGGACGGTGAACCTTATACAGTTGAAGAGGGTACTGAGTTTAAGTGGTGGCGTTCACGCATGTTAGGCGGAAGAACCAATCATTGGGGCCGAATTTCACTTCGTTTTGGTCCGAAAGATTTTAAAGGAAAAACAAGAGATGGATTGGGTGAAGATTGGCCTATAGGCTATGACGATGTTAAACCTTACTACGATAAAGTTGATAAATTAATTGGAGTTTTTGGAACAAATGAGGGCATGGAGAATGACCCAGACGGATTTTTTCTTCCTCCGCCAAAACCAAGACTTCATGAGCTTTTTTACATCAATGGAGCAAAAAAATCAGGCATTCCGGTTATCCCTTCAAGAATGTCTATGTTAACTAAAAGAATCAATAATGATCGTGGAGTCTGTTTTTATTGTGGCCAATGCTCTCGGTCTTGTTCTGTTTATGCAGATTTTTCATCTGGTAGTTGTTTAATTTTTCCCGCTCAAAAGAACGGTGGTAAAGTGAAAATTTACGTAAATGCCATGGTTAGAGAAGTAACAACAAATGAAGAAGGAAAAGCAACTGGTGTTTCATATATTAATAAGGAGGATAGAAAAGAATATAAATTAAAGTCAAAAGTTGTGGTGTTGGCAGCTTCTGCCTGTAGTTCTGCTAGAATATTGTTAAACTCAAAAAGCAAGCAGCATCCTAATGGATTGGGCAATAGTAGCGATTTGGTTGGTAAATATTTACATGATTCTACTGGTGCAAGTGCTGCAGGTTTTATACCAGGTTTAATGAATCGAAAAACATCTTATAACGAAGACGGTGTAGGCGGTATGCATGTATATTCGCCTTGGTGGGGTGATAATTCAAAACTTGATTTCCCTCGTGGTTACCACATTGAAGTCTGGGGTGGAATGGGGCAACCTAATTATGGTTTCGGTTTTAATGTTAATGATTTTAATAAATTCTTTGGTTTGAAAGTTGGAGGTTATGGTGCTAGTTTAAGAGAAGATGTTAAAAAGTATTATGGATCAGTTGTTGGATTTGGTGGTAGAGGTGAAGGTATAGCTCGAAAAGATAATTATTGTGAAATAGACCCTACTACACTTGATGAATATGGTATTCCTGTTCTTAAGTTTAATTATAAATGGTCTGATCTTGAAAAGAAACAAGCTAAGCATATGCAAGATACTTTTGAAGAGTTAATTTATAATATGGGAGGTCATCCTCTAGGTGATAAACCTGGAAAAGAAAGTAATTATGGCTTGCTTGCTCCTGGTCAAATTATCCATGAAGTAGGAACTACGAGGATGGGTGATGATCCAAAAACTTCGGTTACAAATAAGTTTAATCAATTACATGATGTGGACAATGTATTTATTGTAGATGCAGGACCATTTGTATCACAAGCAGATAAAAACTGTACTTGGACTATTTTGGCCTTGTCATGGCGCGCTTCAGATTATATCATTGAACAATTAAAACAACAAAATATTTAATCATGGATAGAAGAAAAAGTATACAAACCATTATCCTTGGTGCTGGTGCTTCCGCACTAGCTTTTCATGGTTGTAAAGCAGATGGTTCTACTTCGGAAGAAGCCTTGGCAAATGTTGATGAAAAATACTTCGGGCGAACACCAAAGGAGTTAGAACGAATTGAAAAATTGAATGCTGAAGAACTTTTTAATGCCCACGAACTAGAAACAGTTGGTGTTTTAAGCACTGTGATTTTGCCACCTCAAGAGCCAAACGGAGGACCATTAGAAGCAGATGTTCCAGAATTTGTGGAATTTATGGGAAAAGATATTCCAGAATTAAAACCTACTCTTTTAGGAGGTTTGATGTGGTTAGATCATAAATCAAATACGGAGTTTGGTATTGAATTTAAGTTAGCGACGTTAGAACAACAACAGCAGATATGTGATCAAATTTGTTGGCATGACCCTGAAGTGCCTTTAGATGAGCAACCGCTTGAAATCCAGTTTTTTGCTTTAATGAGAAACTTAACAGTTTGTGGTTATTATACTTCTAAAGTCGGTATTGCAGATTTAGGATATAAAGGTAATATGCCAAATGTTTGGGATGGCGTACCTCAAGATGTTCTAGACCAACACGGTGTTGCATATGATCCTGAATGGTTAGCAAAATGTGTAGATCAATCCAAGCGTGGTGTAATTGCCGAGTGGGATGATAAAGGTAATCTTTTAACTTAAAGTTATTTTATGAAGAATGCTCAGCAGTTAAGTACCTCTTATTGATTTTAGAATAGTAACGCATTTAAATTATTTCAATGACCATTTTAGCAGTTGTTTTTTGTGTTTTAGTCCTTATTTTATTGATTACCTGGGGCAAGGTTAATCCATTTTTAGCTTTTTTAATTGTCTCTATTTTGGCTGGTATTCTGCTCGGAATTCCTCTTGGTGATATTTCCCAATCCTTAAAAACAGGAATTGGCGGTATGCTGGGCTCTCTCGCTATAATAATCTGTTTAGGGGCGATGTTCGGTAAAATAATTTCTGATAGTGGTGCTGCTAAAAAGATTTCTGAAGTGTTAATGAAATCTTTTGGTGAAAAATATATTCAATGGGCGCTGCTTATTACTGGTTTCATAGTGGGTATTCCACTTTTCTATAATGTTGGTTTTGTATTATTAGTCCCTTTAATATTTTCAGTAGTTTATCAATATAAACTCCCTGCAGTTTATATTGGTATTCCAATGTTAGCGGCATTATCGGTTACCCATGGTTTTTTGCCACCACACCCATCACCAACTGCTTTAGTTGACCTTTTCGGTGCAAACCTCAGCACTACTTTAATATATGGATTTATCGTTGCAATACCTTGTATGGTGATTGCTGGACCATTTTTCGCGAAAACTCTAAAAGGTATAGAGTCTTACCCACTTGAAACATTTATTCCCAAGGAAATTGCCACTGAAGATTTACCCAGCGGAATTAATTGTTTTGTAACAGCTTTACTCCCGGTTTTCTTATTGGCGGGGTCTTCGGTCTTACCTTATCTATCTACCGGTAATGCAACCTTAGATGGTCTTTTTGCCTTCTTAGCAGATCCAATAGCTGTAATGCTTATTTCATTGCTTATTGCAACTTATACCTTAGGTATTCATCAAAAAGTGAAAATGAAAAGCATTATGGATGGCTATGCAGATTCCGTGAAAGATGTGGCCATGATTTTATTAATAGTAGCTGGAGCAGGTGCTTTAAAACAGATTTTTATTGACAGCGGTGTAAGCAGTGATATTGCTGATTTATTAGGTGGATGGGACGTCAATCCACTGATTTTAGGTTTTATTATGGCTACAATTATTAGAGTAAGTTTGGGTTCTGCTACAGTTGCTGGGCTTACTACCGCTGGTATTATTGCTCCTTTAATTGCTACAACAGGTGCTAATCCAAATCTTATGGTACTAGCAATTGGCGCAGGTAGTTTAATGTTTTCTCACGTTAACGACGCTGGTTTTTGGATGTATAAAGAGTATTTTAATCTAAGTTTAAAAGATACTTTTAAGTCTTGGACTATAATGGAGACTATCGTTGGTTTGGTCGGAATCTCCATGGTATTATTGTTAGATGCTTTTGTTTAAATATTCTTAATGAGTACAACCAATGAATTTTTTAGGATGGAACAAACCATGAGATGGTATGGTCCAAAGGATTCAGTAAGTTTAAATGATATTAGACAAGCAGGTTGTTCAGGTGTAGTAAGTGCTTTACATCACATACCCAATGGTGAGGTATGGCCCATAAAGGATATTTTACGTCGAAAAAAGAGAATTGAAGATGCCGGGCTCGTTTGGTCAGTTGTAGAGAGTATTCCAGTACATGAAAATATAAAAACCCAATCAGGTAATTTTATTGAGTTGATTCAAAACTATAGACAATCTTTAAAAAATTTAGCGATTTGCGAAATTTTCAATGTCACTTATAATTTTATGCCAGTTTTAGACTGGACTAGAACTGATTTAAAATTCAAACTCAAAACAGGTTCTTTAGCATTACGGTTTGATTTGAAAGCGCTTATTGCTTTTGATGCATTTATTTTGAATAGACCTAACGCTAAAAACGATTACTCAAAAGAATTAATTGCTGCAGCTGATTATTACTTTAAAAGTATGTCATTACATGAAAAATATGAATTGCAGCAAAACATCATAGCTGGTTTGCCGGGTAGCGAAGAAAGTTTTACTTTAAATCAGTTTCAAGAGCATTTGGATTTATACAAACAACTTGATGCTGAACGATTAAGAAGTCACTTGGTATTCTTTTTAAAAGAATTATGTCCGCTAGCTGATAGTTTAGGCTTGAAATTAGCCATACATCCTGATGATCCACCATTCGATATTTTAGGTTTACCACGTGTTGTTAGTTCGCATAAAGATTTAATTTTTTTGTTTGATGAGGTTGCTAACCCGTCAAATGGATTATGCTTTTGCACGGGTTCTTTAGGAGCAAAAAAGGATAATGATTTGATAGCTATTTTAAATAATTTTAAAGATAGAATCAATTTTTTACATCTAAGAAATGTGACTCTGGAAGAAGATGGTAGTTTTTATGAGGCAAATCATTTACAGGGAAGTACTGATATGACAGCTATTGTAAGAACAATAATAGAATTATCTAAAGAACGCCAAGTTAACATTCCTATGCGACCTGATCATGGTCATCAAATTTTGGATGACCTTCTTAAAAACACCAATCCTGGATATTCAGCAATTGGACGTTTAAAAGGATTGGCCGAATTACGAGGGCTAGAAAAAGGTATCATTGCCATGTTGGATTGATCAATATTCTGGAAAAACTCTAATTTATACTTTTAAAATTCAAGAGACGAAAATCAATAGAATGGTTTCCTGGTATGTCTATCGTCTTTAAAACTAAAGTTCCGGACCCCTTGTCTAATTTTATGTTTCCCATTTTGACTTTAGTGAAATCTTTAACATAAGATTCCATTCGCGGTGATCTATCCTTTTCTTTACCAATCAATGGTGGGTCATGGGCTTCGATGATTTTCCGAGTAATCTTTGAAGTCTTAAAAGTGAGCTCTAATTCGGTTCCAATGTCCTCGACTTTACAAGTATAATAAAGGAATACTTCAAAAGTCCCACTTTCTAAAATTTTCACATCCCAAGTTATAGAGTCGTTGATACTGGTCCAATTCGTATAAAAGGAATCATTTGGCCAACGATTACTTCTTTTGATTGTGCCATGAGCAATACCATCTCGTGCCGGTAATTGGGTGAATGGAAAATCTTTCGCTCCAATTGGGAAAAGTCTTTTTTCTTTGGGTTTAATACTTTTACTTATTTCTCCCGGTAACAAATTGGAGCTAGATTCTTCTCTAGCAAAAACTGCAACTTTTACTTCCTTTTCCCAGTTGGTTTTTAGGTTAACTAAAGAATCTTTAATAAGCACTAGTTCACTTGAGATATCATTTTTCTGGGCATTGTCAACTTCCATATCGTAAAGCCTATTTTCTTGGTCTAAACGATAACGTTGTGTGCGAATACTTGTATTGCCATTCCAGTGGTTGTATACAACTCTGTCCTTTAAAGGGTATTCGCTATGTAATAAATTCTTGCTAAGATCAATTCCATCTAATTTAATGCTATCTGCCAGAGAAATGTTCGCCAAACTACTTAAGGTTGGTAATAAATCAATTGAGCTCATAATTTGTTGAGAAGAGCTATTTGCCTCAATTTTCTTAGGCCATTTAATAAAGAATGGAGATTTAACACCACCCTCGTCTGTTGACCCTTTTTTACCGCGCATATGGCCATTCCAACGCCATCCGTTAGGCCCGTTATCAGACATAAATATTATGATGGTATTCTCTTGAAGCCCTGATTCTTCTAAATAAGTATTCAATCGCCCCACATTCCAATCAATATTTTCTACCATAGCTAAGGCGGCTTTAGTAAATTGTTCATCTTCTTCTTCTGAGCCTTGGTATTTCTTTACTAGCTGTTTATTTTCAAATTTAGCCCAATATTGATCTGGAGATTGCATCGGGCTATGAGGTGTATTTAGAGGTAGATATAAAAAGAATGGCTCATCTTTGTTCTCTGAAATGAAATCTATTCCGTGGTTAACTAAATCATCCACCAAAAAACCTTCGCCTTTGGTTATTTTGCCATTATGCTCCAACATAGGACTAAAATAGTTTCCCCAATGTCCAGAACAAAAACCATAAAAATCATCAAATCCTCTTGAATTTGGATGATAGGGTGGTTGCATACCATTATGCCATTTACCGTAGGCAGCAGTTTGATACCCCGAGTTTTTAAAAATTTCAGCAATTGTTGGTACACCTAAATCCATTCGTTCTCCACCAGCAGATGTTGCATAAACTCCAAGCCTAGGAAAATATTGACCTGTAAGGAGCTCTGCTCTTGTTGGTGAGCATACGGGTTGTACAAAAAAGTTTTTCATAACTGCTCCCTCATATGCAATAGCATCAATATTTGAGGTGCTCAAATTTGTGTTCCCATTAAAACTCAAATCACCCCAGCCTTGGTCGTCAGTCAGAATGATAATAACGTTAGGTTTTACGAATACTTTTTCAGTTTGAGTATTACAAGAGTATAAAACCACCAATAAACCAAAAAAAAAATGTTTATTAGTTTTCATGTATGACTTTGATTTAAAAGTTGGTTTAAAATTACTTGAAGTCTTTTCTAATTTTAAATACTATTTTGTCATTTTCTTGACTAAATTAATTCAGGAGTGAATTTTAAATTAAATTTGCACTTTTATTGATAAAATATGATAGCTACAATTTGTAGAAAGGCACATTTTAATGCTGCACATCGTTTACATAACCCTAAATGGAGTGATGAAAAAAACATGAAGGTTTTTGGCAAATGCAACAGCCCTCATTATCATGGCCATAACTTTGATTTAGAGGTTAGAATACGCGGTGAGGTAAATCCAGAAACTGGTTTTGTGATGGATTTAGCTGTTTTGGGTAAATTGATTAAGGAAGAAGTTGAAGATCGTTTTGATCATAAAAACCTTAATGAAGACTGTCCTGAATTTGAAGACATTTTGCCGTCAACTGAATATTTTGTCAAAATAATTTATGATATTTTAAAGCCTGAATTGGATGTAAGCCAGTTACTTCAAATTACATTGCATGAAACACAAAAGAATTCAGCAGAATATGGTGATTGGTAACATTTTTACGATATTGCGAAACTTATTGGAGTATTAGCTCAGTTGGTTTAGAGCGCTGCCTTGACAGGGCAGAGGTCACTGGTTCGAATCCAGTATACTCCACTTTAATCCTTCAGGACAAGAATGAATATTTTATTTTACGAAGGTCTTTTTTAATCACAGACTGTTTTTGCACTAAAATTTTCCGCTTGCTCTATTGCATCATTATTGGATATCTCATCTTTATGCATTAATATTCTATCAATGGCGTGAAAATCTGAACGCGCTGATACTTCCATTAAATAAGTCCCTTCATTCTCGAAAGTAATGTAGATATCATGGGCATCGTTATCGGAAGTCCTTGCCTGCCACTTAAATTCATTATTATCTCCGCTACGATATATCTTGAACCACCCATCTTTTGATGAACCATTTGGATTTGGTTGTTTTCCGGAATCATTTGGGTATACGATACTTCCATCATTTTTCTTCCCATAGAAATCATCTGCATCAGGAAATCTTAGCCAAGTATCATTGTGTTCTGTGCCATTATCCCCTTTTCTGTAAGAAGAACTCCAAGTAAACCTATATGTTCCGGCATTGCTAATTCTTATCGGAAATGTAATCATACCAGTGCCTGGATTCCCTAAACTAGGATTACCCTCCCATTGCATATAACCAGTACCAGAAACACCAGAAACATCATTTTTTAAGACCCATCCATCAGGAAATTCATTATCCTCAAATTCGATTGAGACAAGGCCGTTTGCTTCTTCAAACAGAAATCCGATATTTTCAGGACAGTTGCTTCCGTCCTCCGAAGATTCTTCATCACTTCCAGTTTCTACTTCCTCAGCGGAATCATCAGAAGACTCTTCAGAATTTTCTTGGCTTATTTGATTAACGGTTTCTTCATCTATGCTACAAGATTGAAAAGCAATTGAAAATATTAGAATTGTACGAATTAGAGTTCTCATATAAGTAGGTTTCTTAGAGAACGCATGGATTTAAAACCATATTGCTAAAAACCTTGTTTTTTCGATAAACGTCGTGAATTACAACTATTGAATGAATTTTGTAATTGAAACCAAAATTTCAAAGATTTGAATTTCGGTAGCAATCCTCAACTTCTGTTAAAACCCTATAGCGCATGTTTTTGATTTTCCGAACCATTTTATTCTGTTCTTAGATGCTAAATTGTAAATAGCGTCTCTAATTATTCGAGGAATAAAGGCAAGTAAGGCAGCAACGAATCTCCATTCCGGTATTTGAGCAACTATCTTCAAAAAACCATCAGAATGTGTATGTGCTCCAGCCTCGTTAATTAAAATGACCGTAGTTAGTTCCTTTTTTGGAAATCCATATGTGTGTAAAAGATTTTGACCGTAAGACGACTGAAATGCAACAAAACTGAAACTATCTGTAGGTGCAAATTTTAACAACCATCCTACAACACCATTACATAGACTACATTCCCCATCAAAAATTATAATATTCTCTTTCATGACATTTAAATATGCCCCTTAGGTCGGAAAAGGCTAAAATTCATTTCAAGAAAAAATAAGTTTTAGAAAAGTTTAAGATTTAAAGATTTTCTATTATACGTTCCAAAGCCATACCACGAGATCCCTTTATCAGTATAGAGGAAGGCTTTAAGATTATCGTTTTTAAATAATTTTTAAGATCTTCAAAAGATTTAAATTTTTGAAATGAAGTAGCAACGTTAAAAAAATTTTCTCCAATAAGAAAAGTATTTTCAAACCCCATTTTGAGTGCTAAACTCGCAATAGCTTGGTGTTCATCAGAAGCCGTTTTACCAAGTTCAAACATATCACCTAAAAAAAGAATTTTGTTTTCTGAATCTAGTTTAGAAAAACTTTCTAAGGCGGCTTTCATACTACTAGGATTAGCATTATAAGCATCAAGAACAATGCGGTGTTCATTTTTTTTGATGAGTTGAGATCTATTGTTTTTTGGCTCATAACCTTCAATCGCCGCTTTGATATCTGTTTTTGAGACATTGAAATATTTGCCAATTAAAATGGCAATAGCGCAATTTGTGAAATTATAGGAGCCAATTAATTGAGTTCTTACAATGATATTCTCGAACTCTAAACTGACTAATGGATTGGCATCTAAAAATTTTATTGGATAGTATTGCTTATTAGTTTCGCTGAAACCAAATTTTTTAATGTAATGTGAAAGTTTTTGCTCTTGAATATTGTCATCAGCATTAAGAAAAACATGTTTTTTATTACTGAGTAAATAATCGTATAATTCGCTTTTACCCTTAATTATACCCTTAAGACCTCCAAATCCTTCTAAATGAGCTTTTCCAAAATTGGTGATATAGCCAAAATCTGGTTGTGCAATAGAGCTCAAAAATTCAATCTCTTTCTGATGATTAGCACCCATTTCAACAATTGCAATTTCAGTATCTTCTTTTATCGTTAAAAGTGTAAGCGGAACACCAATATGATTATTTAAATTACCTTCAGTTGCAATAGTTTTATATTTCTTTGAGAGTACTGAATAAATTAATTCTTTAGTAGTGGTTTTACCATTGCTACCTGTGAGTGATATGATTTTTGCTCTATTTTGACTTCGGTGGTAAGAGGCTAAATTTTGGAGTGTTTTTAAAACATCAGCTACCAAAATGGTTTTGCCTATTATATGGAATTGTTCTTCATCGATAATTGCATATGCAGCTTCTTTATTCAATGCATCTTTGGCAAATTTATTTCCATTAAAGTTTGGTCCTTTAAGAGCAAAGTAAATACAGTTTTTCTCTATTTTTCGAGTATCTGTGCAGGCATTGGGGTGCTGTAAAAAAATCTTGTGCAATTCGGCTAAATCCATAATCGAAGATAAAAAAAGCCCTTAACAGTTAAGCTAAGGGCTTTTAATTTTATTTAAATAAAACACTATTTCGTTTTCTTATGACGAACTGTTTTGTTCTTTGTTTTTGATTTAGAACCAACTCTAGACATTGCACATCTAAATCCGATATCATCAGTTGCCATATACTGCGGCAAATAACGACGTTGTGCAGGGTCTAACCAGAAAGCTCTATCTCTCCATGACCCTCCTTTGTATACTCGTACTTCATCATTAATTAATGAAGTTCTATAATTAGAAGTATCATATTGACGTAATAATTTTCCTGTTGAGTCACGATCTACTTTGTGCTTTGGAGAATCATACATTTTTCTGTTGTCCGACTCCTCATCACTAAATCTTTGGAAGAATCTTGAAGATCCGGCATCTCCATCACGATAACCTCTGTTATCACTAGAAGAAAAGTTAGTTCTTAAATAGGTTTCTTCTTCGTCAACAGCGACCATTTTAATTTCACCTGGTAAGTTCATTGCAACTACTTTACCATTAGGTAAGGTGTCAAAAACGACTGAGTCTCTTAAAATTTGAACCTTGCCATCTTCACCAATTGCTTTCTTCATATAAATATTACCACGGTAGTAATTGAAATCACTAATTTCATCATCCACAATCGGTCTATATACATCAGCAACCCACTCAGATACGTTACCGGCCATGTCATATAATCCAAAATCATTTGGTTTGTATGATTTTACTTCACCAGTAATATCAGCACCATCATCAGACCAACCTGCGATTCCGCCATAATCTCCTTTTCCTTGTTTGAAGTTTGCCAATTGATCACCACGACCTAAACGTTGTCCGTTTCTAGTGTAGTCACCTTCCCAAGGGTATTTTTTTCTACCTCTATAATTATTGTATTCTCTGCTGCCAATTAAGGCCTGGGCAGCATATTCCCATTCCGTTTCAGTAGGTAAACGGTATTCTGGTGTTATAATTCCACTGCTTCGTTTAGCAAAATTATTAATAGAATCTTTCTTTTGATTTCCTTGAAGTGAATCAATTTGTCCGCCATATACCGATTCTGGGTTGTTTAAATAAGCTTCTGTACTAAAAGTCCCACCTATTTCACCATTAAGAACCTGGTATTTAGCATCTTTAGCTAAATAACCTTCTCTTTCTAAAGTGGCTTCGTTAACACGGTCAGTTCTCCATTCTGCGTATTGAGTGGCCTGAATCCAGTTAACGCCGACAACAGGGTATTCTGCATAAGCTGGGTGGCGTAAATAACTATTAGTCATAGTTTCGTTAAAACCTAATCTATTTCTCCATACCAAAGTATCTGGTAAAGCACCTTTATAAATATTCTCATACATAGGATTTTCTGGAGGGTATACAGCCTTCAAATAATCTAAATATTCTAAATACATTACATTAGTAACTTCAGTTTCATCCATGTAAAATGACTGAACATGCTGAGAGGTTGGAGAGTTATTCCAATCATGCATGATGTCATCTTGAACTTGTCCCTTAGTAAAGGTACCACCTTCAATAAAGACAGTTCCTGGAGGTGTTTCTTGTTCTTTGAAACTAGAATTGTACTGAAAACCGCCTTCCTTGGCATTAATTTTCCATCCTGTAGCTCTTGAGACGTTTTTAGAAGATGATGATGAAGAGTTTTTACAACTCGACATTGTTCCACCTATCACAGCTAAAGAAAGTACAACTTTTAAAAAGTATTTTTTCATAATTAGGACTTGAGTTCAAAACCGATTAAACTTAATATATCGGCACTTTAGTTTTATTTGATTTGAATCACTTTCGGCAATAGAACGAAAAGATGGATACAATATTTTATAAAATGAAAATTTTTATGTCCAAATTTTATTTCCAGTTCTATCTTACCAAATAACGCACGAAAAAGAGATATAGTATGGTGAGTTCATTGCTTTAACAACCTTACGGAATAATTATGTGGTTCTTTTTATCGAAAATTCGGGATTAGGGTATAAGAATTCGATGAAAAGCTCGTTTAAGAGTAATACGTCTAAATTATTTTAGCATTTGTTAACTAATTAAGACCTTCGACCACTTTAAAATTTAAATGAAAAAAATGAAAAAGTTAATTCTTTTGATTGCTTTATGCTTTATCGTTAAAGTATCTGCACAACAAGAACGTACTATTACAACAGCCGTACCCTTTTTGAATATAGCCGCCGATGCCAGAGCTGCTGGTATGGGTGATATGGGTGTTGCTACCTCAGTAGATGCGTTTTCTCAACAATGGAATCCGGCAAAATATGCCTTTGCAACTCAGAAAATGGGTATAGGTGTTAGTTATACACCTTATTTAGAAAGTATCGTTACAGATATTTCGTTGTTAAATGCAAGTATCTACAATAAGTTAAATGACCAAAGTGCTTTCGCTTTTGGAATAAAATATTTTGGTCTTGGTGAAATTGAATTAAGACAAACAATTGATGAAACACCTACAATTGTAAAGCCTAATGAATTTTCTTTAGATGGTTCATATTCTTTAAAGCTAAGCCCTACCTTTTCAATGGCAGTTGGTGGTCGCTTTATTAGTTCGAACTTAAGGTTTCAAGACGGACAACAAGATTCTCAAGCAGCAAATTCTTTTGCAGTTGATGTAGCTGGTTTTTATCGTTCTAGAGAAATTGCTTATAACTCTTTTGATGGACGTTGGAGAGCAGGTTTTAATATTTCTAACCTTGGGGCAAAAATTCAATATGATGAAGGAGGCCAACAAAACTTTTTGCCAACCAATTTAAAGTTTGGTGGTGGGTTTGATTTTATCTTAGACCAAGACAATGTTTTAGGGCTTTACACTGAATTCAATAAGTTACTAGTGCCAACTCCTCGAGATTTTGACGGTGATGGCGATATTGATGCTGAGGATAATGATGAATACAATAATATTAGTTTCTTTAATGGTGTGTTTGAATCTTTTGGTGATGCGCCAGATGGTTTTAGTGAAGAACTTCAAGAAGTTACTTGGTCTTTAGGCGCAGAATATAAATATCAAGATGCTTTTATGTTTAGAGCAGGATATTTTAATGAAAACCCTAATAAAGGTGCAAGACAATTTTTCACTTTAGGAGCAGGTTTTAAATTCAAGTCGGCACAAGTTGATTTATCCTATTTGTTTTCTACCTCTCAAGTAAGAAATCCTTTAGAGAATACGTTGCGTTTTTCTTTAACATTTAATTTTGGAGAAGAATTTTATAACGATTAATAAGAAATATTTAAATTCATTGTAAAACCCTGACATTGCGTCGGGGTTTTCTTATTTTAGACCATTACTTAATTGTATTTAATTTGAAAAAGAAAATTGCTTTTGAACTAAGCGTTTTTGAAACGGAGAAGGAGCTTGCAAAAGAAGAAGCCAATCTATTGCAAATGGCGGTTACGGCACGAAATAAAGCTTATGCTCCATATTCAAGATTTCAAGTAGGAGCTGCAATTCTTTTAGGTAATGGTGAAATAGTGTTGGGTAATAATCAAGAGAACTCTTCATATCCATCAGGATTGTGCGCAGAACGTGTTGCAATTTTTTATGCTGGGGCAAATTACCCCAATCAAATTATTAAAAGTATAGCTATTAGTGCAACATCTTTAGAGCATGAAGTAAAAGAACCTGCTGGTCCATGCGGTAATTGTCGTCAAGCTATTGCTGAGTATGAGTATAAACAAAAAAGCCCAATTAGCGTGATTATGAGAGGTGAAAGCGGGCAGATTTTTAAATGTAGTGCTATAGCAGACATTTTGCCTTTAGCATTTAATAATTCTTTTTTGAGTGATTCTTAATCCAAATTTTTCTCAAAAAGAGATATATCCCTATTTTTGTTTTTCCCAAAAACAGGGTAATTTTATTTAACATACCTATTGATGAAAAAAGTCACAAAAGAGGTTTACCTTAAGTGGTACGAAGAGATGTTGTTTTGGCGCAAATTTGAAGATAAACTAGCGGCAGTTTACATACAACAAAAAGTTAGAGGTTTTCTGCATTTATATAACGGTCAAGAAGCGGTTTTAGCAGGTTCATTGCACGCAATGGATTTAACTAAAGATAGAATGATTACTGCTTACAGAAACCATGTACAGCCAATCGGTATGGGTGTTGACCCAAAAAGGGTTATGGCAGAACTTTATGGAAAGGTTACGGGTACATCACAAGGTATGGGTGGTTCCATGCATATATTTTCAAAGGAACACCGATTCTATGGAGGTCATGGTATCGTTGGGGGACAAATTCCTTTAGGTGCTGGTATGGCATTTGCTGATAAATATTTTAAACGTGATAATGTGACCTTGTGCTATATGGGAGATGGTGCTGTAAGACAAGGCTCTTTGCATGAATCTTTTAATCTTGCAATGCTTTGGCAATTACCTGTTGTATTTATCTGTGAGAATAACGGGTATGCTATGGGAACGTCTGTAGCAAGAACGTCATATTCAACTGATATTTATAAATTAGGATTGGGTTATGAAATGCCATGTGCTCAAGTAGATGGTATGGACCCTGTTACTGTTGCCAAGGAAGTTGATAAAGCTGTTGAGCGAGCACGAACAGGTGGTGGTCCAACATTCTTAGAAATGAAGACTTATCGTTATCGTGGTCATTCAATGTCAGATGCTCAGCATTATAGAACTAAGGCTGAAGTTGAAGAATACAAAAAAATTGACCCAATCACGCAGGTAAAAGACGTGATTCTAGAAAAGAAGTATGCTTCTGAAGATGATTTAAAAGCTATTGATAAAAAAGTCAAAAGCTTAGTATTGGAATGTGAAAAATTTGCTGAAGAATCAGAATTTCCGCCAGTACAACAATTATATGATATGGTTTACGAACAAGAAGACTATCCATTTTTAAAACATAAACTCTAAGGTAGATGGCAGAAGTAATCAATATGCCTCGTTTGAGCGATACCATGGAAGAAGGTACCGTTGCAAAATGGCTAAAGCAAGTAGGAGAAAAAGTTGAAGAAGGTGATATTTTAGCCGAGATTGAGACGGATAAAGCGACCATGGAATTTGAGTCTTTTAATGAAGGTACGCTCTTACATATCGGAATCGCAGAGGGTGAAGGTGCTCCGGTTGATACCTTATTAGCAATTATTGGTGAAGAAGGTGAAGACATTTCTGATTTAATCGGAGGAAGTGCAGCCCCAGTTGCTGAAGAAGCGGCGGTTGTTACGCAAACTCCTGCTGTTGAAGCAGAAGCAAGTAGTCTTACTGAAATTCCTGAAGGAGTTGAGGTAATCTCAATGCCTAGATTGAGTGATACTATGGAAGAAGGTACTGTTGCTGCTTGGCTTAAAAAAGTTGGTGACCTTGTTGAAGAGGGAGATATTCTTGCTGAAATCGAGACAGATAAGGCAACAATGGAATTTGAATCATTTTATTCTGGCACTCTGTTACATATTGGTATTCAAGAAGGTGAAGGTGCTCCAGTTGATTCTCTTCTAGCGATAATAGGTCCAGAAGGTACTGATGTAAACGCTGTTTTAAGTGCTAGTTCAGGTGGGGCTGTAGCGGTTCCAGCGGAAAACAAAGAAGCAGCCGTTGAAGCTCCAAAATCAGATGTGACTTCTCAAGCAAGTAACACTGTTGTTAGTGATGGTAGTAGAATTTTTGCTTCACCTTTAGCAAAAAGAATTGCTTCAGATAAAGGAATTAATCTTGCTGATATTAAAGGAAGTGGAGATAATGGGAGAATTGTTAAACGAGATGTTGAAAGTTTTCAGCCAAATATCGCTAGTTCTACCTCTGTTCCTGAGTCCAAAACTGAAACAGCTTCGGCTCCAGTAACTGCCATGGCTCCTATTAATTTGCCAGTAGGTGAAGAAGGTTCTGAAGAAGTTAAAAATTCTCAAATGCGTAAGGTAATTGCCAAACGCCTTAGCGAATCAAAATTTGCTGCTCCGCATTATTACTTAACCATTGAGGTGGATATGGATAATGCGAAGGCTTCTCGTGCTCAGATTAATGGATTACCAGATATTAAAGTATCATTTAATGACATGGTATTAAAGGCTTGTGCGATGGCTTTGAAAAAACATCCTCAAGTCAATACGACTTGGAATAATGATACTACTCGATACAATCACCATGTTCATATTGGTGTAGCAGTTGCAGTTGATGATGGTTTGGTTGTTCCTGTTTTAAAGTTTACAGACCAAATGAATTTAACTACTATTGGCGGTGCCGTAAGAGATATGGCAGGTCGTGCAAGAAATAAAAAGTTGACTCCTGCTGAAATGGAAGGAAGCACCTTTACTGTTTCTAACTTAGGTATGTTCGGAATTTTGGAGTTTACTTCCATTATAAATCAACCCAATTCAGCTATTTTATCGGTAGGTGCTATAGTTGAAAAGCCTGTCGTTAAAAACGGAGAAATTGTTGTTGGTAATACTATGAAAGTTACACTAGCATGTGATCACAGAACAGTTGATGGTGCCACGGGAGCTCAATTTTTACAAACTTTAAGGGCTTATTTAGAAAACCCAGTTACAATGTTGGCTTAAGTTGATAAGCTAATTTAATTTACATAGAAAAGCATCCTAATTTTAATGGGATGCTTTTTTTATCTTTAAAAATAAATCAATAACTATGAAAAGTTTACTTGCAATTGGTGTACTAGCTTTAGCCTATACCTGTGGAACTACTCAAATGAAAGAAACTTCGACTGATGCCGCTACGGATATTCGTGGCCCAGAAGGAGTTAAGGCTAAAATCACAAAGGTGGCTTCCGTTGATGATAATAGTTTTACGGATAGTCAAAAAATTGGTGAGATCATGAATTTTTTAGCTTCTGATGAGTTGCAAGGACGAGATTCCGGTAGTGAAGGAATTGCAAAGGCGGCCGTTTATATTGAAAAAGGTTTTGAGGAGAATGGTATAAAATCATACTATTCAACTTATCGTGATACACTATCAAATTTTGATAAAGTCTCTTATAATATTGTTGGTGTTGTAGAAGGTTCTGACCCAATCTTAAAGAACGAGTATATTTTGATTGGAGCACATTATGACCATATTGGAATGATTACACCAGAAAATGGTGATGCAATTGCTAATGGAGCTAATGATAACGCTTCAGGTACAACATCCGTTATGGAATTTGCACGCTATTTTGGCACAACGAATACTAATAAAAGAAGTCTGATTTTTGCTCTTTTTAGTGCAGAAGAAAAAGGATTGTTAGGGTCTAAACATTTGGCTAAAAGAATGAAGAGCGAGAATCTAAATCTATATGCAATGCTGAATTTTGAAATGACCGGAGTCCCATTGCAAGATAAAGATTATCAAGTGTATATTACTGGATATGAAATGTCAAATTTGGCTGCTGTAAGTAATGTTATAGCAAAAGAAAATTTAGTTGGATTTTTACCTACTGCTAAGGAATTTAATTTATTTCAACGCTCCGATAATTACCCTTTTCATAACGAATTTGAAGTGCCTTCACATACCTTTTGCACTTTTGATTTTACAAATTTTGACCATTACCATAAAGTAGGTGATGAGAATGAAATTTTAGATTTTGAACACATGGCCACCATGGTTAATAAAATGATTCCAGTATTAGAGGGAATTGCCAATACTGAAGGTCAAGAAGTTAAGTTGAAATAGATGTCAAAAAATATTATTATTACAGGAACTAGTCGAGGAATTGGTTTTGAGTTAGCAAAATTATTTGCGGACGAAGGTCATAAAGTACTTGCCCTTTCACGAAACCCAAGACCAATTCTAGATTTAAATCATGCTAATATCGCAACATTTGCTTTTGATTTGGGCGAAGCTGATGCTTATAAAAAAGTAACTGAGTTTATTCGTGATTGGGAGACTTTAGATATATTGATTAATAACGCAGGTTGCCTTTTGAATAAACCTTTTTTTGACACAACTTCAGTAGACTTTGAACAGGTTTATCGTGTAAATGTTTTTGGGGTAGCAGAGTTGACAAGAATACTCTTGCCTAAAATGCATAAAGAGTCTCATGTTGTTACAATTAGTTCCATGGGCGGTGTGCAGGGTAGTATGAAATTCCCTGGCCTTTCGGCTTACAGTTCTAGTAAAGCAGCGGTAATTACCTTAACAGAGCTTTGGGCAGAAGAATTTAAGGAAACCGGCCCGTCGTTTAATGTATTAGCCTTAGGTGCCGTGCAAACTGAAATGCTAGCAGAGGCTTTCCCAGGGTACGAAGCACCAATAGGTGCAAAAGAAATGGCTCAATACATACTTAACTTTTCACTTAATGGAAATAAGCTTTATAATGGTAAGTTGCTGCAAGTAAGTAATAGTACCCCCTAATCTATTTGTTTTATTGTTATATCCTTGTACAGAACCTCGTAAGGTGCGCCAGCATGTGTTTGCAGGCAAACACACCCTGTTGTCGGTACATTGCCTTCCTCTGTAAATTTAGCTGTGGAAACACCATTGATTTTAATTTCAATATTGGGGCCATTCGCTTTAATCATTACTTCGTTCCAGTCTTTTGGTTGAATAATACTTTCAATCAGTTTTTTATCAGCTACCTTATAAAAAATTACCGGAAATATTTCTGGATTTGGATTGCGTGCTATATCAAGTCTATTTTCATCAACCAAACTACCTCAAAGCGGATAAATATCAGTGGTATCCTTGGGTGTAAAATCCGAAAATATAGCTAAAGCACTTGCATCAATATAGCCCACATCAGCTTGATATCCCATTACTTCATTTGAATTAGGTACGCGTTTTGCTCTAAAGCTAATACCTCCATTAATCATAAGATAGTTAGTATTAAATTTTGTCTTTAACTTCAATTCGAAGTTCTCAAAGTGTTTTTTAGTACATAGGTAGTAGCTTTTATCTATAGGTTGTTTTGGACTTCCACCGTCTATTGCTTTTTCTTCAATTCTAAAAAAAGTTTCTGACCCTTCCCAACCGTCTAATGAGGTGCCATCAAAAAGTTTAACTTCATTAGTTTCATTACAAGAAAAACATAACAAAACAATTAGACCTGCCTTGAATAAGCTTAAAACATGTCTCATATCATTTTGGTTTTGAGGTTATTAAAGATAAATACAATTATTAAAATTGAACTTTATAACTCTATTAATTAATAAACTCCACTTTATAAATAGTATCGAGATTTGGATACTTTTTTATAAAAGCATTCAAATCTTTATACATCAAATTAAGAGTATCCATGGTAGTATCCGCATAACCATCATACAAAGCTTCCAAAACTTCCATATCGTTAGTCACTTTGCCAAATGTTGGAAAACCAGTCACGTCGTTATAATATAGCGTGTCTAACCGATGGTTGTCTCTTAAATTGATAAACAAATCAGTGCCTCTACTTTCTTTTCCTCCTCGAGCAAAACTCAAAGTGCCTTTGTTGTTCCCTTGTAAAACTGGTTCGTCAGGGATTTTGTAGCTATTCCATGCCTTGTAAATCACGCTGTCATTACTCCCAAATTGCGCTACAAACCCAGGGTTAACACGGTAAAATAAAATAGTGTCGAAATAACGAGTTTTTACTAATTGGTAAAAGCGGTCAGCTGCTTTAGGTGATAATTTTCGTTCAACTTCAACCGTAAAAATGCCTTTTGAAGTTTTAAACTCAGTCTTGAATGTTTCTGGTGCTTCTATTTTTGTCCAGCTCGTTTTGAATTTTGAACTTGAACAGGCTATGATTAAAACAAAAATTGAAATAAGAGATAAACAGTTTCTTAGCTTTTTCATTTATTCAAGAGTTAATAAATTACCGAAATAGTATCGCCTTTACCCTCAACCATCATCGTACCATCTATTGTTTTTATATTACCAATTACCTTAGCCGGTTGCTCGGTATTCGAAAGTTCTAGCTTGATGGTCCATTCTGTATTGGTTTGTTTAACATTAACCGAAGGTTTTCCTTCTATTAATTCATAGTAAACAGAAATTTCGTTATCCCCAATTTTTATGTTTTCTAATGAAGCTTCGTTCCATTTATCAGGCATTTGAGGCCTGATTACAATTTCTTTTTCTGCGGCATTAGGTTGTATACCAAAAAACTGATGCACAATAGGGTAGGCATAGCTATAGATGTTCCATGCCTGTGCCATCATTCCAAAATCAGGTGATACTTCATACATACTGCCAGGTAGTGCATAACTGAACGAACGAGTCATACGTTCCAAATAATCCAAGGCGTGGTTTGGTCTTCCATAATTATTTTCGGCTATGGCAGAAACCCCAGTAGGTAAAGTCATTACAGCACCTGTATAAGTAAAAATGGGTGGTGCTTTATACGTGTTTTCGTTAGCGCCAGCGGATTCGTCTCTGTCAATTCCTGTTACAAAAACCCCAAACGGATTTACATAATCTTTGGCAGTTACTAGAGCTTTTAAAGCTTTTTCTTTGTCCGCAATACCCATTTCCATAGGAGTGTTAACCACCCAATTGTGATGTAAAACAAAAGGTCTTGGTTTATCAGAAGGATTGGCTAAAATAAATTGCTTTGTTTCTTTCATCTCTTTTATCGACCAGGGTTTATCAAGTGTATCTGCTCTGATAATAGCATCTTCGATAAGGTGTAAAGTCTGTTCATCAGTTCCAATAAAATCTGCGTACGAATTAAAATCTTCTGACCAGAAATCTGTATTTATTTTCTCTTTTAGTTTTATTGCAATTGCTTCATAGGTATTGGATAAAGCATTTTTTTTTAGAATTTTGGCCATTTTAGCAGCATCAGCAAATGCTTTTTGAGTGTAGACAGCAACATCAATCATTTCACTATCTAGTCCATGGATTTCCATCATTCCAAATCCTTCTGGGAATCCGTTTTTATCTAAATCATTGGCCTCCATAAGCCATTGCAAACCTTTTTCAACAGTTGGAAAATACTTCTCTAAAAATTGCCTATCACCATTCCATTGGTATATACGCCAAATTAAAGTGGCAAACTGTGGGGTCTCATTAATGTTTCCTGGATTAAAAACTGCCCCATTTGTAGACATTTCATGTATGATTTTTCCGTTCCCATTTAAGGTTTCAGAAACGCTATCTAGCAATTTGATAGTGTTATAAACAGCATCTTCTTGCCCTACCGCCATATAACCTTGTAAGGCATACTCACTATCAACACCAAACCACCACGGATAATCAGGAATACCAGCCGTAATTCCTGTTCCAATTTCAGGAACTGTTCTAATGAGCCAATCACAATTGTATTTAAGCCATTCAAAAGTTTGTTCTAACTTTTTATCAGGAATAGTAAGTTTAGTTTTCTCGGCTAATTTTTGATAACGCTCTTTTTTTTCTCGTAATAAGGTCGGGAAGTTTTTTTGAATGTTTTGCAAGGTTGAAATGGCTGCTGCTTCAGATTTGTATGACCCTGCTATTGTAAAGGTTATGGTTTTTGATTCGTTAGGTTTTAAGGTTAAATCAAACCCTAGTAGATTAGAACTGCCAATGCCTTGATAAGAATTGGGACTAAATGCATGTCTATTGGACTTCATAGAAGCATTAAAACAAACATACCAAGGATTATTCTCGTCTTTTATTACCCATCCATCAATAGCATCATTAAAAATAGCAGAATCTTTACTATCAATCATATCGGTGCGTTCGCCTAGCCATGTAGGTCTTAAATCAGAATGACCCGTAAAAGAAAGTTGAAAAGCTTGACGTGCGTTACTATCATTATAAATTTCAAGTTGTACAGCTAAACCTTCCGTATCGTCAGGTACAAATTGACTTCGCTTTATTTTAAGCCCTTTGTTTTTAAAAGAGAATTCATGTGAATTGGCAAATGGATAGTTTATAAACGACTCAGCTTGGTTTAAAGAAAGAGAATCACCTTCCCAATTAAATTCAATCTCAAATCCATCCATCAATTTTATGGGGTGATTCCAAATACCTCCCATTTCTCCTTTAATATGCCAACCTAGTTCAGGAAAAGAACCATCTTGGTGCCCCACCATATACACTCGGTTGCCAGCGGTCACAAAGGGTGAAGCTAAATATTCAGATTTACCCTTAATTCCATTAACCTTAGTTAGTTCTTTAACTATGGTAATCTCTGCCTGCTCACGACAGTTAATCAGCAACATAATCAAAAGAAAAAAGCAGATATTAGAGGCGTATTTCATAGAAAATTATTTGATATATAAATATAGCCAATATCAACAATTGATATAATCCTTTATTTTTGTAGTGTGAGCGATGTATTACAAAAATACCTTCCTGAGAGAGCTGTAGCACCTTGTTTTGGTTTGATAAAAACACATGGGGTAAATCTTAAAATTGTGAATCATCGTGTCACACGCCATGGTGATTATAGAAGATTACCTAATGGACTACATCAAATTACGGTCAATGCTTCACTAAATAAATACCGTTTTTTGATAACCTTAGTACATGAGATTGCACACCTAGTGGCATTTGAAAAATTTGGTCGCCGAATTAAACCTCATGGATTAGAATGGAAACGAACCTTTCAACATTTGATGATTCCATTCATTAGACCAGAAATTTTCCCTACGAAATTGTTACCTCTAATTGCTCAGCACTTTAAAAACCCTAAAGCAAGTAGTAGTACAGATGCAAAACTATCAATAGCATTAAAAGCTTTTGATGAAACGCAACAGAACGAATATTCTTACGTTTTTGAAATACCATTGGGGAGTAAATTCAGAATTTATAATGGAAAGCTTTTTCAAAAAGGTAAAAAGCGCGTTAAACGTTATGAATGTATTGAACTAGCAAGCGGCAGGTTATACTTGTTTCAGCCCAATGCCGAAGTAGAATTAATAAGTGATTAAATCAATCAACTATGAATAAGAATTATTATGCCGTTTTAATGGCTGGTGGTGTAGGATCTCGTTTTTGGCCTGTGAGTACAACAGATAACCCAAAACAATTTCATGATATGTTGGGTACTGGTGATACCTTAATTCAAAAAACTTTTTCTCGACTTAATAAATTTATTCCAACAGAGAATATTTTGATTTTGACAAATGAGCGCTATAACGATTTGGTTTTAGAACAATTGCCATTGGTAAAACAAGACCAAGTAGTTTTGGAACCTGCCATGAGAAATACAGCGCCTTGTATTTTATATGCTGCCTTGAAGATTCAAAAAATGAATCCTAACGCAGTAATGATAGTAGCTCCAAGTGATCATTGGATTGAAGATGAGCAAGCCTTTGAGAATGATGTGACCGCATGTTTTGAAAAGTGTGAGAATGAGGATGTACTTTGTACTTTGGGTATTCAACCAGCTTATCCGAACACCGGTTTTGGTTATATCGAGTATGAAAAGCAAGATGCTAATCAAATAAAAAAGGTGGCTCAATTTCGTGAAAAACCAAATTTAGAAACGGCTAAAGACTTTTTAGCCCAAGGAAATTTCTTGTGGAATGCTGGTATTTTCATGTGGAGTGTCTCCACGATTGTGAATGCTTTTAAAAGCTATCAGGCGAAACAATTTGAACTTTTTAATAACGGAATATCTTGTTATAACACCGCTGATGAACAAGAGTTTATAGCAGAGAATTATCCTAAAGCAGAAAACATTTCAATAGATTATGCTATCTTGGAAAACTCTAAATCAATCTTTACGTTGCCAGCGACCTTTGATTGGAACGATTTAGGCACCTGGGGTGCACTTTATGAAAAACTAGATAAAGACCAATCGGAAAATGCTGTTGTAAATGCACAATCACTTTTGATAGAATCTAAAAGTAATATGATTAGTGCGGCAAAAGGTAAAATTGTTGTAGTTGATGGATTGGAAGATTATATAATAGTAGATAAAGATGATGTTTTATTAATTTACCCGAAATCGAAACAGCAAGATATCAAGCAGGTACGTGGCCAAGTAAAAGATGAATTTGGTGATCAGTATGCATAAATTATGAGTGATAATCTATTTGAAGATAAAGAGGCGGCTACAGACGCTACAGGGCAAGAAGTAAAAAAAGACTTTCAAGGACTATTAGGTAGTGGAAGAAAATTTCTTTTTGAGTTATTAGAAATACGTAGTAACACAGATCCCGTAGCTACTAAAGAATCCATTATTGTTGATATTCCTTTCAAAGGGCATACTTCATGGATTTTAATTTGTTCCATTTTTATAGCTTCCGTTGGTTTAAATGCTAACTCTACAGCTGTAGTTATTGGAGCGATGTTAATTTCCCCACTCATGGGACCTATTTTAGGTATGGGCTTATCATTAGCAATTAATGATATTGACATGCTGAGACGTTCTCTGAAGAATTTTGGGGTTATGGTAGTTTTAAGCGTTCTAACTGCTTTCCTATTCTTTTATTTATTTCCATTAAGAGACGAATCTTCTGAGCTGCTGGCTCGAACAGCCCCAGATATTCGAGATGTATTAATTGCATTTTTTGGTGGATTAGCTTTGGTCATTGCACGTGCAAAAAAAGGAACTATTGCCAGTGTTATTTTTGGTGTGGCAATTGCAACTGCTTTAATGCCGCCGCTGTGCACAGTTGGTTTTGGTCTAGCAATAGGAAAACCACTTTACGCTTTAGGAGCGATGTATTTATTCACCATAAATACCATTTTTATTGCTTTAGCAACATTTTTAGTTATTAAATATCTTCGTTTTCCAATGGTGCGTTATGCGAATTCAAAACGAAGAAGGTTTATTGCCAGACTAGCTTCCTTGGTTGGTTTGGCCGTAATGATTCCTGCAGGGATTACTTTTTATAACGTGTTACAAGAATCTTTGTTTAGAAAGCAAGCACAAGAATTTTTGGCTGATACTGTTGAAATTTATGAGTTCAAAGGCAATGGGCGTTATGAAAACGATTTAACTGATGTTCATTTTGATAAAAAAGCAGGTTCTTATTTAGAGTTAGCTATTTTAGGTACTGAAGAAGTTCCTGAGAATATCATCAATATGTGGCGAAATAAAAAGAACACCTTTTCAAGGCTTATGGATACGGAATTAAGAGTCTTGCATGGAGGTCGTGACGATTCAGAACAGAAATTTAACTATGTTAATGAGTTGTATGAGTCAAAAAAGGCCGAATTACTAACCAAGGATGAACGAATTCGTGTATTGGAAGAGGAAGTAGCCAACTTAGGTAAATACGCAGAAAAAAGTATTCCGTTTGATGAGATTACTGCGGAGGCAAAAGTCAATTATGAGCACGTTGCCGGAATTGGATTTTCAAACAGAATTCAAACAGATTTTAACAAGCAAGATACTATTTCGCTCTTTGAGGTAAGGTTGAAAGATGGCCTTTCTGAAGAAGTTACTAACACTGAAATGACCAAAATAAGAAGTTGGCTTAAAGTGCGCTTAAAAGATAGTACGATACAAGTGAATAAAGTAGAGTAACTTAATTTCTTTCTTCAATGTACATTTGGCGTACTTTTTTGAATAATTCTGAAGAATACACAAAATCAGTTACTGCTTGATTGTCAGTTTTAAAGATTTCTTTATTGGTCCCTTCCCACTCTTTAAAACCATTCTTTAAGAAAATAATCTTTTCACCAATTTCCATCACCGAATTCATGTCATGGGTGTTAATAACGGTTGTAATATTATATTCATCTGTGATTTCTTGAATTAGATTATCAATGACGATAGCTGTTTTTGGATCTAAACCAGAGTTAGGTTCATCACAAAAAAGATATTTAGGATTCATCACAATTGCTCGTGCGATTGCCACTCTTTTTTGCATTCCACCAGAAATTTCAGAGGGGTATTTTGTATTGGCATCTACCAAGTTTACGCGCTTTAATACTTCATTTACTCTGTCACGCATTTCACTCATATTGCGTTTGGTGAACATATCCATTGGAAACATTACATTTTCTTCAACAGTCATAGAATCAAAGAGTGCGCTACCCTGAAAAACCATACCCATATCCTGTCTTAAGTCTCTTTTTTCGCTATTTGATAACTCAGAATATTTTTGACCACTATAACTTATAGTACCATCTTCAGGAACAAAAAGACCTAATAAACATTTTAGGAATACTGTTTTTCCGGAACCACTTTGTCCAATTATTAGATTAGTCTTGCCTTGATCGAAACAAGTGTCAATACCCTTTAAAACATGAGTGTCACCAAAAGATTTATGTACGTTTTCTACTTCTATCATTGTCCAAGCATTAATTGTGTTAATACATAGTTTAAAATGATAATGACTACACTAGTCCAAACAAAAGCTGTGGTACTTGCCTTACCAACTTCCAATGCTCCACCTTTCATATAAAACCCATGAAAAGAAGGCACAGTTGCAATAACAATGGCAAAAACAAGGGTTTTTACGAAAGCGTAGGTAATATGGAATGGAATAAAATCTAATTGTAATCCTTTAATAAATTCTCCACTTGGTGCATACTCTCCAAACACTGCTGCTACCCAACCACCTAATACACCAACATACATGGCAATTGCAACGGCAAAAGGATACATTAGCATTGCGATAATTTTAGGAAAAACTAAATAATTTAGTGAGTTTACACCCATTACTTCAAGAGCATCAATTTGTTCAGTAACTCTCATGGTACCAATGCTCGATGTGATATAAGACCCCACTTTACCTGCCATAATTATTGAGGTAAATGTTGGTGCAAATTCTAATATTACGGACTGTCTCGTGGCAAAACCAATTAAACTTTTTGGTAAAAAAGGGGAGTTTAAATTGAGGGCTGTTTGTATGGTAACAACACCACCTATGAAAAAGGCAATAAAAATAATAATGCCCATAGAGCCATAAATTAGTTCATCAATTTCTTTCAAAATTAAAGAACGCATAATGCGCCATTTAGTTGGTTTTTTAAAAACCTCCCTAACCATTATAAAATACTTGCCAATTGCAGCTATGTAATTCATTAAAATGAAAATCAACTTGTTCAGTAAAAATAACAATATTGCTGTGTATTTAACCTTGAATTAAATTTTAAAAAATATTAATTGATAGCTTTGTTACATTCAAATTAAGAAGATGAAAAAAAATAATCTAGTTCTTTTAGTGATAGCTGTTGTATTGAGTTTTTCAATAAGTACGGCACAACGAAAAGGAAAAAGTAAAGTTGTTGTGTCAGAATCAGGGCAAAATCCAAAATTGGTTGTTGGTATTGTAGTTGATCAAATGCGTTATGATTATTTGACTCGTTTTTGGAATCAATACGGAGATGGCGGTTTTAAAAGAATGGTTAACCAAGGCTTTAACTGTAAAAACCATCATTTTAATTATGCTCCAACTAGCACAGGACCAGGGCATGCTTCTGTTTATACTGGAGCGAGTCCTTCTTCTCATGGCATTATAGGGAATAATTGGTATGACAAAGTAAATGATAAGGAAGTGTATTGTGCCTCTGATGAGGCCTTCAATACTGTAGGTTCAAGTTCGGATGCTGGTAAAATGTCTCCTCATCGAATGTTAACAACAACGATAACGGACCAATTGCGATTACATACTCAGATGAGAGGTAAAACTATAGCTGTAGCCCTAAAGGATAGGGGAGCGGTATTACCGGGTGGACATACTGCTAATGCTGCTTATTGGTTTGAGGGAGGAACAACTGGAAACTGGATTACAAGTTCTTATTATATGGATGTTTTACCAAATTGGGTTGCGAATTTCAATGCTTCAGATGCCGTTGAAGTATATAAAAAACCTTGGGAAACCTTAAAACCGATTAGTAGTTATATTGAAAGTGGTTCAGATGCGAATACTTATGAAGGGAAATCAAAGGGTGAAACCACGACAACCTTTCCACATGATTTACCAAAGTTTTGGGAAGCTAATGGTAATTTCAATTCTCTACGATCTACTGCTTATGGAAATAGCATTACAACAGATTTTGCTATTGAAACTTTAAATAATGAAAATTTAGGTATGGACTCTGATACTGACTTTTTAGCAATAAGTTATTCGAGTACAGATTATGTAGGGCATAAGTTTGGGGTTAATTCTAAAGAAATAGAAGATACATATTTACGTTTAGATCAAGATTTAGCGAGGTTGTTAAGCACCTTAGATAGTCAAGTAGGTGCTGGTCAATATACTGTTTTTTTAACTGCTGATCATGGCGCTATTCATGTACCATCATTTTTAATAGATCAAAAAATACCCGCGGGTTATTTGAATGGAAAACAACTTAAAGAAGAGTTCAACGAGTTCTTAAAATACAAATATGGAACTACTGATTTAGTTAAAAACATAAGTAACTATCAGGTGTTTTTAGATAGAAAGGTCATCAACAATTTAGATATGGACTTAGATGATGTTCAAGAAGAAATTGCGCTGGAGTTACAAAGTTATGCTGATGTTGATAAAGTTTTTACTGGGTATCAAATGTGGCAGCAAGAGTATACAAGAGGTATTCCTTATGTTTTGCAAAATGGATGGAATCAGAAACGTTCAGGGGACGTACTTTATGTTTTAAAACCTGGATTTATATCATATCCAAAAACAGGTTCAACTCATGGCTCTTCACAAATTTATGATACTCATGTTCCTTTGTTGTTTTATGGGAATGGTATTAAAAAGGGAGGGACGGTTTCAAGAACAGAGATACCTGATATTGCGCCAACTTTGGCCAGTATGTTAGGTGTGGCTTTTCCAAATGGAACAACCGGTAAGCCAATAGTTGAGGTTTTAAAGTAAAATGGTTAAATATTAAATATCTTATTTAATATACCTTTCCATCGAAGTCTACGTATAAACTTACCTTCATTAGAGGTAACAAAACTTTTTTTGCCACTAAACCAAGCTCCCAAGTAACTAAACACTCCTTGTAAATATAGCTTAGGGCTATTAGCTTGCAAGGCCATTTTTAACAATGCGATTTTTGCCAATGGTAAACTATAACGCATTTTAAATAAAGCCTCTCCTTTGGCTTTATAATTCTTGGTGCTATAACCATGACCAGTTGGTCTTAAATGTTTGACCTTTAAGTGCTCATCGGTAAAAGTTTCAAAGCCATGATATTTTGCAAGTAAAGTGTCCACGGTATCCCAGCCCGTTGCAGGTCTTAGTCCTTCAATTTTATTAAAACACGCTTTATGGTACAATTTTATTGGTCCGCGAATATGTGTTTTAGTTGCAATAGTTTCGTAAAACCAGTCTTCCCCCTTTTTTATATATAATAAGCCGGAGCACATGCCCAGTTTCCAATTGCTTTGGAAATGGATTCTCATTTGCTCAAAGTAGTTACTTGGCAGAATTATATCAGCATCAAATTTTCCTATTAAATCATATGACGAGGTATGTTTTAAGCCATAATTAAAGGTGTCAACCACTTTTTTACCTGGAATATGTTCGTCGGTGCTTTTTCTTTGTAAAACTGAAATCCAATCATATTTTTGACTAAATCTGGTTGCTATTTTAAGAGTATCATCAGAAGAATTATCATCAACTATAATAAGCTCTTCAGGAGGTTGCGATTGAGAAACAAATGATACTAAGCAAGTTTGTAAAAACTTTTCTTCGTTATGAGCTGGAATGATAATGCTTATGCGCATAGAACAAATTTAGGCTCTTTCGGCATAAACAAGATAATACCTATTTGTAAAGAAGCGTAATAAAGGTCTAAAGCCTATTTTTTTGGTCGGATTAGTCCATTTAACGGAGTCAACAATTTTCCAACCTGCTTTTTCTAATAACCAATCAAATTGCCAATCTTCAAACTCATGATAATGACGATCCCAAGGGTCTGTTTTGCTTCTATAAGCTGAAGAAAACCATAAACGCATTGGAATACTGGCTACTAATTTATCAGCCTTTATTTCTCTTAAAACGTTAAAAGGTGCAATTAAATGTTCAAAAATTTCAAATGCTGTAACCACTTCAGCGTTCGAATTAGAAACACTTTTAAAATCAATATCTAAATCTTCCCCTGAAGTATTTTCAATATTAAAACCTTCAGATTTCATGATTTCAGAAAAGGGGTTTTCAACTCCTAAATCTAAAATATTTACTTCTTTAGAAATATGTTTTTGAAGAAATTCAAGGGTGATTCGATACCTTTTGTGTGGATATTTACCTTCGTACATCTTGTAAAAATCTAAATTTCAAATGACAAATTCCATAATTATCATTTAAAAAAGATAAGTCTTGAAATAATGTCACCTTAAGCCAATCATCGGCGGCTTTAAAAGTTACCCTATTGAAGTTATGTATCTACTCACTTAGACGCCTTGTTTTTTAATAGCGATAAACGATAGCATTGATGTTCATTCCTGCACCTACGCTTGCAAATATTATGACATCGTCTTTTTTTAAGCTATGATGTTCTACATTGCCTTTTCGGACGCGGTCATAAAGAATAGGAACGGTGGCTACCGAATTGTTCCCCATTTCTTTTATAATCATCGGCATAGCACCTTCAGGCACTTCTTTGCCATAAAGTCTATAAAAACGTTTTATTATAGCTTCATCCATTTTCTCATTGGCTTGATGAATAAATATTTTTTTGACTTCATCAATTGAAATACCTGTTTTGTTTAAGCAGTCAGCCATGGCTTGTGGAACATTGGAACAAGCGAACTCATATATTTTGCGACCATGCATTTTAATATATCGGGTATCTGAACACCCATTTTGGTCATTAGTTTTATCAAAGAAAAGGTAGTAAGCCTCGCCATTAGCATGGGTTTGACTTGCGTGTGCTAAAATTTCACCTTTCTTACTATCTGCTTCTAAAATACACGCGCCGGCACCATCAGAGTATATCATGCTATCTCGGTCATGCGGGTCAATTACTCTTGAAAGGGTTTCACCGCCAATAACCAAACATTTTTTAGCCATTCCACTCTGAATGAAAGCTTTGGCTTGAATAATGCCTTCAATCCAACCAGGGCAGCCAAAAAGCATGTCATAAGCAACACAAGAGGTGTTTTTAATTTGTAGCAGATGTTTCACCCTTGTGGCAAGAGAGGGCAAAGTGTCACCTTGAATTTTACCTTTTTCTACATCACCAAAATTATGTGCAAAAATTATATAATCTAATTCTTCCTTATTAATACCAGCATCAGCAATAGCCTTTTCGGAAGCAAGAAAACCAAGATCAGAAGTTTTTAATTCTGCTTTAGCGTATCTGCGTTCAGCAATGCCCGTAATTGCTTGAAATTTTTCAATAATGACCTCATTGGAGTTGGGTATTTCACTTCCATCTAAGCCTAGAAATTTATGATTAATGAAATCTTCGTTTTTAGTAATAATTTCTGGTAAATAGCTCCCTGTTCCGGTAATTCCTATTTTCATGAGTGGTTAGTAATTCTATGTAATGCACAATATACATTAAAACAACATTAGCTACTATGCATGCATAGTAGTTGTTACGACAGCCAAGACCAAGTAAACGATTTCTGTAAAATTGAAAAGCCCATTATTAATTTAAAATAATGGGCTTATCTCTTTAAAACATTGAGCTAATTAGGCTTCTGCGTATGCTTCAATAGGTGTGCAAGTACATATTAAATTACGGTCTCCAAATGCCTCATCTGTGCGCCTTACTGTTGGCCAAAACTTGTTATCCCCAACAAAATCGAGAGGAAAAGCAGCCTGTTCTCTAGAATAAGGGAAATCCCAGTTATCAGATGTCACCATGGCCAATGTATGTGGTGAATTTTTTAATACGTTATTCGGGTTTTCAATTATAGCGGCATCAATCTCTTTTCTAATGGAAATCATGGCATCACAAAATCTGTCTAACTCTGCTAGACTTTCACTTTCGGTAGGTTCTATCATCATAGTACCTGCAACTGGAAAGGAAACGGTCGGTGCATGAAATCCATAGTCCATAAGTCGTTTGGCAATATCAGTGACTTCAATACCATTTTCTTTAAAAGGTCGGCAATCTATAATCATTTCATGTGCAGCTCTGCCTTGCTCTCCGGTGTAAAGCACATCATACTTGCCGTTAAGTCTTTCTTTGATATAATTAGCACTCAAGATGGCTATCTTAGTGGAATCGGTTACCCCATCAGCACCAAGCATTTTTATATATCCGTAAGAAATTAGACACGCCAAAGCACTGCCCCAAGGAGCGCCAGAAATTGCTGTAATCGCTTTTTCTCCCCCGGTTGGAATAACGGGATTAGAAGGCAAGAAAGGTTTTAATTGTGGAGCTACACAAATTGGACCAACGCCAGGACCACCCCCGCCATGCGGAATGGCGAATGTTTTATGTAGGTTTAAGTGACATACATCGGCTCCAATAGTTGCAGGGTTGGTGAGTCCAACTTGAGCATTCATATTAGCGCCATCCATATAAACTTGGCCTCCATTATCATGAATTAATTTTGTAATATATCTAATAGAAGATTCAAACACCCCGTGGGTAGAAGGGTAAGTAACCATTAGGGCTGCTAAATTTTCAGAATGTACATTGACTTTTTCTTCTAAGTCAACCACATCGATATTACCGTGCTCATCAGTTTTTGTTACAACTACTTTCATGCCGGCCATCACAGCTGAAGCTGGATTCGTTCCATGAGCTGAAGCTGGAATAATACAAATATTACGATGTGCTTCATTTCGAGACTCGTGATAAGCTCTGATTGTCATCAAACCTGCATATTCTCCTTGTGCTCCTGAATTTGGCTGTAACGAAGTTCCTGCAAAACCGGTAATCACATTTAATTGTTTTTCAAGTTCTTGAAGCATAAACTGATATCCTTCGGCTTGATTTAGTGGAACAAAGGGGTGAATATTACCCCAATTAGCTAAGCTTAAGGGTAGCATTTCAGAAGCGGCATTCAATTTCATGGTACAACTACCTAATGAAATCATAGAATGGTTTAGAGCTAAATCTTTTCGCTCCAATTTTTTAATGTAACGCATCAATTCGGTTTCTGAATGATAAGAGTTGAATACCGGTTGCTCTAAAAATGTTGAGTCTCTTTTTAATTCATGTGGAATAACATCTATTTCATTGGCATAAGACTTAAAGCCATGACTCTCTGTTTTGTCCTTTTTTGCAGAAGAAAAAATACTCATCAAAGCTTTTAAATCATTATTTGAAGTTGCTTCGTTAAAAGATAATGAAACCATATTTTCGTCAATGTAATTCAAGTTCACTCCATGCTTTTCCGCAACGTTTTTAATTTTCATTGAATCGTTAACTTGAATCTTAAGGGTATCGAAGAAAACTGAATTAAGTTGTTTGTAATCTAGCTTTTGAAGAAATTTACTAAATAATTTAGCCTTATCATGAACTTTATTCGCTATAAATTTTAATCCCTCAGGACCATGATAAACAGCATACATGCCAGCCATTACGGCTAATAGTACTTGAGCAGTACAAATATTTGAGGTTGCCTTATCTCGTTTAATATGTTGTTCTCTTGTTTGCAAAGCCATACGCATGGCAGGATTACCATCAGTATCTTTGGTCATTCCAATAATACGTCCAGGAATACTTCGCTTGTATGCTTCTTTCGTTGCGAAAAAAGCCGCATGAGGGCCACCATAACCCAGCGGAATTCCAAAACGTTGGGTAGTTCCGACCACTACGTCAACACCCCAATCACCAGGTGCAGTTAAAGAAACTAGACTTAAAATATCTGCTGCAACAGCAACTTTAATATCATTCTCTTGCGCTTTTGTTGCAAAAGCCTCATAATCATGAACTTGTCCGTATTTACCAGGGTACTGCAAAATGGCGCCATAAAAATCATTTGAAAATTCAAACTTTTCATGATCACCGATAACTAACTCAATACCAAGAGGTGTCGAACGTGTTTTTAAAAGACTCAATGTCTGAGGTAAAATTTCTTCAGAAACGAAGAATTTTAAGACCCCTGCTTTCTTCTGTTGTCTGCTGCGGATATCATACAACATGGTCATTGCTTCAGCGGCAGCGGTACTTTCATCTAAAAGTGATGCATTTGCGAGTTCCATACCTGTTAAATCACAAATCATGGTTTGATAATTTAATAGGGCCTCTAATCTGCCTTGTGCAATTTCAGCTTGATAAGGAGTATAGGCTGTATACCAGCCTGGATTTTCAAGAATATTTCTTTTGATAACTGAAGGTGTCAAGCTTTCATGATAACCTAAGCCAATATAAGATTTGAATACTTTGTTCTTATTCGCAAGATTTTGGATATGATTTAAAAAATCATGTTCACTAATGGCTTCTGGTAAATTCAATTTTTCCTTAAGGCGAATATCATGAGGAATGGTTTGACTAATAAGTTCTTCCAAATCATTTACGCCAACGATTTCGAACATCTTTTTTAAATCTTTTTCGTGAACGCCAATATGGCGCAATGCAAACGCGTCTGTATTCATATTATATCAAAATAAAGACCACAAAATTAGGCATTTATTCTATGAAATTGAGCACTTTTGAAGACCTTGAATGTAAAGTTTTTAACGGGAAATTCACCAAAACTTTGGTTTGTCTAATTTTGTTTAATGAAGCTTTTTAAGCAAGTTTTTAATTTTTATCTAGATGCTAGTATACACGTGGCTTTAGCTGTTGTGTGTCTTTATTTTATTTCGCTTCAACTCTTAAAAGTTTCAACAAATTATGACCTTGTAGGTTTTCTTTTTTTCGGTACTATTGTTTGTTACAATTTTATGAAGTTTGGTGTTGAAGCAAAAAAGTATATAATCGTATCAAATCCTTATCATCGTTTAATTCAAATTTTTAGTTTTTTAGCCTTTAGTTCAGCATTATATTTTTTCTTGCAGTTAGATAATAACCTTTGGTTCAGCATCCTAATTTTAATATTAATAAGCGCCTTATATGCTATTCCTTTTTTGCCACAGACAAAAAATTTGAGGAGTTTAGGAGGGATGAAAGTTTATTTAGTTGCCCTCGTTTGGATGGGCTGCACAGTAATATTGCCTGTGCTAGATGCTAATTTATCACTAACGGGTGAAGTTTTTCTTTTAATAACTCAAAGAGTATTATTGGTTTTAATTTTATTGATTCCTTTTGAAATAAGAGATTTAAAATATGACGAACCAAGCCTTAGAACTTTGCCTCAACGAATTGGTATTTTGAAGACAAAATCCATCGGCTATGTTTTAATCGTGGCCTATTTTTCACTTCAGTTTTTTAAAACGACTGCGCTACAAGCTGAGTGGATAAGTGTTGTTATGTTTAGTTTATTGCTTTTTGCAATAATTAAAATGACCAAAGAAGACCAAAGCAAATTTTTCGCTTCTTTTTGGGTAGAAGTACTGCCTTTGGTTTATTTAATGCTATTGGTATTGGTAAAAGCGGTCTATTAAAACTGTTTTTCCAATTCTTTTTTCATCGTTTTTTTCTCCTCTTCTGAAATCATTTGAAGATTAGCTTTGTCACATAACGTTGTGAACTTGGTGTTTTTTGTTGAAAACTGATTACAGGTTTTACATATAAGAATGTGAAACCGAAGTTTTACAACTTGCCACCAAGACGCTTCTTTATATTGTTTCTTATTGCAAATATCAGCTGCTTTTTCACAGGAAATCATCATAATCTAAAACCAGTTTTGATTCATACACCCCATTAATGCGGTGCGGGCACGATGTATCATTACCCACAAGTTTGACGGATTTATGCCTAATTCATTACAAATATCTTCAGTACTCATGCCTTGAATTGTTTTCATTGTGAAAACTAAAGACTGTTTTTTAGGTAGTTTTGATATGCAATCATGAATTGCCATACCAAGCTCTTGATTCTCAATGGTTTCATCACCACCCAAATTAGAGGGGTCTGCAACTCTTTCTTCTAACCAATCTCCTTCGTCTTCAGAAGTGTTTGCATAACTCATACGAACTTCAGCCTTACCTTTTTTAGAATTGATTTTACGATAATGGTCAATCACTTTTCTTTTTAAAATTGCGATTAACCATGTACGTTCTGCAGCATCACCCTTATAATTTTTAGCAGATTTTAAACCAGCGAAAAAAGTTTCTTGTACTAAATCTTTAGCAATTTCTGCATCGCTCACACGTGTAATTGCGTAATTAAAGAGGTAATCCGCATAATTGTCTATCCAAGTATTAGGATCTAATTCATTAAGGGGCATAGTCGTTTTTCGGAATTTCAAAATTACAGGTTTTAAGTTAACTATATTTTGTTTTCGTACAAACGACTTCAAAATATATCACAAGAAGTTCACAGCTAGAAGTTTTGGCCTAATCTTAACGAAATTATTGATATCTATAAATATGTTCATTAGTTGCATATTTCTTCTATGGCGCTAAAAATAGTGTTGTACTTAAATTTAAATCCGGCCTTCAAAAGTTTTGTCGGGATTACATTTCTGCTTTTCAGAATAAGTTCGGTTTCAGTTTGGATTAGTCTTGCTCCAATTTCCAATAAACCTTTTGGTAATGGAATCCCGAATGGAACTCCGAGACTATTTCTTACTGTTTTCATTAATTTAAAATTGTTTGTTGGTTTTGGAGCCACAAGATTAATTACCCCATTAATATCTTCTGTTTGAAGAATAAATTCTATACTTCTAACAAAATCGTCTATATGTATCCAACTTACTTTTTGATTTCCTAAGCCTTGTTTACCCCCAAAACCAAGTTTAGCTAAATTTTTAATAGGAGTAAACGCTCCGCCACCCTTACCAAATACTATACTCGTACGCAGTGCTATTTTTCTTGTTCCTGTTTTAACCGAAGAGAAAAAGGCATTTTCCCAGGCTTTGGCCACTTCAACTGAAAACCCACTACCTATCTCGCCTCCATTCTCGCTCATCTCTATATCCAAAGAATGACGATAGATAGTTGCAGTTGAAGAGTTTAACCATACTTTGGGAGGTTCAATGGAGTTTTGAATGACTTGATCTAGAACCTTTGTAGAATTAACCCGAGAATTAAGGATTATTTTTTTATTCTTTTGATTATAACGGCAGTCCACAGAACGACCAGTCATGTTTATAAGAACATCACTTCCTTCAATTTCTTGTTGCCAATCATCAATGTTTTCTGCATCCCAATTCAAATATTTAATATTCTTAATCAATCGACTTTTACCTCGTGTAAGAACTGTAATATTGTCAAATTTTGGGCTAAAATATTCAATCAGCGATTTTCCTAGAAAACCGGTTCCACCGGCTATTATTAGTTTCTTCATTATAATATTGTTTTTTTTGGTGAATCAACAATCCATGTGAAATAAGAGGCTATTGACATTGGTAGAATGATATAAATAATAATACCAAAAATGTTATTCATAAAACTTTCAAATACTACAGGTATAAAGAACAGACCTGAGTAAAAAATTACAATTAAATGATAATAGTTAAGATGCTTCCGCTTATCGGAGTAGTTGAAGTCAAACCTCAGAATCAAACTTAATATAAGCTGAATAAAGCCTAGGGCAATTTGAGCAATTAGGCCGAGCCAAATCGTTAAATAAAGCAGTAAAGTAATAATGAAAGCTATAAGGTTTATATAATATATTTTCTTCATAATATTTATTTTAAAAGTTTCAGAAAAAATTGAAACTAATAATTAAAAAAATTAGCTCAACATTTTAAATAATGATTTGGTAAGCCAGTTTTGTTTTTGATTAATTACTTTATTGAGCATAGTGTCCGCTGTTTCGGCCAATTCATGTAATGCCTTGGTTTGTTTAATTAACTCTTGGGTGGCTGCAGTTCCATCATTCGCTATGCTGCTCACTGATTCTAGAGTTTTGATAACTGGTTTAATTTCTCGTCTACTGCGTTCCGTCGCAATGATTCTAGCCAATTCCTGCACATCTTTTTCGGTAGAAAAAAACTCTTTGCGCTCTCCTGCAACCAATTCTTTTTTAACAATACCCCAATCAATAAGTTGTCTCACATTCATACTTGTATTGCCTCGAGAGATTTTTAGCTCCTCCATAATTTCTTCAGTCGTCAGTGCTTTAGTAGAAATAAAAAGAAGCGCTTGAATTTGTGCCATTGCTTTATTAATGCCCCATAAAGTGCCTAAACTACCCCATGTGCTTATAAATTTGTTTTTTGCTTCTTGATATTCCATAACACAAATATAATAATTTATTTCAAACTTTCAATAATTATTGAAAGTTTGAAATGATATGTAGTCAACGGCTTTTCATAATCTTCTTTTGTTTCAGTCGTTATGACTAATCAAGATTAGGTTTACATTAATGAATATCTTTATGATGTTATTTTTAAGCCCGAAATTACTATTCATTTTTTGTGCGAATTTTATTGAAGATTATTTTTAATATAAAAGTTCACCATTTTATACTGGATAATGGAAAACAAACATAAACGAATGCGTATTGGAGAAGGAAAGATAAGTGGTGCACTATCAATATTTTTGGGTGCACTTTCTTTAGGTGGAATTCTTTGTTTTAAATTTCCTGAGCAACTAACCACACCAGAATTTAGAGAGGTTTACACTCCTGAAATTGTTGAAAATTTAATGTTAGGAGGTATTATAGCAACCTTTCTGTTTGCACTGGTAAGCCTACTGCTAGCAAATAATAAAAAGTATGCGGTTGTTGGAGTAGTATTAGGTGCTTTGGCAGTATTACTAGGGGGAATGACCGTAGAGGGTAGGGCGGTAGAAAAAATGAATTGGAGTTTAGGATTAGATTGGCTTATATTGGATTTATTAGTAATGGTATTGATATTTGTGCCAATAGAATTGGTTTTTCCAAAGAATAAGCTTCAATCTAAATTTCATCCAGAATGGCGCACTGACCTTGTTTATTTTGGTATTAGTCATTTAGCAATTCAATTATTTGGCGTGCTAACCAAGAAGCCGGCGGTGGCCTTTTTTGGTTGGATGAATCTTGACGGGGTTCATACTTGGGTAAATGAGTTACCATTTGTAATTGAACTCTTAATTGCTTTAGTGGTCACAGATTTATTTCAATACGCCGCTCACCGTATTTTTCATTCACACTATTTTCTTTGGCGTTTTCATTCCATCCATCATTCGACTGAAAATATGGACTGGCTAGCGGGTTCTCGAACCCATTTTATTGATATCTTTTTTACTCGAAGCATGTCTTATATGCCATTGTACGTTTTAGGTTTTTCAACACTCACTTTCAATGTATATATAGTTTTTATAGCTATCCATGCGGTCTTTATTCATGCAAATACTAGAATCAATTTTGGATTCTTGAAATATATTATCACAACTCCGCAATATCATCATTGGCATCATTGCCAAGAGCCAGAACATTACGGAAATAACTTTGCCGTAGTATTTCCTTTTATAGATAAGATTTTTGGCACCTATTACCTGCCTGGTAATGAATGGCCGAAAGGTACAGGTTTGGTAGATGCCTCTTTTCCTAAAGGGTTTATGAAACAGTTTATTTTTCCTTTTGTGAAAAACCCATTTAAGAATGATTTACTCCCCGAAGAGCGAAGTGACCGATAATTTTTTGTTTTAAAATTAAGCAGTGATTAAGCCTCCCCGTTCAAGAAGGGCGGAAATTTTAGGCTCTGTTCCTCTAAAACGTTTGTAAAGAATCATTGGTTTTTCTGTGCCACCTTTAGATAGTACATGGTCTTTAAAGTCTTTAGCGATGACTTTGTTGAAAATACCATGCTCTTTAAAGTATGCAAAAGCATCAGCATCAAGTACTTCTGCCCATTTATAACTGTAGTACCCTGAAGAATATCCTCCCTGAAAAATATGAGCAAAAGCAGTACTCATACAGGTTTGAGGAGTGTCTGGAAATAAATTTGTTCCTTCAAAGGATTCTTTCTCAAAGCTTTTTACATTAGTTATTGGGGTGGGGTCATTGCTATGCCATGCCATATCTAATTTTGCAAAACTAATTTGTCTTAGGGTTGCCATGCCTTCTTGAAAGCTTGCAGAATCTTTTATTTTTTGAATCAAATCCATTGGAATTAACTCGCCCGTGTCATAATGTTTCGCAAAAAGTTCAAGTGTTTCTTTTTCGTAACACCAATTTTCTAATATTTGACTTGGTAGCTCTACGAAATCCCAATAAACAGAGGTACCGGAAAGACTGGGGTATATGGTGTCAGCGAGCATTCCATGTAAACCGTGACCAAACTCATGAAATAAAGTAGTTACCTCATTAAAAGTTAATAATGATGGCTTGGTAGGTGTGGATGGAGTAAAATTGCAAACATTAGAAACATGTGGCCTATATTCTTCACCGTTTTTTCTAAACTGTGATTTAAATGAAGTCATCCACGCTCCACCTCTTTTTCCTGATCTTGGATGAAAATCGGCATAAAACAAAGAGACGAAATTTTGATCTTCGTCATAGACTTCAAAGGTTTTTACTTCCTCGTGATATTTATCTACATTGAAAACTTCTTTAAATTGTAATCCAAAAAGTTTTTCTGCTACCTTGAAAACTCCATCGATAACATTTTCTAACTTAAAGTATGGCTTTAGCAATTCGTCATCTAAACTGAATAGCTTCTGTTTCAATTTTTCAGAATAATAAGAATTATCCCATTTTTCTAATTGGCCAATTCCGTCTAGTTCTTTGGCAAAATCCTCCAATTGCTTAAACTCTTTAATAGCCGCCGGTTTAGCCTTTTCTTGTAGTTCATTTAAAAATGAAATAACCTTTTCGGGCTTTTCAGCCATACGTTCTTCAAGCACAAAATCTGCATGCGTTTTATACCCCAATAAATTGGCACGTTCATGGCGTAATTTTGCAATTGCTAAAACATTCTCTTGATTATCAAGCGAATTACCTTTAAACCCTTTGCTGCCAAAAGCCAATGCAAGCTCTTTTCGTAATTCCCGATTACTCGCATATTTCATAAAAGGAATATAACTTGGATAATCTAAGGTGATTAACCAACCTTCTTTATTTTTTGATTTAGCCAACTGAGACGCGGCTTCTTTTGCGCCGTCAGGCAGTCCATTCAAATCTTCTTGATTGGTCAAATGCATTTCAAATGCGTTGGTTTCCGCCAACAAATTTTCTCCAAAGGTCAATTTTAGTTTGGCCAACTGGGTATCAATTTCCCGCAACCGTTGTTTTTTGTCGTTAGGCAGATTAGCGCCATTACGACTGAAACTCTTGTAGCGTTTATTGAGTAGGGTTTCTTCTTCCGTTGACAAGCCTAGTGCGTCTTTTTGCTCGTAAACTGATTTTATTTTTTTGAATAAACCTTCATTTAGAGTAATGTCATTACTAAACTCTGATAATAATGGAGATACTTCTTGAGCTATTTTTTGAATAGCTTCATTGGTTTCAGCAGAATTTAAATTAAAAAATATACTTGAAACTCTATCGAGTTGATAACCAGAATAATCTAAAGCTGCTATAGTATTTTCAAAAGTTGGAGTATCTGTATTATAGACAATAGCATCAATTTCTTTTTTTGCTAAATCAATTGCATTCGTAATTGCTGGATGAAAATGTTCGTTTTTTATTTTGGAGAAAGGAGCTTGGTCAAAAGGTTCAAGAAGTGGGTTATTCATGTCAATATTTGCTTTAAAATTTTAATTATTGCTCAGTAGTTCTTTCATGGTAATGGCGTCTTGTTCCAGAAACTCAGTACCGTCAAAATAAATATATTTCCATTTTGATTCTGTGGTATCCATATCAATCTTCCAGTGTTCTATTGGGCCAGAAATCTTTACTTTTCTTTTGGTAGTGTTTACTTGCTCTATTTCAAGACTGTCTACAAGCATCATTAACTCGCTATGATACCACATTACATCATCTATAATAACGCCAAAGTCTTCTTCTCCCCATTTGGATATTAAAAGATCAATACTCAGCTCATCAGGAGCAATACTGACCATTGTTGGTTCGGTTAAATGAATTTCTTCAAAATCCGTTTCGGATTCACATGAGAAGATTAAAAAAAGTAAGAAGAAAACAAACTTTCTCATTTGAGTAGTATGTTATTTACTATTAACGGATTTAGCCCCGTCAATGACTTTCTTCTTTAATCCTTCTTTATAGAGAATGATTTTATCTAAAACACATTTATTAGAGCTACCGATAATTTGGGCCGCTAAAATTCCCGCATTTTTTGCTCCGTCAAGTGCAACTGTCGCAACAGGTACACCACCTGGCATTTGTAAAATAGAAAGTACAGAGTCCCAACCATCAATTGAGTTGGAGCTTTTAACAGGCACACCTATAACAGGTAGCGGTGACATTGAAGCTACCATTCCAGGGAGGTGTGCTGCGCCACCAGCACCAGCAATTATGACCGCATAACCGTTGGTATGCGCATTTTTACTAAAGTCAAATAGTTTTTCAGGAGTTCGATGTGCAGAAACAATATCAACATCTACTTCAATATCAAATCCTTTTAAAATATCAATGGCATCTTGCATGACCGGAAGGTCACTTGTGCTTCCCATTACTACCGCTACTTTACTCATATCTTATTTGCTAATAACCTTAATTTTTTCTTTTACCTCTTGTGCTACTTCACGAGCGCGACCCATATCTTCATCTACAATGGTAACATGTCCCATTTTTCGAAAAGGCCTCGTCTGCTTCTTACCGTAAATATGAGGGGTCACACCTTCTAAACCTAAAATCTCTGTTATGTTTTCATAAACCACATCACCGGTATAACCTTCAGCCCCAACTAAGTTAACCATTACTCCAGCAACTTTACTTTCCGTTTTGCCTAAGGGTAAGTCCAAAATAGCTCTAATATGTTGTTCAAATTGATTGGTATAACTAGCTTCAATGCTATAGTGGCCACTATTATGTGGTCTTGGCGCTACTTCGTTTACTAAAATCTGGTCTTCTTGCGTTTGAAAAAGTTCAACGGCAAGTAAGCCAACAAGATTGATATGTTCTGCAACTTTTAAAGCTACCTCTTGTGCTTTTTGAGCAATATGCTCTTCTATTCTAGCCGGACAAATAACATATTCCACTTGGTTAGCCTCAGGGTGAAATTCCATTTCAACCACGGGATACGTTTTAACCTCACCACTAGCGCTTTTAGATACAATTACTGCCAATTCATTTTTGAAGTTGACCATATCTTCAGCAATACATTCTACATTTGGAAGATTTTCCAAATCTTCGATTTTTTTTACCACTTTGACTCCTTGTCCATCATATCCAAATTGAGCTGATTTCCATACAAACGGAAAACTTAATCCGCCGTTGGTTATACTATCTTTGATTTCACTGGTATAGGCGAATCTTGTAAAAGGCGAAGTAGGTATTTCATTATCGGTATAAAACAATTTTTGTGTTGCTTTATTTTGAATAATTCTAAGTGCTCTTGGTTGTGGATATACTTTTATTCCTTCATCTTCAAGTTTTTCAAGAGCATCAATATTTACATTTTCAATCTCAATGGTCAAAACATCAACATCTTTTCCAAAATTGTAGACAATATCAAAATCCAACAAACTACCAAGTACAAATTTATCACATGCAATTTTACATGGCGCCTCCTCTGAGCTATCCAATACTTTGGTTTGAATATCCCACTTTCTTGTTTCATATAGTAGCATCTTACCTAATTGGCCACCACCTAAAATACCAAGTTTAAAATCTGAAGAAAAATAGTGCATGTGTAATCAACTTGTGATAAAAACAAAAATACACCGAATTCCCAAAAGGGTGAAGGTTTGCTCTAAAAAGCACATTTAAAAAATGCTATCTTTGCCATCTTCATAAAAAACAAGAATACATTGATAAAGCTACATGACAAGCTTTTTAAACCTTATTTAAGTGAGACGCAAATTTTAGAAGCTGTTCAAAAGATGGCTGATAATATTGCTGTTGACTATAAAGACGAAACACCCATTTTTGTGGGAGTCTTAAACGGTTCATTTATGTTTGTGGCAGATTTTTTAAAAGCCTATCAACATCCTTGTGAAGTTTCTTTTGTAAAATTAAGTTCTTATCAAGGCTTAACGTCTACTGGTATTGTTGAAACTTTGTTAGATGTATCTGAAGATATTGAAGGAAGGAGTGTTATTATATTAGAAGATATTATTGACACAGGTCGCACTTTGCAGCAGTTGGTCAATTTGTTTTCAAATACTAATGTCAAAGAGTTTAAAATAGCATCATTATTTCATAAGCCTGAGATCTATAATGGAGAATACCTCATTGATTATGTAGGTCTTGAAATAGCTGATTGTTTTATTGTGGGGTACGGTCTAGATTACAATGAATTAGGCCGAAATTTGAGAGAAGTTTATCAACTAAACCAAACGAATATGATTAACCTAGTGCTTTTTGGAAAGCCCGGAGCCGGTAAAGGAACTCAAGCTAGTTTCTTAAAAGAAAAATATAACTTGAAACACATTTCTACTGGTGATGTTTTTAGATTTAATATTAAAAATAATACCGAACTAGGTAGGCTTGCAAAGTCATATATGGATAAAGGAGACTTAGTGCCTGATGAAGTCACTATAAGTATGTTGAAAGATGAGGTGGAAAAAAATCCAGAAGCAGCTGGATTCATTTTTGATGGTTTTCCAAGAACAACAGCTCAAGCTGAGGCCTTGGATAATTTCTTGGAATCAAAGGATATGAAAATTGATGCTACTATTGCTTTAGAAGCAGAAGATGATATTTTAGTCGCTCGTTTATTAGAAAGAGGTAAAGAAAGTGGACGAAGTGATGACCAAGATGAGTCAAAAATTCGTAATCGGTTTGATGAGTATAATCAAAAAACAGCGCCGCTTAAAGAATTTTACTCAGCGCAAAACAAGTTTCATTCTGTAAATGGAATAGGGGAGATATCAGATATTACTGAACGTTTGGCTAAGGTAATAGACAGTCTAAGGTAAATCTTAAATTATGCCAGAAGAAGTTATATCACCAAAGTATGCGTTTAAAGGTTGTTTTATTACAGGTTGTTCAGCGGTGCTTTTGTTTTTAATTTCCGCAGCAGCATATTTTATTTATCTATTTTATTTTGATGACTCTATACCCACAGGGTAACTAAACACTTTATTCATTTCTACCTAGGATTGAAAATTTAAACCTTGTAAACCTTAAAAATGACGGAAGGCAATTTTGTTGATTATCTAAAAGCTTTTGTTACTTCCGGTAATGGTGGCAAGGGCTCTGTGCATTTACATCGCGAAAAATATATAACCAAAGGAGGCCCTGATGGAGGAGATGGTGGTCGCGGTGGTCATGTTATAATTAGAGGCAATAGCAACCTTTGGACACTTGTAACTTATAAGTTTAAAAAGCATTTTAAAGCTGGTCACGGCGAACATGGCAGTAAAAATAGAAGTACCGGAGCTGATGGCCAAGATGTGTATATGGATGTGCCTTTAGGGACTGTGGTTCGTAATGGTGATACCAATGAAATTCTCTTTGAAATAACCGAAAATGGAGAAGAAAAGATAGTTGCTGAAGGTGGTATGGGTGGTCGCGGTAATTGGCACTTTAAAACATCTACTAATCAAACTCCTCGTTACGCCCAACCTGGTATTGAAGGCCAAGAACATAATATTGTTTTAGAGTTAAAGTTATTAGCAGATGTAGGTTTAGTAGGTTTCCCGAATGCTGGAAAATCAACGTTACTTTCAGTAATTACTTCAGCAAAACCAAAAATAGCTGACTACGAGTTTACTACGCTAAAACCAAACTTAGGTATTGTTGAGTATCGTGATTTTCAAAGTTTTGTAATGGCCGATATTCCTGGTATTATTGAAGGTGCCGCAGAAGGCAAAGGGCTTGGACATTATTTTCTTAGACATATTGAACGTAATGCGACACTATTATTTTTAATTCCTGCAGACAGTAAAGATATTTCTAAAGAATATGAAATACTTTTAGACGAGTTGCGAAGATATAACCCAGAATTAGTTGACAAACAGCGTATTGTGGCTATATCTAAATCAGATATGTTAGATGACGAATTGCAGCAGATGATGAAGGTAGAATTAGATGCAACTTTAAACGCTCCTTACCTTTTTATTTCTTCTGTTGCCCAAAAAGGTATACAAGAATTGAAAGATGTACTCTGGAAACAGTTGAACGAATAGTGTGTCATTTTAACTTTCTTCAAAGCATTTATTCGTAAATTTAAGTTCATTCCTCATGAAGAACTTTTTTTACATAGTTATTGTGGTGCTGCTAATTTCATGCAATTCGGTAAGAGTCAACTATGACTATGATAAGGTTACCGATTTTACTAATTATAGTACCTATAATTATTTTTCAGATATAGAATCAGGTTTGAGTGAGTTAGACGAAAAGCGTTTGGTAAAAGCTTTAGACTCAAGTTTGCAAGTCAAAGGCTTTCTATTGGCTGAGGAGCCAGATTTTTTCATTAATATTCTAAGTTCCGAATATAGAACAGCACCTAGCAACAACGTCGGTATTGGTATTGGCGGTGGTGGTCGGAATGTTGGTGGAGGAGTTTCAGTAGGTATTCCTGTAGGTAGTTCTGGCTGGCAACGAGAAATTCGATTTGATTTTGTAGATAGCCAAAAAGACGCTTTGTTTTGGCAAGCTGTTAGCGAATCTGGCTACAGAGATAATGCTTCACCTAGTGTTCGTGAAGAAAGGCTTAACGCTATAGTTACTAAGGTATTGGCAAAATTTCCGCCACAGTAATTCACGAAATAGTTTAAAATATGATTGGGTATTTACTTTCTACCGTTCGGTAAGCTTAGATTACCGTTGGTCATAAATTACTTTCCGAGACCTAAGCTCACTTATATATTTGCTTCATAATCAATTAAAACAAAAGAATATATAATGATAGCACTAGTCAAATTAATAGTTTCACTTGTATTAAGCATCTTACTTTAAATATCAATCAACCTTAAAACTTTAAAACATGAAAAATTCTGAAAACATTAAACAAGTAGTATTTATAATTGGCTCAATCACTTTATTGGTTGGCACCTTTTTAGCCATAAGCAGTAAAAGCTTAGCTACTAACTTCTTTCCAATATACATTGGGTTAACTTTAATGGGTACTGCAGTAATGCACAAAGAAGAAAATACCAAGACTTTAGAAACAACAATATGAAGAATAATACTAAAATAGCCTACTTATTTATTGGTGCATTACTACTAGTTAGCGCTATTTTTAGTGTAGCATTGTCAAAGCATATCATTCAAATTCTTTTATTAACAATATTGGGAGTAGTTGCTTTTGTTTTCGCTTTTACTAAAAAGGAGAAAATTGAAATGTTTAATGAAGCCAAGTTGATAAAAAAGAACCCTGCACTAATAATTTCTGCAACATTATTAGCTGTGGTTTTTTCAGGTGGTGTTGGATTTATTTTTGGAAAGTTGCTTTATCAGTTTGTGCATTAAATTCGAGACTGCTTGAATACTATTTTAAAGCAAAATCTAGACAGTAACTTGACCCTTAGCGCCTCCTTTTCATAGAACTTTACTATTAGTAAACTTATTTATCTTTGATCGCATTAAAATAATACTGTAAGTTAAAATGAATATTACAGATAAGAACAGAAATCTATTTTTCTGGATTTTACAATTTGCTGGATGGGGTTTTTTGAATTCTCTTTCCATCTTTGTTTTGAAAAATGTCAGCTTTGAGTTTTTACTTTATTCTTTTTTAGGAGGTCTGTTCATTGGTGTGTTTTCTACTTCCCTTTTAAGATGGTATTTAAAAAAAAGCATATTTTTTGAGCAATTTGGGTGGAAAGAATTGCTCAAAATTGTTTTGTCTACAATTACAGCTGCAGCTATTTTTGGTGGGTTAAACATTGTTTTTGGGTACGTTTATGTGAAATTAGGACCTTCATTGTCTTCCGATGAGTTGGATTTGATGAAAATTTATGATAGCAAATGGCTAATTGTATTCAGTTCTATATTCAACGTCTTTGCTTGGGTAATTTGTTATTTGGGCATAAAACTTTTATTGAAGTTCAATAGTAATCGTATTGAGAGATTAGAGCTAAATACGAATCTTAAACAGGCACAATTAAATACACTCAAGGGGCAAATAAACCCGCACTTCATGTTTAATAGCCTGAATAATATTCGAGGTTTAATGCTTGAAGATGTGGATAGATCAAGAGAAATGCTAACAAAGCTTTCCGAGATGCTTAGATATTCTCTAACTAAGAATAATATTAATGCCATAGCCTTAGAAGAGGAATTGGAGATGGTTGATAATTATATAGATCTTTCTAAAATTCAGTTTGAAGACCGTCTTGATTTCGTTAAGGAGGTGCAGAAAGATTGCTTGCAAGTGCAAATTCCCCCAATGCTAATTCAACTATTGGTAGAGAATGCAGCTAAACATGGTATTTCGAAATTAAAAGATGGTGGCAAGATTAGTTTAAAAGTTCATAAGGAAAATAATGAACTATTAATTAAGGTTTCCAATACGGGCAAATTATCTATTTCCAAAGACTCCACGCAATTGGGTTTAAATAATATTCGTCAACGATTGAAATTATTATATGTTAACAAAGCTCAATTTAAGTTGGAAGAAATTTCCAAGGAAGTTGTGGCTACCATTAATATACCTTTACTATGATTAAGGCGGTAATAGTAGAGGATTCAAGATTAGCGCGTAATGAGCTGAAACAACTTTTAAAAGCACATACGGATATTGAGCTTATTGGAGAAGCTAAGAATGTTGATGCAGGTTTTGAATTAATTCAAAAGGAAAATCCGGATTTACTTTTTTTGGATATTAACATGCCCGAAAAAGATGGATTTGAGTTACTAGAAATGCTTGATGAGGTTCCAATTACCATATTTACAACTGCTTTTGATGAATATGCTATAAAATCATTTGAATACAACGCCTTAGATTACCTTTTAAAACCAATTAATGAAAAACGTTTTGCATTAGCCATTGAAAAGGTTAAAGCTAAATTAGAAGGTAATGAAGTAGAAGAAGGTAATAACACCGTCAAGAGGCTCTCAGAAAACAGTCAGATTTTTATAAAAGATGGCGAAAAGTGCTGGCTCGTTAAAATTGGCTCTATTTCTCATTTTGAAATTGTTGGAAACTACACTAGGGTATTTTTTGAAGATCAAAAGCCTATGCTTTATAAGTCCTTGAATCAGGTAGAAGACAAATTACCAACTGAATCATTTTTTAGGGTCAATAGGCAACAGATTATAAACACAAATTTTATTGGTAATGTGGTGCCTTGGTTTAATGGCAAACTAAAATTGACCATGAAAAATGGCGCAGAGGTTGAGGTTTCTCGAAGACAATCTTATCTATTCAAGGATAAGATGAGTTTTTAATAACTGACTTTCTTTGTATAAATTTATTTAGTAACCTTAATTACATATGTTGCTAAAGGTTTCTTATTCAAATTTAAATGAAGGTCATAAGTGCCTTTAAATTGAAATTGATGTCTGAGCAAATAGCCATTTTTGATGACCTCTACTTCCGGAATAATGGTTTTAGATTTATTTCCATCATTATGTGTGAACTGAAACATTTCTTTAACTAATTTCTTTTCGCTTTGAACTATCATTTCAAAAGCAGATTCTTTGTTGAGCGAAATCTTCATTTTATTTGGAGTTATCGGGTAAGTGCCAAATTCAAAAGCATCTTTATAAAGCAAGGGTTCTGCTAAAAAATCTTCGAATTTATAATTAGGATTACTGAGCAACCATTTTTTATCAATAGGATAATGATTTCTTTTAAAATATTCTGGTGAGGTTAAAAAATAACCGTTAACGAAGTTCTTTTTAAATACAGGTATGTCCTCATTGATAATAAAAGTGCCGGCAGACCATGTAGCATCGCATAAATACCATTTTTGTTGAAGTTGAATTGCGTTCCAAGAATGATTTGGTGCGCTTTTTATGTTTAAATCCGCATTCAAAACCCTACCAAAACCATTGACAATTTCACATTGCAAACCGGCTAAATTCGCCATTCCTTTTATGAGATAGGCGTAACCTGTGCATGCAGTTTTCTTATCATTGACCAACCGCCGAAACATTTTTGGCGTGTAAGATTTATTCCAGGCTAAAAACGAGGTGTTACTTTTCTTTATTTTTTTTCTCTTATTTTTTGTTCTTATATATGAGGCATAGTCATTCTCAATATTTGTGCAAACCCATAGATAAATAGCTCTAAACTTTTCAACATCGGTTTTTAAATCATTGGTTAAATTGTAAGTTAAAAGGGGTAAGTTTTTTAAACTTGCCCCTTCCAGCTTATTGGCTATATTATCAGCTTTTTCAAAATCAATAAGATTAAAATCTTTTTGTTGACCATGAAGCGCTGTTTGAAAAATTAAAAATAGAGTGAGAAGAAATCTCATTTAAAAAGGCCAATAATTTTTTGAAATATATTTTTCTTTGATTTATAGACACCTTCAACTGCCACGTCTCCCATTAAAATAATATCAGTGTCATCAAATTGAATGTTGATTTCAATAAGTTTTTCTTCAGAAGATTCTACTAAATATTCCTTGGTATCAAAACCTATGTAGCTAAATAGAAGAACGTCACCTTCGCTTAGCTTTTGAGGAAATTCAAACTTACCGTCAAAATCTGTTTGTATACCTATATTGCTGCCTTTTAAAACAACGTTGACTCCAGCTAATGGCAAGTTTTGTGCATCTGAAACTTTTCCTTTTACCGTGTATACCCCCTCTAATTTAACTAGTTTTAATGGGCTGACAGAGTCAGTTTCGGTTTGTACTGTTATTATAGGTAATTTAACTTTATGAGCATGTAAGTTTGTTGTGCCTGCTACACCGAATAATGAAACTGCAACTACTGCAGCCTTACCAAACCATGAAAATCGAGATGGATTCATGACAATTGGTGTATTGATTTGGTGCTGTATAAACCTGCCACAAGTTTTTGTGGTATTCTCGAGTCGTTTCATAATTTCAAAATTTGACATTCTAGTAAAATCAATGACTTCTTTTTGGCAGTTTTCACAATACCCACCGTCATTGGTGGATTTAAAATTATCGAAATTTTCTGAACAAGGTTCTTTTACGGTAATACTTAATTCTGTTTTCATAATACACTGGTTTATTATTATGAAGCCAAACTATCTTATTATTTAGGGTTTTAAAACCAAGAATTAGGCAACTATAGATGTGAATGAGTGAAACAACCTTTGAAATTATGTTAAAGTGATTTCAACAATCCACCATCAATAGGGATATTAGTGCCGTTTATATATGCTGCTTTCTCTGAGGCCAAAAAAGTAACTAAAAAACCATATTCCTCAGGTTTACCAATGCGTTTGACAGGTACATTTTGTTCCATGGTACTTCGAACTTCTTTTTCAGAAACCCCTAACTTTTCAGCTTTCTTAGCGTTAAGTTGTGTAATGCGATCGGTATCAAAATATCCTGTTAGAATATTGTTTACGGTTATGCCTTCTTTGGCAACATCAATAGAGAGACCTTTGCCCCATGTAGTTACTGCCGCTCTTATAGTATTTGATAACGCAAGATAGTTCAGAGGCTCTTTAACCGAAACTGAAGCTACATTAATTACACGACCCCATTTTTGTTTGAGCATATGTTTTAAAGCAAATTCGGTAGTAAATACGACGGTTTTAAAGAGCAAATCAAAAGCTGTTTGATAGTCGTCCACTGTTTTTTCAAGAGCTCCTCCAGCTTCTGGACCTTGAGTGTTGTTCACTAAAATATCAACTGTATTTTCTTTAAAAAAATCAAAAATAATGGCTTTGAAGCCTTGGTAATCATTAAAATTGACTACAAGGAATTGATGTTTTTGCCCTTGATCAGTTGGCAGGTTTTCTAAAATAGCAATGATTTTAGATTCATTACGAGACATTAATGTTACGCTAGCACCACTTTCTGCCAACTGTTGTGCAATTGCCTTGCCTATGCCGCCACTACTGCCGCCAATTAGTGCTTTTTTTCCTTTTAATGATATATTCATAAAGTATACTTTATTGTCTTTTTTAAAAGTTCCTCACCCTTGGGGAGTGGATTTAGAGGTGGGGCTTATTTATATTCTTCTCGGACGGGGCTAAAAATATCCATCAATTTACAAGCAGTTATGGCTTTTCCACCGTGAGGTGTATTAGAAGGAATTACAACAACATCACCAGAGTTGTATGTTTTTGTATGGCCATCTAGCGTAAATTCAAAAGTACCTTCAACTACGTGCATTATCTGTTCATGTATATGATGATGTATTGGTACTTCAGCATTAATTTCTACGTCCCAAAATGCCCAGCTCATTTTTTTTGCATGAATCATTTTGGCATGATACCCTGGCATAATTTCTTTTGATGGTATGTCTGATAAATTCATAAAATTTCTTTTTACCAAGATAATAAGAATCACCAAAGAATTTTAAGCCATTACCTATCTTTGAAAGCAATTTGAGAACTATGCAAGTACATTTTATCGCAATTGGCGGTTCCGCTATGCACAACTTGGCTTTAGCCTTAGCACATAAAGGTTATCAAGTCACAGGAAGTGACGATGTTATCTACGAACCTTCTAAAGGAAGGTTACAATTAAAAGGATTATTACCAGAAGAATTTGGTTGGTACCCTGATAAGATTCACAATAGGATAGATGCAATAATTTTAGGAATGCATGCCAAATCCGATAACCCAGAATTACTTAAAGCACAAGAGTTAGGGGTAAAGATTTACTCTTATCCCGAATTCTTATACGAGCAGTCAAAAGATAAAACACGGGTAGTAATTGGAGGCAGCCATGGTAAAACTACAATTACATCTATGATACTTCATGTATTGAATTACCATGATAGAGAAGTAGACTTTATGGTTGGTGCTCAATTAGATGGTTTTGAGCGGATGGTACACTTAACAGAAGAGAATGATTTTATTGTTTTAGAAGGTGATGAATATCTTTCTTCTCCCATTGACCGAAGACCAAAATTTCATTTGTACCAACCAAATATAGCTTTGTTAAGTGGCATTGCATGGGACCATATAAATGTCTTTCCTACTTATGAAAATTACTTAGAACAGTTTAAAATATTTGTGGATAGTATTGTCAAAGGAGGCAGTATCACATATAACGAAGAAGATGAAGAGGTTAAAATTGTAGTTGAAGCCTCTGAAAATAGTATTCGAAAATTACCTTATCATACTCCTAACTATCGTGTAGAAGATGGCACAACCTTGTTGGAAACCTCAGAAGGAGCAATGCCGATTGAAGTATTTGGCAAGCATAATCTTAATAATCTCTCTGGAGCTAAATGGATATGTCAAAATATGGGCGTTGATGAGGATGATTTTTATGAAGCCATCGCCACCTTTAAAGGAGCATCAAAAAGATTAGAAAAAATAGCTGAAAGTAATAATAGCGTTGCTTATAAAGATTTTGCCCATTCACCCAGTAAAGTGAAGGCAACGACGAATGCAGTTAAAGCACAGTACGCAAACAGAAAATTATTGGCTTGCCTAGAGTTACATACCTATAGTAGTTTGAATGTTAATTTCTTGAAAGAATATAATGGTGCCTTGGATGCTGCAGATGAGGCTGTTGTTTTTTATTCTCCAAAAGCCTTAGCCATTAAACAACTAGAAGTAATTACTGAAGAACAAATTGCGGACGCTTTTCAACGAAAAGACCTAAAGATTTTTACAGACCCTATTGCTTTTAAAAGCTATTTATTTGGTCAAGAATTAACAGATACATCCTTACTACTAATGAGCTCTGGTAATTACGGAGGCTTAGATTTTGGTGAAATAAAAAATTTGATTAGCTCTTAGTTGTTTGTTTAAGTGCGGATTTGGCAGAACTCAGTTCTTAGGAATAGTTTTTGTTCGACAGAGACTGTGAAAAACTTTAATTTTTATACAAAGCAGTTATTTTTTGTAAGACCTAAACAATGGGTGTCTATGATTCTTGTTGCCATTATGCTTGGTGTTTCTAATAGTATTCTCGAGGAAGACCGTAGTGTAAATGATACACGTATTAAAACTGAAATTCTAGAGAATTTTAATAAAGAAGGTAAAATTAACTAAAATTAAACCCCAAACTGCTTTAAATGGTGGTCTAAATGTTTGTATTCTAATTGACCCCATTGTTCTTTTGTGAACTCACCAAAAGACGGATGTGGATACCAATTTTCTCTTAAGTCCAATTTAGCAAATTCATCAACCAGTGTTTTCAATTTGTCAAATTCTGCCTTAAATTCTTTTGGTTGCTTAGCCTTTAATTGTGGCGCAGTTGGTAAATTTTTTCTCCAAGGTTTATCGTTATAAAGTGATTTTTTAAAAAATGTCTTGATGAACCAATTTCCTTTTGAACTGTTCTCTCTATTTTCAATAGCTAATTTTAAAGGGTATTGACAATGCCAAGCCATCTGGCCAACAGTCATTTTACCCCATTGACGTTCAGAGTTTTCGTTAAGCTTTTCTAATCTTGACTTAATGTCTTGATGGCCTTCATTCGTCAAAAGTGATTTCATGGTACTGATGATTAAGTTAATGAGTATAAGGTACAAACTAAATGACCTAAAAGCCAAATCCAAAAATCAAGTTATCTTTATCAAATGCAAGAAAAGCAAGCTTCATTCTCTATAAAAAATTGGGCTGATGATGATAAACCTCGAGAAAAATTAGCTAAGAAAGGGCGTTCTACACTTTCCGATGCCGAATTGATAGCCATTCTTATTAGTTCGGGTAATAGAGAAGAAAGTGCTGTACAACTTTCTAAAAGAATTTTAGCTTCTGTTAATAATAGCTTGAATGACCTTGGTAAATTGTCTATTCCACAATTGATGAAATTTAAGGGCATAGGTGAAGCTAAAGCAATTACAATTGCTGCTGCTTTAGAGATTGGTAGACGAAGACGTATTGATACCGAAGAAGTCATCAATAAAATTACTAGTAGTGCCAATGTTTTTGATTTATTACAACCCATAATAGGGGAGTTGCCTCATGAAGAGTTTTGGATTATTTATCTTAATAATTCGAATAAGGTTCTACACAAAGAACAGTTAAGTAAGGGCGGTATAACTGGCACTTTAGTTGATGTGCGATTAGTTTTAAAACAGGCTTTGGAACAAAATGCAGTAGGTTTAATATTAGCCCATAACCATCCTTCGGGTACATTAAAACCAAGTACGGCTGATAAACAAATTACGCATAAATTAAAGGTAGCCGCTGAAGCTATAGATATAAAGGTGTTAGATCATCTAATCATCACTCAAAAGGCTTATTTTAGTTTTGCAGATGAACAAATTCTTTAAATGCTACTAATATACACTCATAAGATTTCAAAGCGATTTGGCTATGTGATGAAACACATCTTCACTCGTATGTTGGGTATTGAGGTGTCATATACCACTAAAGTAGAAGATTTTATAAAGCACTCTGGACCAAAAATTACCTATACCAAACAACCACTTCAAAATGAATTTTTTATTCGTTCTAATGATTTGCTTTTTGAACAAGGTATTAATGATATTCATATCAAAATAAGTGATTGGGATGGAGTTCCTTGTTTTTTTGAAGCTGGAGAAGGTAGTTCTATACCTTTTGATATTTTTTCTGCGAGTTTTTATTTATTGAGCAGATATGAAGAATATCTACCACATGTTAAAGACGATTTAGGGCGTTTTCCACCAAAAATCAGCCTAGCTTTTCAAAAAGAATTTTTAGAACAACCGGTTATCGATCTTTGGGTGAAAAGGTTATTGGAGAATTTAGTAGGGCGTTTTCCTGATTTAATTTTCAAGCCAAATAAGTATAGGTTTACTTCCATTATCAATGTAACCACTTCACATTCTTATGCTCTTAAAGGTTTTTCTAGAAATATAGCTGGTTTTTTTCTTGACTTAAGTAAGTTTAGAATTAGAGCTCTGGCAAAACGAGTTTCTGTTTGGTTGAACTTAAAGAAAGATCCATATGATAATTTTAACGAATTGCTAGAAATTCACAAGAAATTTAGAGTAAGAACTATGTTTTTCTTTCAGTTTGCAGCCTATTCAGCACACGATAAGAATGTATCAGTCCATAGAAATAAATTCAGATATTTGATTAAATCCGTTGCTGATTATAGTATAGTTTCTTTAAGTGCGTCCATGGCTTCTTCAGCGGATAATTCTATTTTAAAAGAGGAAAAAAAACAATTGTCAAACCTAATCAATCGTCCGATACGTTACGCCCGATTACGGTACAATAAAGTTGTCATTCCTCAAACTTATCGCAATTTGGTCGAAGCAGAATTTACTGATGATTACTCGATGGGTTATTCACATCATGCAGGTTTTAGGGCAGGTACTTGTACTCCTTTTTATTTTTATGATATTAATCTTGAAGTACAACAGCCTATTAAAGTACATCCATTTATGGTTTATGATTATACCTTACAGGAATTTAAAAAACCCGAGCAGGTATTTGAGAAATTAGATAAACTTTATCAGCAGATTAAAAGCGTAAATGGTGAATTTACAATGGTGTTTTCTAATGAACTTTTAGGAGGAAAACATAAGATTAATTGGTTGAACTTATATCAAGCCGTGTTAAAGCGTTATTATGTTTAAGGATAAAGTAACCGATATATTTTTTGATTTAGACCATACCCTTTGGGATTTTGAAAAGAACTCCGCACTTACTTTTGAGAAGATTTTTGAACGAAATGGTTTGCAAATAGACTTAGATAAATTTCTTGAGGTCTATGTTCCAATAAACTTGCAATATTGGAAGTTATATCGTGAAGAACGAGTTTCCAAGGCAGAACTAAGATTTCAAAGATTGAGCAAAGCTTTTAAAGGCTTAAATATTGAAGTTGATGACCATTTAATTCATGTGCTTTCAGACGCATATATTGAGCACTTATCTACTTTTAATCATATATTTCCTGGTACTATTGAGGTTTTGGACTATTTAAAACCTAATTATAGGCTTCATATTATTACAAATGGTTTTGAAGAAATTCAGGAAAAGAAAATGAGAAATTCAAATATTCGACATTATTTTGAGGTGATTGTGAATTCTGAAATGGCAGGCGTAAAAAAGCCAAATCCAAAAATATTTGAGCTTGCCTTAAGTTTAGCAAAGGTCGAATCAAAAAACTCACTCATGATTGGTGATAGTCTTGAAGCGGATATTATCGGAGCTAAAAACTTGGGTTTTAGCGTGCTCCATTTTAATGCTCACCAGGAGCCGAAGCATCAGATCTGTGAAATGATTGAAGATTTAAACGAAATAAAAAGTTTTTTATAGAGTTATAGTAGGGTAGGTTAGACATTGATTGTTTACTTATAAATGAACTACTATAAAATGAAAAAACTTGTTCATACATTCATATTTGTCAGTGCTGCATTTCTCATGTTCCTTTCATGCGCTGAAGAGCAAAATTTCGACCAATTTGATGATTTGAGTGTTGAACCTACCGTAGCTTCTAGTATATTTTATTTTGAGTCAGACGAGGCCACTATAAATGCTGCAGGTACAGGAGCATTTTATACACAGAATTTCACTTTTGAAGCTTTCAATGAATCATTCATAGCAGAAAATGTATTAGATGGTAATATTACCTATGAGGTGGAAAACACTACAACAAAAGAATTGCAAATAACTGTAGACTTTTTAGATGCTGATGATAATGTACTTGATAGTGAATCATTTGTTATTGAAGCGGCTCCAACGGCCATATTAGAACGCCAAATAACATACGGAGATGGCGGTAGAAGTTTAGATATCCTTAGAAATACTACAAATATTAGAGTTAGCGGTGAGAATCTTGGAGATGCTACAAGTACATCTTCACTTACAGAACCGAAAATTATCTTAAGATCAAGCGCAGAATTTAGGTTAAAACTACGATGAAAAATGTAAGGTTGATTATATTTTCTGTTCTCTTAGGAACGGTAGTATCGCATGCGCAAAACAAGCAATTGCTTTATGATTTTTATGAAATTCCGCAATCTTTAATTTTAAACCCTGGTGTAAAAACACCTTATAAGTGGCATACAGGAATACCTGTTTTGTCTGGATTTTCTATTCAAGCTGGTACGAGTGGTGTAACAGTTAATGACCTCTTTGCTGAAGACGGTATTGATTTTACAACAAAATTCAGAGACCAAGTTATAAATGGATTGAAGTCAAATGATGATTTTGGTTACAGTGGTCAAATAGAAATTTTTAATGTGGGTTTTAGAAGTGTTAAGAAGCCAAGAGATTATTATTCTTTTGGCGCTTATGGTGAGGGTTTTGCTTCAATTTTTTACCCAGAAGATTTAGCGTTGTTAGCCTTTGAAGGAAATGCGACTAATTTGAATAGAAGATTTAATTTTAATGATATCAATCAGCAAGGAGAAGCTGTTAGTGTATTTCATTTTGGATTGAATCGACATATAAACGAACGTTGGACAATTGGCGCTAGAGCTAAGATTTATTCGAGTGTTTATGAATTCAAGTCTACCAATAATAAAGGCTATTTTGTAACAACTCGAGGTGATGATAATATTTTAAGAAATACGCTCGTTGCTGATGTTACTATGAGAACTTCTGGGGTTCAAGAAATTTTAGATATTATTGATGAGGATACCGTTAACACTCAGGCCGATTTGGCAAGCTTGCTAATATCACGTTCCCTTTTTGGCGGTAATTTGGGATTTGGTTTTGATCTTGGGTTTACTCATAAATTAGGTAAAAACTCTTTCATAACTGCAAGTTTACTTGATGTTGGTTTTATTTATCATAATAAAGACATCAAAAATTACACACTAAATGGTGCTGCATCTAATGAAGGTATAGAAATAAGACTACCTGAAGACTTAACAAATCTTAGTGCTGATATTTGGCAAGATTTGATTGATGATTTTGAACGTTTGATTCCTTTTGAAACCAATAATCAAAGCTATATTTCTTTACGACCAATTAAATTGAATGCCTCATATCGTTATAATTTTGGTCAGTATACTGATAAATCTCAAATATGTGATTGTGAAACGACACCCATTTCAAAAAAAGAAAATTTTGATTACAAGAATGCCGTAGGAGCTCACTTATTTATGATTAATAGACCACGGGGTCCACAAACTGCAATTACAGCATTTTATCAAAAAAGAATAGGAAGAGCATTAGCCATTAAAACAACGTACACAGCTGATAAATATACCTTGTCAAATATTGGTCTCGGCTTGAATTTGCAAGCCGGACCATTAAATTTTTATATTCTTGGTGATAATCTTCTAGGTTATCAGAATATACCGGCAAGTAATTATGCGTCTTTACAGTTCGGATTTAATATCATATCTTGGAACAGTAATTGATTACTGTAATTATATGAAAAAGTTATTTGTATTAGTACTGCTATTTTGCGCTGTTAACTCCATAAATGGGCAATTAAATGATTATAAATACATAGTCGTACCGGTAAAGTTTAAAGCGTTTAAAAACCCTAATCAATTTCAAACAAGTACACTGATTAAGCATTTTATGACTGTTGAAGGTTTTAATGTTATTTATGATAATGCCCTTCCTTTTGAGCTTCAAGAAAATAGATGCTTGGCGCTTTTTACTGATTTATTGGATGAATCTGGATTATTTAAAACAAAAGTTGCACTAGTTTTAAAGGACTGCAAAGGTGAAGTCATATATAGAACCTTAGATGCTCAAACTAAAATCAAAGAATTAGATAAAGCCTATAAAACTGTAATTACTGAAACATGTGCTTCTTTTCAAGGCCTGAACCATAATTATGAACCTAATAGTGCTGATTCTGAAAAAGAAACTATAGCAGTAAGTTTTAAAAACGATGTTAAAAGTATTGAAGAAAAAGATGCTATTAATGAAGAGAAGCGGTCTTCAGCTCAACCTATAAAGGAAGAAATTGTAGAAAAAGTCATGCAAAAAACAGATGTAGTTAAAGATTCTAACGATGATACAACTGAGAAAATTTATTTGTATGCTGAAGCCTTAGGAAGTGGATATAAACTTAGTGACAAAGACGGGGCAATAAAATATATTTTAGGTGAAACTTCAATTGAGAATGTATTTCTAGTGAATCAAGAAGGTGTAAATGGAGTTGTTGTAAAAAAAGACGAAAAGTGGTATTTAGAATATAAAGGTGCCACAGGAAAAATAGTTGAAGAATTAAATATCAAATTTTAAAATTCGTATTTGTTTTTCCATCTCTTTTTTAGAAATTCCTTCATATTATTTTCTCGAGCATTATTACCTAGTTTGTAGAATGTAGTGCCGGAAATTTCTTCTGGTAAGAACTCTGCTATTTTGAAATTATTTTCGAAGTCATGTGCATAGGCATACCCATCTCCATAGCCTAAATCTTTCATTAATTTTGTCGGTGCATTTCTAATAGGTAAGGGAACGGGTAAATCACCAGTTTCTTTTACTTGTTGTTGTGCCTTATTTATAGCCATATAGCTAGCGTTGCTTTTGGCAGAACAGGCTAAGTAAGTTGCACATTGACTTAAAATAATTCTTGCTTCGGGGTAGCCAATTGTAGTAACCGCTTGAAATGTAGCATTAGCTATAACTAAAGCGGTTGGGTTGGCGTTGCCAATGTCTTCTGAAGCTAGTATCAGCATTCTTCTGGCAATGAACTTTACATCTTCTCCTCCTTCAATCATTCTTGCTAACCAATAAACCGCAGCATTTGGATCACTTCCTCTAATCGATTTGATGAATGCAGAAACAATGTCATAATGCTGTTCCCCAGTTTTATCATATAGCACTGTATTTTTCTGTACTTTTTGCATAACTATTTCATCAGTTATGATGATTTCATCACCACTGTCTGCATTTATAAGTAATTCAAAAATGTTGAGTAGTTTTCTACCATCTCCACCAGAAAGTCTAAGTAAAGCTTCAGTTTCTTTAAGTTGTATTTTTTTTGACTTTAAGAACTGATCTGTATTCATAGCTCTTTGAAGTAATGCCTCTAAATCTTCTTTTGAAAATGAGTTTAAAATATAAACTTGACAACGTGATAATAGAGCAGGAATTACTTCAAAACTTGGGTTTTCTGTGGTAGCACCTATTAAAGTGACCCAACCTTTTTCTACAGCGCCCAGTAAAGAGTCTTGCTGTGATTTACTAAAACGATGAATTTCATCAATAAATAGAATCGGGTTTTTAGTCGTGAAAATCCCACCACTTTGTTTTGCTTTTTCTATAACTTCTCGAATATCTTTAACACCACTATTAATTGCACTCAAAGTATAAAATGGTCTTTGACTTTCAACCGCAATTATATTAGCCAAAGTAGTTTTTCCTGTACCGGGTGGTCCCCAGAAAATTAAAGATGGAATTACTCCTGTTTCTATTTGATGAGTTAATGAACCGTTTTTACCTACTAGATGATTTTGACTTACGTAGTCTTCTAAAGTTTTAGGTCTAATTCTTTCTGCTAAAGGTTCATTCATGTTATAAAAGTAAAATAAATACAAAGATGACAATTTAACCGTTTTTATAAATGTGGTAAATTAATTGCTAGAGTAATACTAATGATAGAATCAAAATATTTTAAATTTTCACTAAGCATGCTGTTGGCACCTATGTTTGCGGTACTAGCAATATGGACTGTATTTTGGTTGGAGCTCAGGCTCGGAGTTAATTTTAATGAATATGGTATATATCCAAGAAAACTATTGGGTCTTCAAGGGGTTTTGTTTAGTCCCTTTATACACGGCTCAGTAGAGCATTTATACAACAATACGATTCCACTCGCTATTCTTACCTTAACATTGGTTTATTTTTATCAAAGGAATGCGTTAAAAGTGCTATGCTATGGGATTATTATAACCGGTATTTTAACTTGGTTAATTGGCCGACCTTCATTTCATATAGGAGCAAGTGGTCTTATTTATGTTTTAGTGAGTTTTGTATTTTTTAAAGGCGTTTTTACGAAATACTATCGGTTAATAGCGCTTTCTTTAGCCATAGTATTTATATATGGTAGCATGCTTTGGTATATTTTCCCTATAGAAGAAGGTATCTCATGGGAAGGTCATTTGTCTGGGTTTATTACGGGTTTAATTTTAGCGAAATTTATTAAAACCACTATACCGGAGTCAAAAAAATACAAATGGGAACAAGATGATTTTAATGAAGAAGAAGATGAATTTTTAAAACATTTTGACGAGAACGGTAATTTTGTTGAAAAGATTGAAAATGAAGAAAAGGATACAGTGAAATTAGTATATCATATTAAAAAAACACAAAAAGAAGATTAATTTATCCTTTGTCTTAGAGCTTCATATAAAAATACCCCACAAGCAACTGATACATTCAAAGAACCTATTTCGCCTAATAAAGGGAGTTTAGCACTGGCATTAAGTATTTTTAAAATTGAAGGTGAAATACCCTTCTCTTCTGACCCCATTAATATGGCTAAAGGTGTATTAAAATCAATTTCATAAATGGATTTTTCTGTTTTTTCGGTCGCTCCAACTACTGTAATATCTGACGCTTGTAAATAGAAAATTACATCTTTCAAATGATCAACTTTAGAAATTGGTATATTGAAAGCAGCTCCGGCTGAGGTTTTAACAGTATCTTCTGTAATAGGTGCCGAACCACTTTTTGGAATAATAATAGCGTCAACACCTGTACATTCAGCAGTTCTTATTATTGCACCAAAGTTTCGTACATCAGTAACTTGGTCTAGTAATAATAAAAGCGGCTTTTTCTTTTCTTGTAATATCTTTTCAATTAAGGTTTCAAAATTATGAAAAGCCACTGGTGATATTTGTGCGATAGCACCTTGATGATTGTTATTGGAAAGTCTATTGAGCTTCTCAATGGGTACATATGATACACTTAGTCCACTTTTTCTAATTTTAACTTCAAGCTCTTTATATAAATCTCCTTTTAAGCCTTTTTGTAAGAATAATTTATTGATTGGTTTTTGCGCATCTATTGCTTCTATAATGGCCCTAATTCCATAAATGAGTTGGTTCTTCTTCATAACTGAGCGCAAAGGTAACTAATCAATTAATAGCTATATCATCTTAATTTGAAATCTGAGAATTGATTCATAATATATTAGTTGGAAAGTTTTTTCGAAACAAAAAAAGGACAAGATGAATTAAATATCACCTTGTCCTTTTAAAACTGTTTTTAATATTTGTCTTAGCTATTTAGAAAAGTTAAAATAGCATAAACATCTTGTTCATCTTTTAATTTGATTTTATTTTCTTTTATGAATTGTTTGACCGATTCTCTATTTTCTGAACCAACTACGTTTAAGAATTTTTTAGTGTTCAATTCAATTTCATCAATTCTTTTACCATCTTCAGATTCCAGATAGTATTCCGTAAATGGTGTGAAGCGGGCAGGTGTTCCTTTTACAAAAGAATTTGGTGCTTTCTTTGCATCTTTAAACACAATATTTAGTCTTTTATATAATTTGTACTTACCATCTCTTAAAAGCGTTAAATATCCATTTTGTGTGTTTCCACTTTTATCAATAAAAGTCTTAAAACTCATTGGTTTACCGTCAACCATTAGTTTTATCTTCTTGTCTCTGCCTAATGCTCTTATAGGTTCTTGGTCTAAATTCTGCTGTTTAGTTTCAATCTCTTGATTATGAGCGTTATATCTATAATAAACTTGTCCTATCGCTTCATCACCATAATAGAGTTGGGTAGGCATAAAAGTGTTGGCTTTGTATGGTGAACCTTCAATAGTACTATCTTCATACGATAGTTTTTCTAATTTGTCAGAGATAGCGCCCATGGCATAATTGTAAAGACCATCTGTCTGTGCTCCAACACCTGTTGTGTAGGTCGCAACTTGACCTGAAGTTTGTGCATTGAGGCTAAAAGCGACTAATGCGGCTGTTAAAAATCCAAAAGTTTTTTTCATGATATCGTTTTTGTTTAAGTTATGAAAAATTATTCAGAAAAAAGACTTGAACTGAATTAAATTTTAGTAACCCTATCTGACTTATAGATTTATAGACTTTAAATTGCTTCCCTATTTACTTGTATTTTGAACATATGAAAACTAAAAAACCCATTATCAACATTGTAGATAATGGGTTTTTTATTAAGAGGTAAACTTGATTTTATCCTTTGTTTAAAAAATCTAAGACTTTGATTACGCTAGCTTCGTTATTTATACGGATATTATTTTCCTTTAAATAAGCTTTTAAAGCTTCTTTTTTATCCTCAGGAACTAGTTTTATTAATTTTCTGTTTCTTAACTCCAATTCGTCAATTCTATTGACACCTTCAATGCCTAAATAGTATTCTGTAAATTTTGAAAAACGAGCAGGAATAGCTTTAACAAATGAATTTTGCGCTTTTTGTCCTTCAGTATATTTTACATCTGTTCTGCGATATAAGGCATACTTACCTTCACTCAGTTTGGTTAAATATCCGTTTTGAGTCGTTCCTTTTTTATCTATAAAAGTTATGAAACTCATTGGTAGCCCATTAACTATAATAGAAATTTTCTTGTCTCTACCTAAAGACTTAATGCCTTCACTCTCTAAATTAGTTTGCTTTATTTCAATTTCTTCATTGAAAGCATTATAACGGTAAAACATGTTTCCCATATTTTCATCACCATAATACAGTTGTGTTGGGAGAAAAATCTGATTCGTGTATGGTGAGCCTTGAACATCACCTTCAATAAAAGATAATTTTTTATTAGAATCCTGAATAGACCCAAGAATAGTATTTAATTGTCCAACAGATGCGTTCGCCGAACTACCTGCTGCGCCATAATTAGCAACTTGACCAGCTGTTTGACTTATTCCAATAGTTAGGGATAAACAAAAGATAAAAGTGGTAATTATTCTTTTCATAGTACATATTTTCAAGCGGCAAATTTATTTAAAAATAGTGTTAAAGTATAGCGAAGTATGTTAAGAAAATTCAAAAATTTTACGTGGAAAGACTATCTATTGCTTGATACAAGAAAATTTGGTCCAAATAGGTTTCAATTTGAACACTTTCAGAATTCTAGCTGTAATCGATTAATCGCTTCAGAATCTTTACTAAAATGGTATCCGCGCCAAAAAAAACCAGCTTCAGTATAACGCCAAATAATTTCACCAGCTTCAGTAACCTCCCAAAAACCAAAATCACCTTCAGTTATAAGCCTATTGCCATTTGGTAAAATATCTACTCCAGATACTCTACCAGAATAAAGTTCTAAATCTGTAAAACTCCAAATAATTTCTGGTTCATTATTTGAATTAGGAATCAGTTCAAATGTTTCAGGAGTTTTTAATTCATATGCGGTGGATTGTTCTGCTTCAAAACCATTAGCATATACAAGTATGTTTCCTTTTTTATCACCAGATAAAAGATTAGGATGATGATTTCTGTCAAATAACCTAAGGCCTACATCATTTTTGTAAGCTGATGGATTGCCAAACCTATATACTAAATCTCCACCTTTGTTAAAAGTTCCACCTGAATTTGATTTGGCTTCTTCGCTAGTTGTGCTATGATCAATCACCCAAATTTCGCTATAAAAATTAGCACTGACATAGATCAAATCGTTTTCTGCATCATAGTCAATACCATTTGCATGACTTACATCACCGTCCGGATTTGTAACTTCTTGATAATTGATATCTATTAATTGGGGGTTTAATGATACATCTCCAAAATTCAGTTTGGTGTCATCAAGGTCTTGAATAAGATGATCCCACATATGCCACTCCCATACAATTTCATTGGTTGTCGGGTTTATTTCTAGAACTGCATCATAAATTATTTGAGTACCCGGTGAAAAAGCAATTTCATTCGCTTCTTCAGCAGATTTTTTCTCCCATGATAAAAAAAGAATATTTCCATTAGGAAGCATTTTAGCATCATGATGAGCAATATGGTTCTCATTAGAATATTCATAGCTCCATTCTACCTCTCCATTTTTACGAATCAAAGAAATTAAACCTCCAAATCCACCTAAAGTTAGTAAAGGTGTCTCAGACTCCAGCATGGCTAGTAATCTACCATCATCTAATAGAAACGCGTCGTTACCTAATCTTTTACCGTTTAAGTTCCATTCATGAATTAGGGTAGTGGCCTTGTCCATTAAATAAACTCTATTAGCAGCGGCGTCATTTACAAGTATAAATCCATCAAAGACCTTTTCTCCTGCTAAAACTTCAAGTCCTTCCTTATCAGGAAATTCAATAGTAGTAATTGGTGGAATATCGTCATCTTCCATTTGAAGGACCTCAGACTCTGGTTCATCAACGTAATCACTGGTACATGAAATAAGAATTATAGAAAAGAAGGCAATCAAAGAATACCTAAACTTTAGGTTGTATAAATTCATAGCAAATGTATTTATAGAATTTTTTTGGAAGGTAGTAAATCCTTTTTAAAAGGAATAAACTTCAAGCGTGCCATTATTTTGCGAAGCTATTAGAAGCCTAGTTTGATCATTGTCAATTAAAAGAAGGTCTTTAACGTTTCCATTAAATAGTATTCCAGATTTTGATGAAGGCATTGTTACATAGCCATTAGATTTATCTGAGAGCAAAACTAATCCTGAAAAGGCATCCAATCTAGGAGTTTCTACTTCGGTTTCATAAATATTTCCGCCTACTATGGCATCTTCGTACCCATCATTGTTTACATCTTTAAAAACTATGTTCATAATTGGAAATAATTGTGCTTCAATCGGCAACAGAACTTTTTCAAACTTGCCATCTCCTTTATTTAAAAGAAACAAAGATTGAAATTCGTTCACCTCTGCTTCATAGGCAGTATCAAGTTTTTCTCCATAAATATCTAATAAATTTGCGGTTGCAAATTCTGAATAGGTTTCAAATTTTTGTTGAATAAAAGGCATTTGTTGTGAAGAACATTCACGACCTCTAACTGGAACGTATTGACCATTATATTCTTTGCTTAAAACAATATCTGGTGTTCCATTATTATCAAAATCATTAGCAAAAACCTTGAATGGTTTTTTTGCGCTGGCTTTAAACTTAATGTTAAGACCAGCATTACCTAACATATAGTCTGGTAAACCGTCATTGTTTATGTCAGTTTCTTGAATGGTGAACCACCAACCTTTAGTGTCTGTAATGTTGTCAAGTTTGTTGTTAAGACTAAAATAACCTTTATTATTTTCTAAAATACCGATGCCTGTCCATTCACCAACAGCCATAATATCCATCCAACCGTCAGTATTATAATCGGTCGCAATAAGCTTATTTACCATTCCAAATTTTAAAAGATCCGGAGCTATTTTGTTGGTTACATCTTTTAATTGTCCTTTGTCATTTTCCCATAAAGTTGAAGGAGCAAAATTTGGATAACTCTGGGGTATTATTCTATTTCCAACAAGAATATCCATGTCTCCGTCTTTGTCAAAATCTATAATAGCTACAGATTTGCCACTTTTTGGGTTGGTTTTCAAGGCATCTAGCTTGGCTTTAGTGAAATTTGAATTACCATTATTTATATATAAACGGTCAGCGTATAAAGAGGAATAGTTAGCGAACTCATTGCCACCACTAACGACGAATAAATCTAAGTCATCATCATTATCGAAATCAAAGAAAATAGACTCCATGTCTTCATAGCTTTTATCATCGTTAAAAGCTTTTATTTTTTTATTAGAGAACCTTCCTGAAGTAGTTTGTATATAAAGCTCTCCGCTTTGTCCTGAAGCACCACCAATGTAAATATCTTTTAAACCATCTCCATTAACATCGCCTTTTGACATAAAAGGGCCTTGGGTTGATTGTTTATAGGGTAATAATATCTCTTTTTCAAAATCATCGTAAACGTTTTCTTGGTGTTTAAAGTCTAAACCTGTTTGAGAAATATTTAGAGATTTAAAAGGTTGACTTGCTCCATCCTTTCTTAGTGCTATTAGTTTTGAAGCGTCCTCCTCAAAAAATACTATTTTTTCATTAACTGGAATGTTAAATTTTTTTTCAATTTTTCCACTTGGCCATGTAACAGTTATGGTATCTACTTTTGAATGTTTGCCAAGACCAAAATGTGCTAGATTCTCCTGGGCAGATCTATAGCCCCTTACTCTTCTTATTTCTTGAACTTGAGATTGTCCGGAATAGTATATGTTTACTTGAGCAAAAGATTCTGATAATTCACCTTTCGTTTCTACTTTTAAATAGTTGTTTTTGGTCTTATCTGAAGTTAAGTTTTCATATAAAAAACAATAGTCATCAATATTATTTACGACTAAATCGACATCACCATCATTGTCTAAATCGCCCTGAGCAGTACCATTGCTAAATGAGAAATCTGCTAGTCCCCATTCTTTAGCTACTTCTTTAAAATTAAGGTTGCCCTTATTTTGATATAAGATATTCGGAAGTTTTTCAGAAGGCATAGATTCATATAATTGTTTTTTAACCTCCAGTGGTACATTCCCCTTGTATTGCATTTTAGCTTTGTAGACGTTGTTCTGTAAATCATTATCTAGAGCATACCTTCTATAACCATTGGTTATGAACACATCTTTATGTGAATCAAGATTAAAATCGGACATGAGAACAGACCAACTCCAATCAGTATTAGCCATTGAGGTTGCTTGTGATACGTTAGAAAATTTTAAATCATCAGTTTGTAGCTGTAATGAATTATACATGTATTGATGATGAAACTCTGCCTTGTTAATCAAAAAATCGAACCTATCTGTATTCATTGAGGCCATCAATGTTTTTGATCGAATATGGTCATTAGCTGCCATGTCTAGAACGAAAATATCCTGCTTTAAGTCATTATTTATGTCCGCAATATCCATTCCCATTCCATAAAAAGAGATGTGACGCGTAAACTCTTTTATTCGATTACTAAATGTGCCATTCTTGTTATTTATGAAAAATACATCCGGAATATAATAATCACTAGCAATGTAAAAATCTAGCCAACCGTCATTATTGATGTCCGTTACAGATAAACCAAGACCAAATATTGGACTTTCAATACCAGCTTCTTTAGTGATGTCAATAAATTTGCCATTATCATTTCGGTAAAGATGTGAGCTGTTATAGTATCTTGAATCATCATCTTTATCGGCTAATTTGAATAGGTTTATTGGATCCACACCATATAATTCATTTTCATTCATTACAAGGCAGTCAAGGTCATTATCATTGTCAAAATCAAAAAACACCGATTGTGTGCTGATACCTTGGTCGTCTAAGCCAAATTCTTCTGCTTCTTCTTTAAATGTTTCGTTTTGTTGATTTATAAAAAGAAGATTCTTTCTTTCATTTCTGTTTTTAGGTCCACCCTGAGAAACATAGATATCTAGCCAACCATCGTTGTTGATATCAACAAAAGTGATTCCATTAGACCAGTTTTTTCCCTTATTAATACCTGATTTTTGCGATATGTCTTTAAAAGCCAATTCACCTTTATTGATATACAATTTATTGTCAACCTGATTTCCACAAAAGAAAATATCATTTAAACCGTCGTTGTTTAAATCTGATATTCCTACACCGGCACCGTTATAGAAATAATCATAATTGAAAAGATTTTCCATAGTTGAAACATCTTCTTTAATCGTATTTTTAAAAGCTAAACCGCTTTCTTCTTTAGCTATGGAGTTGAAAATTTTGCTATCCTCTTCAAGGTTGTTTTTAGATATTGTTTTAGAATTGGTTTCAACGCAAGATGTTAGAAATATTGCCGATATGCCAAAAGTTAGAATAGATAAAAAATAAGCATAAAATGATTCTTTGAGTTTCGAACAGAACATCATAAGTTTTATTCTAGAATTTATGTAAAAATACTAATAAAGGGTTTTTAGGAGGCTTAAGATGTATTAAGAATATAGTTAAAATAAAAAACCACCTCAAAGAGGTGGTTTTAAAAACTAAAACTGTTTTATGTTTTATTCTTCTACACAGAAATCAATTGCAAGGTCAGTTGCAGCTGTTCCAGAAGAAACAGTAGCTACCGTATTGCCACCTGGTGAAAGTATTTCTGCAGACATTTCGCCCCAAAAATCACCATTCCAACGGAATACCGCTGGTCCTGTTAAGCCATCAGGCACAGTAAAAGTAGCAGTACCTGCACTATCCCCGTCAGTACAATCAAAAGCTTCTGCTTCATATGGTGTACATAGTCCGATTTCAAATACGGTACCATCACTTAAGGTGATAGTTAGGCCAGGTCCACCACCATCGGCAGTAGTTGGTTGCCATCCGTCACCATAAGAATCTTCCATGTTAACTGTCCATACTCCAGGAATTGGAGCTGAAGGAGCACAAACTAAAGTTGATGCATATTCAAAAGGAGAGCTAAAATAAGATCCGGTTATGGTACCAGAGTTATCAGCAGCAGAATAAACTGCGCCATCTGTTCTTACAATTTCAAATCTAATAGTGAAATTATCTCCACCAGCGATTTCTCCTCCTGATAAACCTAAAACGGATTGCATTTCAGTACCAGTAACGCTATAAGAAAATCTTGGTAAACCAAATTCGCCAATAGTGCCATCAGCTAAAGTAAATGACTGTGCTAATACTTCGTCTGAACCAATTGTGGAATTACCAAGTTCAGAAGTATTATCACTATATCCAATATAAACGTCAAGAGAGGATAATAAATTACCGTCTTCTTGATCTTGTACTTCAACTACGGCAGTAAAACCACCACCAGTCAATGTACCAGTAGGCGCATCGTATTGGATTTCGTTTTCAGTAACTTCTATAGTTCTAAGTGTAGAACCTCTAGTTTCAGCTTCAACTATTTGATCAAATACCTTGTCGCTATCTGAACAAGAAATTATAGTAATTGATAAAACTATAAGTGATATTATTTTTTTCATAAAAAATATTTTTCAAAAATTAAAAATATTAATACCCCATCTAATGGTTTAAAGTAACTCCCCAAAATGAATTGGGGAGTCTATATCATTTAAACCTTTGTCAATGTAAAGGAAACAGTAACTGGTCCGCCACAAGTACCCTGCGTATCTTCATCAAAAGTAATGTTAATAACAGAATCGTCAGCAGCGTCATAAGTTAATGTCGCATCAGCATTAGGGCTGTAAATCAAAGGAACACCAGCAGTACATTCTAAAGCTTGATCTTGTTCTGGAATAACTATTTCATCACAAATTAAATCAAACAAGAACGTTCTGTTAAATCCACCAAATTGAGGGTAGTTTACAGTTGCAATTGATCTAGCAGTACCACCAGTAGCTGTAATTTCAACTGGTCCCTCTGTAAATGCTCCACCACTAAATACTCCTGGGTTCGCCATTGTCAAGTCATAAGTTCCAGTGAAAGCACCTTCTGGTATAGGACAAATAACTGTTGGAGTATACAAGAATGGTGAGTTAAAATAAGAACCTGTAATAGTTCCAGAATTATCACCATTTGAATATCTACGACCATCAGAAAGAACCAATTCAAAACGAACTGGAAATTGATCACCACCTGTGATATCAGTTTCATTTCTTCCCACAATTGATAACAATTCAGGTAGTGTAATGGCATAACTGAATCTAGGTAGTCCAAATTCACCTATGGTAAAGGTTGAACTGCTTATAGTTTCAACTAAAGTTTCAGCAACATCAGTTCCAGGTCCAACAGCATCTGTGTTGTCTGAAAATCCAACATATACTTCAACTTCAGAAACTAAAGTTCCTTCTTCTTGATCTTGAATTTCTAATTCAACTGAAAAACTGCCGTCTGAAACACCAATTGGTAATTCATTAGAAACTAAGTTTACAGTTCTTAATATAGCACCACGAGTTTCGTTCGCTATAATTTGGTCAAATACTTGGTCACCATCTTCACAGCCGGTTGAAAAAACAACCGCTGCCAAGGCACCAAATCCTAGAAAATATTTAAAATACTTTTTCATTACTATTTTCTAGTTAGCAGGTGGGAACGTTGGACTCGCTGGATTGGTATCCCAGAATACTTGAGTCGTCAAATCACTTCTCTGCGTTAAGTTTGGATTATTTAACACCTCATTTTGTGGTATTAAATATGTTCTTGGGAATGGTCCTGGATCTGGCTCCCAGTTAGGGAATACAGTTGTAGGAAATCCTGTTTTACGATAATAATTGAACCCTTCAAACTCTCCACCATATAAAGTTGTAAAGTATTGCTCAGCAAATATGTTCTCTTTATCATCTCCTGTAGCTGCATTAAAATCTGCAACAATACCATCGATATATGCTGTTACTTCGGCAGCAGTTGGTTCAAAAGATAAATCAGCAGAACCGTCTACAGCACCATAAGTCTGAACTTTAGCGATAGACTTTTCAAGACCAGCTTGCATCGCAGTTGCTTTCTCAGCATCTGTAGCTGCCATTTCACCAATCCAGAAATCAACATAAGAAGAAAGGATGATCGGCTCAATACCAGCTCCACCACCACCTTGTCCAAGACCAACACCTGGAGCTACTAGAACACCTGTAATTGGATCGGTTTCATTAAATTGACTATCGTCAAAACGACCAGCAGCAGGATATACACCTGGAGCCGCTTTTAAGAATCCATCTGGTGGGCCACCTTCATCGTTACCATGACTTCTACCCCAATAACCATTATCTACACTACAATAAACAAAACCAGCGTAATGTGGAGGTGGCGTGAATAATGAACAAGAAATTGTTTCTTCATTTGGAGGAACAGCGTTACCGTCTACATCGATAGCACCTGGAACTCCATTAGCCTGTCTGTAAAAATAGTAACGAATTCTTGGGTCATCGTTTTGTAACATTAAATCCATCAAGTAATTAGATCTATATGGACCAACACCTGTATTTGTATAACCTGCTTCAAAATCAGGATGTCTATCACTTGGCTGTAATTCACTAACACCATATTGAAACTGCAAATCTTCGTCGGCAGAAGCGATATAATTACCTCCAGCAACAATTGCGTCAAAAGCAGCTTTATTATTAGTGTTTTTATATGATCTTAAACGAATTGAGTTAATTGCTTTAATCCAATTGTCTGTATCACCACCATAGAACATGTCAATTGCTCCTTGCGCAGATGGACCTGAAGACAATAAAGCTTCAGCCTCATCCAATAATCCAAAAGCAGCACTGTAAACTTCTTGTCCGCTGTCCAAAATTGGTGCTGGAAACTCTGCAGGGTTACCAGCTTGAGAGAAAGCAGCTCCTCCAATAACATCCACTAATTGAAATAAACTGTGGGCATACATTAGTTTACCTAATGCAATATGAAAAGAGTAGTCAACATCACTTGAAGCGTCTATAGCCTCTAGTGTTTGTAAGTTGGTTAAAATACCAACACTTACTCCAGTACCTGGGATATTAAAACTTGAACTATAAGTTCTCGCCCAAGGTGCATTTAAGGTATTACCTGGTAGACCATTAAAATAATTTCTACCTCCAAAATATTGGATTCGAGTTAAACCTGCTGTATTGTCAGAAAAATCATCCTGATTTGATACATATGCCAACTGAATGGCATTCAGTAGTAAATTAGGATCTGATTGCTCAGGTGACAAGTCGTTTGGACTTACAGTTAAGTCCAAATCTGTCGTTTCACAACCAGTAGTCAAAAGACCAACTGTTGCGAAAATTAATGTGAATTTTTTAAATATTTTCTTCATGATATCTTATTAACAATTTTTATTAAAATGAAGCTCTAACAGTAAATCCATATCTTCTTGCACTTGGACCGTTCAAGAAATCAAATCCTCCACCGTTACCAATACCAACACCTTGAACGTTTGGATCAAAATTTGCACCATCAGGAGTGTTATAAGCATCATACCAAAGGTTGAAACCTTGTAATGTAAAGGTTAAGGCACCAAATGGTGTTTTATCTAAGAACTTAGAAGGTACGCTGTACGCCAAAGAAACTTCTTGTAAACGTACAACAGAGGCATCATAAATTCTGGTCTCTGTTGGACCAAATAACAAGTTGCTAAAGAAGTACGTAGAGTTGTTAATTTGAATATTATTAACACTTCCATCTTCTCTTACACCTGGTAAAACATAAGTACCTAAACGATCTTCTGTTTCAACACTTAAACCTCTACCTAACAAAGTTGCAATTGTACTAGACAGAACATCACCACCTTTAGTGTGGTTAATTTGGAAATTTAAATTCCAGTTTTTGTAACTAATGCTATTTATAAAGTTCATTTGATAATCAGCAATATAATCACCAATTATTGGAACATTACCATCTGCATCTTGTTCAGCCACATTATAAGAGCCTGCACTGTTTACAACAAAATTACCTGCGTCGTCTCTTTGAATCTGAGTACCTACAATAGTACCTAAAGACTCACCTTTGATTGCTGCGTTTGAACCTCTAAATAGTCCACCACCTTCTGCTAAAGAACCAGCGTAGAAAATTGCGTCTTGATCTAACTCAGTTACAATAACATCGTTAGTAAAGAAATTAACTTTAGAATTCCAATTGAAGTTCTCTCCTCTAAAGATGTCAACACCAATTTCAGCTTCCCAACCTTTATTTTCAATCTCACCAATATTACTTTGCGTCAATGTGAAACCAGTAGAAGGAGCTAAGGGTTCTGATACAATTAAATCATTAGTAGTTTTAATGAAATACGTTGCATCTAATGAAATTCTGTTTTTCCAGAATTTAGATTCAATACCTAATTCTATTTCTTCTAAAAGTTCCGGTTTCAAATCAGGATTTGCTTTAAATCCAGACACCTGATTTGTAGTAATTGAAGTTCCACTTAGGCCATCATTAAACACTTGAGTGTCTTGCGAAGTAACACCAACTGTAGGATAAGCTGCAGTTGTGTCAAAGTTAGCAGATGTACCATAACTAGCTCTTAATTTTAAAAAGTTAAGACCATTCTCAGACTTTAACTCAGGAAAAGCATTCGTTGGTAAGAAAGATAAACTAGCACCAGGATAGGTGATATTATTATTTTCACTTTGGAAGTTAGATACCCAGTCTTTACGAGCACTTATATTAAGGAATAAGAAGTCGTCATAATCTAAAGTAGCTTGACCTAAAAGACCAACAATATTTCTCTTTCTAGAGAACTGAATAGGAGTTTGGTTTTCGAAGTTAAAATGTCTTTTAACTCCAAATACTAATTGCCCTGTACTTCCAACACCACTACGGTCATAGAAATCTGAACGAGCCGTTGCACCAGCAGTAAATGATAAACCTAATTTTTCAGAGATGTCATAGTTACCATTAATGGATGCAAAGTGATCCCAAATAGTATTGTTATTATCGTAAGTCTGTAAGAATCCAAATACAGCCTCATTAAAACGAACACCACCTTTATTAGAGCTGTTAATATTACGCTCGTTGTAGAAATCTAAACCAGATCTCCAAGTTGCACTTAAATTATCATTGATTTCATAAGTTGCAGATAAATTCCAAAAAGATCGATTTGTAATTTGTCTATACTGAACGTTTTGAGCAGTCCATCGTGGGTTGATGATACTGTTATTCTGTCTGTAATATACACTACTACCATCAATTGGGTTTTCAAAAGGAAGCCCCATTAAATCCACACTTAAAGGAGTAAAGAATACGTTACCATAAATTGATAAACCATCCGTACCATTACCTCTACTTGATGCAATAGGAGGAGTTTTAACATCTGATCTAGCATAGTTCATTGTACCTCTAATAGTAAATTTATTAGACAATTTAGCTACACCACCTATAGACATGTTAAATCTGTTAAATTCATTCCCAGGAGTAAATCCTTCATCGTCATAATAACCTACGTTAGCATTAAATGCAGTGTTACCATCTTCAGAAGAACCTGAAACATTTACGTTAGTATTAATAGTAGCACCCGGTTGAAAAAAGTTTGCAACTGAAGCATATGGTCTCCACTCATATCTTGCACCAGCGAATTCTGGGAAAGCTTGAGGAATACCAGTAGCTGAAGAAGCAGTTGAGTATGGGTGTGCTAATGTACCAGCATCATCAATAGCTGATTGAGCTCCCCATCCTGCAGTTCCACCTCTATCAAAGCTAGGACCCCAGTTACTAAAGAACCAACCAAAAGCTTGGTCAAATCCATTTCCATATTGTTGTTGGTAATCAGGTAATGAAGCAATCTCATTCGAGAAGAATGATTGACTCACTGTAATTTCAGTTTTCTTAGGCCCAGTACTAGCAGAACCAGATTTAGTAGTTACTAAAATTACCCCGTTACGACCTTGCGTACCATAAAGAGTAGCAGCAGAAAGACCTTTAAGTACTTCAATGCTCTCAATATTGTTTGGGTCTAAATCCAAGAATCTTGAACTCCCGGTGTTACCACCAATAAAACTTCCTTGTTGGTTAGTGTCATTACTAAAAGGTACACCGTCAACAATAAATAATGCTTGGTTACTACCACTAAAAGAACTTAAACCTCTAATAACAACATTGGTTGCAGAACCAGCAGCACCACCAGCTGAAGTAATTTGTACCCCAGCAGCTTTACCTGCTAATACTCTAGCAACGTCACCTTCAGCTCTGTCTTGTAGTTGTTCAGTACCTACAGAACTAACAGCATAACCTAGGGCTTTCTTCTCTCTTTTAATACCCTGGGCAGTTACTACTACCTCTTCAAGTGCTTGTGCATCTTCTTCCATTTGCACATTCATTGTAGTACCAGCACCAACAGTTCTTCTAACATCTCTTTGTCCAATATACGTAAACAACAGGCTTTGACCTGCGCTTGCAGTAATTGAATAATTTCCATCAAAATCTGTTTGGGTACCATTGGAAGTACCTTCTACGACAATGTTAACCCCAGGTAAAGGCAGACCGTCAGAGTCTGTTACTACACCCGAAATCGTCTTGTCTTGTGCAAACGATAAGTGCACAACAAACGCCAATAACAGCGTTAAGATTCCATTTAGTTTTGTTCTCATTTTTAAATTATTTGAATTAGCTAAGCGCTAAAATCATAATTTCAAGTTAATAAACCAAATGAATATTAATAAAACTTTAAGAATTGTGATAAAATTTGTGATAAGTAAAATTCGATTCTATTAATTTAATTATACTCAATTTATGTTGTGATATTTTCATATTTCCTTAATCCTAAACAAAACTGTTAAACCTTAAATCGTGATATTGATTCTAGTTTCTTGTTAAAATTTGATTGTTGTTTAAGTCGTGGTTATTTGAAATTGAACAATAGTAAAGAGTAATCTTCATCTAAGTAATTATAGTAATATTTTATATGCATCAATTTGTTCTGGTTAAAGAATTTAAAAAACTAAAAAATTTGATTTTTCTTTTGGTTACTGATTGATTTTGCAAATCAACTTTTTACTTTAAATAAAGTATCAGTCTACTTGTGTTTTGAATAGTCTTTAAACTTAAAATTAGTTCAATGGATTGTTGTTTTGAATACTAAAACTTTTCTTCCTTATATATTAAGGTATAATGAAATAAATTTAAACTATGTTGATTTAGTTAGATATTGAATGAATTTGAAGCGAGATGTTTTTAGGTAAGCATAAATTGAAAAAATAAATTTTGGTAGTCATGAATGTTTCTTTGTTTAGGTATGTTGCTTTTTGGGGATAATAGAATCCATGGTAATGAGCTACACTAAGATTTGAAACAAAAATGTATACAAAACATCGTTTTGGTGATAGGTATATAAAACTTGAGTAAATATCAACTATAAGTTAAGTTATTCGTAATCTGCAAAGTAATTCTCAAACTATTTTGAAAATAACTGCAAAGTGATTTGAATTATTCTGAAATATCACTACATTTGCAGCCCCAAAAAATGGGGTTTTTGATTTTATAACAAAGATATTAATGCCAACAATTTCACAATTAGTAAGAAAAGGAAGGGTCACAATTACCAAGAAGAGTAAATCGGCCGCTTTGGATTCTTGTCCGCAAAGAAGGGGAGTTTGTACGCGTGTTTACACTACTACACCTAAAAAGCCTAATTCAGCAATGCGTAAAGTTGCTAGGGTAAGGTTAACAAATGGTAAAGAAGTAAATGCTTACATCCCTGGAGAAGGACATAATCTCCAAGAGCACTCGATAGTATTGGTAAGAGGTGGAAGGGTAAAAGATTTGCCAGGAGTTAGATACCATATTGTTCGTGGAGCACTTGACACCGCTGGTGTTGCAGGTAGAACACAACGTAGGTCTAAATACGGTGCAAAACGCCCTAAAAAGTAATCAAAACTTTTAGTTAGAAGAGATGAGAAAAAGACAGGCAAAGAAAAGACCATTGTTACCAGACCCAAAATTTGGAGATCAATTGGTGACTCGTTTTGTAAACATGATGATGTGGGATGGAAAAAAATCCACAGCATTCAAAGTATTTTATGATGCAATTGATATTGTTGAAGAGAAAAATACTGACGAAGAAAAAACAGCTTTAGAACTTTGGAAAGATGCATTATCAAATGTAATGCCGCACGTTGAAGTAAGAAGTAGAAGAGTGGGTGGAGCAACATTTCAAATTCCAATGCAAATTCGTCCGGATAGAAAAATTTCAACCGCAATGAAATGGTTGATTCTTTATGCAAGAAAAAGAAATGAAAAATCTATGGCGCAAAAATTAGCGGCAGAGGTTTTAGCTGCTGCAAAAGAAGAAGGCGCTGCCGTCAAGAAAAGAGTTGATACTCATAAAATGGCTGAAGCAAACAAAGCATTTTCCCACTTTAGATTTTAGACACCGAAATGGCAAGAGATTTAAAATTCACTAGGAATATAGGTATTGCAGCACATATTGATGCTGGAAAGACAACAACAACAGAAAGAATATTATTCTATACTGGCGTTAGTCATAAGATAGGAGAGGTGCACGATGGTGCAGCAACTATGGACTGGATGGAGCAAGAGCAAGAACGTGGTATTACCATCACATCTGCCGCTACAACTTGTACTTGGAACTTTCCAACAGAAAATGGTAAGCCAACAGCGGATGCTAAAGGTTATCATTTTAACATAATTGATACTCCTGGACACGTTGATTTTACTGTAGAGGTTAATCGTTCACTTCGTGTCTTAGATGGTTTGGTATTCTTATTTAGCGCAGTTGACGGTGTTGAGCCTCAATCTGAAACTAACTGGAGACTAGCAGATAATTACAAAGTACCTAGAATAGGTTTTGTAAATAAAATGGATCGCCAAGGATCAAATTTCTTGATGGTTTGTAAGCAAGTTAAAACAATGCTTGGTTCTAATGCAGTGCCGATTGTTTTACCGATTGGTGAGGAAGCTGATTTTAAGGGTATAGTTGATTTGGCTAAGAATAGAGCAATTGTATGGCATGAAGAAGGTTTCGGGTCTACATTTGATGTTATTGATATTCCAGAGGAAATGAAGGCTGAAGTTAAAGAGTACCGAGGTGCTCTAATTGAAGCTGTTGCGGAGTATGATGAAAAGCTTTTAGAAAAATTCTTCGAAGATGAAGATTCTATAACAGAGGAAGAGGTTCACGCTGCATTAAGAGCTGCCGTGATGGATAGAGCAATCATACCGATGATTTGTGGTTCGTCATTTAAAAATAAGGGGGTTCAATTTTTATTGGATGCCGTTTGTAGATATTTACCTTCACCTTTAGATAAAGATGATATCGTAGGTACGGATCCAGATACTGGTGCTGAATTAACTAGAAAGCCAGATGCAAAAGAACCTTTTTCAGCTTTAGCTTTTAAGATTGCTACTGATCCTTTCGTAGGTCGTTTGGCATTTTTTAGAGCTTATTCTGGACGTTTAGATGCTGGTTCGTATATACTGAACAACCGTTCTGGCAAGAAAGAGCGTATCTCTCGTATTTACCAAATGCACTCTAATAAGCAAAACGCTATCGATTTTATTGAAGCTGGAGATATTGGAGCTGCTGTAGGATTTAAGGATATTAAAACTGGAGACACTATGTCATCAGAGAAGCATCCTATTGTTTTAGAAAGTATGGACTTTCCTGATCCAGTTATTGGTATTGCGGTGGAGCCAAAAACTAAGGCCGATGTTGAAAAATTAGGTATGGCTTTAGCTAAGTTGGCTGAGGAAGACCCTACTTTTCAAGTTAAGACTGATGAAGCTTCAGGTCAAACAATAATTTCTGGTATGGGTGAGCTTCACTTAGATATTATTGTTGATCGTTTAAGACGTGAATTTAAAGTAGAGGTAAATCAAGGTGAACCTCAAGTAGAATATAAAGAAGCGCTTACTAAACTAGCCGCTCACAGAGAAACCTATAAAAAGCAATCTGGTGGTCGTGGTAAGTTTGGAGATATTGTGTTTGAAATGAGTCCTGCGGATGAAGATTTCGAAGGAACTGGTCTTCAATTTGTTGATGAAATTAAGGGAGGACGTATTCCAAAAGAATTTATTCCTTCAGTTGAGAAAGGCTTTGCTGCGGCAATGTTAAATGGACCGTTAGCTGGATTCGAGATGGATACTATGAAAGTGGTATTAAAAGATGGGTCTTTCCACCCTGTGGATTCAGATGCTCTTTCTTTTGAATTAGCTGCTAAAATGGGTTATAAAGCTGCTGGTAAAGCGGCCGGAGCTGTTATAATGGAGCCAATCATGAAGATTGAAGTACTAACTCCAGAAGAAAACATGGGTGATATTGTAGGAGATTTGAACCGTAGAAGGGGAACGATTTCTGATATGAGTGATAGAGCAGGTTCCAAAGTAGTAAAAGGAACAGTTCCGTTATCTCAAATGTTTGGATATGTAACGTCATTAAGGACATTGTCATCTGGTAGAGCGACATCTACTATGGAATTTTCGCATTATGCTGAAACTCCATCAAACATTTCTGAAGAAGTTATAAAAGCAGCTAAAGGTGTAACCGCTTAATTTGTAGAAAATGAGTCAAAAAATTAGAATAAAACTAAAGTCTTACGATCACAATTTGGTGGATAAATCTGCTGAAAAAATTGTTAAGACGGTAAAGACAACTGGCGCTGTAGTAACAGGTCCAATTCCATTACCAACCCATAAGAAAATTTTCACTGTTTTGCGTTCACCGCACGTGAACAAGAAATCAAGAGAGCAATTCCAATTAAGTTCTTACAAAAGACTTTTGGATATTTACAGTTCTTCTTCTAAAACAATTGATGCTTTAATGAAATTAGAGTTGCCAAGTGGTGTAGAAGTGGAAATAAAAGTGTAAGTTTGCAGGCCCTTAGAAAAAAGGGTTACATGTCCTGAGCTGCGTGCGAGGGAAAAACGGAGAAAGAAAAATATGGGTCAGCCAGTTTTCTTGACCCTTTTTTAATGTCATTAAGTTGACAAATGAGTAAAGTAAATTATTAAATAATAAATATGTCTGGGTTAATAGGAAAGAAAATCGGCATGACCAGCATCTATGATGAAAATGGGAAGAACATTCCATGTACTGTCATTCAAGCTGGACCATGTGTGATTACCCAAGTCAGAACCGAAGAGGTAGACGGGTATAGTGCCCTTCAACTCGGTTTCGATGACAAGGCAGAAAAACGTGCAAACAAGGCGGAGTTAGGTCATGTTAAAAAGGCAGGTGCTTCTCCAAAGAAGAAAGTCGTTGAATTCCGTGATTTTGAAGGTGATTTTAAATTAGGTGATACCGTAGGTGTTGACCTTTTTAAAGAAGGAGAATTTGTTGATGTAGTGGGAACCTCAAAAGGTAAAGGTTTTCAAGGTGTTGTTAAAAGACATGGCTTTGCTGGTGTTGGTCAAGCGACACACGGTCAGCATAATAGATTAAGAGCGCCTGGTTCAATTGGTGCGGCCTCATATCCTGCAAGAGTATTTAAGGGTATGAAGATGGCTGGTAGAATGGGTAGTGATAGAGTTACCGTTCAGAACTTGAAGGTATTAAAGGTTGTTGCTGAAAAGAACATTATTGTTGTTAAAGGAGCTATACCTGGTCATAAAAATGCTTACGTAACCATTGAAAAGTAAGGTAATGAAAGTAGCAGTTTTAGATATTAAAGGAAAAGATACAGGTAGAAAGGTAGAACTTTCTAAAGAAGTATTCGGAATAGAGCCAAACGAGCACGCTATTTATTTGGATGTTAAACAATATTTAGCACATCAAAGACAAGGTACTCACAAGGCTAAGGAAAGAGCAGAAATCGCTGGTAGTACCAGAAAGATTAAAAAGCAAAAAGGTACTGGTACAGCTAGAGCTGGTAGTATCAAGTCACCAATTTTTAGAGGCGGTGGTAGAATTTTTGGTCCAAGACCAAAAGATTATACCCAAAAGCTCAACAAAAACGTAAAGCGTTTGGCACGTAAATCGGCGCTAAGTTTGAAGTCTAGTGATAAAGCTCTATTGGTTGTTGAAGACTTTAATTTTGAAGCACCAAAAACTAAAGATTTTGCAAATGTTTTAAAGTCTTTAGGAGTTGATGGTAAAAAATCTTTAATCGTCTTGGGTGACTCAAATAATAACGTATATTTGTCGTCGCGAAATTTGAAAGGTTCAGAAGTTGTAAAAAACTCAGAACTAAGCACTTACAAAATTTTAAACGCAAAAAGTTTAGTCTTGTTAGAGAGTGCTATTGAAGGAATTGAATCTAACCTAAGTAAATAAGTACAAGATGAGTGTGTTGATAAAGCCAATCATTACGGAAAAAATGACAGCTGATAGCGAGCTTTTTAATCGTTACGGTTTCTATGTTAACCCAAAGGCTAACAAGCTGCAGATTAAGGAAGCAGTTGAGGCAACTTATGGTGTAACAGTAGAAAAGGTTAGAACTATGAATTACGGTCCAGAACGTCGTACGCGATACACTAAGACCGGTATTCAACATGGAAAAACGAATAGTCGTAAAAAGGCAATCGTTGATGTAACGGAAGGAGATATCATTGATTTTTACAGTAATATATAAAGACTAGTAATGTCAGTTAGAAAATTAAAACCAATAACCCCTGGGCAGCGTTTTAGAGTAGTAAATGGATTTGACGCCATCACTACTGATAAGCCGGAGAAAAGTTTACTTGCTCCGTTAAAAAAATCAGGTGGTAGAAACAGTCAAGGAAAAATGACCGTAAGCCATAGAGGTGGTGGTCATAAAAGAAGATATCGTGTCATCGATTTCAAGAGAGAAAAGCAAGGGGTAACTGCTGAAGTTAAATCGATTCAGTATGATCCTAACAGAACAGCTTTTATTGCTTTGTTGGAATATAAGGATGGTGAGAAGAGATATATCATTGCTCAGAATGGGTTGCAAGTTGGTCAGCACGTAATTGCTGGCGAAAAGGCTGCTCCTGAGATTGGAAATGCTTTGTTTTTAAGTGATATTCCTTTAGGTACAATCATATCATGCATTGAGTTGCGTCCTGGTCAAGGTGCTGTAATGGCGCGTAGTGCAGGTACATTCGCTCAGTTGATGGCAAAGGACGGAAAATTTGTAACCATAAAAATGCCATCTGGTGAAACTAGATTGATATTGTCTAATTGTTTGGCAACAATCGGGGCTGTTTCTAATTCAGATCATCAATTGTTAGTTTCCGGTAAGGCTGGTAGAAGTAGATGGTTGGGTAGAAGACCAAGAACGCGACCTGTAGTTATGAATCCTGTGGATCATCCAATGGGTGGTGGTGAAGGAAAATCTTCCGGTGGACATCCAAGATCTAAAAATGGTATCCCGGCTAAAGGGTTTAGAACTCGTTCTAAAACCAAAGACAGTAATAGATATATCATAGAACGTAGAAAGAAATAAAAGAAAAAGCACATGGCACGTTCATTAAAAAAAGGACCTTACATTCATCATAGTTTAGAGAAAAAAGTTCAAGTTAATATTGAGTCAGGAAAGAAAACTGTCATCAAAACTTGGTCTAGAGCATCTATGATTTCGCCTGACTTTGTTGGGCAGACAATTGCAGTACATAACGGAAGACAATTTGTACCTGTTTATGTTACTGAAAACATGGTAGGTCATAAATTAGGAGAATTTTCACCAACGCGTTCTTTTAGAGGACATGCTGGTGCAAAAAATAAAGGTAAAAAGTAAGCTATGGGAGTTCGTAAAAAACAGATGGCTGAAAGAATCAAGGCAGAAAAAAAGGAGATGGCTTTTGCTAAACTTAATAACTGCCCAACTTCGCCTCGAAAAATGCGATTAGTTGCTGATTTGGTTAGAGGTAAAAATGTTGAGATGGCTTTAGCTATTTTAAGATTTAATCCAAAAGAGGCATCAAGAAAGTTGGAAAAATTACTTCTTTCTGCAATCGCTAATTGGGAAGCAAAAAACGAAGAAGCAAGTATAGAGGATGCTGATTTGTTTGTAAAAGAAATTCGTGTTGATAGCGGAACAATGTTGAAACGCTTGAGACCGGCACCACAAGGACGTGCACATAGAATTAGAAAACGTTCAAATCATGTAACAATGGTTTTGGGTGCTAACAATAATATAGAAGCTAAAGCATAATATGGGACAAAAAACCAATCCGATAGGAAATCGCTTAGGAATTATCAGAGGATGGGAATCTAACTGGTATGGTGGAAACGATTACGGAGATAAATTAGCAGAGGACGATAAAATTAGAAAGTATGTGCACGCGCGTTTGGCAAAGGCAAGTGTTTCTAGAGTTATCATCGAAAGAACATTGAAGCTTATTACTATTACTATTACTACGGCTAGACCTGGTATTATTATTGGAAAAGGTGGTCAAGAGGTTGATAAATTAAAAGAAGAGTTGAAAAAAATCACCAATAAGGAGGTTCAAATCAACATTCATGAAATCAAAAGACCAGAGGTTGATGCTCAGTTAGTTGCTGCTAGTGTAGCAAGACAGATAGAGAGTAGAATTTCATACCGAAGAGCTATAAAAATGGCTATTGCAGCAGCGATGCGTATGAATGCAGAGGGTATTAAAATACAGATTTCAGGTCGATTGAATGGTGCGGAAATGGCGCGTTCGGAATCATACAAAGATGGTAGAATTCCACTTTCAACCTTTAGAGCAGATATTGATTATGCACTAGTAGAAGCTCATACCACTTATGGTAGATTAGGTATTAAGGTTTGGATAATGAAGGGTGAGGTCTATGGTAAAAGAGAATTATCTCCTTTAGTTGGTTTATCAACTGGTAATAAAGGTGGTAAAAATGATGGTGGAAAAAGACAACAACGTCGAAGAAAATAATTAAGGTAAAGAAAAGGTATAATGTTACAGCCTAAAAGAACAAAATTCCGAAAAGCCCAGAAAGGGCGTATGAAAGGGCTTTCTCAAAGAGGTCATCAACTTTCAAATGGAATGTTTGGTATTAAGTCTTTAGACTCGCACTTCATTACGTCTCGTCAAATTGAAGCCGCACGTATTGCTGCGACAAGATATATGAAAAGGCAGGGTCAGTTATGGATAAAGATTTTCCCGGACAAGCCTATCACTAAAAAACCTTTAGAGGTAAGAATGGGTAAAGGTAAAGGAGCTCCAGAGTATTGGGTAGCAGTTGTGAAACCAGGTCGAATTATGTTCGAAGTAGCTGGTGTTCCACATGATATTGCTAAAGAAGCTTTGCGTTTAGCTGCTCAAAAGTTACCTGTAAAAACAAAATTTATCGTCGCAAGAGATTACGACGCGGCTTAAAAACTGATTACAGATGAAACAAGCAGAGATAAAAGAATTATCGGTTGAAGAGCTTCAGCAAAAACTAGTTGAAACTAAAAAGGAACATGCAGATTTAAAGGTGGCGCATTCAGTTACACCGCTTGAAAATCCATTGCAGATAAGAAAGACCAGAAGAACGGTGGCGAGATTGGCGACAGAGTTAACTAAAAGGGAATTACAATAACGGGTTCGGCCTTATGGAAGAAACAACAACAAGAAATTTAAGAAAAGAAAGGATTGGCGTAGTAACCAGTAACAAAATGGAGAAATCTATTGTAGTGGCTGAAGTGAAGCGTGTTAAGCATCCGATGTACGGTAAGTTCGTTTTGAAGACAAAGAAGTATGTTGCTCATGATGAAAAGAATGATTGCAACGAAGGTGATACCGTAAAGATAATGGAGACTCGACCACTAAGTAAAACTAAGTGTTGGAGATTAGTTGAAATCCTTGAAAGAGCTAAATAATTATGTTACAACAAGAATCTAGATTAAAGGTTGCGGATAATACAGGTGCTAAAGAGGTGCTTACTATTCGTGTGCTTGGAGGAACAAAAAGAAGATATGCTTCTGTTGGTGATAAGATTGTAGTTACTGTAAAAGAAGCTACGCCAAATGGAGGAGTAAAAAAAGGTTCAGTATCTACTGCTGTGGTTGTAAGAACAAAAAAAGAGGTAAGACGTCCTGATGGATCTTACATCCGTTTTGATGACAACGCATGTGTTTTGCTAAACCCAACTGGTGAAATGAGAGGTACAAGAGTTTTCGGACCGGTCGCCAGAGAATTGCGTGACAAGCAATTTATGAAGATTGTATCATTGGCCCCAGAGGTATTGTAATTGTACGAGAAGATGACAAAGTTAAAAATTAAAACAGGAGATACAGTTGTTATAACTGCCGGTGACCATAAAGGTACTGAAGGTAAAGTAATGCGTGTTGATGCTGAAAAGAATAAGGCTATCGTTGAAGGAGCAAATATGGTTTCTAAACATGAGAAGCCGAGTGCTAAAAACCCGCAGGGTGGTATTGTTAAAAAAGAGGCTCCAATTCATATATCTAATCTTTCTTTAGTTGATTCAAAAGGAGAGTCAACAAGAGTAGGTTATGAAATTAGAGAAGGAAAAAAAGTAAGAGTTTCTAAAAAATCTGGAGAAATAATCTAGTTATGAGTTACATTCCAAGATTAAAGCAAGAATATAAGGAACGTGTTGTAAAAGCACTTTCTGAAGAATTTGGATATAAAAATGTCATGCAAGTACCAAAGCTGCAAAAAATTGTAGTAAGCCGAGGGGTAGGTGCTGCAGTTGCTGACAAAAAACTTATCGACCATGCTGTTGATGAACTGACTATGATTACTGGTCAAAAGGCAGTATCAACAATGTCTAGAAAAGATGTTGCGGCATTTAAATTAAGAAAAGGAATGCCAATTGGTGCTAAGGTAACTCTGCGTGGTGAAAGAATGTATGAGTTTTTGGATCGTCTAATAACTAGTGCTTTACCTCGTGTTCGAGATTTTCAAGGTATTAAAGCAACTGGTTTTGATGGAAGAGGGAATTATAGTCTTGGGGTAACTGAGCAAATAATTTTTCCAGAAATTAACATCGATAAGATTAATAGAATCAACGGTATGGATATCACTTTTGTGACTTCTGCCGAAACTGATAAAGAAGCAAAATCGTTATTAACCGAACTGGGAGTTCCCTTTAAAAAGAATTAATATGGCCAAGGAATCAATGAAAGCCCGAGAAAGAAAAAGGGCAAAAACCGTAGCCAAATATGCTGAAAAGCGCAAAGCTTTAAAGGAAGCTGGCGATTACGAAGCTTTACAGAAATTACCAAAAAATGCATCTCCGGTGCGTATGCGTAACCGGTGTAAACTTACGGGTAGACCTCGTGGTTACATGAGAACTTTTGGTATTTCAAGGGTAACTTTTAGAGAGATGGCTAACCAAGGTTTAATACCGGGAGTCAAAAAAGCTAGTTGGTAAACAGAATTAAAGAGTAGTAGAAATGCTTACAGATCCAATATCAGATTATTTAACAAGAATTCGTAATGCTAGTAGAGCAGGTCATAGGGTGGTTGACATTCCTGGATCAAACTTGAAGAAGGAAATGACGAAGATTCTTTTTGACCAAGGTTATATTTTAAGCTACAAGTTTGAAGATGATTCTGTACAAGGGAATATTAAGATAGCCTTGAAATATGACAAGTTCACTAAAGAGCCAGTAATTAAAAAATTACAACGTGTTAGTAAACCAGGTCTTAGAAAGTATACAGGTTCTGAAACCTTACCTAGGGTTTTGAATGGTTTAGGCGTTGCCATTGTTTCAACTTCTCATGGAGTTATGACAAGTAAACAAGCCAAACAAGAGAATGTAGGTGGCGAGGTTTTATGTTACGTTTATTAGAGTCCAATTAAGAAAAGTTTAGATAAATGTCTAGAATAGGTAATAATCCAGTCGCAGTTCCAGAAGGAGTAACGATAGAAGTTAATGATAACCTAGTTACTGTTAAGGGAAAACATGGTGAGCTTACGCAGGAATTTTCCGGTGTTCAAGTAGCTATGGAAGATGGAAGTTTAATGGTAAAGAGACCTTCTGATTCAAAAGAGCATAAGGCAAAACATGGTCTTTATAGATCTTTGTTTTTAAACATGGTCGAAGGTGTGTCTAAAGGATGGACTAAGGAATTAGAATTGGTTGGTGTAGGTTATAGAGCAAGTAATCAAGGACAGAAGCTTGATTTGGCTCTAGGCTTTTCTCATAACATTGTTATAGATATTGCTCCTGAAGTAAAAATTGAAACAATATCTGAGAAAGGAAAAAATCCTATTGTAAAACTTACTTCTCATGACAAGCAATTGGTTGGTCAGGTAGCTGCTAAAATTAGAGCTTTCCGTAAGCCAGAACCATACAAAGGAAAAGGAATCAGGTTTGTTGGAGAACAAATTAGAAGAAAAGCAGGTAAATCAGCTTAATAAGATAGTATTATGATATTGTCAAAATCAGATAGAAAGCTTCGAATTAGAAGGAGAATAAGAAAAGTTTCTTTCGGAACAGCAACTAAACCAAGGTTGTCTGTATTTCGTAGCAACAAGGAAATATATGCTCAGTTGATAGATGATAATAGTGGAAACACATTAGCATCAGCATCTTCAAGGGATAAAAGTGTAGATGCCAAAGGGACTAAAACTGAAATTGCAAACGCTGTAGGTAAAGCAATTGCGGAAAAAGCTAAAAGTGCCGGTATTGAAACAGTTTCTTTTGATAGAGGAGGCAACTTATATCACGGTAGAGTAAAATCGTTGGCAGAAGGTGCCAGAGAAGCGGGACTTAAATTCTAAATCATATGTACCAGAATTATAAAAATGTAGAAATCGTTAAACCAGGTGGTTTAGATTTAAAAGATCGCTTAGTTGGCGTCCAAAGAGTAACCAAAGTAACTAAGGGTGGTAGAGCTTTTGGTTTCTCAGCTATAGTAGTTGTAGGTGACGAAAATGGAGTAGTTGGTCATGGTTTAGGTAAATCAAAGGAAGTTGCTACTGCAATTGCAAAAGCAATTGAAGATGCAAAGAAAAATTTAGTAAGAATACCTTTGAACAAAGCCACTTTACCACATGAACAAAAAGGTAAGTTCGGTGGCGCTAGAGTTTTTATTAAACCAGCCTCACAAGGTACAGGAGTTATTGCAGGTGGAGCAGTGCGTGCAGTGTTAGAAGCAGTTGGAGTACATGACGTACTTTCAAAATCACAGGGTTCTTCTAATCCGCATAATGTTGTAAAAGCAACCTTTGATGCTTTATTACAATTGAGAGATGCTGGTACAGTTGCCAAACAAAGAGGCATTAGTTTAGAAAAAGTATTTAAAGGATAAAGAATAATGGCGAAGATTAAAGTAAAACAATTGAAAAGTGCCATTAAGAGACCTCAGAATCAAAAGAGGACTCTTGAAGCTTTGGGACTAAAGAAAATTGGTCAAGTAGTTGAGCATGAAACTACGCCAAATATTCTTGGAATGATAAAGAAAGTTGAACACTTGGTTTCCACGGAGGAAGCTTAAAGAAATTATAGAAATGGATTTAAGTAATTTAAAACCAGCAGAAGGAGCAGTAAATCGCGATGGAAAACGCCTTGGAAGAGGACAGGGTTCTGGTAAAGGTGGTACTGCAGCAAGAGGACATAAGGGAGCTAAGTCAAGATCCGGTTACTCTAAGAAAATTGGGTTTGAAGGTGGTCAAATGCCTTTACAAAGACGTGTTCCAAAGTTTGGTTTCAAAAATATCAATCGTAAGGAATATCAAGGGGTTAACTTGGATAAGTTACAGAACTTGGTTGATAAAAAAGTAGTAAAAGGAGAAATTACTTTTGATACTTTAGTGGAGAACAGATTGGTAAGACAAAACGAATTGGTTAAGATTTTAGGTGGTGGCGAATTAAAAGCCAAGCTTAAGGTTTCAGCACATAAATTTACTGCAACTGCGAAGTCAGCGATTGAAGCGGCTGGAGGCGAAGCAATAAGTTTATAACAAGAGTATATTATGAAGAAATTTATTGATACCGTATCCAATATTTGGAAAATTGAAGAACTGAGACAGCGTATTTTAATAACGCTTGTTCTATTGTTGGTTTATCGTTTTGGTGCCCAAGTAGTTCTTCCAGGTATTGATACAACGCAATTAGCTAATTTATCAGCTAATGCCGGAGATGGAATTTTAGGAATATTAAATGCTTTTACTGGAGGTGCGTTTGCAAATGCTTCCGTTTTTGCTTTGGGTATTATGCCTTACATCTCTGCATCGATAGTCGTACAGTTAATGAGTATTGCAATACCTTATCTTCAAAAATTAGATAAAGAAGGAGAAAGCGGTAGAAAAACTAAAAACCAGATAACACGTTGGTTAACAATAGCTATTTGTATTGTTCAAGCTCCGGCCTATTTATATGGTTTAGGTGCTTTGGGCGTTCCTGACAGTGCTTTTGTCCTCGGTAAAGGCTTGAATTTTATTGTGCCAGCTGTAATTATTTTAGTAACCGGTTGTGTTTTTGCAATGTGGTTGGGTGAAAAAATTACGGATAAAGGTATTGGTAATGGTATTTCGTTATTAATTATGATTGGTATCATAGCGACTATGCCGCAATCATTTGTTCAAGAGTTTATTTCAAGAACTACAAATAATACAGGAGGTTTAATGTTTATCTTGATTGAGGTAATCATCTGGTTCTTGGTTATTTTAGCTAGTGTACTTTTAGTTATGGCAACAAGACAGATTCCTGTTCAATATGCAAGAAGAACAGCTTCTGGTGGGTATGAAAAAAATGTTATGGGCTCAAGACAGTACATTCCATTAAAATTAAACGCCTCAGGAGTTATGCCAATTATCTTTGCCCAGGCAATCATGTTTGCACCTAGTTTGATAGGTAGAACTTTTAATGATACTGCGATAGGCCAATGGATGGAAGTTCAATTTGCTGATATATTCGGTTTGGCTTATAATATTTTGTTTGCGGTATTGATTATCATATTCACATATTTTTATACGGCGATTACGGTTCCAACCAATAAAATGGCTGATGATTTAAAAAGAAGTGGTGGATTTATTCCAGGTATTAGACCTGGTAAAGAAACAGGTGATTATTTGGATAAAATCATGTCATTGATAACATTTCCGGGGTCAGTATTTTTAGCATTATTAGCTGTACTGCCTGCGATTGTAGTAAAACTGATGGATGTTCAGGCAGGTTGGGCATTGTTTTATGGAGGTACATCACTACTGATTATGGTAGGTGTTGCAATAGATACGGTTCAACAAGTGAACTCATATTTACTGAATAGACATTATGACGGGTTAATGAAATCCGGTAAAAATAGAAAAGTAGCATAATTTATGGCAAAGCAGCCAGCAATAGAACAAGATGGATCAATTATCGAAGCATTGTCAAATGCAATGTTTCGTGTTGAATTAGAAAACGGTCACGTGGTAACTGCCCATATTTCAGGAAAGATGCGTATGCATTACATAAAGCTTCTCCCTGGTGATAAGGTAAAACTTGAAATGAGTCCGTACGATTTGACTAAAGCAAGAATTACATATAGATACTAAGATGAAAGTTAGAGCATCAATAAAGAAAAGAAGTGCTGACTGCAAGATTGTTCGCAGAAAAGGCAGATTATACGTAATCAACAAAAAGAATCCTAGATTTAAACAAAGACAAGGGTAATTATGGCAAGAATTGCAGGGGTAGATATCCCAAAACAAAAGCGAGGTGTAATTTCACTTACCTATATCTTCGGAATTGGTAGAAGTCGTGCTAAAGAAATATTGACAGTTGCCGGTGTTAGTGAAGACACAAAGGTCTCTGATTGGAACGATGATGAAATTGGTAAGATACGAGACGCTGTAGCGTCATATACTATTGAAGGTGAACTTCGTTCAGAAACTCAGTTGAACATTAAGCGATTAATGGATATTGGTTGTTACAGAGGAATTCGTCATAGAACAGGGTTACCATTAAGAGGTCAAAGAACTAAGAATAACTCTAGGACTAGAAAAGGGAAACGTAAGACAGTTGCTAACAAGAAGAAGGCAACTAAATAATAATTAAGATTATAGTATTTAGTCTTTAGACGTTGGAAGGAATCTGTTTGAAATTATAAAGGTTTAGGATTCTAGCGACTATCAACTAACAACTAAACACTAGAAGTTATGGCAAAAGCAAGTACAAAAACGGCAAAAAAGCGTAAAGTAGTAGTTGATTCGAATGGAGAAGCTCATATTACTGCTTCGTTTAATAATATCATCATTTCTTTGACAAATAAAAAAGGAGATGTAATTTCTTGGTCTTCAGCAGGAAAGCTGGGCTTTAGAGGTTCAAAAAAGAATACTCCTTATGCTGCTCAAGTTGCAGCGGAAGATTGTGCAAAAGTTGCGCATGAAGCCGGTCTAAGAAAAGTAAAGGTCTATGTTAAAGGACCAGGTAATGGTCGTGAGTCGGCTATTAGAGCTATTCACAATTCAGGTATTGAGGTAACTGAGATTATCGATGTTACACCAATGCCACATAATGGATGTAGACCTCCAAAAAGAAGAAGAGTATAATTTTAAATAATGGTTCGCCAAAAGGCGAATTTTCACCTGAAGGTGTACTGAAGATTATCGAAGGATAAGCCTTAATTCATAATCACACTTTCATAAACTTAGAAAATGGCAAGATATACAGGACCAAAATCAAAAATCGCTCGTAAGTTCGGCGAAGCAATTTTCGGAGACGATAAAGCCTTTGAAAAAAAGAATTACCCTCCAGGACAACACGGTAATAACCGTCGTAGAGGTAAAAAGTCTGAATATGCTATCCAATTAATGGAGAAGCAAAAGGCGAAATATACTTATGGTATTTTAGAAAAACAGTTTAGAAACTTGTTTGCAGCTGCTAAAAGAAAAGAAGGCGTTGCTGGTGAAGTTCTTTTACAGTTATGTGAATCTCGTCTAGACAATGTGGTATATAGAATGGGTCTTTCTCCAACAAGAAGTGGAGCAAGACAATTAGTTTCTCATAGACACATCACAGTTAATGGTAATTTGGTAAATATTCCATCTTATTCTTTAAAAGCTGGTGACGTAGTAGGTGTGCGTGAGAAATCTAAGTCTGTTCAAGCGATTAACGACTCTATTGCAAATAATAGCAGTGTGTATGAATGGATTACATGGAATAACGAAAAGAAGGAGGGTACTTTTGTTGCCATTCCTGAAAGGTTACAAATTCCTGAGAACATTAAAGAGCAGTTAATCGTCGAGTTATATTCTAAATAAAAACAACACTAATCCAATTATGGCATTACTTAATTTTCAGAAGCCCGATAAAGTTATAATGATAGACTCGACAGATTTCGAGGGAAAATTTGAATTTCGTCCCTTGGAACCTGGCTATGGATTGACTGTTGGGAACGCATTACGTAGAGTACTACTTTCTTCATTAGAAGGTTTTGCAATTACATCGGTTAGAATTGACGGTGTTGAACACGAGTTTTCAGTTATTCCTGGCGTGGTCGAAGACGTTACCGAAATGATACTTAATTTAAAACAAGTTCGTTTCAAAAGACAAATTGATGATGTTGAAAGTGAAACTGTTTCTGTTTCTGTAAGCGGAAAAGAGCAGTTAACTGCAGGTGATTTCCAAAAGTTTATATCAGGATACCAAGTATTAAATCCTGATTTGGTTATTTGTAATATGGATCCTAAAGTTTCGGTAAACCTTGAGGTTATAATCGAAAAAGGTCGAGGTTATGTTCCTGCTGAAGAAAATAAAAAATCAAACGCTCCCATTGGAAGTATTGCAGTTGATTCTGTCTACACGCCAGTAAAGAACGTTAAGTATAGTATTGAGAACTTTAGAGTTGAGCAAAAAACTGATTACGAAAAATTAGTTTTTGAAATCGTTACAGACGGTTCTATTCATCCAAAAGATGCTTTAACCGAAGCGGCTAAAGTTTTAATTCACCACTTTATGTTATTCTCAGATGAGCGTATCACTCTTGAAGCTGATGAAATTGCTCAAACTGAGACTTATGATGAAGAGTCTTTGCACATGAGACAGCTATTGAAAACCAAATTGGTTGATATGGATTTATCAGTACGTGCATTGAATTGTTTGAAAGCTGCTGAAGTAGACACCTTAGGTGATTTGGTTTCTTTCAACAAAAATGATTTGATGAAGTTTAGAAACTTTGGTAAGAAATCATTAACTGAATTGGAAGAATTGGTTATCAACAAAGGACTTCAATTTGGAATGGATTTAGCCAAGTATAAATTAGATAAAGATTAATTAATCATATTTTGCTCCTCGAAAAGCGAGTTTAGTAGCAAGATGATAAAACATTACAATGAGACACGGAAAGAAATTTAATCATTTAGGAAGAACAGCTGCTCATAGAAAGGCGATGTTAGCTAATATGGCATGTTCACTAATTGAGCATAAAAGAATCAATACTACTGTTGCTAAGGCCAAAGCTTTAAAACAGTTTGTTGAACCGTTAATTACAAAATCTAAAGCTGAAAACAATAAAACTGCTGACAAAGGAACTCACAATCGTAGAATCGTTTTTAGTAGTTTAAGAAACAAGCATGCAGTAACTGAACTTTTCGGTGAGGTTGCTGACAAGATTGGAGACAGACCTGGCGGTTACACTAGAATTATCAAGTTAGGAAACAGACTTGGTGATAATGCTGATATGGCGATGATCGAACTAGTTGATTTCAATGAGCTGTATAATGCAGATAAGCCAGCTAAGAAAACAACACGTCGAAGTAGACGAGGTGGGACTAAAAAAGTAGAGACAGCCCCAGTCGCTGAAACTAAGGTTGATGACTCAGAAGAATAGTATGTTAATTACTAGTTGAAAATAGATTGAAGGATACGTTAAAACGTATCCTTTTTTTATGTTTTTTTGTGAAATTTTATTTTGGAAATGAAGTATCAAATAAGAAAGAAGGCACTAGTCCTATTAGAAGATGGAACAATCTTTTATGGTAAGGCCGTTGGAGAAAGAGAAGGATCAGCTTTTGGAGAAGTATGTTTCAATACTGGAATGACCGGGTATCAAGAAATTTTTACAGACCCTTCTTATTATGGTCAATTAATGGTGGCTACCAATGCACATATTGGAAATTATGGCACCAATGCTGAAGAAGTGGAATCTGATTCCATTAAAATAGCTGGTTTGATTGTCAAGAACTTTAGTTATAACTATTCTCGACCAAGTGCAGATTTGAGTCTTCTCGAATTTTTGGAAAATAATAATTTAATTGCAATATCAGATGTTGACACTCGTGCTTTAGTAAGTTATATTAGAGATAATGGGGCAATGAATGCAGTAATATCTACAAGAGTAGACGAAATTGAAGCCTTAAAAACAGAATTGAAGCAAGTGCCAAGTATGAAAGGTTTAGAACTCGCTTCTAAAGTTTCAACCAAAGAACCATACGTATATGGCGATGAAAATGCTGACTTTAAGATTTCGGCTTTAGATATTGGTATAAAAAAGAACATCTTGAGAAATCTCGCAAAACGCGGGGCTTGTATTAAAGTTTTTCCATTTGATGCTACAAAGGCACAAATGGCAGAATGGAACCCAGATGGTTATTTTATTTCCAATGGTCCTGGTGATCCGGAACCACTAACCGCTGCAATAGCGACTACTAAAGAAATACTAAAATTAAATAAACCAATGTTTGGTATATGTTTAGGGCACCAAGTATTGGCATTAGCCAATGGTGTTTCCACCTACAAAATGCACAACGGGCACCGTGGTATCAACCACCCTATTTTGAACTTACTAACTGGTAAAGGTGAAATCACTTCTCAAAATCATGGGTTTGCAGTAAATAGGGAAGAAGCAGAGGCTCATCCAGATTTAGAAATAACCCACACACACTTAAACGACCAAACAGTAGCAGGAATCAAGATGAAATATAAGAATGTGTTTTCTGTTCAGTATCATCCAGAAGCAAGCCCTGGACCACATGATGCAGATTATCTTTTTGATGAATTCTTTGAAGCTATCAAAGCAAGCGCTAACTAAAACGTTATAGTTTATCTTTTAGTTATTTTTCTAGGTTTTATGGATGATTTCATGAACTTAAAAAGGCATGCTTTTGTATCTTCGTCGAATTAATTTTCAACCGTAAATAAGTAAATATGAGCATTATTATTAATATTCATGCAAGGCAAATTTTAGATTCAAGAGGAAATCCAACTGTTGAAGTTGATGTAGTTACGGAAAGTGGTGTTTTAGGTCGTGCTGCTGTTCCATCTGGCGCTTCAACTGGTGAGCATGAAGCTGTAGAACTTCGTGATGGTGGAGATTCATTCATGGGTAAAGGAGTAGGTAAGGCAGTAAATAATGTAAACTCTATTATAGCAGAAGAACTTGTAGGTGTTTCAGTATTTGAACAAAATTATATTGACCAAACCATGATTGATTTAGATGGTACTCCAAACAAATCAAAACTAGGTGCTAACGCAATTTTAGGAGTTTCTTTGGCAGTTGCCAAAGCGGCAGCTGAGGAATTAGCAATGCCTTTGTATCGTTATGTAGGTGGAGTAAGCGCAAATACTTTACCTGTTCCAATGATGAATATAATTAACGGAGGTTCACATTCAGATGCTCCAATCGCTTTTCAAGAATTTATGGTTATGCCAGTCAAGGCAAAAGATTTTAGCCATGCGATGCAAATGGGAACTGAAATTTTTCATAACCTTAAAAAGGTTTTACATGATAGAGGTTTAAGCACTGCAGTAGGTGATGAAGGTGGTTTTGCTCCTAATTTAGCTGGTGGTACTGAAGATGCTCTTGACACGATTGCTAAAGCTGTTGATAAAGCAGGTTATAAATTGGGCGATGATATCATGATAGCATTAGATTGCGCTGCGGCGGAATTTTATGTTGATGGAAAATATGATTATACGAAATTTGAAGGAGAAAAGGGTCAAGTGCGCACATCAGAAGAACAAGCGCAATATCTTGCTGATTTATGCGAAAAATATCCTATAATTTCTGTTGAAGATGGAATGGACGAAAATGACTGGGATGGTTGGAAATTATTGACTGAAAAAGTTGGTAATAAGGTTCAACTTGTTGGAGATGATTTATTTGTTACTAATGTCGAAAGACTCAGTCGAGGAATCGAAAATGGTATAGCTAATTCAATTTTGATTAAAGTTAATCAAATAGGTACATTAACGGAGACAATATCTGCAGTTAATATGGCGAAAAATGCAGGATACACTTCAGTAATGTCTCATCGTTCAGGAGAAACTGAAGATAATACTATTGCAGATTTGGCAGTTGCACTTAACACTGGTCAAATAAAGACAGGTTCTGCTTCTCGTAGTGACCGTATGGCAAAGTATAATCAGTTATTACGAATTGAAGAAGAACTAGGTGGTGTTGCGTATTATCCACAAGAAAAAGCCTTTAAGATTAAATAATACATAACTTTTTTTTAGCATAGAAAAGAGCCTTTCTTTAATTAGAAAGGCTTTTTTTTGCGCTGTTTTAAACGTATATTATTAGTCTTAAATATTGTTTTTAATGAATAACTTTTTATTTGCAGCCGCAGAAAATGATGCAATTGCCTATTGTAAGGCTGGAGGTATGGGCGATGTGGTAAGAGATGTGCCAAGGCAAATAGCTGAAAAAGGCGATGTTACGCATATTGTTGTTCCTTCTTATGGTAGACTACATCAAAAAGGAATCCTGGTAACAACTTTAAATTTTGAACTTAGAGGCTTAACCTATACGGCAGAATTATATGAAGTTGTACCTAAAAAAACAATCAAAAATATTCATCACTATGTCATTCATCATCCCGAAATAGAAGCTGGTGGTATTGCACATATTTATCACGATGACCCTGAAGAACCGTTTTTTACTGACGCAATAAAATATTTTATTTTTTGCACAGCTGTTGCTGAGGCTGTAAAACGCAATGCTTTCGGCGAATTAGATGTGATTCATCTTCATGATTGGCATTCTAGTTTATTACTTTTTTTAAGAGAGTACGATTTGGCATATGAAAATCTAAAAAAAATTAGGTTCATTTATAGTATTCATAATCTTGCAATTCAAGGTATTCGTCCTTTTGAAGATAATTATTCCTCATTAGACAATTGGTTTCCTCATATTAGGTATGATCGAGAAAGTCTACAAGACTATAGATACACTGATTGTATAAACCTTATGGCGGTTGGTATTCGTTTTGCAGACGCCGTTCACACCGTTTCTCCATCATACAAAAAAGACGTAATGTTACCTAGTTCACCACCTGAATTTATTGGAGGAGAAGGCTTAGAGTTAGATTTACAATTAGCTAATAAAGAAAAAAGGTTGTTTGGTATTCTGAATGGTTGTAATTATAAAAATATAAATGTAGAGGTAAAAGGGCAGATTTATCGCAATACTGTAAAAGCACTTTTTAGATGGCTTCAAGAAGAATCAAAAAAGTATAAGGCTGACTTTTTAGCTCATACTGGAGAGAAAACTATGAATTATGTCGGCAATAGGCCTAAGTTTATTGTATCTAGTGTAGCTCGTTTAACGGAACAAAAATTTTACTTTTTTAAACGCTCTCCAGAGGCATTTGTGGCAATTTTGAATAAGCTTGAGAAAGTTGATGGTATTTTTATGTTATTAGGCACAGGTGCGCCTGAATATGAAGAACTATTTAGAAACATGAGTTATAAGCATAAGAACTTCATCTTTACGAACGGCCAATCCGAAAGTCTTATTGACTCAATGTATCTAGAGTCAGATCTGTATTTTATGCCAAGTCTTTTTGAACCATGTGGTATTAGTCAAATGCTTTCAATGCGCAATGGAAACCCTTGTTTAGTTCATCATACGGGTGGATTAATAGATACTGTAAAACATATGAAAACTGGTTTCGGGTTTGATGGTAAAACCTATGATGAAAAGATTGCAAATATGCTGACATCATTCGATGTGGCTTTAGACATATTTGTTAATGATAAACCTACTTGGAATAAAATTCAATCAAACGCAAAAAAGGCAAGGTTCACCTGGGAAAAATCTGTGAAGAAGTACTACGACTTATTGTATAAATTGTAGGTTATTTTCACTTATGTTTCAATTTTGTTAAGAATAATCCAATATTGTATTTTAAATTGTTAATACCTTTCATTTTTCGTAAATTTGCATTCCTATTTTTAAAATACAATTGAAATAAATGTCCGATACTGCAACGTTAGAATTTGAAGGAAAAAAATATGAATTCCCAGTAATTAAGGGAACAGAAGGTGAGTTGGCAATTGATATTAAAACACTCCGTGCCGAAAGTGGGATTGTGACTATTGACCCAGGATATAAAAATACTGGTTCCTGTGAAAGTGCTATAACCTTTTTAGACGGTGAGAAAGGAATTCTACGTTATCGTGGCTATTCCATAGAAGAATTAGCTGAAAAAGCAGATTTTCTTGAAGTAGCGTATTTATTGATTTTTGGGGAGTTACCCAATAAGGAACAATTGGAGACTTTTCATAATGATATTAAAGAAGAATCTCAAGTAGATGAAGAAATGAAAAAGATTTTGGATGGTTTTCCAAAGTCCGCCCACCCAATGGGTGTTTTATCTTCTTTAACTAGTGCTTTGGTTGCTTTTAATCCAGTTTCTGTTGATATATCTTCAGAAAAAGCAATGTACCATTCAATTGTAAGAATTTTAGCGAAGTTTCCTGTTTTAGTAGCTTGGGCCCAACGAAAGAAAAAGGGGTTACCATTAGATTATGGAGATGATACTTTGGGTTATGTGGAGAACATTCATAAAATGATGTTCAAAAAACCTAATCAAGAATACAAAAAGAATCCAATTGTAATAGAGGCTCTTGATAAATTATTGATTTTACATGCGGATCACGAACAAAATTGTTCTACTTCAACTGTTAGAATAGTTGGATCATCTCATGCCGGGTTATTCGCTTCTTTATCTGCAGGTATTTCTGCTTTATGGGGTCCTTTGCATGGTGGTGCTAATCAAGCGGTTTTAGAAATGCTTGAGGCAATTGAAGCTGATGGAGGAGATACCAAGAAATATATGGCCAAGGCCAAAGATAAAAACGACCCATTCAGATTGATGGGCTTTGGACATAGAGTATATAAGAATTTTGACCCGCGAGCAAAAATTATTAAGAAATCTGCAGACGAGGTTTTGAGTAGTTTAGGCATTGAAGACCCGATTCTAGAGATTGCTAAAGGACTTGAAAAAGAGGCTTTGGAAGATGAATACTTTGTAAAACGTAAGTTATATCCTAACGTTGATTTTTACTCTGGTATTATTTATAGAGCTTTAGGCATACCTACTGAAATGTTTACCGTAATGTTTGCATTAGGACGATTGCCTGGATGGATTGCTCAATGGAGAGAAATGCGATTGAAAGGTGAACCTATTGGTAGACCAAGACAGATATATACAGGTGAAAATCTGCGCTCTTTTGTCGAAGTTGATAAAAGGTAGATTGCTACCTTAATAAAAAACAAAAAGCTCTTTTAGTTCACTGAAAGGGCTTTTTTTGGATATAATATTTAAGTAATTAAAAATATGCATCAATTAAATATTAAAAATGAAACTGCAAGATTAAGGGTTGTTGTGTTAGGTACTGCTGAAAGTTGTGGTCCTGTACCTAAACTTGAAGAAGCCTACGACCCAAAATCATTAGAGCATATATTGGCTGGCACATATCCTTTAGAGTCAGATATGATAGAAGAGATGAATGCTTTTGTCAAAGCTCTAGAAAAACATAATGTTCAAGTTTTTAGACCTTCTGTATTAAAAAATTGCAATCAGATTTTTTCTAGAGATATAGCATTTGTTATAGATGATGTTTTGATTCATGCGAATATTTTACCTGATAGAGAAGAAGAGTTTCAGGCCATTAAACATGTTGTTGACCAAATAAGTCCAGATAAAATTATTTATCCACCTGAAGAGGTTCATGTTGAAGGAGGTGATGTAATGCCATGGAATGAATATATTTTTGTTGGAACTTACACAGGGAAAGATTACCCAGATTATATAACTGCTAGAACCAATAAAGAAGCAGTTGAATTTTTAAAAGCTCAGTTTCCAAATAAAAAAATAAAGTCTTTTGAGCTTAGAAAATCAAATACTAATGCAAAAGAGAATGCCTTGCATTTAGATTGTTGTTTTCAACCTATCGGTAATAATAAGGCGATTTTACATAAGAATGGTTTTTTGATTGATGAAGAATATCAATGGCTAGTAGAGTATTTTGGCGAGGAAAATATATTCGAGATATCGTCAGAAGAGATGTATCAGATGTTTAGTAATGTTTTTTCTATCTCACCTCAGGTGGTAGTATCGGAAAAAAACTTTACAAGACTCAATAATTGGTTGAGAGAACAAGGATTTACTGTCGAAGAAATTCCGTATGCAGAAATTGCCAAACAAGAAGGACTGCTTCGTTGCAGTACATTACCATTAATTAGAGAATAAAACCTAAACCAAATTGTAGTTTTTAAATATATCAGAAGTTCAATAAACCCTACTATAAGAATGCAAATCACCAATACAATTTTAATGATTCGTCCTGTGGCTTTTCGTATGAATGAGCAGACTGCCGTGAACAATTATTTTCAAGAAGAATTAGAGATAACTAACACGTCTATAAACCTAAAGGCCCAAAATGAGTTTGATGATTTTGTTGAAATTTTGCGTAAGCGTGGTGTTAATGTAATTGTGGTAGATGATAAATTAGAAACCGATACTCCTGACTCAATTTTCCCAAATAATTGGGTTTCTTTTCATGAAAGTGGAACCGTTGTGGTTTATCCTATGTTCGCTGAGAATAGAAGAAGAGAACGTCGTGAGGACATATTTGATATTCTTGAAGAAAATGGTTTTCGTATTGATAATATTGTTGATTATACTTCTGCAGAAGAAGAAGGCTTCTTTTTAGAGGGTACAGGCAGTATCTTAAAAGATAGAGTTAATCAAAAGGCCTATTGCGCCTTATCAGAAAGAGCGCACGAAGAATTGTTTATAGAGTTCTGTGAAGATTTTAATTCTTTTCCAGTAATCTTTACTGCTAATCAAACTGTTGAGGGCAAACGATTGCCCATTTATCATACCAATGTAATGATGGCCATGGCACAGACTTTTGCCGTAATTTGTTTAGACACTATTGATGATAAGAAAGAACGTAAAAATGTTGTTGATCATTTAAAACAAGCCAAGAAAGAAATTATTACCATTAGTGAAGCACAAATGCACCAATTTGCAGGTAACATGCTTCAAGTTATTGGTGCACAAGAAAAACGATTTATGGTCATGAGTTCTGCTGCTTATTATTCTTTACGAAAAGACCAAATAAATGCTATTGAAAAACATTGTGAAATAATCCATAGTACCTTAGAAACAATTGAAACATGTGGCGGAGGTAGTGCGAGATGTATGATGGCTGAGGTATTTTTACCAAAAGCTAATTAGTCGAAGTTGCTTCAAAAGATTTGATTGCTTCGTTTGGTTCTATTATAGTATGACCCTCCCAGAAATTGGGTTCGTATTTAGATAAGTAAGTTAATTCAGTAGTTGAATTATCAGGCAGTTTGTTAAATGCCGCTTCACTAGACCCTTTTCTTTCAAAAGCGACCCACTCGAACGTGTGTTCATTTTTAGAGGTGTAGTAAAGCTCTAATACTATTTCATTTTGTTGGCGTCTGCCTTTTGTGTTTTTGTTCTTCTCTACAATTTTTAAAGGGCGTTCAGCATTTAAGTACTGATTATGACTCAATTTGGAGAAAGTAAGTTCATATTTACCATTATTCATTTTAGAGTATACCGCTACTCCTTTATAGAGTGTTTCTTCATAATGTACTCCCAATAATTTTAAAGGTTTTATAGGTTTCTCGTTAGTATATTCTATTCTTGTCAAGGCAAAATCATCAGTATTTATATAGAGCTTACCGTTAAGTGCTGCATACTTTTTTGGAGCGAAAGAAATAATATATTGACGATTATTCTCGCTCGTTTTAATGGTGTTTTGAAGAGTGAAGATGTAACGGTTTGACTTGCTAATTACATCTAAACGTGATTTTTTACCAAAAACCTGGGTTTCAATTAGCCTTAAACGTTCCTTTCTCTTACTTATAAAATTGCGTTGGGTAAGTTTTTTTAATTCAATATCATTCTTACCATCTTTCAAAATTGAATTAGGCCCATTATTAAACTGATATTTTGATGATATCGGACCTGTTTTAATCTTAAAATAAGAGTCTGATTTAGTATGTTTTTTAATAATGTTTTCTAATCGCCCTCCAAGAGCTTCAAAAGTTGCTTGATTTTCTAAATCATATAATTCAGCGGCCTTTGTTACAATCAGTTTTATACTGTCTTGTTTTTTATAGAGTTCTCCAAGAGTTTCAGTGTGGTATTCTGATTTTTTTGGCAAGGCCTTGGTAATACTATCTAGCAAAAGCTGATTTATTCTGTCAATACTTGATGAAACAAGTTTTAATTCAGCCCTTTCGATTTTATCATTGGTTGACTGCCTTAGAAAAAATCGTTTTTGAACAGGAAGAGTTTGATAATTGTCAGGTACCTGAATTTTCATACGTTCCACAATTTCTTCTGCTGTGAGACCTTGGCCGACTAATTCGACACCAACTAATTCTAGTGATTTTGCATGCAGTTGTAGGGTGTCTTTAGCTAATTCTGAATAGGTGAAAGCACTTTTACCGTAACCCATACAAGAAACATAAACTGAGTCTAAAGGCGCTACCGTTCTACCTAAATGAAAACTAAACTCACCGTTTTCATTTGTAATAGTACCCAAGTCATCACCGTATTGAACTGTGGCATAGGGGATTGAGTATTTAGTTTCGGAGTCAATAATAGTTGCAGAATAGCGCTGAGCGCATAAAGAAAAGCAGCTTAATAAAAACAAGAAAATAAATTGCTTTCTTAAATTCATGAATAACAATTAGGGAATTGCTATTCTATAACTCATTTTTTTTAAAAAACTTGTGTAGAAAGTACTATAAATTTACTTGCTTTCAGTTACGGTAAACTCTCTGATAGCCTGATTTGGCTCCATGATATTATAACCTTTCCAAAAATCTGGATCATACCTAGCTAGATAAGTAGCTTTTACACGTTTATTTTCTTTGAATGCATCAAATTGTGAGGGTTCAATTAATTCATTTTCAAAAATTACTAGTTCCCATTTATTGGTGTTTGTCATTCTAAAGTCGATATTTAGCTTTAATTCGTTTTGCTTTCTTCGGCCTTTAACGTTTTTGTTTTTTTCAATTATATCTAAAGGACGATCAATTCTAAACCAACGACCAAATGTAAAGTCCACAAATTTGAGGTCATAACTGCCGTTAGATAATTTTGAAAATTGCATTGATCCTTTATAAATTATTTCTCTGTAGAAAATACCCAGTAACCTAAAATTTCTTAGGTTTTTAAGATTTTCAAAATCGACTCGCATTACCGCGAAATCTTCAATATTAATAAAAAGACGTCCACGAAAATCTGCACCGCCTTTTGGTTCAAAATCAATAATATAAACTCCTTGTTCCTCAATGTCAGAGTATCCAACTAATTCGAAATTATATTTTCTGTATTTGTCTACCACATTTAATTTGGTGTCTTCTTGATGATATAGTTCACCTAATAATTCATCGAAAATATATTTTTGGCTATCTATTAAATTTGAAACGGTATCATTTTCCATTTCCCTTTCAATTTGTGCTGCTTCTTCGGCTTCAAAATCAGACATGATAGAATCTACTTGGACTTTCTCACTGAAAATTCCAGATTTAATCTTTAAATAAGAATCTGTTTTTATGTTGTTTTCAAAGATGTTTTTCATTTTTTTACTAAAATCTTCAAATGAAGCAACATCTTTTTTGTCATAAAGTTCAGCCGCTTTTAAAATGTCAATTTTGTTTTTAGAATCATTTGTGTAAAAGTCTCCAAGACTTTCGGTGTAATGGTATGAATATTTTGGAATAGCTGCGCTTAGGCTATCAACAAAGGTTTTATCAAGTTCTTCAATAGAAGACTTTTCGAAGCCAAAATCAACTTTTTGAATGTTGCCAAAAACAGACTGACGTAAGAAAAACCTTTGTTTAATTGGAGCTTTATTTACATTTTTTGGTAATCCCTCAATCATTTTTTCTATAATTTCATTAGCGCCAAGTTCTTTGTCAAATAAGTAGACTCCGCTTAATTCAATTGCTTTTGGAGTTATGAAAAGAATACTATCATTAAGTTGGTCTAAGGTGAAACCTGTTTGTAGATAACCCATACTAGAGATATAAATAGAATCTAAAGGTGTGGTATCTTCATTCAGGGTAAAACTAAATTTACCTTCCTCATTAGTTATTACTCCTTGGTTTTCACCATACTGTATAGTGGCATATGGAATAGCTTTTTTGGTTTTTCCATCAACAATTTTAGAACTAAATGTTTGTGCTGAAACTATGTGAAAAGAAAAAAAAAGGATAATGAAAATAATTGATTGAAATTTGAAGGTCATATGATGTTTTTGATGATGATTACTTATAAAGAAAACGCATATTTTATTGATAGGGTTGCCTAACCCATGACGATTTATGTAAATATTTGTTTCATGGCTATATTTATGTTTTGGCAATATTTCTAATCATGCCTCCAAAAATAAACCAATGAAATGGTAAAATACTATACCAATATAGTCGTCCTCTCAGCCCCTTTGGCCTAAAAGTTGCAGTTTGATGCAAAACATTGTCTTTGTCAATTTTGAATTCTAGCCAAGCTTCTCCTGGTAGTTTCATTTCGGCAAATAATAGTAAACGTTTACCTGTTTTATCAGCTAAAAGAACTCTCCAAAAATCAAGAGCATCACCAGGAAATATTTTATCTGCGTTAGTTCTACCTCGCCTTAGTCCTGGACCACCATTAAGTTTATCTAAAAAACCTCTAATTTTCCAAAGCCAATTACCATAATACCAGCCAGTTGCACCTCCAATGCTCCAAATATTATTTAAAACATGTTGAGGTTTTTCAACTTTTATTTTTTTCTCATCTTTTAAAACCCCAAATTTTGGAACTTGAACATATTTTTCAAGGTTTTGGTCTAACTGCCCACTTACGACACTATCCTTCCAACTGCTTATTACAAGGTTTTGTTCAATTTTTTTAAAGGCCATCGCAATTGCTTCCTCATAGGTGTGGGTTTTAATATTTAGTAATTGTTGAAGTTTATTATCTCGGGCTACAACTTCCATTTTCATACTAGAAACTAGATTCATTGCCAGTTTATAAGAAGTTGACGTAACAAAATACAACCAGTATGAAGAGAGTTTAGGCGTCATGATTGGTACTGTATATATCCAGTTTTTAAAGCCACGTACCTTGGCGTATTTGTGTAACATTTGTTTATAGGTAAGAATATCAGGTCCTCCAATATCATAGGACTCACCATAGGTTTTGGAGTTGCCTAGAACACCTGTTAAGAATTTAATCACATCACGTATGGCTATGGGTTGAGATTTAGTCAAAACCCATTTAGGAGTTATCATAAAAGGTAATTTTTCGCATAAATCACGTATGATTTCAAATGAAGAGCTTCCTGACCCAACAATAATGCCCGCACGCAAAACCGATAAGTTAAAATGGCCTTTATACAATATGTCTTCGACATTTTTTCGAGAAGATAGGTGTTTGGAAAGTTTCTCATCATTGACTATACCACTGAGATAAATCACCTGCTTTAAATTGCATTTTTCAACCCATTTGTTAAAGTTTTTTGCGGCTTGAGCCTCTTTTTTATCAAAATCGGTTAGTGAAGATGTCATTGAATGTATCAGGTAGTAGGCGTAATCAATATCAGCAGGCATATTATTTTCTTGAGAAGTATCTAGAAAATCAATTTCAATAACCTCTACTCTTTTACGGGTTTTAATATCTATTGATAATCGTTTTTCGTCTCTTACGGCACAAACTACATTGTGACCAGCGTCTAATAATTGTGGTAATAAGCGCATGCCAATATAGCCATTTGCTCCTGTTAGTAGAATTTTCATAAATCTTCTATTGAAGTTGGAGCGTTATCTGCTTTATAATCTAACAGTTTTCTAAAGAATTTTTGAATGGCTTTTGTGTCAGACTTTACCTTGATAAAATAGCTGTCTTTATAAATGGAGTAAATCGCAAAATCACCTTTATAAATGGTCAATTTGTAAAAGGGGATTACAAGAGCGTAGGATTCGAGAAGGGAACGAAATCCGACGATAATTCCTTTCGGTCTTATTTCTATGTTGCAGATATTAGCATTATTATCTAAAATCAATAAGTTTCTGATTTCAACACTTGTTTCTTTAATTTCTAATTTGGGTGAGCCAATACCTCCTAGCTTAAATCTTTCTTTAAGAGTGAATGGTTTACCAACTTCATTATCAATCTTTGAAGTTATTTTTTTGTCGTTGTACGAAACATTTAAAAGCATAATTAAAATTAATGAAATACAACTCTTTATTACTTTCAACACTCTTAATCTTATCTAAAAAGGTTAAAATAACGTAGTTTTGCTCCTTGAAAATTACATTTTAATGGCGTTAGAGCAGATATTAGAAGAGCAGGTAAAAGAAGCAGTTGTTTCATTGTTTGATACTGAACTACCTTCGGTTGAATTTCAGCCTACTCGAAAAGACTTTGAAGGTGATGTCACTATTGTAGTTTTTCCAATGTTAAGAGTAATTAAGGGTAACCCGGTTCAAATTGGAACTCAGCTTGGCGAATATCTTAAAACCAACGTTAGTCAAGTTTCAGATTTTAATGTCGTTAAAGGGTTTTTGAATTTAGTTATAGCCGATAGCTATTACTTGGATTTTTTCACAAATATTGTTGCTTCTACAGATTATGGGTACGCTAAGCCCGATTCTAAAGACGCCATAATGGTGGAGTATTCTTCTCCAAACACCAATAAACCACTGCATTTAGGTCATATAAGAAATAACCTTTTAGGATATTCTGTAGCTGAAATTTTGAAAGCTGCAGGTCATAAGGTCTATAAAACCCAAATCATTAATGATCGTGGTATTCATATTTGCAAAAGTATGTTGGCTTGGCAAAAGTTCGGAGGTGGTGAAACCCCAGAGTCTTCAGGATTGAAAGGTGACCATTTAGTAGGTAAATATTATGTGGCTTTTGATAAAGCATATAAAGGTCAAGTTCAAGATTTAGTTGCCAAAGGTAGAGAGAAAGATGCTGCAGAGAAAGAAGCTCCCATACTAGTTGAAGCTCAACAAATGCTAAGAAAGTGGGAGGCCGGTGACGATGAAGTGGTTTCACTATGGAGAAAAATGAATGGATGGGTCTATGCTGGTTTTGATATTACTTATAAAAATATGGGAGTTGATTTTGATCAGCTGTATTATGAAAGTGATACTTATCTTCTAGGCCGTGATGTTGTTAAAAATGGACTGGAAAAAGGAATCTTTTTTAAAAAAGAAGATGGAAGCGTTTGGATTGATTTGACAGATGAAGGATTAGACGAAAAAATTGTATTGAGATCTGATGGAACAGCTGTTTACATGACACAGGATATTGGAACCGCAATTCAACGTGTTACTGATTTTTCTGATATAAATGGTATGGTTTATACTGTTGGTAACGAGCAAGATTATCATTTTAAAGTACTTTTTTTAATACTAAAGAAGTTAGGTTATTCATGGGCTGAAAAGCTATATCATTTAAGTTATGGAATGGTTGATTTACCATCTGGTAAAATGAAAAGTCGAGAAGGAACAGTAGTTGATGCGGATGATTTAATGGAAAATATGACCGCTACTGCCGCTTCAATTTCACAAGAATTAGGAAAGTTAGAAGGGTATTCAAACAAAGAAAAAGAAGCACTTTACAAAACAATCGGCTTGGGGGCTTTAAAATATTACATTCTTAAAGTTGACCCTAAGAAACGAATTCTTTTTAACCCAGAAGAGTCTGTAGATTTTCAAGGAAACACAGGGCCTTTTATTCAATACACCTATGCACGTATTCAATCAATACTGCGCAAGGCTGAAACAATTAATTCTGATTCCATAGGTTCATCTTTGACACTTCATGAAAAAGAAAAGGAATTATTAAAACAAGTCCAACAATTTCCAAATGTAGTGCAATTAGCTGCTGAGAATTATAGTCCGGCAATTGTGGCTAATTATACATACGATTTAGTAAAAGAATTTAATTCATTCTACCAACAAGTTTCAATTCTAGGTGAGCTTGATGATCAAAAGAAGAATTTTAGAATTTGTTTATCTAAAAAAGTAGGAGAAATTATTCAAAATGCATTTTATTTATTAGGTGTTGAAGTACCAGAGCGTATGTAATTTTGGAAGATTCGGAAATTAACATATTTGCACTGGGCTTTCTCTTTTTCATAGTTGTGTACTTTCTATACTTAATTTATTATGCAATTGGGTTATACGATTTGAATCCTTTTTTAAGACCGTTGCCTTTAAAATCATATGAGAAACGACTTCTTGAGAAACACATACCAAGCCTCAAGTATTTAAGTGTTAGTAAAAAAGAAAAATTTTACAAAAGGGTAGCTTGGTTTAAAACTAAAAAAACTTTTTCTTTTAAGTCTGAAGTGGTTAATAGGGAAGAAATAATTCTTTTGATAAGTGCAGCTGGTATGCTACTTACCTTGGGGTTTCGGAGTTATAAATTCATAAGAACAATTCGTAGAATTGTGATTCATCCTACGGATTATTATTCAAGGTTTAATAAACAATACCATTTAGGTGAGTATAATCCAGGAATGAAAGCTCTTGCTTTTGCAGCTGATACCTTAACGGAAGGGTTTGAAGACGCCTCAGATAATTTGAATTTAGCGATTCATGAGTTCGCTCATGCTCTTTATTTTGAAACTACGGGTAAAAGTTCGTGGGAAGCACTTCGTTTTCAATGGGGTTTTAGAAAATTAAAAACTATTCATTCGGATGAGAAACTCATGAGTAAACTGCTTAAAGACGATTATTTTAGAACTTATGCCAGTGCTAATTCTTTTGAATTTTTAGCAGTGATTTCCGAGCATTTTGTTGAAACACCAAGAGATTTGAAAAGCAGAAACCATAGTCTTTATAATGTTTTAGAGAAAATGTACAACATTAGTTTTTTAAAAGGTAGCTAGGTTTTTATAATACAAAAGCCCCAACTTACGTCGGGGCTTTCATTTAGTAACCAACTAAAAATATAGAATTAGTCATTATTACGGGCTGCAACGGCTGCGCCATAAACTACAAGACCAAATCCTATTTTGTTAATAGCATCACCTATATTGTAAATAACATCCATGTTAAGGCCTAAGTTTGCTACCCCATCATACCAGCCTTCAGTACCTGCCATATAACCGAGTGGGTAAATCGCCCAACCAACTAGTACAAACCAGCATAGTGTTTTATGAGCTTTTAAAACTGCTCCACCAGCTGATTCAGCTAATTTTTTAGCACCGCCAAACCAAATTTCATATACAATATAGAAATAAGCTATACCAGAGAAAAGACCCCAAACTGCTGGACCTGAACCTGTAGTGTATACTGCTTCACCAAAGTACCCTGTTACAAGCATAACAACCGAAGCCGCAATTAATCTCCACATTAAGGATTTTTTAGCACCTGCAACCTTCAATATAAGGTAGAACTCAACGCACATTAATGGAACTGTAAGTACCCAATCAACATAACGGAAAAAAGTAGGAGATTCACCAACTCCAGCCCAATAGTCTCTCATGTACCAGTAGTGCACTGCTGCGATAAATGTAATTAAACCAGAAACTAAAATTGAGGTTTTCCATTTTTTATCAAAATCATTCATTGATAAAAAGAAAAAGGCAGAAGCTGCCATCATTGCCATACATCCAACAAAGAATGTGAAACCAACATAATCGTCAGTCGCGATTTTTGAAACATCAGCCCAAAGAGGCATACTTAATAAAAACGTTTTCATATAAATAAGAGTTAATTAATTTTGTTTAAGATAAAAGTAATAATAATTAAACACAATACCATAAAAAATGTTTAATAATTTTGTCATATATTTAAACACAAGTATATATTTTTGCTAAAATGAAAAATTGGCTTATTGTATTAACTTTTTTTAGTCTCTGGATTTCGACTATGTTTAACGAAGAAGTTCAGCAAGCATTAGCCTATGGTGTTATTTTATCGGTGGGTGTTTTACATGGTGCAAATGATCTTACCTTAATAAGAATAACTTCATTTAAAAAAAATAAAAGCCTGAGTTTCAATAAAGTTTTAGTCTACTATGTGCTTACCGTTCTTGTAATTTTAGCAGTATTCTTTATATATCCAGCGCTAGCGCTATTCTTGTTTTTAGTCATAAGCAGTTTTCATTTTGGAGAGCAACACTTAAGAGAAAAGATTAAAGAGGAATCATTGTTATCTAAAATGGCGTACTTTTTTTACGGTTTAACCATTTTGTTTATGATATTTAATTTTAATATAAACAAAACTCTTCCAATTTTTTTAGAAGTTACCGAGTTACCGATTCCCAAATCATTTTTTGAAATAACCTTTGTTATTGCCGTTATTGGTTTAGTAATCACTTTTACTTCATTGATGCTAAAAAAACAGATTAGGGTTAACTTGGTTGAAGAGATATTTCAGCTATTAGTATTAATGTTGGTTTTTAGGGTGGCTGATTTATTATGGGCTTTCTCTATTTATTTTGTTTTATGGCATAGTATACCTTCTCTAAAGGATCAAATAGAACTGCTTCATGGCAAGGCCGAAGTTAAGGGCATAAAGAAATATCTGAAATCTTCTTGGATTTATTGGCTTAGCTCGCTAATCGGTTTAGTAGTACTTTATTTTATTTTTAAAGATGATAGTGAATTTTTCGTTTCTATTTTGATTTACTTCCTTGCAGCAATAACATTTCCGCATGTCATTGTAATGTCAAGACTTGAAAAAGTTAAAAACTAATTCTACAGCTTAAATTTGGAGTAATCCCTAATGAGGTATTTTCTACCGCTTCAATCGAGCTAGTATCTTCTGCAATCCTGTAATATCTATTCAAGACATTCTTTTTATTGGTAATATTCAATAATGAAACACCAATTTTTGCTTTAGTTCGTCGGTTAAGATTCCATTCATAAATTGCAGAAGCATCAGCTCTAAGATAATCAGGTAGGCGATTCATATTTGGTTCTTGATAAATAATTCTTGAAGGAAAAAAGTTATTATCAATTGCGTTTGATGTTATTGGTTCTGTATAGGGTTTTCCAGTTCTATAGTTAATCCCGAAACCTAATTTAAGTTTGTTGATGGTATATGTGCTAGCGAAAGTAATGGTGTGCCTTACATCAAGATTGTTAGGAAATGTATTAGGCACAATGCTATCAAAAGTGTAATTATTCGTATTCAATGTATAACTCAACCAAGTACTATAATTATCGCCTTTTTTGTTGATTAAAAATTCTAAACCTTTAATTTCATAACTTCCTATTTCGCCATCAAACTGATTTTCATTCTGAAAACCTTGAGTTCTAGTACTTATACCATCTACCTTTTTATAGAAACCTTCTAGACCTAGATAAAGTGCATTTTTGGAGTAATTTAGACCAACAGATCCTTGTTGACTTTTTGTAATTGGTAAATCATCTTCATTAGAGAGAGTCCAACGCCGTTTTTCAATACCTAAAAAGTTTTGTTCCAAATCAATAACCTGATTTGTAGATTGGCTTTTAAATTCCCCTAAAAGTTGTGCTCTAAGGTTATTGGCCATTCTAAAGTTTAAGTTAATTCTAGGTTCAATCAATATTTTGGAAAAAGTACCAAGATTTTCAATGTAGTTCATTCTGACACCACCACTAGCTATGAATTTCTCCTCCATTGTACTATATTTTAGTTGTGTAAATGGAGCGTGAATTCTTATTACCCCTTTAGATTTAAGGTTGAACGATGGTTCAGTATTAAAAATGTTGTTTGTAATTCCTGTTTCTATATACTGATAACCATTTTGCCATATAATGGCTTGTGAAATTTTAAAATTGGTATTCAATTTTAATGCTCTTTCTTCTACAATATTGGTTTGGTTTAGGCGCTGAATCTGATTAGGAAGAAAGCTTTGAGCATCTAAATTATACTTTGAAAAATAAATGTTTAAATCAGAAGTAAAGTTTTCCCACCATTGACTTTTTAGTTTCAAACCGGCCGAAAAGTTGGTTTGGTCTAAAAAACTTCTTGAAGTTTCATTTACTTCAATATCTGTTTCTGAAAAATCCAGATCATTATCAATACCAATAAAACTCAATCGTAATTTATGATTGGAATTAATATCATAGAGTAGCTTTCCCGTAAAATCGTAGAAAAAGAACTTTTCGTCTCTCGTAAGGCCTTCGTCAATTGCTTGATTTTGTTCATTTCTGACCTCGGTGTCTTGAAAAGCTCTATTTGTGAAACTATCATAAACAGGAGTATTTAAAAAGTCAGTTGTAGATCGGCGTGCTGAAAATTGAAAGGCAAGATTATCTTTTAATGGTATTTGACCAAACACATCACCACTAATAAAATTGAAACCTGCTCCACCTAAAAGAACACCGTCTATCTCATTCTTTGTTTCCATACTAATAACACTACTAACACCATCACCATATTGAGCAGGTGTACCATTCTTGTAAACAGTTATTTTATCTGTTAAATAGGGGTTAAAAGCAGAAATTAACCCAAAAAAATGACCGGATTGATACATCTTAATACCATTCCATAAGGTGAGATTTTGGTCGTTGGTGCCGCCTCGAACATTAATATCAGAGACAGTTTCATCGATACTTTTAATACCTGGTAAAGCTTGAATACTTTGCAAAACATCAGGCTCAATTAAACCAGGTAGAACACCGAGTTCGGCAGTATTTAAAGTGATGCTTGCATCTTCTTGTTTTATAATTCCAGAAGTTAAGAATTCGTAAACAACTACTTCATCTAGCTTTTCATAATTCTGGGCTAAAAGAATAGTAGAACAGTCTTTGTTATCTGCTAAATCGTTTACTGAAATGTATTTTGTGATATACCCTAAATACCGAATTTTTAAAGAAGCATCTTTAGGTACTTTTGATATTTGAAATGAACCATCAATATTGGTGATTATGGCTATATCCTCGCCCATTACTTCAATTGTGGCCCCGGAAACTGTGTTCTCAGCAAAATTATCAAGAACCTTACCGCAAAGGTCAATGTAAAGACTTTTTGAAATCGCATAATAACGATCATCTAACTTTTCAACTTTTAGTTGGGTTTGAGACCTAATGGACTCTAAGTTCTGGCTAAGATTACCGTAAATTGATGGTTGAATAAAAACGTTATCAATTGTTTCATCAACAAAAGAAAACTTTATAGCATATTTTTCCTCAAGCGTTTTCAAGAACACTTTTAGCTCAACTGGTTCATTTTTCTGAGCAATAATTGGTGTTAATGGGGTTAAAAGAATTAAACCCAAAAACAGAAAGAAAATATAATTACGGAGTGTTCTCAGCATAGAAAAGCACATTATCTTCACCTAATTTATAACTAATCTGTGAAGGGGTACTTATACTTTCTAACGCTATTTGTAAATCCGTGTTGCTAAATGAGCCTGTAAAAAGTTGATTAGTGTTAACGTTTTTTAAGTCAACTTTAATATTAAATTGTCTTTCAAATTCATCAAAGACAAATTCAAGGGGAATACTAACAAATGAACTTTCATTCAGCACCCATGAAGGTTCTACCGCTTGTAGCTTCTGGGTATTCTGAATTTTATTATTGATTACTACAAATGAACTACCTGCGGGTAATTTTTTATCTTTACCGTTATAAGTAACTCTAACGAGACCTTCATAACAGGTTACTTCAAAAAAACCATCTCTATTTTCTACATTGAATTGAGTTCCTAAAACAGCAATTGTTCCTGATGAAGTGGCTACAGTAAATTTTTTTCCTTTAGCAACTTTAAAGAAAGCTTCTCCCTCTAATGCAACTGCTCTTTCTTTATCCCAATTTTTTTCGCTGTAAGAAACTTTTGAATCAGAATTCATTATAATTTGAGAGTTATCTGGCAACAGAACCTCATTTCTTTCAGCAAGTCCGGTATTAAATGATTCATCTAATGAATTCAAATAAAAATAAGAACCAACTAACATGACTGCTATAACTGCTGCTATTCGCAAAAACTGCTTAAATGGATTCAATGGGACTACTTTGGCAGTAGCTTCCATTTGTTTGTTCTTGAATGTTAAATAAGCCTGGTCAACATCAAATTTAGGTGCTTTTATTTGCTGTGAAGCCTCTGAAATTCTCTTGTACGAAGCATATTCATCAGATTTTTTAAACGATGATAACTCTTCTTCGGAGAGTTCATTATTGAGCCATTTTGCTAAGTAATTTTCTTGCATGTTTTCTATGCTTTACTGTGGTATAACAACTTAGGTTAATAAAACCCTACTTTATTTTGAACTAAGTTCAATTATTATTTTTAAAAATGAAATTACTTTAAATCAAAATTCACACGATAGGTTAATAACACTTTTAGATACCCTCTATTTTTTCTCGTAATGTTTTTAATGCCAAATGCATTCTTTTTTCAATAGCTTTAATACTCACACCTTCCATTTCAGCAATCTCGGCATACTTTTTACCATCAATACGATTTAGTAAAAAAGTAATGCGTTGGTTTTCTGGTAAAGAATTTATAGCGTTATCTAATTTTTGTTGAAACTGTTTTTCTTCTAAAACAAATTCAGGCGACTCGTTAGAGATAGAATTTGAATGTTGATTAGCATACTTTAATCTTACTTTTTCTGCCTTCAATACGTTCAAGTACAAGTTATTCGAAACAGTATATAAATATGATTTGGCTTTTTCTGGAGCAACCTTTATGCAGTTTTCCCAAAGCTTTACAAAAGCCTCTTGTACAGCATCATGAGCCTTTTCTTCATTACCATATTTATAATATATGTAATTGAAAATCGTTTTAGAATGGTCTTTAAATACTGAATTGAAGATTTTCTCTTCACAAACATTATTCATGTATCCTTACTTTACTTGATTCGTTAAAGATATTTTAAAAAAAATTAAAAATCAGGTAGGGTAATGCTCATTAAAATTGTTTTAGGGTTGTAGTAACAAAAAAATAATCCAAATCGTTATGAAAAATTTAATCAATAATTTAATGTTTATCGGCCTTTTGGTTTTGGGCCTTTCATTTAATGCTTGCCAAGAAGAGTTTGAAGAAGTTGGTGGTAATGGTGAAGAACAAGAAACCATAACAACAAGTTCAACAACTGCCGATTTAATTATCAAGACTGCTTCCAATGATGGGTCTTTTGATAACATAGTTGATGGTGCAAGCTGTTTGGCAATTGAATTTCCTTATACCGTTGAAGTAGGTGGAATTCAAATTACTATTGATTCAATAGAAGATCTTCATTTAATTGAAGAAATTTTTGATGAGTTTGATGATGATGAGGATATTCTTGATATCATTTTCCCTATTACAATTACCCTAGGAGATTTTACAGAAGTTGTTATAGAAAATAAGGAAGCATTGCGTGAATTGGCTGCTGAATGTTTAGAAGGCGGTGACGACGACGATATAGAGTGTATTGATTTTGTTTACCCTATCACTCTTTTTACCTTTGATGTTAATGAACAAGAAACTGGTTCTGTTACCGTCAATAGTGATCGGGAATTACGTTTATTCTTCAAAGAACGTGATGATAATGAGCTGGTAAGTATTGACTTCCCCGTTACCTTAATTAAAGCTGATGGAACAGAAATTGTTGTAAACAGTAATGGCGAGTTGGCTAATGTAATTGATTCAGCTAAAGATGAATGTGATGAAGACGATGATGATGATTACAATGATGACGATTTTGATGAAGAACGTTTTGATTTCTGTTTAACGGAATGCCCGTGGGAAGTTCGAGAGGTAATTAGAGCTGATGTTGACTCAACTGAACAATACCTTGAATATATAATGAACTTTATGGAAGACGGTACTGTTAATGTGATTATTGAGGGTGACATTGTGGTTCCAGGTACTTGGAGTTCAAGCTTTACAGATGAAGGACCATTGTTAACTTTAGAGTTTGACCAATTGGTAGACTTTAACTTAGAGTGGTTGGTTTATGAAATTGGTGACCATACTATTAAGTTGTTTGCAAATGATGGTAGCGATAAAATTATATTGAAACAATTATGTGACGATGACGAGGAGGGTCAAGATCCAGATACTTTGAGAGAAATTCTAAAGGAGTGTTCTTGGATTATTAGAAAGGTAGTATTGCAAAATGAAGAGATTGATAGATTACTAGGATTCGAGTTTGAGTTTTTACCAGAAGGTGTTGCTACTTTAAGTGACGGTATTACCACAGGTGAAGGTTCTTGGGAAATTGGATATAACGATGAAGAAGTTCTGTCATTACTAATAGAATTTGGTAGTGAGCCTGCAGTTAACTTTAATTGGCCTTTAAGAGATTTAGATGATGATCGTTTAAAGTTTGAAATCGAAGAAATAGGTTATGAATTGGTATTACAACGTGAATGTAATTCAAGTGCCGGTGACGAAGATGTTTCTGAAATTAGAAATATTATGTTAGGTGGTCAATGGAATGTTGCGTTATACGATGACGAAGGAATGGATCAAACTGAGGCTTTTTCTGGAATGGATTTTAGTTTCTCAAACTTTAATCAAGTTGAAGTTTCTGTAAATGATGACCCAATTTTAGCTGGAGTTTGGAGAATCTTGAGAGGATATGGTGATAACCTTAAGTTTTACTTAAACCTTGGAGATGATGAGACCTTTGGCGAATTAACAGAGGCTTGGTTTATTGGTGAAGTTAGTGCTGACCGAATTGAATTAATTTATGAAGATGAAAATATCAATTTCAAGAAATTAGTATTTGAGAAAAAGATGTAGTCTTTTTTGCCCCACATCAATTCTGCAAAGGACAGCTTTTAATTAAGCTGTCCTTTTTTTTCTTGCAATAAGTATTTTATTTACAAGTCTATTACTTCAAGCGAAGTTAAAGCCCTTCAATTATTCAAGTAGAGTGCAGTTCAATGTAAGAACTCACAGAAAAATTGACTTTCAAAAGTATTCCATCTTGAAGAGATATTTATATTTCTACCCAAGAACACAATCCATTGGTATTTCTTAAATTTGTATTTCTTCAAAAATGATGAAAACCCATGTTTGATAATTTAAGTGAAAAACTAGATAAGGCCTTACATGTACTAAAGGGGCATGGTCAAATCACAGAGATAAATGTAGCCGAAACCCTAAAGGAAGTTAGGCGAGCATTACTTGATGCGGATGTTAATTTTAAGATTGCAAAGTCCTTTACAAACACCGTAAAAGAAAAAGCTCTTGGTCAAAATGTATTGACCAATTTGCAGCCTGGCCAATTAATGGTCAAAATTGTAAAAGATGAGTTAACCCAATTAATGGGAGGTGATGCTGAAGAAATTAATTTAACTGGTAGTCCTTCTGTTATTTTAATGTCTGGTTTGCAAGGTTCTGGTAAAACTACTTTTTCGGGTAAATTAGCCAACTATTTAAAGAATAAAAAAAGCAAGAAGCCATTATTAGTTGCCTGTGATGTTTATAGACCGGCAGCTATTGATCAACTTCATGTGGTCGGGGAACAAATAGGAGTTGAGGTTTATTCCGATAGAGAAAATAAAAACCCGGTATCAATTGCCGAGGCAGGCATAAAACATGCAAAAGCAGTTGGTGCCAATGTTGTCATCATTGATACCGCTGGACGTTTAGCTGTTGATGAGGTAATGATGGATGAAATAGCAAACATTCATAAGGTAATAAAACCCCAAGAGACGCTTTTTGTGGTTGATTCAATGACAGGGCAAGATGCTGTAAATACAGCAAAAGCTTTCAATGATATTCTGAATTTTGATGGTGTAATTTTAACCAAACTTGACGGTGATACACGTGGTGGTGCGGCTATATCAATTAAATCAGTTGTAGATAAGCCAATAAAATTTATTGGTACTGGTGAAAAGATGGAGGCTATTGACGTCTTTTATCCATCTAGAATGGCAGACCGTATTTTAGGTATGGGTGACGTTGTTTCACTTGTTGAAAGAGCTCAGGAGCAATTTGATGAAGAACAGGCAAGAAAGATTCAAAAGAAAATCGCTAAGAACCGTTTCGGATTTGATGACTTTTTAAGTCAGATACAGCAAATCAAAAAAATGGGGAATATGAAAGACCTCATGGGAATGATTCCAGGTGCGGGAAAGGCTCTAAAAGGTTTAGATATTGACGATGATGCTTTTAAACACATAGAAGCCATAATTCACTCAATGACCCCAGATGAACGTTCAAATCCGGCTAAATTAAATACCAGTCGTAAAAAACGAATAGCCAAGGGTAGTGGTCGCACCATTCAAGATGTAAATCAACTTCTTAAACAGTTCGAACAAATGAGTAAAATGATGAAGATGATGCAGGGCGGTGGCGGCAAGAAAATGATGCAGATGATGCAAAATATGCGCTAATTTTTAATGTAAATCCTTATTTAATAAATAATACAAGAGCCAACTTTAATATGGAAATTTTAGACGGAAAAAAAATATCAAACGATATTAAAGACGAACTAGCTATTCAAGTTACTGAATTAAAAGAGCGTGGAGAAAAAGTTCCGCATTTGGCTGCTGTTTTGGTTGGTAATGATGGAGCAAGTCTAACCTATGTTGGCAGCAAAGTAAGGTCTTGTAAAAAAATCGGTTTTGAATCTACCTTAATCCATCTTCCAGAAGATACTACTGAAGAAACTCTTTTGCAACAGGTAGATGACTTAAACAAGAATACGGATATTGACGGTTATATAGTTCAACTTCCGTTACCTAAACATATAGATGAAGAAAAGGTATTAATGGCAGTTGATCCCGATAAAGATGTCGATGGGTTTCACCCAACTAATTTCGGAAAAATGGCCTTAGATATGGAGTCGTTTGTACCTGCCACTCCCTTCGGAATTATGGAACTTTTACGCAGATACGATGTCGAGACTGAAGGAAAACATACTGTTGTTATTGGTCGCAGTCATATTGTTGGTCGACCGATTAGTATTCTGATGAGTCAGAAAGGTAAAGCCGCAAATTCTACCGTTAGTTTAACACATAGTAGAACAAAAGACTTAAAGAAATTTACACAAGAAGCTGATATCATTGTTTCTGCTCTTGGTGTCCCTGATTTTTTAAAGGCAGATATGGTCAAGGAAGGTGTGGTTATAATTGATGTTGGTATTACTAGAGTTCCAGACGAAAGCAGAGAACGAGGTTATTACATTACCGGTGATGTTGATTTTGCTGATGTAAGCAAAAAAGCGTCTCACATAACACCTGTTCCAGGTGGAGTAGGCCCAATGACCATAGCCATGCTTTTAAAGAACACAATGATTGCAAGAGGCAGACATAGCGCTAACAAGACCAATTAATCCTCTTTTTGTGTTTTTTCATCTGGGGTTAAGATATCAATATCCTGGTCCCCTTCATCATTAGTACAACTCTGCAAACTTATAATTGTGATTAATAAAATAATCGACCATACTTTTTTCATGTGATTCTTTTTAAGACGTTTTTGATTAAAGCCAGTTTGTTTAAAACGTTATTTTATGGGTTGTTAGTGCACGATATTCAAAGGTTCAAAGCATCTTTTGAGTCGTAGCTTAAAATACCTATCTTTTACTACTAAATTTATTCAACCATGAAAAATCACCTCCTTTTACTCTTAGGGATAACGCTGCTATTAATATCATGTAATTTAAATAAACCAATAGAAAATAGTGTAAAAGTCTCTTTTACAAACAGCGTCAGTGAAACATCTTTAGACGGTCGCTTATTACTAATGTTTTCAACTAATGATGAGAAAGAACCTCGCTTTCAAATTAATTCAGGATTAAATGCGCAGATAGTATTTGGAATGGACGTAGAAGGAATGAAACCAGGTGACGAGTTTGAGTTTACTAATATGATATTTGGTTTTCCTTACAAAAGCCTATTAGATATTCCTAAAGGAGAATACTATGTCCAGGCCTTATTGCATACATACGAGACCTTTGATTTAGCTACCGGCCATACGGTTAAATTACCAATGGACAACGGCGAGGGTCAACAATGGAATCGATCACCTGGTAATCTGTATAGTGAACCTTTTAAAGTCAGTATTGGTGATAATGGTATTCAAAATTTAAAGGTGTCAATGGATAAAGTGATACCGCCTATTGAAGAGGTAAAGGATACAGAATGGATAAAACATATAAAAATAAAGTCTGAAAAGCTATCGGAATTTTGGGGACGTGATATGTATCTAGGAGCACACATTTTATTGCCTAAAGGTTTTAAAGAACATCCAGAAGCGGAATATCCATTAATGGTTTTTCAAGGTCACTTTCCATCTGATTTTGGTGGATTTAGAACCACACCACCGAATCCAGATACCAAACCAGAATATTCGGCACGATTTGATGTTGAAGGTTATAATATTGTCCAACAACAAGAGGCTTATGATTTCTATACCCGATGGAATGAGCCAGATTTCCCTCGTTTTCTGATTATTGAAATTCAACACCCAACTCCATATTATGATGACTCGTATGCTGTTAATTCAGCAAGTCAAGGTCCTTATGGTGATGCTATAACCTATGAATTGATACCTTATATTGAAAAAGAGTTTAGAGGTATCGGAGAGGGATGGTCTCGTTTTTTATATGGAGGTTCCACGGGTGGTTGGGAGGCTTTGGCCGTACAGGTTAAATATCCTCAAGAATATAATGGCTGTTTTGCGGCCTGTCCAGATCCTATAGATTTTAGAGCTTATTGTCTAACGGATATTTATGAAGATGAAAATGCCTATTACTATAAAAGTCAAAATAAGCAATTAGAAGTGCCTGCTCATCGTGACTATTTAGGGAATATTTCTTCCACCATAAAAGACGAAAATCATTTAGAATTGGTTTTAGGTACTAAGTCTAGATCTGGTCAACAATGGGATATTTGGGAGGCGACCTATTCACCACAGAATGAAGAAGGATACCCTGAAAGAATTTGGGATAAAATGACTGGCGATATTAATCCAGAGGTCGCTAAGTACTGGCAAGAAAATTATGATTTAAGGCATATCCTGGAAAGAGATTGGGACAAACTTGGTGATAATTTAAAAGGTAAAATACATATTTATTGCGGAGATATGGATAACTATTATTTGAATAATGCCGTATATTTAATGGAAGACTTTTTAGAGCAAACAACCGAGCCTTACTACGAAGGTGAGGTTTTGTACGGTGATAGGGCGGAGCATTGTTGGAATGGTGACCCAGAATTACCTAACCATATTACTAGAATGCGCTACAATACTATGTATGTGCCTAAGATTATGAAACGTATTGAAGAAAGTGCGCCAGAAGGTGCTGATTTGAAAAGTTGGAGGTATTAAGAAGCTTATGAAAAATACTTCAATTAAAGTCGCATGGTTTGTTTTTGCCTTTATGGCTATTGGGGTAAGTATGTATCCCTTAGTATATATTTATCAAGCTTTTCAAGAAGGAGAATTTGGACTTAGACAATCAAAAGCTCTTGACCTTTTAGCAAGTTCAATTTAGAATATTGGCTTTTATGGTCATATTTCCTTTGGAGCTGTTGCTTTATTAACCCGATGGTCACAGTTCAGTTCAAAACTTAGAAAGAATCGACTAAATCTTCATTGAAAATTAGGAAAAATATATGCTATTTCAGTTTTAATTATTGGAATATGTGGTGTTTATATTGCTTTTCACGCCACCGGAGGCTGGATTACCATGTTAGGTTTTCTTGGGCTGGGTATTGTCTGGTTATATACAACAGGTAGTGCTTATTTTGCCATTCGAAACAGTAATATTCCATTACATCAAAAAATGATAATCTATAGCTACGCTGCGTGTTTTGGCGCAGTTACCCTTCGTATCTGGCTGCCTTCACTTACAATTGCTTTTGGAGCGTTTTTACCAGCTTATAAAATCGTGTCATGGCTGGCATCGGTTCCAAATATTATTTTTGCTCATTTCTGGATAAAGCGAAAGGTAATTGCACTAGGTTAACTATTTTGCGAACAACTGATCCATATCCTTAAAGGCCTTAAATTCTAATGCGTTTCCGGCGGGGTCAAGAAAAAACATAGTGGCTTGTTCCCCAACTTCACCTTCAAATCTGATGTAGGGTGCTATCACAAAATCAACCTCTTTTGCTTTTAGGTCTTTAGAAAAAGACTCAAAAATATTCCAAGGTAAAACGACCCCATAATGAGGTACTGGAACGTTTTTGCCATCAACGGCGTTAGTGTGCAACTGCTCTTCGGTTTTGGGCTTATAGTGAATGACAACTTGATGTCCGAATAAATTAAAATCAACCCATTGGTTGCTACTGCGCCCTTCTTCACAACCCAGAATTTCTCTATAAAAAGTTCTGCATTCAGCTAGATTGTGAACCGGAATTGCCACGTGGAAAGGAGTAACCATTATTTTAAAATTTTAAATAAAAATAATCAAAAGCAGCCTGTTTTCGTAGAGGAGTTAACAATATTCGACTACTTCAGATTATGCTAGTTAGGTGGTCATGATTTCAAAAAGGCTATAATTTGTTCATTCACTGATTCTTGATGCATAGAGTGTCCAAAACCTTTTGTGGCGATTAATTCACTTCCTTTCCAATGCTCATGAACTTTTTTTGATGCCGAAAAAGGCACTTGTAAATCGTCTTCGTCATGAAAAAGGAGTCCTTTTTTGGTGTTATTAGCTACAAATCGTGCACTAGAGAACTCATGAAAGTGAAAACCCAACCATTCTTTCAATCTTATGTCCATTGCTTCACGGACGTTATTATTGAATTTCAGAAGACCTTGATAATGGTCCATAAACTGTGAAAATTCGCAAGGTGCTCCAATAGTGATTATTTTCTCAACGGAAGATTCTTGGTTTTTAAAATGATCAAATAAAATGGTCATGCCTCCTACAGAATGAGCAACCACATATTTTGGTTTATAGGTGTCTAACATATGCCTAGATGCCTGAGAATATAAAGGGACATGAAGACGGTTTCCGGTTGAGTAACCATGTGCAGGAGCATCAAGGGCGATAATATTATAATTATGTTTTTTGAGTTTTGTAATAAGATTTCGCCATCTAAAAGTATTGCTTTCCCAACCATGCATAAGTAATACTGTTTCTCCTGTTCCTGACCATTGATATGTTTGAACTTTATGCTCGCCAACTATTTCTAACGCTAGTTTTGCACTATCTAAAAAGTCTTTTTGATGAGGTAAAATTTTGCCTTTTCGTATGGTGCAAAAAATATCAAATGCCTTAACAGCAGCAGCTTTTGGATTGAACAACACTATAATGTTAAACAGTCTGCCATATGCCAGAGGAATGAATTTGGTTAAAATTTTCTTCATAAGGTTACTTTTTGTAACTTACTCTTTATTAGAAACCAAAAGTACATATTCCTTTTCTAAGAAAAAAGAGGTGTCAAAAGTAAAACCAAGTATTTAAATGGAAACTATTACTGATAACCAGAATGTTAGAATGACAAAAAAGTTAGAAAAAATGTTTGGTCATATAGACTATAAGCATCCACCTGAGCTTTGTCCGGTTAGAGATGTCATGTCAGTTGCTTCTGATCAGTGGAGTATTTTAATTCTATTATGGCTTGGTTATTTTCCCGTTTTGCGCTTTAATAAATTAAAAAAGTATGTTTACGGAATTTCAAATAAGGTATTAAGTCAACGTTTGAAGGTTTTGGAGACGGATGGTTACATCAAGCGAAAGGCTTATGCAGAAGTGCCAATAAGAGTAGAGTATAATTTAACTACTTTCGGAAAGACTTATGTAGAACGACTTCTTGAACTAACAGAATGGATGCAACAAAATAGCCCTAAGGTTTTGGCAAATCGAAAAAAATTCGGGCTTGATTAATCTTCTCTATGGGTTTTGTTGATATCAAAAGCAGGTGTGCAAATGGCTAAATATTCACATTCTTTTTCAAACGGATTTGAATATTGAACTCTCACATTTTTTTCTACCTTGATAGATTCTCCTGCTGATAAAATTATTTTTTTACCATTAATAATGAACTGTTTTTTTCCTTTTATAATAAATGTGAATTCATCAAATTCAGGAGTTTGAAAAGGTTCGCTCCAGCCTGAAGGAGCCTTCATATGAGCGATACTGATGTTGCTATCACCATTAGTAGCCAAACCAAAATATTCGGCTATATATTTACCATCACTTGTGGGTACAATGAATGGTGATTTTTGTAGATTATATTTCTTCAATTTAATTTGTTTCTAAGACCTAATCCCATCCAAGCATCAAATATTTAATTTTAGCTTCGTCCGGTATTTGCACCGCTTCAATAGCTGTTTTAGTATATCTTAAATTAGAAGGTAATTCCGTTTTGTCTATGGTAAAATAAAGATTGCTCTCTTTAGGGAAAATCACCACGCTATTTATGGTGGTAACTACTTTTTTAATTTCAAAATTTGCTAGTATGTCTTTGAATGTACTTGCTTTAGTAATACCGTTGCTAGACATGTATCGATCATCTAAAATCTGAACATTTTCGATGGTCTGAATGGTATCAAGGTTTGGAGTGAGCAGTAATAATGGTTTGCCTCCTTTCTCGAAAACTTTGATTTTTTTGGTTGAAGCACCCAAATTTAAGTTGGAACTGTCTCTGACAATAGAATCTAAATTAAAAATTGTTTCAAGTGTTTTTATATCAGTCGATTTATTTAAAGGACCTATGGTGTCTTCCGTAATTAGAAAAGTGGTATCCTTTTCAGTGCAACTAATTATGATAAGCGTAAAACATAGTCCAATACTTAAAACTATTTTCTTCATTTTAAATTTTTAAAGAATAATGAATATTTGATTAACGGATGACTTTTTTCAAAACCCCTAATACACCTCGGATAAACGTGGCACTAGTTAACACCTTTACAACAGGATTCATTCTAGTGCTTTTTCGTTTGGTTGTTGTTTTTCGAGCTGTTGATTTTGCTTTTTCTTTGACAGCTTCTTTTTCTGCTTTTTCAATTTTTTCATTTAAAATTTCATAAGCACTTTCGCGATCAATTTCTTCATTATACTTTTTAATCAGTTTTGACTGATTCAAGGTTTCTTTTAACTCTTTGTCCGTTAAAACATCCATTCTACTCATTGGTGCTCTTAGCATTGTAGCAGCCAGTGGAGTTGGCCTTCCTTTTTCATCTAATGCCGAAATCAAAGCTTCACCAATACCGAGCGAAGTTAAAACCTCTTTTGTGTCATAATATTCAGAATCAGGATAGTTCTCGGCTGTGAGCTTAATCGCTTTTCTATCCTTCGCCGTAAACGCTCGAAGAGCGTGCTGTACTTTTAATCCTAATTGTGATAGAACAGCATCTGGCACATCTGTTGGGTTTTGTGTTACAAAGTAGAGCCCGATACCTTTTGAACGAATTAATTTTACAATACTTTCTATTTGGTCCAAAAGAGCCTTAGAAGCTTCTTTAAATATTAAGTGCGCTTCATCAATAAATAAAATTAATTCTGGTTGACCACTGTCACCTTGCTCTGGAAATGTACTATAAATCTCGGCTAAAAGACTTAGCATAAAGGTTGAGAACAATTTAGGCTTATCTTGAATGTCAGTCAATCGAATAATATTAATATAACCCCTTCCATTTTCATCAATTCGGACTAAATCATCAACTTCAAAAGACTTCTCACCAAAGAATAAATCGGCTCCTTGCTGCTCTAATTCTATGATTTTTCTGAGAATGGTGCCCGTTGAGCTTGTTGACATTCTTCCGTATTCTTTTTGAAATTCAGTTTTGCCTTCACCTGTGGCGTATTGTAATACTTTTTTGAAATCTTTTAAGTCTAATAATGGTAGTTTATTGTCATCACAATATTTAAAAACGACAGCAACTATTCCTTCTTGGGTAACTGTTAAATCTAGAATTCTTGAAAGTAAAATTGGACCAAATTCAGAAACAGTGGCTCTTAGACGCACTCCGTCCTGTTCAGATAAAGTTAATATTTCAACTGGAAATCCTTTTGCATCAAAAGGAATACCAATAGCAGCATGTCGCTCGTCTATTTTTGGATGTCCAGGACTAGCCTTTGCAATCCCACTTAAATCGCCTTTTAAATCCATTAACAATACAGGAATTCCCTTATTGGATAAATTTTCAGCTATGACCTGAAGGGTTTTTGTTTTACCTGTACCTGTGGCACCTGCAATTAAACCATGTCGGTTTAATGTTTTCAAAGGGATTTTTACATATGCGTCAGTAATTGTTTCACCATTAAGCATACCTGCTCCCATAGTTATAAAATCGCCTTTTGTTTGGTACCCTTTTTCAATATGGGCAAAGAATTTTTCTTTGGTGCTCATTGAATTCAATTTCCGATAAAAATAGGGTAATTTGGCAGAAGACAAAAGATTCAAGACATTAGAAAAAAAATAGAAGAAAATGATTTTAAAAACCAAACCCTTTCTCGTAATTGTCGCTTTAATTTTTGTTACAAGTGTTTTTTCACAATCAGAAACAAGAATAATTTTTCATAAACCCGAGAATCCCGCTAGAGCTTCTGCACCATTTAGTGAAGCGGTACAAGCTGGGAATTTATTCTTTTTAGCTGGACAAATTGGTATGGATAGATCTATTGGTAAACTTGCCAAGGGTGGAATTCAAGGCGAAACAGAACAGGTTATTAAAAACATTGATGGAGTTTTAAGATATCACGGTCTAGGTTTGGATAATGTGGTGAAGTGTACAGTTATTTTAAGTGATATTAATGACTTTAAGGCCTTTAATGAAGTATATATAAAATATTTTACTAAAAAACCAGCCCGAACAACTTTTGCAGCTGCTGGGCTTGCGGCGGGTGCAAAGATTGAAATAGAGGTAGTAGCGGTTAAATAAAAAATAAGAAAGGACCGATTTTTCATTCAGCTTATCTATCAAACTTGTTCAGATAATTTAGTTTAGCGATCTTTTGGGCAGTGGACACTATGGAAAAAGTAGTAAATCAATTACGAAATTTTAATTTTTTGACTTCGATGAAGTTCAATGGTTTTGTATTGTTTTTATTTATGAACCTGACCATTGCACAAGATAATATAGCACCAGTAGTAACTGCTGAAGGTGACCAATTTTATTGTCCAGGTTCTGCTATTCCTGTGGTTACTGCTTTTGATATTGTTGATGTAGATGATACGGAAATTGATGAATTTGCTATTCAAATATCTCAGGGTTATCAACGTGGGAATGATATATTAAGGTTAATTGGTGTTAATAATGGAATAGAAACAACATGGAACAACATTGAAGGAAAGCTCACTTTCAGGGGTGTCTCTGGAGCTCCTATGTTGTATACCGATTTAATACCTGCAATTCAAAATGTGGTTTTTGAAAGCACTTCAAACAACCCAACTGCAGAAAAGTTCTTCTCATTGACGGTTGGTAGTGCTAATTATTTACCAGAGACTGATCATTATTATGAATATGTTCCTTTTATAGGCATTCCTTGGGATGATGCTAGGGATGCTGCTGCAAATCGCACTTTTTTTGGCTTACAAGGTTATTTGGTGACTATTACTTCACAGGCCGAGGCACAATTATCTGGAGAACAGGCGGCGGGAACAGGATGGATTGGTGGGTCAGATTCACAACAAGAAGGAGTTTGGCGATGGGAGACTGGTCCTGAGACGGGAGAAGTTTTTTGGAATGGAGGTATCAATGGAACAAGTCCAAATTTTGCATTTTGGAATAATCAAGAACCTAATAATGTAGGCGGAGAAAACGGAGTTGGGGAAGATTACGCTCATATAACAGCACCAGGGGTTGGTATACCGGGCTCATGGAATGATTTAAGATTGACAGGAGAAACCAGTGGAGATTATCAACCTAAAGGTTATGTTGTTGAGTATGGAGGTTTGCCAGGTGATCCGGTTTTAAATCTTTCGGCGAGCACAAAAATAACTACACCTCAAGTGCTGGAAACATTTTCAGATGAAATATGTGGCCCAGGAATTGCGAGTTTAGAAGCTTTAGCATCAACTGGTGATTTGTTATGGTTTGAGAATGAAACAGGAGGAATGCCTATTGGTACAGGTGAAATTTTTGAAACCCCATTTTTAGTTCAAAACCAAACCTTTTATGTTTTGGCCTCTGAAGCTGGGTGTTTTACAGGACAAAGAATAGCTGTGGAAGCCGTGGTAAAGTTAGTTCCGGCAATAAACAATGGAATAACAATTACCAATTGTGACGAAGATGGAATTGCCGATGGATTTACAAATTTTGATTTGACGCAATATTTGGAATTAATTAACCCTGATTTTGGTGATTATACATTCACGTTTCATTTGACTGAGGCAGAAGCTGAAGCCAATGAAAATGTGCAATCAGCTACTTTATTTAATAATAGTATTGCTAATGAAATTTTTTTTAGAATAGAAGGTTTTGGTGAATACTGTTATGAAGTTGGGAGCTTATTTTTAGAGGTGTCTACTACTTCATTTTCAGATGATTTTTTGTTTGAATTGCAAGTTTGTGATACTAATGAAGCCGACGGGATTGCCGAATTTAATTTAATCAATGCTGAACAATCCTTATTAGCTCAGTTTCCTGCACAACAGAATTTGACACTTTCTTTTTTTAGAACTAACGAAGAAGCCACTTTACAACAAAATCAAATAGAAAACACTGCTATTTATCAGAACCTACAGCCTTATTCTGAAACTCTTTTTGTTCGGGTAGATGATGAGGCCAGTGGAACTTGTTTTGGTATAGGGGAACATCTTTTGCTGACGGTTTTTGAACGACCTATTTTTCAACTTCAAAATGAGTATAATTTTTGCACCAATTCCTCCATACTAGTTTCACCCATAAATCCTCAGGCTGATTATGACTACACGTGGTTCAATTCATCTGATGAGGTTGTGGGTAATGAACCTGAAATAAACCTTTCTATTGAGGGTAACTATACTGTAATTGCAACGAGTATAAATGATTGTAGTTCCGAGGTTTTGTTTTTTACAGTTCTTGAATCGAGTCCACCATCTTTGTTATCTGAATACCTAATTGTAAATAGTGATGAACAAACCATAACAATTACCAATGATATGGGTCAATTAGGTCTTGGTCTTTATGAGTTTTCATTAGACAATCCTTTCGGTCCATATCAGTTAGAAATGACTTTTGCCAATGTAGAGCCTGGTTTACACACTTTGTATGCTGTTGATTTAAAAGGCTGCGGAAGTGACGAAATAGAGGTAGGTATTGTTGGAGTTCCAAAGTTTTTTACCCCTAATAATGATTCAGTTAATGATGAAATGAAGGTTTTAGGTATTACCGATGATTTTTACCAAAGTGGTAACCTTTTTATTTATGACCGTTACGGAAAGCTTTTAGCACAAGAAAATGCTATTGAAGGTGGATGGAGTGGATTTTATAATGGACGTTCTTTGCCACCCTCGGACTATTGGTATGTTTTAGAACTTATTACCACTGACGGCCTATTAGAAAGTAGAAATGGGCACTTTACTTTAAAGCAATAAATATAAAATTTCGAATTAGTTAATATTATCTTTGCAAAATGGTTTTACAAGATGTCATGCATTTAGTGGACAAGGGTAAGATGCTTCCTTTGATGGAAGAATTTTATACAATACAAGGCGAAGGTTTTCACAAAGGAACTGCGGCTTATTTTGTGCGCATAGGTGGTTGTGATGTTGGTTGTCACTGGTGTGATGTAAAAGAGAGTTGGAATGCTGAAACGCATCCTCCTACTGAAATTGAGCAAATTGTAGTAAATGCTACCAAATCTTCAGATACTATAGTAATTACAGGCGGAGAGCCTCTTACTTGGGATATGGGTCCTTTAACAAAAGCACTCAAGAACCAAGATCTGAATATACATATTGAAACCTCAGGAGCGTATCCCTTAACTGGTATATGGGATTGGATTTGTTTATCGCCTAAAAAGAATAAACTTCCGGTTGGTGATATATACGATAAAGCACATGAACTGAAAGTTATTGTTTATAACAAACATGATTTAATTTTTGCTGAGGAACAGGCTTCAAAAATTAATGACTCTTGTATATTATACCTTCAGCCTGAATGGAGTGTACGAGAAAAAGTAACGCCTTTAATCGTGGATTATGTCATGCAGCATCCAAAATGGAAGGTGTCATTGCAAACACATAAATACTTAAATATTCCTTAGCTATCAATGCTGGGTCTTCCACCATTATTCTCGAGGTCTAAGCGGCATTCCGAATCTAATTCAGGAGTAGCTGCGTTTCCTCTCGAAACTTGAAATTCCATTTGTTCAATCAAAAAATTCCCATTCAAAGAACAAGACGAATGTATTTTTGAATGAGATACTGCAATTGCTTTGTTAGCTGGACCAAATTCTAATTGGGCTCGCATTAAACAAGGGTCAACATTACAATGATTTTCAGCCTCAGGGTCTTCATGATTATTAATAGGAACGGTTCCTAGATTTACCAATCCGAATAAGTGGCCAAACTCATGGTTTAATGTTGCAGTCTCAACATCCTCGGTTGTAATAAGAAGACTTCGTCCGGCAAGAGTTTTTACGGTACTCTCAAAAATCACCATTGATGTATTTCGATAAACCGCACCTAATGTAACTAGTCCCTCATCTAAATCATCCCCTTCCGAAGGAGCATCAGCAAAAAAGATATAAATAGCCAATGTAGTTCCGTCGTTATATGCCGTTCTATTTTCTTGTTCTAAATCATCAATTTCATTGAGGGTCAAAGTTTCTTCACCTGTAGCATCTAACTCTCTGTAAGTAACTTCAATATTCGTTTTAAACGTATGAGTCCTTAGATAATCTTGAAAATTAGACATTGCTTCATCGGTAGGTCTAAAACCAGGTGCATAGGTGGCTTCAATTAATAACCGATCAAAATTTGAATTAGAAAGAATATCATTGGCCGAGGCACCAGTGCTTAATAGATTTTGAGATTTATCAACCACTTGTGGTGGTTCGTCATCATTAGTTTCTGCAGGATCACTTTCATTTGAGCTACATGCCGCAAAAATCAAACTAAGAATTGTCAAAAAATAAATACCTCTTTTTCTCATAGCGCAAGCTTTTGAAAGTTAAACGTTCTAATCTATTGATCTATTATGGTGTTAAGGTAAGTTTAGCTAAATAGTCGAAATGTTCTCCATCACTTACAAGTTTACAATGAAAACCATGAATATTGGCATATTTCTGTAGAGTGTCAAAATCAAGATATAACCATTTAAATGATTTTCCTTTTAGCCCTTTATAACCCATTTGAAATACTACCTCACCATAATAGTTGTTGTTATCTGGAACCCAATAGCCACCATCTTCATCTTGTTCAAACATATAAATGATGTTGCTAGAATCTAAAAGAATTTGCCCATTAGGTTTTAATAAAGATTTAAAATGATTTAAAAGGTTGCCTAATTGATCTAAAGAACCAGCAATACCAATACCATTCATTAAAAGTAGAAGCGTATCAAATTGTGAGCCAGAATATTCTAATATCGGACTGCAAACCGTGTTGATAAGTCCTCTTTGTTGGCATACTTTTATGGCTCCGGAAGACTTGTCTAAACCTGTTACTACAAAACCATTTTCTTGTAAATAAAGGCTATGACTTCCTGACCCACAACCAATATCAAGAACTTTACCAGAACATTTTTTCAAAGCTATTTGCTCTAATTTTGGCATCGCCATAAAAGGCCGGAATAAGTAAGGCATTGGTATGGTATCTTCTTCGTCAAAAGAGGAGAAGGTTTTAATATCTTCTGAATAACGCCCATTTTGATAATCTAAAAGGGCAATCCCAATAATATCATCCATAGAATTTAATTGCGTTACAAAAATGAAACAATATTTTTTAGGTTTGTAGTCTATGCAAGAGCAAATAAACGAATTGCCACAAAAAGCTTCTGAAAAGCTTCAAGAAAACAAGAAGTTTTTCACAAGATTAAAACGAAAGGCTCCAAAAAATTTAGATTACATAATGCAAGAGTTGCATGAACAAGAGTTTAACCAAACTGATTGTTTAGAATGTGCTAATTGTTGCAAAACTACAGGGCCTTTATTTACAAATGCAGATATAGAAAGAATTTCTAAGCATTTTAGGATGAAACCACAGAAATTTATAGAGTCTTTTTTAAAAGTAGATGAAGACAACGATTATGTCTTGCAACAAGTGCCATGTTCTTTTTTAGGATCAGATAATTATTGTAGTATTTATGATGTTAGGCCAAAGGCGTGTAGAGAATTTCCGCATACCGATAGAAAGAAGTTCCAACAAATTAGTCAACTGACCCTAAAAAATATAGCTATTTGTCCTGCGGCATACAATATTGTTGAAGCAATGAAAAAACGAATTCCTTTAAGGTAAATTGGTTTATGTTTTTGCTGTTCTCCCGTATCAACTTCATTTAGTTATTTGAACTTAGATTTTGAATTTGTATTTTAACCTCATGGAACAAATAATTAATTATTTTGAAAATATTCCTCCACTTCATAGAAGTCTAATTTTAGTCGGTGGGATTACTTTTTTTTGGATACTAGAGGGTATTGTTCCTCTTTTTAGTGTGAGGTATAAGAAATGGCGACATGCTTTGCCTAATTTTTTCTTTACACTGACCACTATCATAATAAATTTTCCATTGGCCTTTTTGCTTCTTAAAACATCAGATTGGACCGTCGATAATCAGTTCGGAATTATTAACTGGCTGCCTGAAATGCCTTTATGGCTTTATGTAACCCTTGGTGTAATGCTTTTAGATCTAATAGGAGCCTATACTGCACATTTAGTTGAACATAAGGTAAAACCGCTTTGGATGGTTCATTTAGTGCATCATTCAGACCATAATGTTGATACTACTACTGCTAATAGGCATCATCCACTAGAGAGTTTAATTCGATATTCATTTACACTTATTGGGGTTTTTATTGTTGGTGCGCCCATTGGTATTATTATGTTATATCAAAGTCTATCGGTCGTGTTGTCTCAATTTAATCACGCAAACATCAGATTACCACGTAAAGTGGATAAGATGATTAGTTGGCTTGTAGTTTCACCAGATATGCATAAAGTTCATCATCATTATGTGTTGCCATATACAGATTCCAATTACGGTAATATTTTTTCAATTTGGGATCGAATATTCGGAACCTTTATGGAATTGGACCCAGATAAAATAACCTACGGAGTAGATACTTTTCCTAATGAAAAAGAGAATAGTAGCATTATTGGTTTGTTAAAGCAGCCTTTTCATAAGTATAGAAAACCAACCACTGGAGAACTCTAATCATTAGTTTATGACATCGCAAAGGAAGAAAGTATTTAAACTGGGCTTACTTTTAGGTATTTTAGGATGTTTAGCTGGTATTCTTTTGATTCTTGAATGTAAATATTTTATAGGTATTGCTGGTACAATTGCCAGTGCTGGTCTTGTAATCATGCAATACAAGGCTAATAGATAAGATATTTAGAGCGGATTAGTTTAAAACGCTCCAAATCTGTTTGCCAACTAGCTTTTATTTCCATTTCAGAAAGTCCCGCCTCTATTTGTGCTTGTAGTTTTTCTGTTCCAGCATGTTTTGTAAATCCACTAGTATTAAAAAACTTATCCTTTTCATTACAATTATTATAGGCTTTAATAATCCATTGCAATGAGATAGAGTCCATTTTTTGATAAGCAGATAAATCTTCTCCAAAACAGTTGAGGCCTTTTTCTTTTGGATATTTAGAACCAAAATTAGGCTGTGGTGTAAACGTAAATCTAAAAGCTGTGCTGTCTAGAAAAGAAGCTCCGTAACGCTGAAATTGAAACTCTGTTCCCCGACCTGCGTTAATATTTGTGCCTTCAAAAAGCCCTAGACTTGGGTAAAGATTAATAGATTGATCATTTGGTAAGTTAGGTGAAGGTCTAATAGGAATTGAATAATCGGATTCGTGTGAATAGTTGGCTAAGGTAATTACCTTCAATTCGGCTTTTGTTTCATTCGCTAACCAATTCTCTTCATTGATCATGGTTGCATATTCTCCAATAGTCATTCCGTATACCAGTGGAATAGTTTGCAAACCTAAAAAGTTAGTATGTTCAACCCTCATAGTCGGGCCGTCAACATAATGTCCGTTAGGGTTAGGCCTATCTAAAACAACAATTGGAATTTCAGCTTCAGCACAGGATTCCATAACATACTGTAAGGTAGCGATGTAAGTGTAAAAACGAACCCCAACATCTTGAATATCAAAAATTATTAAATCAAGCCCCTTTAATTGGTTTTGAGTTGGTTTTCTGTTTTTGCCATAAAGAGAAGTTATTTGTAAACCTGTCTGAGTATCAATTCCATCTTTTACTTTTTCACCTGCGTCAACCTTGCCTCGGAAACCATGTTCTGGCGAAAAAACTTTTTTAATTTGTATTTGAAGCGAGAGTAAGGAATCAACTAAATGTGTATAACCTTCCTTTTTGAAAATAACACTGGTTTGATTGGCTACAATACCAATTTTTTTGTTTGTTATAATTGGTAAATATTCTTGAGTTTGATTAGCTCCTACCAGAATATCTTTTTTAGAAACTTCAGTGGAAATAGAATTAGATTCGTTTGTACTAGATTTTTGTTTTTGTCCACAAGCCAAAAAACAAATGCTTAAACATAAAATAGTACTTTTGAACTTTAAGAAAAAGGGCATCTTTTGAATTTAGAATATTTTATAGCCAAACGCCTGATTACAGGGAAGGAACATAAAATTAGCATTTCTGCTCCGATAATAAAAATAGCCATTGCTGCTATCGCTATCAGTATTATAATGATGCTTATTGCGATTGCCACCAGTATGGGTCTTCAATTTAAAATTCAGGAAAAGGTTGCAGCTTTTAATGGTCATATTCAAATTCAAAATTATGATGGCAACACTTCAGACGTTTCTGTGGAACCAGTTTTGTTAAACAAAGAATTCTACCCTAATTTAAGTAAAATTGAAGGTGTTTCTCATATACAAGGGGTAGCAGTAAAGGCAGGAATAATACGAACGGAAGAGACTTTTGAAGGTATACTTGCTAAAGGGGTAAATGAAAATTACAATTGGCAGTTTTTTGAAGAGTTCTTAACTGAAGGGCGCTTGCCCAATTTTTCTGAAGATTTAAACGAAGAAGTTCTAATATCAAAAATTCAAGCAGGAAAATTACAATTGGAATTAGGGGATTCTTTTTTGGCTGTTTTTTTAAAGGATGGAGATTTAACAAAAACGCCAAATAATAGAAAATTTAAGATTGTTGGTATTTATGAGAGCGGATTTGAAGAATTAGATACCTCGTACATTTTTGTCGACATTCGACATATTCAGCGCATGAATAAATGGAAGGCGAATGAGTTCGGAAATTTTGAAGTTTTTCTAGACGATTTTTCTGAGATAAATGAAAAAACTGTTGAAATTTATAATAAAACCCCTTCAAACTTAGATACCCAGAATATAAAAAGTAAGTATTTTAAAATTTTCGAATGGTTAGAACTTTTTGATTTTAATACTGCATTAATCATTGGTATTATGATTATTGTGGGAGGGATTAATATGATTACCGCACTTTTAGTTTTGATTTTAGAAAGAACCCAGATGATTGGAGTTTTAAAAGCCTTAGGTACCCAAGATTGGAGTATCAGAAAGGTTTTTTTATATAATGCGGCTTACCTTATAGGTATTGGTCTTTTCTGGGGTAATGTAATTGGTCTTGGCATTATTTTTCTTCAAGACAAATTCAGATTCTTAACCTTTCCTAATCCTGAAGAGTATTACATTAAATACATACCTGTTCAAATAGATTTTGGTAATATTTTACTATTAAACCTTGGAGTAATGGTACTTTGTTTATTGATGCTATTAATTCCATCTTATGCTGTTGCAAAAATTTCTCCGGTCAAAGCGATAAAGTTTGATTAGTCTATTAAGTAGAATTGAGAATATTTAGTCAACTAAAGTTGATTCTAATTACCTAACCCGTATTTTTGTTTTTGAATATGGAATACGCAAAAAACATACTAGAAACCATAGGTAAAACACCTTTGGTAAAGCTAAATAAGCTTACAACTGAACTACCTTGTTTGGTCTTAGCTAAATATGAAACCTTTAATCCTGGAAACTCGGTTAAAGATCGTATGGCATTACAGATGGTAGAAGATGCAGAGGAGCTGGGAATATTAAAACCTGGAGGTACTATCATTGAAGGAACCTCAGGTAATACTGGAATGGGCTTAGCCCTGGCAGCTGTTGTTAAGGGTTATAAAATGATTTGTGTTATCAGTGACAAACAGTCCAAAGAAAAGGTTGATATTTTGAAAGCTGTTGGTAGCGAAGTGCATGTTTGCCCTACTGATGTTGCTCCTGAAGATCCTCGGAGTTATTATTCAACGGCAAAGCGATTGGCTACTGAAATACCGAATTCTTGGTATGTTAACCAATATGATAATCCAAGTAACTGTAAAGCACATTTTTTAAGTACTGGTCCTGAAATTTGGGAACAAACAGAGGGTAAAATAACTCATTTTGTAGTTGGTGTTGGTACTGGAGGTACCATATCTGGAGTAGGTTCGTATTTAAAAATGAAGAACCCAAATGTAAAAGTTTGGGGTATTGACACCTATGGTTCAGTATTTAAAAAATATCATGAGACAGGCATTTTTGATGAGAACGAGATTTATCCTTACGTAACTGAAGGTATTGGAGAAGATATACTTCCTAAAAATGTCCGCTTTGAAGTTATAGATGGTTTTACTAAAGTAACCGATAAAGATGCGGCAATATATACCCAAAAACTTGCTAAAGAAGAAGGTATGTTTCTTGGAAATTCTGCTGGAGCTGCAATTAAGGGGCTTTTACAGCTTAAAGAAGAGTTTGGTGAAAATGACGTGGTCGTAGTACTTTTTCATGACCATGGAAGCCGTTACGTTGGTAAAATGTTTAATGACGATTGGATGCACAAAATGGGTTATATTGAATAAGAAGAGTTAACTAAAATAGTTCAATAAGTAATATAAGAGAATCTATTTATCATGGTAAAACTTGAATTTGGAAACCAAATTGTGAAGATTGACGCTGGTGAATTAATTAGTTATCAAGTTGATGGACATGAATTTATACATCAAAAAGGAAGCCCTGGATGGAGTAGTGCTGATACTGAAATGTTTCCAATAATTGGTCCTGTGAATGAAGCTGATTTTATGGTACAAGTACCAAAAGGTCAAGCAATTCAAGATCAACATGGGCATTTACGATTAATGACCTACAGCTTAATTGAGAATACTGATTTAACGGCAGTTTTTGAAAAAGTGTATCAAGCCAATACTAAAATTAAAAATAAGAAATACCCTAAAAAGTCAGATAAGGCTTTGTTGTCTTGGCCTTATAATTTTCGATTTAAAAAATCTTTCCGGCTTGATTCCGAGGGCCTTGAAATTAGTTTTAAAATCGATGGTGAATTGGGTATGCCTTATATGTTAGGCTATCACCCTGCTTTTAAATTACAGACTACAAAACCAATCATCAAAACAAAAGATAAAAGTATAAATCTTGATGAGGTTTTAGCCGTAGGCAGTCGTGCATTAGAGGTTGCAAACTGCAATGAAATAACTTTATTGGACAATCATTCAATTACTCTAAAAACTGAAGGATTTGATCATTTTATGTGTTGGACCGAGGTAGGCAATATGATATGTATTGAGCCGATAACTTTCTACCCGTATAGGGTAAAGCAACAAAATTTACATGAAGGTTTTCAAAATTTAGATAACGAAGCTTCTTTCAAACTGCAGTTGATTCCCTTCATTTTATAAACGTTAAGAAAATCACAATTTTATTAACAAATTCTGCGTTATATTAAGTAAATTAGTAGTAATAATATTACGAATAGTTTAATGTTTAAAGATTTTATTGAGAGAGTAGGAGTGATGAATTGTATCATGCTCTTAGTGGTGTTATCAATTATCATCGTCTCAGAATATTTATTTCTCAGTGGAGAAAAGATGGATGCCATATTTATTGCATTCTGGGCACCAACCATACTTGGTTTTATGAATTATCTTAAGTATAAGAAATAATGGATTTTATTCTCATGTATTCCATTGTAGTAGCACTAATATTTTTAGTGTGGTTAGTCTTTGTCGCCCGAATGTATAAGAAAATGAAAAAGTAGTTCTTACGAAACCCCCTTTAACCAATTTTTAAAGTGCTTTACTCTATTTCTGCTTACCACAAGATCAAGGTCAATTCGGTTTTGTAGCTTTATTTTTAATCTATTATTGAAATAGTCTTCTACAGAATGAATTTCATCAATTGAAATCATCATTTTCCTATTGATTCTAAAGAAATTATTTGGGTCCAACAATTCTTCTAACTTTTCTAAAGTAAAATCAACGGCATGTGAAGTTCCAGATTTTTCGGTTAAAAATGTATTGCCGCCTTCGGAATAAAAACAAATTACGTTGTTAACATCAGTTAGCATGAGCTTATTATTCTTTCTTATAAGAAAACGCTTTTTGTAATTAGGAGAAACAAAAGATCCCATCATCTTATCCATACGAATGAGATAATCATCTTCATCAGATTTCTTAAAAGACCAGTATTTTTTTAGTGCGTCTTTAATATCATCAAGCTTGGCCGGTTTTAAAATGTAATCAATACTGTTATACTTAAATGCCTGTACGGCATAGGTGTCAAAAGTTGTACAAAAAATTATGGGCTTTTCAATACCGACTGTGTTCAGTATATCAAAACAAGTACCATCTCCTAGGTGAATATCCATAAAGATTAGGTCCAAATCCGGATTTTTAGAAAAAAACACTAAAGCATCAGAAACCGAATCTAGTTCTTCAATTATCTGATGTTCAAAGCCTGTTTGTTCTATTAAATTTTTCAAATAAGCTCTAGAAATAGGCTCATCTTCAATAATTGCAATTTTTAATTGTCTTGACATTTTGTATAAAAAATCCACTAACTTATTGTTAAGATACCATATTGATTTTAAATATGACACTTAATCTTAGAAATAGTCACTCGCTTAAGAGTGGTAATTTTAAAATAAAATCTACTTTTCCACTTTCAATTATAACCCTTTCATTACTCAAAAGTTCATAGCGTTTTCTGATATTTTTAAGACCTAAGCCATATTGAATACCATTGCTATGTTTTTTCTGAAGGTTATTCTTTATAACTAAATAACCATTTTGTGTGAGGATATTAATTTTTAAAGGATGTTTAGTAGTGATAATGTTATGTTTAACCGCGTTCTCAACTGCCAGTTGTAAAGATAATGGGATAAGCTTCTTCTCCTTTTCACAATCATTAATTTCGATTTTGAAATTTACATTTTCTCCAAAACGTTCTTGCAACAAATCTGTATAGTCATTGATATACCGTAGCTCATCTTTTAAGGAAATTAAATTTTGATCAGAAATTTCTAGAGTGGTTTTATAAATACTCGCGAGCTTGTGAACAAATTCCTTAGACTTCTCTTTATCTACATCAATAAGATGCACTAAAGTATTGAGACTATTAAACAAAAAGTGAGGGCTAATTTGATTTTTAAGATTTAGTAATTGTGAAGTAACACTCTCTTTTTTTCTTATTTCCTCCTCTATTTTAGTGTTTTTGAGTTCAACAAATAGGTGCAAGGCCTCATAGAATCCCATATCTATGAAAAAAATTACCGCTCCTGTTAGTATTTGAACTGCAACATTCGGATCTGTAAAATCAGGATGGTCCAATCTAAAAAAAGGCTGAATTAATTTGATATACCAAAAACAAATAAAGAAATAAGGAATAAGGAAAGTAGGTATTATTAAAAGTCGTTTTTTTATATGTTGAATTCCCTTAAACTTTTTAAGTAGCTGCAGGTATAATTGTCTAATAACTAACCATAAAATTAAAATACACAAAAACTCGCCAAACCATGTAACAAGGTAATCCGTAAACTTTACCTTAAAAAAAGCTCCAGTGTAATAAATAGCCATGACCGTATGGGTGTTAATTAAAACACCGGCGAAAACAAAAAGATAATCATTGAAACCAAGTATAGTCTTGGCGTTCTTTAAAAGCATGGTTGGTTGACTAATAAGGGTAAAAAATACAAAACTTTTAATTAGAAACCTTTATATTTTTTTGAATTGTATTTTGAATTATTCTTAGAGCTTCAACAGTATTTTTCTGAGGAATTAAATGAGCCTCTAAATCCTCCTGAGTATTAATTTGAACTGAGTTCTGAATAAACCCGTATCCCTTATAAATTCCACTTTCCATTAAAACAAATGCTTTTTCGTCAGTAGTTCTTCCTTTGCGTTCTAACAAAATTCGTTCTTCACGTTGCTTGAGCAGAGCAATAGCCTTTATTACTTTTGTATTGTATTCTACAATAGCCTCTTCACCTTTGCATATTCCATTACAACTTTTCGCTTTGTAATGGCTACATGCTCCGTTTGTAACTTGTAAATGACAATATTTTGGACAAAGTGCTAAAACATCACATAAATTTTCAAGATAAGCTCTACAATCAGTTTGATTGTAAAATACCATTAATGGATTAATAACGGTTTTAAGTGAGTCAAAAGCTAAATGCAAAATTCCTCGTCTGTCTTCATAGCTAAAAATGGCATACTGTTTTATAGTTTTTTTTTGCGCTCTATTAAAAATTGGATAGTGTTCTTTAATAGCAGCAGATTCCATTAACAATGCTAAAAGCTCGCTTCCCGAGAGTTCAAAATCAATATCCGCTATTTCTTTACAAAGTTTAATTTCATGATTGCTCTTATCATAAAAGTGACCTAAAACCCGCTTCTTAATATTAATGGCTTTACCGACATAAATGATTTCACCGTTTTTGTTTTTGAAGTAGTAAACACCAGGTGTTGAAGGTAAATTATTAACAGTTGATTTGGACAATAATGGTGGTAGAGTAGCTTCTTGACTACGAGCGTTTAAAAACGTTTTTATCACCTTATCCGACGCAGTATTTTTTAAAAGTAATTTAAATAATAGTACAGTAGCACGTGCATCACCACGGGCTCTATGTCGGTCTGTCAATGGTATAGAGAGTGATGAACAGAGTTTGCCTAAACTATAAGAATTAAAACCGGGTATGAGTTTTCGAGAAAGCCGAACAGTACATAATTTTTTTCTAGAAAAGTCAACACCTATTTGTCTAAACTCTTCTTTAATAACACCATAATCAAAATTTACAGAATGTGCTATGAAAATACTGTCTTTGGTTATTTCAAGAACTTTATCAGCAATTTCTTTAAAAGTGGGTGCATTAGCAACCATTTGGTTGTCAATACCTGTTAGTCCAGTAATAAAATAAGGTATTTCACATTGTGGATTTACCAAGTTGGTAAATTCATCTATTACCTTTTCGCCATCGAATTTGAAAATAGAAATTTCGGTAATTTTATTCCCTTTAATTCCGTTACCGGTGGTCTCTATGTCTATTATGGTGTACAATGGCGAATTATGAGTAACTAAAATTAGGGAATATTTGAATTGTGGAGCCGGGGAGACTAGAACCTTATCTCCAAAACCCTTAGATATTAGCCTTTTCAAGGGCTCTAAAATTTATGCTCACCGAATAGGTGACTTTCTATTTGAAACTTCCATATTGGTGTCTTTTTTGAATGTAAATAGAAGTAAATACTACAATCTAAGTATTATAAAAAAATAAAAACGTAACATAGATACCCTTTTCTCATAATTTATCTTTCTGTCAATAGATCAAAAAGTGGTCTATTGATATAGTAGTTCGCTGTCCCTATTCGTTTTTTTTCTAGTAATCCGTCATCAGCTAACTTATTGAGGTAATTAGCTGCGGTTAATCTAGAAACTGAAAGGTCATTTACTACAAATTCAATTTTTGTATACGGATGTTTGAATAAGTTATTTAGTAAATCTTGACTGTAAAATTTATAGTTTGTTCTCAATTTGTTCTTATAGTCAGTCATTAAACTTTTAATTTCCACAATCAATTTAATGGTGTCTTTAGATGTTTGTTCTACTCCTTTTATCATAAAAAGTAACCATTCCTCCCAATTATTCTTATCTCTTACTTCTTGAAGCAACCTATAGTAATCTGGTTTATGTTGAATGATATAGCTACTTAAATATAGAATTGGTAAGGTCTGCAATTTGTTGAGAATAAGATAAAGTATGTTCATGATTCTGCCTGTCCGACCATTACCATCATAAAATGGATGGATGCTCTCAAACTGAAAGTGTATGATAGCCATTTTCACGATTGGGTCATAATCACTTAAATTATTGTCATTGATAAATTGCTCAAGGTTCTTCATGAGCCTTTGAATATCGGTTAAGTTTTGAGGTGGGGTATATACCGTTTTTCCCGTTGTACTATTTTTAAGTGCAGTACCTGGTAATTTGCGAAATCCAGCATTGTTTTTTTCCAATACTTCCTGTATTTCCAATATTACCCTATTGTTTAAGACTCCTTTTTTAGAGGTCAAAGCAAATCCATGTTTTAATGCCTCAATATAGTTCTGTACTTCTTTTGCATCTAGAGACCTAAAGACATCTAAATTTAATTCTGATTTGTAAAGGTCATCATGAGTAGTAATAATATTCTCTATTGCAGAACTATCCTTTGCTTCTTGTAGTCCCAGAGTATTGATTAATATTGTTTGATTTGGAATTGTAGCTGCAAGCCCTTTGAGCTCAGCCAGAGCAGCATGAGCAGCTGGCAAGCTTTTTAATACAGCTTTACTTTCCATGTCAATGGATAATGGTAACTCCGATAAGTTATATCCGTTCTCTTGAGACACTATGTATAGATTTTTTAATTTTCTATACAAAGATAATTCTTTATGTATAGAAAATCGATTTTTCTTTACATAATAAAAACGATATGTATAGATTTTGATTCTTCTTATACTAAAGGTTGCATAATGAGAACCCCGTGAATTGGGTTAAGATCATCCACAAACTCCGCCCATTGCCCTTCTTCCGATACTTATCGTGATTGGACAAAGCGCATCATTTGAAAAATCTTGAACACCATCCATTTAAAGAAAAATAAAATGAATGTAGTTCGCCTCAACTTTAAGCAAAGATGAATTTCATTAGTAAATCCATCACATTTAAGTTTAATTGTTTTAATATGTTATTTCAAAAAAGAAAATATGAACTGAATATAAAAGGTAAATAGGGATTAATTTTTATTGCTTTAATTTTGTATCGTTTAAAGACGGACAGCGTTTACATTTTTTGTCCTGCCTGCAGGACGAAGATGTAAAGCAAGAGGGTAACACGCTAAAGCGATGTTACGAATTTTAATTAATTGATTATCAATTAATTATAAGTATTTCGATTTTTCTTTTTTTAGTAATTTGCAACAAAAAGCGCGGGAGACCCTGTAAACACTGAAAAAATTTGTTGCAAAAAATATTATTTATGCCTTTTTGTTAAAATTTGAAAAGTATTTTTTACTAAATAATATTTGTTCCTTTTTGTAGCTTATTGATAGAAGTGAAATACCTTAATTAAAATGAAAGTTAATTTTAAATCTTAGCAAGTGCGCCCTATTTCGATTTTACCTGACCCTTATCTTCCCGAACACTATAAAATCGAAACAGAATCCAAGCGCAAAGTTTAAGGGTAAGGATTTGGGGACTATTCCCTTTATAAAAGATAATTAGTTGTTTTCTTGAACTTTTAGATTGTTTCTGAAAAATCTCTTTTATTGGAATTTAACTCTTAACAAAAAGCGGATTTTGTATAGAGTCTAACTTTTTAAAGTACGTATTAGGGGTTTAACTGCAATAATGAAACGAAGGTCAACAAGCCTAATGTAAAGAGTACATTTAAACCATCTCTTAATTATACATGATTAATCGTTGAATGCTGTCATTTTACTAAGTACTACTGACACGCCATGAACTTTCATCTTATCAAACAATTCAATTAAAATAATATCCTTGGCATGTATTAGTGTTAGTGTTAGTGAAATTTCGCTATTGTATGCAAGCTAGTGAAACAATATATTGAATTCTTTTTATATATTACTCCTTTCTAAAAGGACTAGAATAGCATATGACATTGTTTGATAAAATAAATGATTTAGCAGAAATAAACACGTTATCAAAACATGAACAGTTGGTTGAAGGCATTATTCAAGCAATAGATGAAAAAGTTTTAAACATAGGTGACAAATTACCTTCCATTAATCAGATGGTTGCAGAATTAGGTTTTGCAAGAAAAACTATTGTAAAGGCCTATGAAGATTTGAAAGATAGAGGTTTGGTAGAATCTAAAAAATTAAAAGGGTACTTTATAATTAGTAACGAAACTAAGGTTGTTTCAAAAGTAGCTTTATTAATGTTTTCTTTTCAGCGTTTTCAAGAAGATTTTTATAATTCTTTTCGTAAAGAGCTAGGTAAAAAGTATCAGATTGATGTCTTCTTTCATCATAGTAATGTTACAATTTTCACTAGTATTTTTCATAATATCCAAGGTAAGTATGGTATGTACGTGATTGCACCTATACCAAATCAAAGTTTGCGACCACTTATTGAATTGATAGCATCATCAAAACTATTGATTATCGATAGGTTCATCAAACTTGACCCAACCTATTCTTATATCTCACAGGAGTTTGAAGAATCAACCTATACCAAGCTAATTGAATTGCTTCCAAAAATCAAACTTTATAAAAAGTTTGTTCTTTTCTTTAGAAATGATGCCGATTATCCGTTGGGTATACTGAATGCCTTTAATCGGTTTTGTACAGATTATAATATCACTGGTTCTGTAGTTGAGAAATATAAAAATGGTTCTGTAAAGAAGGGGCGTTTGTATTTTTTTGTCAGTGATACTTATTTATGGGATGTATTGAAAGACGTTAGAAATAGTGAATATAAAGTAGGAAAAGATATAGGTATATTATCGCACAATGACCACGTAGTAAAGGAAATGATATTTGGAGGTATTACTACTATATCTACTGATTTCAAAGAAATGGCAAAAAAGGCTGCTACCCACATTAAGGATAGAGGCAATATAAAGGTAATTATGCCATCTGCACTTATTAAAAGAAATTCACTTTAGGGATTATATCAATTGTCAAAGATTTTATGGTATTGACATTTATAATCTAAAATAATTTCAATATCGTAAAATTAGGATAAGAAAATTTTGATATTTCAAGAATAAGTATATATTTGCACAGTAGCATAGACTATCATAGCCTAAATTACTATAATAACTAACTTTCTTATTTGAATAATTAACTAAATTTTAATTCTTATGACTAAAAAAACGCTCAAACAATTTCTGGGTTTGGCAATAGCACTTTTTAGTAGTGTTGTATTTGCTCAAGCTACACAAGTTGCGGGTACTGTCTCGGATGCAGACGGACCATTACCTGGGGTAAACATTGTAGTGAAGGGTACTACAAATGGTGTTACTTCAGATTTTGATGGAAACTACTCCATTTCAAATGTAGATTCTCAAGGCGTACTGATATTTAGTTATATCGGTTATGCAACCCAAGAGATTTCAATTGAAGGAAGAAGTACCTTAAATGTCACTTTACAACCTGATGCCGAGGCATTGAATGAGGTCGTTATTGTTGGCTATGGTACTTCAAACAAAAGAGAACTTACAGGTTCGGTGGCGACTATTAAAAAAGATGCCATTGTAAACGTTGTGGCCAGTAATCCTTCTGCAGCGTTGCAAGGTAAACTCTCAGGTGTTCAGATTGAAACGCCGGGGGGGCGACCCGGGGGGCGTTCAAACTTTTTTATTAGAGGTGTGAATTCACTTAGTAATGCCGATCCCTTATTTATTGTTGATGGCTTGTTTGTAGATGATATGGAGAACATTCATGCGCGTGATATTCAAAATATTTCGGTTTTGAAAGACGCTTCAGCCTCAGCTATTTATGGTTCAAGAGCTGCCAACGGAGTGGTTATAGTTAAAACCAACCACGGTCAAAAGAATAGAGATGTTGAGGTAACTTTTGATGCTAGAATTGGTTTTGATTCGGCTAGTAAAAAGCTAGATTATATCAACGGTCAACAATATACTGACTTCTTAAACCAAAGGTTTGCTAATGATGGTGAAGCTACTACGGTTGCTTTTAATGGTGTAAACACCGACTGGCAAGATGAAAATCTCAAAAATGGTGCTGTTCAGGATATTGGATTTTCTGTTAGCGGTGGTGGAGAAAACACCTCGTATTTTGCTTCAGGAAATTATTTTAGTCAAGAAGGTATTTTGGTTGGCTCAGGATTTAAAAGAATTAATTTCAGGGTCAACACCAGATCAGAATTTGGTAGGTTAACATTGACTCAGTCTTTAGGCATCACTGAGCGTAAAACTCAAGAAAATAACTGGTTCGGTTGGGATGGTGTTTCAGTACCTACGCTTGCTACTACGAATAGTGCCAATGAAGGGGGGTTTGAGGCCCCCAATCAAGATATTCATGGTCCTGGTGGGGTCAATCAGTACGGTTTAGCTTCTTTAGAAGACAATTTAATCACGTCACGAAACATATATGGAAGTGCTAAACTTGACTATGAAATAGTTGATGGTTTAAAAGCATCTTTGAACTTTGGTTTGGATTATACCAATACCCGATTTTTTCAATTTACACCCACTTATTTTATGAGTGCCACTGATGCTGTATTTAATGTGAACAATGAGAATGATTTGACTGATGTCTCTCAAAATGATGTTAATATTTTGGTAGAACCTACCATATCATATGATAAAGAGTTCAATCAGCACAAAATAGGAATTGTAGGTGGTTATACTTTTTTTAAAGAGAATCAACAAATAGGGGGTCTTTTTGGTCAGGGTACACCTTCAAACTTAATTCGAAATGTTGGGGCTCTGCCTTCTTCTGAAAATAACATTTTGATAGGTGCTGATAACATAGCAGGTCTAGAATCTTATTTCGGAAGAGTCAATTATGGTTATGATGGAAAATATTTGCTTTCTGCTACTTTAAGAAGAGATGCTTCCTCAAGATTCGCTGAAGAGAACAGAGTAGGGTATTTCCCTTCTTTTTCTGCTGGATGGAATATAAGTGATGAAGATTTTTGGAATTCAGAAAAAATAAATTACTTCAAGCTAAGAGCTTCTTACGGTGAACTTGGTTCATATCCAGATGTATTCTACCCAACTTCTGCAGTATTTTTAGCTAATCAATCAAATACCTCTTTTGGCGGTGGTTTGGTCAATGGTTTGGCTCAAACAACATTGGCAGACCCTGATTTGGTTTGGGAAACAACCAAAACTTTTGACATAGGTCTCGATATGGCCTTCCTTGATAATAAAATGAACTTAACAGTTGATTATTTTTCTAAAGATATTGAAGATGTTTTGGTAGCAATTAATGTTCCTTCAACTACAGGTGTTAGTTTGCCAGTTACCCGAAATGCAGGTACATTAATTAATCAAGGCTTGGAACTTGAATACGGATATCGAAAAACAGCAGGCGATTTTACTTTTAACGCTAATGCAAACATTGCATTTACTTTGAAAAGCGAAGCAGGCGATATTCCTAATCCAATATTGGGCCCAGCAATTGATGAAGATTTACGAGTTGTCAATCGTACTTCTACAGGAGAAGCAATTGGAGCATATTACGGTTATGTTGTTGAAGATAAAGTTAATCCTACGACCGGAGATTTTGTTCGTGTAGATCAAAATGGTGATGGGTTAATTGATGGAGACGATATCGTTAATATTGGTGACCCTGTTCCTGATTTTATTTACGGTATAAATTTGAATGGGGCTTATAAAAATTTTGACTTCGCATTGGCTTTTACTGGAGTTCAGGGTAATGAAATTTATAATGTAGGACGTTATTATGCTATTTTATGGCAAGACGGAGGTAAGTTGACCGATGTATTGAATTCATGGACACCTTCAAATACAGATACCAATATACCAAGAGCGTCTATTGCAGATCCGGCAGGTAATAAGGCACCTTCTTCATTCTTTGTTGAAGATGGTTCTTATTTCAGATTACGTAATTTAGACGTTGGTTATAATTTTAGAGATGGTGTTGGAGGATTTGATTGGTTTAAATCATTACGTCTTTCTGTTAATATCCAAAATCTATTTACCATATCTGGATACAGCGGATATGATCCTGACGTTGCCTCTACTGATGGCGGACGAGCTAATAGAAATACTGGTGTGCCAGGTTTTAGAACTCCAGTAAATCCTTTATTAAGTAGAGGGGTTGATGCAAGGGCTTATCCTAATGCGAGAACTATCATGTTCGGCGTACAAGCAAAATTTTAATATAAAATAAGTTATAAAATGAAAAAGATTTTGAAATCAATAAAAATGTTGATGTTTTTCACGGCCTTTGTTGTCCTGTCGGGCTGTTCAGATGAACTGTTAGATCAGCAAAATAATAATGCGACCTCTACTGCCAATTTTGGGTCATCAGTTGCTGAAGTTGAAGCGGCTGTAAATGGTGCTTTCCACCCTATTACAGATACTTTCTTTTGGGGTAGAATTATCCATACTGGAGCTATGTTAAGATCAGATGAATTCAATGTATTCCCATTTGGCGGAAATACCGCTATGTCAACTTTTCAGGGAGAACCAGGTTCTGCTCGTTGGGCAACTGAACCTTGGCAACAAGCATACAAATCTATTGCCCGTTGCAATAATATCATCGAAAATGTTAATGAAGAAGGAATTCCAGATACAGATACTCGAAACAGTTTGGTAGGTCAGGCCTATTTTTTGAGAGCTTTTGATTACTGGTACTTGGTTAATATTTACGGTAGTGTGCCATTGGTTGTTGGACTTCCAGATTTGGATAATGTATTGGTTGATCAAGCCAGTGCATCTGAAATTTGGAATCAGATTATTTCCGATTTAGAAATGGCAGAGTCACTTTTACCGGCAAGTTGGGACGGTGATAACTTAGGTAGACCGACCTCAGGAGCAGCAACAGCGCTTAAAGGAAAGAGCTATTTGTATATGAAAGATTATCCTGCAGCGGCTACTGCTTTACAAAGTTTAGTGGGACAATATAGTTTATTGCCAACAGCTCAGTATGGCGAAAATTTTAGCACTACTAACGAGAATAATCAAGAATCTGTTTTTGAACTTCAATTTTTAGGGCAGACAAGTTTTGCATGGGGTACTGACATACCGGGTACTGGAACTATGGGTAATTTTCATATTGATTACGCTCCACCAGCAAAGTCCCCTGATAGAAGTCATGTAGTCAACTCTTGGTTAAAAGATTTATTTGAAACCAATAATGATGAGGTAAGAAGGAATGAAACTTTAGCTTACGATTACCCTGGATCAACAGGATATGGAGGTACAGATTTCTTAACAGATTTTGCTGATGACATTGCTACTGCGAATGATGCTGGCATGGAGCCGATTTTTTCAAAGAAATATGCTGGTCTTGATTTAGGAACTAGAGATCAAGTAGATTTTCTAGGTACTAATGTTGGAAACAATTGGAGAGTTATAAGATATGCTGACGTTTTGTTAATGTTGGCTGAAGCATTAAATGAAAGTAACCAACCTGATCTTGCTGGTCCATACGTAGATCAAGTTCGTCTGAGAGCAGGGCTTTCAACCATTACCGATTTAAATTTAGATCAAGTAGCCATGCGCCAAGCAATCATTGAGGAGCGCGCCATGGAACTTGCAGGTGAAGGGCATAGATTTTTTGACCTTGTGCGTTGGGGCTTGGCAAATGATTATTTGGGTGCCACTTCTTTGCATGGTGCACACCCAAAATCTTTGAGTGGAGGCACTTTTCAGGCCAACAAGCATGAATTGGTTTGGATACCTGCTTCTGAAATAGATGCAAATCCTAATCTTGTACAAAACCCAGGGTATTAATAATTGTTGAGTTAGTTTAAGTTCAGTTTTAAGCCAAGTATTTTTGCGAATACTTGGCTTTAATTATATTTCATTCAACATCATATTATGATAAGGTTTCCTTCTTTTTTGCTGCTACTTCTCTTAATCGGTTGTAGCTCTGCACCTGAAGATTTTTTATTTGTTCATCATTCAGCAAAGACAACTAATATTAATTTTTCGAATAACATAACAGAAACTGACGATGTCAATATTATTGATTTTCAATACTGTTACAACGGTGGTGGTGTCGGTATTGGAGATTTTAATAATGATGAACTTCCTGATGTTGTTTTCACAGGCAATCAAGTTTCTTCAAGAATATATTTGAATAATGGAGATTTAGTTTTTACAGACATTTCAGAAGAAGCTGATTTTTTTACCAAATCGTGGATTACAGGCGTAGCCATTGTCGATATTAATTCTGATGGATGGGATGACATTTATTTAAATGTTGGCGGAAGTTCATGTAATAATGATTGTCCGAATTTGTTATTTGTGAATATGGGTTTAAATGAAGATGGTGTACCAAAGTTTGTTGAAAAAGCAAAAGACTATGGGCTAGATGATGGCCATTATGCCCAGCAATCCGTTTTTTTTGACTACGATTTAGATGGCGATTTAGACGTTTATATTGTGCATAACGGAAATACAACTTATGACAAGAATACTCCATATCCAAAGAGATACCTCCCGGATCACTTAAAAGATTATTTATTGAGAAATGATAAGGTAGTAGGAGTAGACCACCCCTTGTTCAAAAATGTTTCAGATAGTTTAAATATCAACAAAAAAGGATTTGGACTTGGTGTTGGAATAAATGATTTTAACAATGATAATCTTCCTGATTTATATGTTTCAAACGATTTTATTACGGAAGATTTAATGTGGATTAATATAGCATCTAACAAAAACTCCTCTCATAAATTTGTTGAGTCAAGCAAAGCGTATCTAGCTCATGAAACCTATAATGCAATGGGTGTTGATATTGCTGATATCAATAATGATGCTTTTCCTGATATTCTGGTTTTGGATATGTTGCCAAAACAATATAAGAGACAAAAGTTGATGTTAGGCAGTATGAATTATGACAAGTATCTACTTTCACAACGAAATGATTACTCTTCTCAATACGTACGCAATACGTTGCAATTAGGCAATGGTTTTATTAATGATAAACCTATAAAAGCTAGTGAGGTTGGTTTTCAAAAAGGAATTTCAAGTACTGATTGGAGCTGGGCACCGTTAATGATTGATTTTGACAATGACGGTTTCAAAGATATTTTTATTTCGAACGGGTATGTAAAAGACATTACTGATTTAGATTTTATTAATTACTCCAACGAGAATGCTGTTTTTGGTACTCCCGAAGCTAAAGAGAGAAGATTGAAAGAATCGATAGCAAAGATGCCAGGAATTTATTTGCCAAACTTCTTTTATAAACAAGAGGCTAATGGAGAATTCAAAGATATTTCGAAAAGTTGGGTTGAAGAGAAAGCGTCCTTTTCAAATGGAACGGCTTACGCTGACTTAGATTTGGATGGCGATTTAGACTTGATTGTCAATAATATTAATGAAAATGCTTTTGTACTTGAAAACAAGGCATCAGAAAATAAAGAAAATAGATTTTTACGTCTTAATTTGATAGGAGGAAAAAATAATACAAAAGCCATTGGAGCAAAAATCAAGTTATATCATAATGGTAAAGTGCAAACGCAATATCAGTCTACTATCAGAGGTTATTTATCTTCGGTAGAACCTACTGTACATTTCGGTGTAAAAAAGAGCGCAATTGATTCTTTGAAGGTAATATGGCCAAACGGTAAAGTGACCACCAAGTATGATGTCAAAACAAATCAAAAATTGAGTCTTCAAGAGGTTGAGGCAGAGGAAAATATTTTACCACAACAACAAGACAATTTTTTATTTGCAAGAGCGGAAGGAGTATTTGAGTATGAACAAAAAGATAAAGCGAATAATGAATATACTTTTCAAGGATTGTTATCAAAACAGTATACTTCAAAGGGGTCATGCATTATTGCAGCAAATATAGATGGTGTTGATGGTGATGAGATATTTGTTGGAGCTAGCTCTGGCAATCCGAGTAGCATTTGGTTTCAGAATCAAAATGGCAACTATGAACCCAAACAATTATTAGACTCGGCTTATGATGATTCGCAAGCAGTTTTTTTTGATATTGATACCGATGGCGATTTGGATCTTTACGTTGGTAGTGGTGGAAATAGATTTGACAAAGAATCAGAAAATTACCAAGACAGAATTTATCTCAATGATGGTAAAGGTTTTTTTGTTGAAAATAAAGACATCCTACCCAAGTCATTTAAAAGTACAAGCACTTTAGCGCCAAATGATTTTGATAAAGATGGCGATGTTGATCTTTTTGTGGGAACAAGACTTGTGCCAAAAGAGTACCCTTCAGCACCAAGTAGTTCGTTTCTAATAAATGAAAATGCCCAATTTAAATCAAAATTTGAATCGTTCTTCTCTGAAATTGGAATGGTTACCCATGCTGTTTGGGCAGATATCGATAATGATTCTTGGCAAGATTTAATAGTAGTCGGAGAATTTATGGAAATCACAACCTTCAAAAATAACAAAGGAAACCTGGAGCCGCTTTTAGTGCAATGGTTAGATCAAAGTGACAAGCATTTAAATACTTCAGGTTGGTGGAATCACATAGCAGCAGCCGATTTTGATAACGATAATGATATTGATTTTATCATGGCAAATCAGGGAGTCAACGGTTTTTTGTCGCCCACACAAGATCAACCAATAGTTGTATACAGTAATGATTTTGATCAAAATGGTAGTTTCGATCCTGTATTGGCAAAATATTTTGATACCGAAAACGGTGAAAAACTGCTACCTGTTCATACAAGAGATGATATAATGAAACAGTTAACAATTTTAAAAAAGGATTATCCCACGTATGAATCTTTTGCCAAAACAGATTTTGAAAAACTAATGAAGATAAAAAATTGGTCAGAAGAAACCCTACCAGCCCATATTTTTGAAAGCTGTTATGCTGAAAATTTGGGCAATGGTAAATTTAGATTACTGCCTTTACCAAAAGAATGTCAAGTGGCTCCAATTAATACCATATTGACTGATGATTTTGATGCTGATGGCCAAATTGACTTTCTTGCTGTTGGCAATGATCACTCCGCAGAATCAAACTACGGTAAATTTGATGCCCTAACAGGTATTCTTGTACTTCGAAAGGATGGTTTTTTTAAAGTTGTACCGAGCAAAGATTCAGGTTTTTATGTACCTGAGCAATCAAATCACTTGATTGAGGTTATAGATCAAAACCATAAAAGATATATTGTTGCTACGCAGCACAATGAACAGGCGGAAGTATTTTATAAAAAATAGAAAAGAAGAAATGATAAATGTTGATTTTGCTGAATCTACCGTACAGACTATAGAGATAGTTGGAGCTGATGAATCGGTCTGTTCCACCATAGAAAAAAATCATTCAGAAATTGGTTTGGAAATTTATGATTTCAAAGTTGAATGTAAAGAAAAACATTTCCCTAAACCAATAACACTAAAGTGGAAAATACCAGGAATTAATGTAAAAGGTGTTTGGAAACCCACTACAGACTTCTCCAAAAAGATTCAAGCCGACTGGGAGCTAAATCATATGGAATCAAGAATTTCCATTGATGCTCCGGTCATTAGTTTATTTGGTCAGAATGATGAGAATGTGATAACTTTTGCTTGCTCAAATGCTATTAGCAAATTATTGATGAACGCTCATGTTCGGGAAGAAGACAATTGCTTTTATTGCCACATCACTTTTTTTTCTGAGGAAGAGCAACCCATAGAAAATTTTGAAGCCCAAATCAGAATTGATACCAGAAAAATTCTTTTTTCATCTGCCTTAAATGATGTATCAATTTGGTGGGAGACTTTCGAAAATCTAAAACCTGCAAAGGTTCCTGATATAGCAAAAACTCCCTTGTATTCTACTTGGTATCAATTTCATCAAAACTTGAATCATGAGCTGTTATTAAAGGAATGTAAGTTGGCGTACGAATTAGGGTATAAGGCCATTATAATTGATGACGGGTGGCAAACCCTTGATTCAAATAGGGGCTATGATTATACAGGTGATTGGCAGCCTGCGCGTTTTCCTGATATGAAGAATTATATCAAAAAAATTCACGATATAGGATTGAAGGCTGCTCTTTGGTATTCTGTTCCTTTTTGTGGTGTTAAATCTGAAGCTTATAAAAAATTCAAAGATAAATTCTTAACCGAAGATCATCGGTGGGCACCAGTTTTTGATCCAAGATATCCTGAGGTACGAAAATATTTGGTTGATATTTATGCAAGTGCCGTAAAAGATTGGAATCTTGATGGATTAAAATTAGACTTTATTGATGATTTTCGCCTTTATGAAAACACTCCTTTGGGTATGGAAAACGGTCGAGATTATGCCTCTGTTAATGAAGCTGTGTATCGTTTGATGACTGATGTGATGTTAAAATTACATTCAATCAATCCTGAGATTTTCATTGAATTTAGGCAGAAGTATGTAGGGCCGGCAATGCGTAAATTTGGTAATATGCTTCGTGCTTTTGATTGCCCAGGTGACGTTACCATGAATAGGGTCAGAATTGCAGACATTCGTATGCTTGCTGGTAATACCGCTGTTCACTCTGACATGATTACTTGGCATGATGATGAACCTCTTGAGGTTGCCGCTTTACAACTAATTAATACCTTATTCGGGGTTCCTCAAATTTCAGTTTTTTTAAATGACCTTGCTCAAGAGTATTTAGAAATGGTTAAATTCTACACCGAATATTGGTATTGCAATAAAGTACTTATTACTGAAGGTAAGTATAAAGCAACCAATCCATTGGCAAATTACCCAATTCAAAATGTTAGTAATGGTAAGAAAATAATTTTTGGTGTGCATGCCGATTATATTGTGCAACTTGAAGAATCGCATAAAACCATCGATATTCTAAATGCCAAAATGAATGAGAATGTAGTAGTTCGAACGACTTTAGATTTAGGTAATTATTCTTATTCGATTTTTAATTGTAGAGGAAAATCTATTCAAGAAGGGCAGATAACATTGAATAAAGGCATTACTGAATTATATGTTCCGGCTTCCGGTCTGGTACAGTTAACCAAAAAATAAATACTGCATTATATGGATTTCCTATCAATCATTTCTTTTCTAGGTTTTACAGTACTTGTAGCAATCATCGCTTGGTATTCTAGCAAAAAAACAGATGAAAAATCTGCTGATGGTTATTACCTTGGTGGAAGAAGTTTAGGCGCCATAACCATAGCAGGATCTTTATTATTAACCAATTTATCTGCTGAACAAATTGTCGGACTTAACGGCCAAGCCTTTACCGAAGGTGTTCTGGTTATGGCTTGGGAAACTCTTGCCGCCATTGCAATGATTATTACCGCGGTATTTTTGCTTCCTCGCTATATGAAAGGTGGTATTACAACCATACCGCAATTCGTTGAGGATCGTTTTGATCATGTGACTAAAGCGATTCTTACAGTTCTCTTTCTATCAGGTTACGTCATAGTCGTTATTCCATCAGTATTATATTCAGGTTCGCTGGCTTTTAGTACCATGTTTGATTTGCCTGAATTATTAGGGCTTTCTGAAACCATGACACTTTGGGTTTGCGTCTGGACAATTGGTATCATTGGAATTTTTTATGCTATTTTCGGAGGTTTGAAAGCTGTGGCAGTTTCCGATTTAATAAATTCCATTGGCCTTTTAATAGGAGGTTTGTTGATTCCTTTCTTTGGATTAATGGTTATTGGCGATGGCAATGTATCAGATGGCATGTCAATACTTTGGGAGAGTAATCCAGAAAAATTTAATGTAAAGGGGGAAGTTGATGCCTCTATTCCCTTCGGAACTATTTTTACCGGTATGATGTTAGTGCAAATGTTTTATTGGGGTACTAATCAGGTAATTATGCAACGTGTGTTTGGTGCGATAAGCTTGAAAGCAGGGCAACAAGGGGTCATTTTGGCTGCCTTAGTGAAATTTTTGATTCCATTAATAGTAGTACTACCGGGTATTATTGCTTGGCATCTTTTTGAAGGTAATTTAGACAAGCCAGATCAAGCATATCCGGCCTTGGTTGCTAAAGTTTTGCCAGCTGCTTTTACAGGAATTTTTGCAGCTGTTTTGTTTGGAGCGATTTTGAGTTCATTTAACAGTTTGCTTAATAGTAGTGCAACACTCTTTGGTTTTGATCTTTATAAAAAATATTTCAAGAAAGATGCTACTGAAAAACAACGCGTAAAAGCTGGTAAAATGTTTGGGCTTGTTCTAGGTATTCTTGGCATGTTTGTGGCACCTTTAATTGCCAATGCACCTCAGGGTTTGTTCGCGTGGCTTCAGGAGGCCAATGGCTGTTATAGCATACCTATACTAACAGTAATTGTTATCGGTTTCTTTAGTAAGCGTGCACCGGCTATTGCTGCAAAAGTAGGTGTGATATCCGGGGTTGTTTTATACTCGATTAGTCAATTCATGATTAAACCATTTTATGTATCTAAAGCTATAGAAAACGCTGTATCAAACGGAATTACTGATGCCAAAGCTTTGAGTGTTATTCAGGCTGAAGCGTATCCTCATTTCCTACATGTAATGGCTATACTGTTTGTTTTGAATATAGGTATCATGTTACTGATTACTAAACTGTACCCGAGACCGAATGATTATCAACCATTGACAACTGATGTGGTAAGTGTTGAACCTTGGAAATATGCCTTTATTGCGGGAGCAATCATTACAGCTCTGGTACTAAGCACCTACTTTATTTTCTAAATTAAACTTCATAGCATGATTAAAAAATACGTTATAGCTTTGGATCAAGGTACAACCAGTACCAGAACGATTGTCTTTAACCAAAAAGGAGATATAATTTCTATTGCTCAAAAAGAATTAAAGCAATACTATCCTCAATCAGGTTGGGTTGAACATGACGCCTTAGAAATATATAATGATCAATTAGAAACCTTAAACAAAGCGATTTCAGGCTCTGGTATTAATCCGGAAGAAATCGCATCTGTTGGTATTACAAACCAACGAGAAACAACAGTCGTTTGGGATAAGATAACAGGAGAACCAATTCATAAAGCTATAGTTTGGTTAGATAAAAGAACAACTGACATTTGTAAAGATTTGGAAGATAAAGGGCTTTCAAATTATATTAAACAGAATACAGGACTTGTCATAGATTCTTATTTCTCGGGTACCAAGCTAAAATGGATTTTAGACAATGTAAAAGGAGCTCAAGAAAAAGCCGAAGCTGGCAAACTTATGTTTGGTACTATTGATAGTTGGTTAATATATAAGTTCACCAAAGGCAAAAATCATGTCACTGATTATACCAATGCATCACGAACTTTAATTTACAATATTAACAAGCTAGATTGGGATGAAAAACTACTTGAAGAATTGAATATCCCTAAATCGGTACTTCCAAAAGTACAAGATTCATCTTCAGATTTTGGATCAATCGATTATAAGGGGACATTATTACCGATTTATGGTGTTGCTGGGGACCAGCAAGCAGCCTTGTTTGGGCAAGGAGGTTTTGAAGAAGGTATTGCCAAAAGTACATATGGCACAGGTTGCTTTATACTTTTAAATACTGGTGAAAAGCGGGTGGAATCTAAAAAAGGTTTGCTTACCACCTTAACATGCAGTCTAGAAAATGAGCGAGTAAACTATGCCTTAGAAGGCAGTATTTTCGCTGGTGGTGCTTCTATACAATGGTTAAGAGATAGACTAAAGATTATAAATAATGCTACTGAAACAGAAGCTATTTGTAACAGTATTCCCCCATTGAAGAATGTTTATGTAGTACCTGCTTTTGCTGGTTTAGGGGCGCCACATTGGGATTCGGAAGCTAAGGGAAGTATCTATGGTCTGACCTTGGATACGGGAAGAGAAGAACTTATCAAGGCTACAGTTAATTCTTTGGCCTACCAAACCAAAGATGTTATTGGCGCAATGGAAAAAGATTACAAGAGTAAAAGCGTCACATTAAAAGTAGATGGCGGCGCAAGTGCCAATAATTATTTAATGCAGTTTCAATCAGATATTCTTAATGTTAAGGTAGATAGACCTAAAATGATTGAGGTAACTGCATTTGGGGCAGCATTATTAGCAGGTATAAAAGCTGGTATTTGGATCAAAAATGACATCGCAAAAATTAGAGATATAGATACAGTATTCGTACCTAAAATGGATAAGAATTCCAGAAAATTAAATTACAAAGGCTGGAAAAAAGCAGTTAAAAGAACAAAAACAAATTAGGCTTTTGGAGATGGATAAAATGATGGGGTTTTCAATTTTAAATAGAACGGCGCAAATTGCAAAATTACAGAAGATTAAATTTGATTTAGCCATTATTGGTGGTGGTGTAACCGGTGCCGGAATAGCCTTAGATGCAGCTTCTCGAGGGTTAAAAGTATGTTTGGTTGAAAAGAATGATTTTGCTTCAGGAACGAGTAACAAATCCACCAAATTAATACACGGCGGTTTACGTTATCTGAAACAATTTGAGATTGGTTTGGTAAGAGAATCAGGTTCAGAAAGAGCCATAGTTCATAAACTTGCACCTCACTTGGTTATACCTGAAAAGATGTTATTACCCCTGGTTAAAGGCGGAACCTATGGTAAAATGATGACTGCAATTGGGCTTCAAGTGTATGATTTTTTAGCTGACGTTAAGGGAGATGACAGACGTAAAATGTTAGACAAGAAAGAAACCTTGTCAAAAGAACCATTACTCAATAAGGACGAAGTTTTAGGAGGTGGACTTTACGCAGAATATAGAACGGATGATGCCAGATTGACCATAGAGATTTTGAAGAAAGCGGCGTCTTACGGAGCGACTATTGTCAATTATTGTGAGATGGAATCGTTTAATTACGATGATAATCATAAGGTTAAAAGCCTTAACTGCAAAGATGATAACACAGGTAATACATTAAAAATAAAGGCCAGAAATTATGTTTCAGCGGCCGGCCCTTGGGTTGACACTTTAAGAGCCAAAGACCAATCAATGAACAAAAAGCATTTGCATTTAACCAAAGGTGTGCATATCGTTTTTCCTTACGAGAAATTACCGGTTAAACAACCATTGTATTTTGATGTGCCCGATGGTAGAATGATTTTTGCTATTCCAAGAGGAAGAGCAACCTATGTAGGGACTACAGACACAAATTATTCAGGTAGTTTAAATAGGGTTGTGGCAACAATAGATGACGCCAACTATATTATAGCAGCTGTAAACAACACCTTTCCTGAGTTAAATCTAACTGTAGATGATATAGAATCTAATTGGGCAGGATTGCGACCTTTGATTCACGAAGAAGATAAAGACCCTTCTGAGTTATCAAGAAAAGATGAATTGTTTATTTCTGATAGTGGCCTAATATCGATTGCAGGTGGTAAATTAACGGGTTACCGTAAAATGGCAGATCGCGTTATTGAAGCTGTATTAAAAACTATGAAGAAAAAACATATTTCAGAATTAAAAAAATCTGAAACAGCTGAAATACCCCTTGTCTCACCCTCCCTTGAAAATTCAAAAAATGTAAAAAAATATCAGAAAGAGTTGGAGGCGAAACTATATGAAATGGGTATTACCAATACTTATCACGCCTGGTATTTGTGTACAACCTATGGTAAACAATCAGAAATTATCCTTGAAAAATCCAAAACCTTTGAAAATAATGATGTTTTAGAACGCCTTATTAGAGCTGAACTTTGGTTCAGTATTCATTATGAAATGACTAATAGTTTATCTGACTTCTTTGTGCGCCGCACAGGACGTTTGTATTTCAACATAGCTAGTGTCTCAAAGTATATTAAAATTACTCTTAATGATTTTGTTACTTATTTTAATTGGGGAGAGAATAGAATTAGTGACGAAGTAAAAATTATTAATTCTTTGGTGCAAGATGCTACTGTTTTTTATAATGAGGAGTTTAAATGAGTATAATTGGTCATAATCATTTAATCATATAGTCACGGTTTCCGTCGACACCACACATTATAATAATTTTCAGAACACGTCCAATTGAAATAGATATACTGACTCTTTTAAAGGATATTGTTGAATTAGGTGACAACCTAATATCTACCCATTTTAGGTTTATGAGGCAGTTCAATATTCCAAGTTTTTATATTTATTTAGCAAAGTTATCATGAGTAAAAAAATAGTTAAAAAAGTAAGCCAAAGTTTTAAAGACCAATTTAAAACCAAGCCTCTGCTTGTATTTTCTCCAGGTAGAATAAACCTTATTGGAGATCATACAGATTACAACGAGGGTTTTGTGTTTCCAGCAGCTGTTAATAAAGGTATTGTATTGGCTATTGGTAAAAATGATACTAAAAGCTGTAAAACGTATGCGTTAAATAAAAAAGAGTTTTATGAATTTGAAACCAAAAATATAAAGCCTTTACCTAACGGTGGTTGGAGAAATTATGTGCTTGGAGTTGTTGGTGAGTTATCACAAATTGGTGTGAAAGTTGACACATTCAATGCTGTTTTTGCAGGTGATATTCCTGCTGGAGCAGGGATGTCATCTTCCGCAGCATTAGAAAATAGTTTTGTTTATGGCTTAAACGAACTCTTTGATTTAGGGTTATCTAAAGATGAAATGATTTTAATATCGCAGAAAGCCGAACACAATTTTGCAGGTGTAAAATGCGGCATTATGGATCAATATGCAAGTATGTTTGGTGTTAAAAATAGTGCCCTTCTTTTAGATTGTAGAACTGTTGAATCCAAACCATATAATATAGATTTTGAGGGGTATAGGTTAATGCTGGTCAATACAAATGTAAAGCATGATTTATCAGAAAGCGCTTATAATGATAGGCGTGCTGTATGTGAAAAAGTATCTGCTTTGTTGGGTGTCAATGCACTTAGAGATGCCACAAAAAAAGATTTATATACTATAGAATCGGATATTTCAAAAGAAGACTTTCAAAAAGTGCTTTACGTTATTAATGAAAATGAACGTGTGCAACAATTTTCAGAGGCTATTCAGAAGAAGAATATTACAGCTCTAGGAAGATTGCTTAATGAATCTCATGAAGGGTTAAGCAACAAGTATAAAGTTAGCTGTAAAGAATTAGACTTCTTGGTAGAGCAAGCAAAAGAGAACTCTAATGTATTAGGGTCTAGAATGATGGGCGGTGGTTTTGGTGGTTGTACTATCAACCTTGTTAGGAAAGAAGGGTTTAAAGAATTTAAAAAAGACGTTTCCAAGAAATTTAAAAAAGAATTTAAGAAAAAATGTTCTGTCTACAGTGTGAAACTTTCAAAAGGTACCCGAATCATTAACTAATAAAAAAGAAGAGGTAATGACGAATAATTTACAAGACTATTCCCATAAACGTTATAATATTCTCACTGGAGAGTGGGTTTTAGTATCCCCACATAGAGCAAAGCGACCTTGGCAAGGGCAGAATGAAGCTATATCTAATAAGCAAAGACCTAGCCATGACTCAACTTGTTATTTATGCGCAGGTAATACTAGAATTAATGGTGAAAAGAATCCAAAGTATGAAGACGTTTTTGTGTTCACCAATGATTTTGCCGCTTTACAATCTGCATCACCTAGCTTTTCTTTAAACGAAGGATTGTTTAAAGCCAAAAGTGAACAGGGTATTTGTAAAGTAATTTGTTTTAGTCCAGACCATTCTAAGAGTTTAGCGAATATGGATGTTGCTTCCATTACTAAAGTGGTTGAAGTCTGGCAAAAGGAATACAAAGAACTCGGTGCAATTGACTTCATCAATTATGTGCAGATTTTTGAAAATAAAGGAGCTGTAATGGGCTGCAGTAACCCCCATCCTCACGGACAAATATGGAGTCAGTCAGAATTACCAAATGAAGTGGAAAAGAAAAATCAGCGGCAAAAAGCGTATTTTTCTGAAAATAATAGTAGCTTATTGGGAGACTATCTAACTCAAGAATTAAAAGCCAAAGAACGCCTTATTTATCAAAATGATGATTTTGCAGTTGTAGTTCCTTTTTGGGCAGTTTGGCCTTTTGAAACGATGATTATCCCAAAAAGAGTTGCAGCAAATATTAATCAACTCTCTAGTACAGAAAGAACTTCTTTTGCAAAGGCGATTTCAAAAACAACGAAGGCTTATGATGGCTTATTTAATTGTTCTTTTCCATATTCTAGTGGAATTCATCAATCTCCTACGAACCAAGAAGCTAATGAGCATTGGCATTGGCACATGAGTTTTTACCCTCCATTACTGCGTAGTGCAACGGTTAAAAAGTTCATGGTAGGTTATGAAATGTTTGGTTCGCCACAGCGAGATATTACTGCAGAACAAGCCGCAGGCCGATTACAAAATTTAATTTAACACTTTCAAGTACCTAAGCGCTTTCAAGTTTAATAACTAAGTTAGAACTAAAAGTCTTAGATAAGATTAATTCAGTTCTTAAGTTTTAAAAAAGACATATTTAGACTTGCAAAATAGCAGATTTAGTCTACTTATAGCGACCGTTTAAATAGACCATTCTCAACATAATTAATAACTCTTTACAAATCGCACCTTTAGTAAAGGGTTTATTATGACGTGAGTTTTTTTTCATTAAAGTGCAAATAAACGATATTTAATTTATCGACTTCTTGTTGCTTTCCTTAACATTGATTCCCGACAATTTCTCCTTTAAAACCGACATATCATCACTAACCTTTTTATTAATGATTTGAGCATAATGCTGCGTAGTGCGTAAATCTTTATGCCCTAACATTTTACCCACAGTCTCGATAGGTACTCCATTGGAAAGTGTCACTGTTGTTGCAAAGGTATGTCGCGCCAAATGTGTGGTCAAGTTCTTTTTAATACCACAGAGGTCACCAATTTCCTTTAGATAAGCATTGGCCTTCTGATTGCTTAGAACGGGTAGTACGCATTCTCCATCTAACACTTTTGGGTGGTCTTTGTACTTTTCTAATACAGCTAGTGCGTTAGGGAGTAGGGGAATACTAAATTTTGCATTGGTTTTGGTACGTTTTGCTTCAATCCAAAGATTTCCATCAATATTTCTGACCAGATTGTCTTGATTCAATTTTTTTACATCGATATAAGCGAGCCCCGTATAGCAGCAGAATACAAACATATCCCTGACCATAGCAATTCGTGGCCAGTTGATTTCAAGGTCTACCAAGCGTTGTAGTTCTTCTGCGGATAGAAATTCGCGGTCAACCCATTTAAACTTAGCTTTGAAATTATAGAAAGGGTCATTTTCAATCCATCCGTTCGCTACACTCAACCGAACAATCTTTTTAAAGTTATTAATATACTTTAAAGCACTATTATGGTTGCAATTTTTTATTGACTTCATGAAGTAGTCAAACCGAGTTATAAATTTTAAGTCTACACTTCTTACCGGTAAATCCTCTCTCTTATAATCATGTTGGATGAATTCTGCGATATGATTTCTAGTGGTGAAATAGCGCTTCCATGTTCCGATGGCAAATTCCTTATCTACTAGTTTTTTCATTTGTTGGTTATGCTCATCAAAAATTTCTAAGAGCATTTTAACCTTTCTATCCTTTCCTTGATAAATGTTTTTAATATCTACCGCCGTAAATGGATTTCCTTCTTCAATAAGCTGATGTTGTATTCTGTTTATTTTATAGCGTATTGTGGTCATAAACTGATTCAATTCTTCGGCTTCAACACCTTTTCCCTTTAATTTATTCATTCGGGAGTCCCATTTAGACGGGTCTATTTTTCGGTTCAAACTTATTCCTGTTCGTCTCCCATCTACTGTAATTCTAAGGTATAGACCCGCTTTTCCGTTCTTGTCGCGACGCTCATCTTTTATGTAAAAAAGTGTAGAAAATGAATTCATAGGTTTTTAGGTATCGATTTATACCTATTAAAGATATAAAAAATAAATTATAGAGTTTTATAATTACCTAAAAAAGAATGAATTACAAAGAAATCGACACCATTTTTATTTTTTAAAATAGGTGTCGAATAGGTGACTTTTAGAATGGTATTATTTACCTATATTTGAATATATATAAAATTAAAAAATCCTGTAAATCAGATGTTTACAGGATTTTATATTTATTTGGTGTTCTAAAAGTGGAGCCGGGGAGAATCGAACTCCCGTCCAAACAAGCAATTAAAAGGCTTTCTACATGCTTAGTTTTTGTTCAATTTTAGACGCAAGACCGACCAAAAACCGCCTATCTTACGCTTAGCTTCTTAAAGTTTTAGTGCTATTGTCAAAGCGAACAAAAGCCTTATGTTGACTTTTATGGTGCCTCAAAATGAATCGCCGTCAACAAGGGCTATTCTGAGACATCTCGCTTCGCTACCTAGTAGCGACGAGGCTAATCTTACTATAATTCAGATTAAGCGGCAAGAGCGTAGTTATTATCGCCAATTAAAAGTGTGGAATAGATTTTAACGAGCATTACTTCCATAGCTCGGCATGCTTACATTCCAATTGGTCTCGCTGTCAAAACCAGTCGGCCCCATTATTTCAATGAACAATTTTTAAAAGGATGGCAAAGTTACAATATTTATCTACCTATGGCAGAAAAGTTTGCGTACCCTTTGTAATCCACTTAATTTAGGTCAATAATTATACCAAAGCTAATATGAAGTTTGGAATCATCAGAGAGCGCAAGAATCCACCGGACAAAAGGGTTGTATTATCACCAAAACTTTGTAAAAATGTTCTTCAACAACATTCCAAGGCTGAACTTATTGTTGAGCCTTCGCCAATTCGTATTTTTTCTGATAAAGAATATCAAGAAGCAGGAATTAATGTGGCGTCAGAAATGGAAGATTGTGATGTGCTGTTGGGTGTAAAAGAAGTTCCTATTGAGGCTTTAATACCAAACAAAAAGTATTTTTTCTTTTCTCACACCATAAAAAAACAACCCTACAATAGGAAATTGCTTAAAGCTGTTTTAGAGAAGAATATTGAATTATATGATCATGAAGTAATCACTAATCAGAATGGACAGCGTTTGGTGGCTTTTGGACGATATGCCGGTATAGTTGGTGCATATAATGGCATCCGTGCTTATGGCCTGAAGTATGATGTATTTGTTTTACCCAAAGCAGAAGATTTAAAAGACCAAAAAGCTTTGATTGCTGAGCTTAATAATATTCAATTACCAAAAATTAAAATTTTACTTACAGGTAAGGGTCGTGTTGGTAACGGAGCAAAGGAAATGCTGGATGCTATGAATATGAAAAGAGTTAATGTAGCCGAGTATCTGACCGATGACTTTAATGAACCAGTTTATTGTCAAATAGATGCGTCTGAATATAACAAGCGTAAAGACGGTGTACGTGGTAATAAAGCCGACTTTTTTGCTAACCCCGAAGACTACAAGTCTAATTTTTTTAGATTTAGTAAGGTGACTGACTTTTATATTGCAGGACACTTTTATGGAGATGGGGCTCCTTTTTTATATACAAGAGAAGATGCCAAACACCCTGATTTCAAAATTAAAATGGTAGCGGATATTAGCTGTGATATTGATGGTCCAGTAGCAACAACGATTAGACCTTCAACAATTGCTGATCCTATTTATGGTTATGACGCCAAGTCAGAAAATGAAATCGACTATAAACAAGAAAACGCCATAGCAGTTATGGCAGTTGATAACCTACCTGCAGAACTACCTAGAGATGCTAGTGACGGCTTTGGTGAAGCTTTTTCAAAATATGTAATCCCTGCCTTTTTTAATGGAGATAAAGATGGAATTCTTGAAAGAGCAAGAATGACTCAAAACGGTGAATTGACTAAAAATTATAAATATTTACAGGATTATATAGCTTAAACGGTCGCTGGTCGAAGTTTAAATTTGGTTAACATTCTATTGATTACTTTTTTGTATATTCCAAATTCTAATTTTTAACCAACCAAGTGAAATTTAATTGGATTTTTTCAAATAACGCAGACAAAAACCTACAAAAACAGAGTGTTGAACTTGAATATCGTCTAAGACCTAAAATCACCAAGTTTTTAATGGAGCATTTAGAACAAGAATGTTGTGGTGATTTTTCTTGTTTTTATTTTGATGTTGATATGAAAACTCAACGGGTATTGCTTTCAGAAAAGACACCAAAAAATTTCTTTGATAAAATTAAGAATGAATTTGATATTCAAATTAATCGACCTCAAAATTTATCTTCCGTTAGTTAGTCCAATGAAATAAACCAATTAATTATTGGATGTGATTTAGGGGCATCATAAGCGCTAATTGCTTTTAATTGCAAGTTTAAAGAAGTCAGTTTTTTTAAGGTTTTTACTTGTAATGTTTTTGTTTCACCTCCTTTAATTTCAAAAACTGGTGAGCTTGAGTAAAAGGTATAATCCATTGTATTTTCAAATAATATATTATTACTCGAAATATTTTTTAGCTCAATTTTTAGTATTTCGGTGTTCGAGATATACGTAGCATTCTCTATTTTAATACACGCTTTTAATAAAGGTTTTACATATTCAGATTTGCCTACAATTAGTTCATTAAAAACGGCTACTGTTCTACCTTCGAACAAAGCTTCCTTTAAACTTGCTTTTGTTCTTTCTTTAGAAAAAACTAGGGTAACAGGTCTAGTATAACCTTTTTCAATATAGTCCCAATCAATTAGACCATGAATATCACTTGTACCCATAATTGTTAGGTCATTTTCAAGTGCTATGGCTAACGCTTCTTCTGAATAGTCAGTTGTGTTAATGACTTCAATACCATGCAATTCTTTGTTGGCAATTCGCTCTTTTTGAAAATTACTAAGTATTGGATTACCTTGAGGTTGCTGTGCATACCAGGCTGGATGATTCCAAAAAACAAAAGCGCCCTGGCTTTTGGCAGCAGCGAATTGAGCAACAGAATCTTTTTGCATTAAAGAATTGACGTCAGAAATAAAGATGGCGTTGCTGTGGCCCGCTGGAGCCCTTCTTGTAATTTCGGTACCATGAATTAACATTAAATCATGATTTTTCGCCTCTTCTAAGGCAATTTGGTAAGATCTATTTCTGTCGGGGTGGGGAATATCGGCTAAGTGGGGTTGGTATTCAATATGTTCGGTTAACGAGATAACATCTAAATTATCTCGCAATGCTTCTTGAACACGAATGGTGGGCCAAACATTACCATCTGAAAACACGGTATGTTGATGCAAATCGGTTTTTAAAGTAACGTAGCCGCTAATATCAGGAAAAGAAAGTGCTCTTGTGCTCTTATGGGAGTGTTCTTGACTTTGGGAATTAAAAAAACATAAAAGGGCGGAAATAAAAAATAAGTTTTTCATGGTTATTAGTTTAACTTCTCAAATATCTTTTAATATAAGCACCCGAATTAATCAGCTGTTTATTTAAAAGGTTAAGAAAAGATTAATAAAAGCTAATTCGATAATTTTATAAAATGAATCCAGCCGAAGAATATATATTGAGTAGGGAAGAGCCTTACCGAAGTATCTTGCTACATATTAAAGCAGTTATCGAAATGGTCATTCCTGAAGTTGATATGAAATACAAATGGAACATTCCTTGCTTTTACGATGGTAAACAGCCCATATGCTATTTGAATACTTTCTTTTTTAAAACATACGAACGACTATCAAAATAATTACTTTAGGGAACCTTTAAACCAATAATGAGATTTAATTGGATTACTTCCCTGGATACCACTAATGAGATGAAAAAGCTCTGCGTTGATTTGTAATATAGACTAAGAGAGAAGATTTCAAAATTCTTAATAGCGAACAGGGATGATTTAATGGATGATTTTGATAAGCTCGTGTTCGATATCGATATGGCAACTAAAGAAATAAATATCCCAGAGGATTCTCCTCTTTATTTGAAAAGTATAATTCAAAAAGATTTTAATCAAGAATTCAATATTAATTATCCTCATAAAAAAGTGGAATTAGATAGTTGCTAAATTGCTTTTTCTCTTAACGTTGAGTTTTCTTACTGTCTTAATCCTATTGTAAGTTTTAATAGAATGACGGCTTTTTTAATTTTTATCAACTTTATTACTATCTAATTTAAATAGTGCTATTAACATAAGAAGGCCAAAAATAATTGTGGTAATCCATGCCAATGGCTGCGTTATACTCTCTAGCATCATTAGTATAGTATTCATTGGGTTAAAGAAAAAATCCCAACTATTTAAACGTATTACCCTGCCTAGGTAAACTCCAAACCCACATAGAAAAGAGATGAATACAGTAAAAACCCCAATAATTTTTTTAGGGTAATTAAGGCTATAAAACTCTTTCATAATTCTGAAAGAATAAACACCAGATAAAAACCCTGTTAGCGCTGCTATAGAAATTATCAGAGTATCTAAGAGAAGATAAGTTGAAGTAGAAAATTTAAGATGAATAAAGTCGGTTATAATGTAAGGAGCATTTGGAAGAAAAAGCAACCATAAAAATGTGAATACTGCTTTGGTCCATCGTTTTGCCATCAATGACGGATTTTTATATAGAATAAGCGTTATAACTAGAGGTATTAAGGCTAATATTAGATTCCAGCTTAGAAAAAGCAGAAAAACTTCCTTAGTTACTTTAATTCGAAAAGCTAAGAGTACAATAAATAGAATAAGACCAAAAATTAATTGTCCAATTTCTTTGAATTTTTGATTTACGAGTTCTTTTATTTTCATTCTTTAAGTTTTTATATGATTTTAGAAAGGATTACTGCGGTTAAACAGCAACCCCTTCATCAACCAACTAACATATTCTATGATTGACTCCAATCTATTTTTTTAGAGGCAAACATGATAATTGCCAAAATCACAAACAGCCCGATACTACCTACCAGAAGTGCATAATTTTCTAATTGAATAATGACAAAAATAAAAGTGTACAATGCTGTCATAGAAGAAAATATTAGTAAAGGAAATTTTATATTTTTTAGGATGGTCTTTGAATACATGGTAATAAGTCCAATTACAGCAATACCAGCAATTAGATAAGCTTTTAAAAAATTTTGATGCTCTGAAATAGAGATTAATAGCGTGTAAAACATAACAAGGGCCAATCCAATCATTAAATATTGAAATGGATGGATATCAATTTTACTAATGATTTGAATCAATAGAAAAACAAATAAGGTTAAACCGATTATCATAAGTCCATATTTACTGGTTCGCTCTGTTTTTTGATAATCATCAATAGGGATAATCAAATCAGTTCCAAAAGAATATGCTGATAAATCAGGAAGCTTATCGAAGAATTGTTGTCCAAATTGACGATTGGTTTCTAATACTTTCCAATTGGCCTCGAAACCAGTGGAACTTATCTTTTTTGATTTATCATCTGGTAAAAAATTACCATTGAAACTTGGGGAGTGCCAATCAGATACCATATGAGTCAAGGTTTCCCTTCCAACAGGAATAAATTGTAGTCTTTCACTACCATTTATTTTAATGTCAATACTAAAGGCAATATTTTTCTTATGATTTTTTTGAAGATTATTTATATGACCACTTGAGAGTGTACTCATATATTGGTTATCAAATTGAGGTTTTAAGGAGAAGGAATTGGTATTGAGTTTCACTTTAATTTCATTTTGAATACCCTTTAAATTTGTTGTTTTTATAAGAACAGTTGACTTATCCCAAAGGATGTCTTCATCGGGAATCTCTTCCGAAGAAAAATCAAAACCTTTAAAACTTCCAGTCAGTTTTATATCCGAAGTAAAAACGACAGATTCGTAAATCCCCCTTTCTAGAGATTCAGTGGCAACATTGGAGTCAATGTTTAAAGTTTCGGGTAAGAAGTATGCGTTGTGAAATACATCTTCATAGGTTTTAATATAGGTTTTTGATTGCGCATCATAGGTTTTTTCCTCTTTATAAGTCTTGTAAGGGATTTTGATTATCGGACCATATAGGGTGACTTGATTTCCCCATTTTTGATTGATTTCTTGGATCACCTCCGTTTGTCTAAAACCACGCTCCCTAATAAGTTCTTTAACAAAGCTTAAAGGAATGAGTAATATGAGCAAAATAAAACCTACAATTACCATTCTAGCTGTTATTGATGTTCTAAACCAGTTTCCGAATTTTTGTCTTTTTGATTCCATATTTCAATATTAAAAGTACTTTGTATTTCAAAGTAAGTTGTTAAAAAAATTATTCTTTTTGTTTGATAATGTTTTCAAGTGCTTCAATGTGTTTACTAAAAGCTATTCTTCCACTCTTTGTAATCATATATTTTGTGTTTGGTTTTCTATTAATAAATGACTTTTCAACCACTATATAATTGGCCTTTTCCAGAGTTTTTGTGTGGCTGGCTAAATTTCCATCTGTAACACCCAACAATTCTTTTAGTGCAGTAAAGTCCGCACTTTCGTTTACAACGAGAATCGACATAATACCCAAGCGAATACGATGATCAAATAATTTATTGATATTATCAATTAAGCCCATGCTAAGCTTTCTCGTCTTTAAAATAAATTAAACTACCATAGATTATATGCAAAAAACCAAAGCCGATGAGCCAAAACCAAAAGCCATAACCAGGAAAAGCTGCACAAATAAGACCTAATAAAATCTCTGCGTAACCAAGGTATTTTACCGTTCCAAGAGTATATTTTGAAGCACTAACTAAACCAAGACCATAAAATATAAGCATTAAAGAACCGGTCAAACCGTAGTGTTGACTTCCTAGTTTTATTAGTATATAAATGCCTCCAGTAAACAAAGGAACTAAAAAGCTGATTAGTAATCTTTTTGTAGTGGAATCCCATATTTTTTCATTGTTTTTCTTCGCTTTTTTGGAAGTTAAAAGGTATGCGGTAATTACACTTAAGGTAGCTACAGTCACTAATATTCCAATAATGAGTTTAAAGTTCCAACTATGTAAGGTTAGATAGGTCCCAGGCTCCGGTAATAGAAAGAAATAGGTGACAATAGCACCGGTAATGGCATAAAGGCCTGCTAGTATTCCGGATAAGCCACTAAGTGATATAAACCTAGAAGAGCGGTTCATCAAATCTTTGATTTGAGAAATATCCTCCAAATATTTTTTTGAACTCATATTAAAGTACTTTGAAATACAAAGTTAATTATTTTTTTAATCTAACCAAGAATTTATTTTATAATTTCGAGTATAACTTCTGTTTAACGTATGAATCCAGCCGAAGAATATATATTGAGTAGGGAAGAGCCTTACCGAAGTATTTTGCTACATATTAAAGCAGTTATCGAAATGGTCATTTCTGAAGTTGATATGAAATACAAATGGAACATTCCTTGCTTTTACGCTGGTAAACAGCCCATATGCTATTTGAATGCCTCTTATAAGGGCAAGTACGTAGATGTCGCATTTTGGAATTCTTCTCATTTGACTAAGCATATTGAACTTATGGTTAGTCAAGATAGAAAAGTAGTTAAATCTTTACGATACACTTCTCTTCAAGAAATCGATGATGTAATTTTAGCTGAGGTTCTAAAAGAATCTTATGCCCTTAAAGCCAATGGGTTTTATAAAAAGTAAGTGTTAAATTTTTTGAATGTTGACAAGGGAATTTTTCTGAATGATTACAGCTTCATTGAAAAATGCCTGAAGTGCCTCATAATTTTCAGAATCAAAATAATAGTTTTTCAATTGAAATAGAAATCGAACATTTAACTGTCCATTTTTTTCTAAGCATTTAAAATCAAGAATTCCATGATTATTAGGCAAGGCAATGGCCTTATTTTCTGGGAGGGAAATTAACTTATATTCCTCAGGAATTTTAATGGTCAAATTATATTCATAGGAGTAAGGATATCCAAAATCAATTGGAAAATTTCTACTTTCTCGCAAAAAAGGATTTTTTGCAAAAAACTTAATAAGAATTGGATTAAGATAAATTGCACCATCTTTAAGCGCATTTTCGATACTAAAATCATAAGATTGCATCACCAATTTATCAGTACTTCTCTCCTTTTCTAACTTGTAGTCGTCAATAAAGAATTCTGAAGAAGTAGAACCTTCGATATCGTCTAAATATTCAGGCTCTGTTTTGGATTTTAGGGTTTTATATTTTGCAATGGCATTATAACCTTGATTAATTTCCCTGATTTTACCGGTTATTTCTCCTAGTTCAGGATTCAAGGTTGCATTACCTCTAATCACTACTTTATTCTTGTTTTGAGGTACAATATCATACCAATAGCTATCTTCTTTAAAATCCATTACACGACCATAATGGTTTAAACATCTGAATGGTAAAAAACCAAAGGAATTTATTTTGTCGCTTGCATCTAAAAGATAGGTTTTGCCACCAATTTCGGTTTTTGCAATTACATAATTAAAATCTGTAATTACGGGTTGAGATTTTTTCGGTAAACCATTTTGGCGTGTTGAAATCAGCATTAAATTTGTTTTAATATCTGCCGCATTCAGCATATTAATTAATGAAATATTGATTTCTCCAATGTTTCCAACTTTTTCATTGAAAGCTTCTTTAACACGAATATTCTTGTAAATACCATATTTACCGTTCCATCTAAAGTGCTTTTTAACGAAATTAAATATGTTATTTGCTGTTTCAAGGTCACTATTTCCTTGAAGATTGTTTTCTTCAAACTGTTTTGTGAAAAATAAACTTTTTCCCAATTGCCGGCCAATATCTTTATCTTTTTTGAACTCAGAATCTACGGATTTCCATGTCTTGGAGTATTCTTTTTTGGTGCCATCCAATTGATAGTGTGTGGCTAGCTCAAAATCTAATCGTGCAATATAATTTTCTGCAGCCAGCATATACTTTTCTTTTTTGTCAAAAGCTGGAATATCTTTCATGGCATATTTAATCACTTCACAATTGACTTCCCTCGCTATAATTGATGGTCTAAAACAATTATTTTTGATACTAACATCCTTTATACTCAGCGGTAAGCTTCCATATAAACTTCGATTATAATAATAAGTACCAGGAATTTCTGCGTTAAATTCACTGTAAATTTTTGGAATATCAGATTGAAAATCCCAACCATCTAGATTAAAGAAAAATGGTGTCTTTATTTTATAAGAATATTGAATAACAGAATTTACTTGGATATTGGGCATTGTTAATTTTGTAATGGACCAATTTTCACTTGTATCTTCCTTAAAAATGTCTTTTTGACTCAAAACTGATTTTACAATACCATTATGTGTGATTCCTTTTATATCGTAAGCTATTTCTTTTGAGCTATCATTATGATATAACGGTATTTCAATATTGGCTTGCTCAAAGCCTTTTTCTTTGAGTATTTTAATTTTTACACTATAATTCTTTATTAAGAAAATGCGTTGTTCTATGACCTGAAATTTATACTCTCCCTTTTCAGTCAGAACAACAGCATTGGCTGTGGTATCTTTTTCATAAACCTTAAGATCGATTTCACTTTGAGTGACTTTATCAAAATTATATTGGCCGTTGAAGATAAGGGGTGCAAGAATGAAACTTAGAGCTAAAAATATTCGCATGATGGTAAACATTGAAATTTACAAACGATTAACAACTTCGCGTATTGCCACTAAATCACTTAAAAGTTTCTCTAATAAGCTAAGCTCTAACATATTTGCTCCATCACTTTTAGCATTAGCTGGGTCAAAATGAGTTTCGATAAAAAGGCCATCAGCTCCTGCGGCTATGCCTGCTTTAGCCATAGTCCCTATTAATGCAGGACGGCCACCCGTAACACCGGAAGACTGATTGGGTTGTTGTAATGAATGAGTAACATCTAAAACAACAGGAGCATACGCTTTCATAGTAGGAATGCCTCTAAAATCAACCACCATATCTTGATAACCAAACATAGTGCCTCTGTCGGTTATTATGGCCTGTGAATTTCCAGTTTCGGTTATTTTAGTTACAGCATGTTTCATGCTTTCAGGACTCATGAATTGTCCTTTTTTTATGTTTACCACTTTGCCAGTTTTTGCCGCTGCGACTAGCAAGTCCGTTTGCCGAGCTAAAAATGCTGGAATTTGTAATACGTCGACATACTGAGCAGCCATTTCTGCATCTTGTTCAGTATGAATATCAGTTACCGTTGGTACATTAAATGTTTCAGATACTTTTCTCAGGATTTTTAGCGCTTTTTCATCACCAATTCCCGTAAAGGAATCAAGGCGACTTCTGTTTGCTTTTTTAAAACTCCCTTTAAAGATGTATGGTATTTGTAAATCATCAGTTATAGCAACAACTTTCTCAGCAATTCTAAGTGCCATTTCTTCTCCTTCAATGGCGCATGGACCAGCCAATAATAAAAAATTATCAGTATTAGTATGTTTTATCTGAGGAATAAGACTTAGTTGCATGTGACTTAATTTTTGGCAAAAATACTATTTTGAATAAGTCTGTGTTATGTTAATACCCAAATTCACCTACTATGCAAAGAATTATCCTTTTGATTTTTTGTTTTTTAACCGCAATACTACATTCTCAATTTGGAAAAAATTGTGAGTTGCGGCAATGGAAAATTAATATAATTAGTCCTGGGCTTGAATACGAAATGGGTATCGGTGTAAATCAAACCTTAAATATTAAAGCGGCATTACAACCCGCTCTTGATCCAGCTTTTACCGACCCCTATGATGAAATTAACTTTGTTCCTGCACTGACACTGCAAACTCGATTTTACCATAATTTTGAACAAAGAGCCAGAAGGCGGAGACAGATATATGGTAATTCGGCAAACTATTTTGCACCTACCGCCGCGGTGTTATCTCCTGACCCAAGAGTTGTTGCTAATGAGATAGAGGAAGGAGTTCATGGATATGCTGGATTAGTCTATGGGTTACAACGCAGTTATAATTCAGGTCTCAGTTTTTCAATTGATGCTGGGGCAGCCTACTATGTTGGGCCTTTTAAAAATGGTATTTATCCGATCGTTAACTTAAGTATTGGTTGGATTGTGAGCGAGAAACGCTGGTGTGTAGGCAAATAATTCGCTAAGGTACTTGTAGTTCTTATTTCAAGATTGGCATTGTATTTGTTAAAAGGATTGCATAACTAAAAACACCATCATGCGAATTATTTCAACTTTTTTATGTCATTTTCTTACTTCAATAGTTTTAAGTCAGTCTTCTTACAATGTTGAAAACAATCAATTCAAAGTAAATTTTCTAGCCCCAAGTTTAGAATATGAAAAAGGGATTGGTAATGACGCTACTATAAATCTTGAACTTGGAACTGGTTTTGCAATTAGAACTGGTTCTGAACGTAGTACAGAGTTTGGTATCTATCCTTATGTTGAAAGTCAATATCGTTATTACACGAATATGAAACGTAGATTGACAAAAGGAAAAAAAATCAGTGCTAATTCTGGAAATTATTTAGCTCTCAGTGTTTTATATGTTAATGGCAATTCGATACTAGGTGATTTAAATCTTAGTAATAATAGCAACTTATTTGTTGGTCCTTTATACGGGTTGCAACGTACTTCAAAATCAGGATTTAACTTTGGCTTGGAGTTTGGCAGTGGTTACTATCAAAATGATGTTGATAGTGGTCTTGCAGTTAGAATTGATTTTAGTATTGGATGGGTACTAGGGAATAAGAAAAAGTAATTGCAAAACTTCCTCAAAATCAATAAGATAAAAATAACACAGCTTTGTGTTACACTGTAAAATTTAGCAGTATCTTTGCACGCTTAAAATAAAGGTTATGTCTAAAATCAAGAATATTGCCATCATTGCTCACGTTGACCACGGTAAAACTACGTTGGTTGATAAGATTATGTTTCATTGTCAATTGTTTCGTGAAAATGAGAACAAAGGTGATTTAATTCTAGACAATAATGATTTGGAAAGAGAACGTGGTATTACCATTGTTTCTAAAAATGTTTCTGTTGTTTATAAAGAGACAAAGATTAATATAATCGATACACCTGGTCACGCCGATTTTGGCGGTGAGGTAGAGCGTGTATTAAATATGGCTGATGGCGTATTACTGTTAGTAGATGCTTTTGAAGGTCCAATGCCGCAAACACGATTTGTACTTCAAAAAGCAATTGACTTAGGTTTAAAACCTTGTGTTGTTATCAATAAAGTTGATAAAGAAAATTGTACTCCTGAAGAAGTACATGAAAAAGTTTTTGATCTGATGTTCGAATTGGGTGCTGAAGAATGGCAGTTAGATTTTCCAACGGTATATGGGTCTGCAAAACAGAATTGGATGAGTGAAGATTGGCAAAATCCAACTGATAATATTGAGCCTTTATTGGATATGGTAATAGAACATGTCCCTGAGTTTAAGCCTCAAGAGGGAACTACACAAATGCTAATTACATCCTTAGATTTTTCGTCTTTTACTGGTCGTATAGCGATTGGTAGATTAACAAGAGGTTCTTTAAAAGAAGGACAACAAGTCTCATTGGTAAAAAGAGATGGTACAATCGTAAAATCAAAAATTAAAGAGCTTTTTACTTTTGAAGGATTAGGTCGTCAAAAGGTGCAAGATGTAAGAACTGGTGATATTTGTGCTATAGTTGGTATGGAAGGTTTTGAAATTGGTGATACTGTTGCAGATATTGAAAATCCTGAAAAACTAAAGACAATTGCCATTGATGAGCCAACGATGAGTATGCTATTCACTATTAACGATAGTCCTTTCTTTGGTAAAGACGGAAAATTCGTTACTTCAAGGCATATTAATGAACGTTTGCAAAAAGAACTTGAAAAGAACTTAGCGCTGAGAGTTGAAGAAACTGATAGTGCAGATAAGTTTATGGTTTTTGGTCGTGGCGTATTACACCTTTCAGTTTTAATTGAGACTATGCGTCGCGAAGGTTACGAATTACAGATTGGTCAACCGCAAGTAATCATAAAAGAGATTGATGGAAAAAAATGTGAACCTGTAGAGCATTTGACTATTGATTTGCCCGAAGAAGTTTCAGGAAAAGCTGTAGAAATGGTTTCTATCCGTAAAGGAGAGATGACGAGTATGGAGGCCAAGGGTTCTCGTATGTTGTGCGAGTTTATAATCCCGTCAAGAGGAATCATTGGTTTACGAAATCAATTACTGACAGCCACTGCAGGTGAGGCTATTATGGCGCATCGATTTTTAGAGTATCAACCATTAAAAGGAGAAATTGCTCAACGTAATAATGGATCATTAGTTTCTATGGAAAATGGTTCTGCAATTCCTTATTCAATTGATAAACTGCAAGATAGAGGTAAGTTTTTTATTGATCCGGGAGAAGATATTTATGAAGGACAGGTTATTGGTGAAAACTCTAGAGCAGATGACATGACTGTTAATGTAACGAAAACCAAAAAGCTATCGAATGTTCGTTCATCTGGAGCAGATGATAAGGCTAAAATTGTACCGGCTATTAAGTTTTCGTTAGAAGAGGCTTTAGAATATATTCAAAAAGATGAATATTGCGAGGTAACTCCTAATCACCTTCGACTTCGAAAAATTTATTTAAAAGAAGTTGATCGTAAACGAAATAAGATTACTTAAAAAATAAAAAAAGCCCTTTTTAAAAAGGGCTTTTTTTATTAATAATTTTTTTAATTGAGATGGCCATGGTGTTCTTCCTTTAAACTGGCTACGGCAGCACCAATGATTCCAGCATGATTCATTAATTCTGCTTTTACAACTTCAGTTTCGATATCAATATACTGGTTAAACTCATTCCATTTTTTAGAAGTTCCTCCGCCTACTATTATTAAATCTGGCGCAACAATAGTTTCAACTAACTTAAGAAACTTATTAAAACGTTTGCCCCATTTTTCAAAAGTCAAATCTTCACGCTCTTTAGCAGAGGCAGCAGCCCAAAGCTCAATCTTCTTGTATTTTTTGTATGGAATTTGTCCCAGCTCAAAATTTGGTAATAAATGTCCATTATAAAAAGCACCGCTACCAAGACCTGTGCCAATGGTAATCATGATAACTAAACCTTCTCTTCCTTTTCCAATACCATAATTCATTGAAGCATAGCCAGCAGCATCAGCATCATTGACTACAGTGCATTCACGACCAGTTACGGTAGTTAATAATTCGTCAATATTAACACCAACCCAGCTTTCATCAAGATTGCCGGCCGACATACAAACGCCATTTTTTACAATTGTGGGAAACCCGCATCCGACGGGTCCATTATAGTTAAAATGATTAGCAATTTGCTTAATCACTTCAGCCATTTCTTGAGGTTTTCTTGAAGTTGGGGTTGGTATTCGGAACCTTTTGGTTAGCATTTCTCCAGTTTCAGCATTTACCAAGGCTCCTTTTATTCCGGTGCCACCTATATCAATTCCAAGAAGTTCCATAAAAGGAAAGTAAGTTTTGTTTTAACAAAGAAACGAAAATCTTTTGGGTGATACTTAACGAATTTTTAACAATACTTGTAATTATGAGATATTTTAATCAGTGGGTTGTATGTAGTAATCAATAGAATTTAAAGAATGATTTGGGTCAATTAGGTCTAAAAGTTTATCGATTACTTTACCAAAATTGGTTAAAGTTCCCAGTTCTTTGTTTTTACCGATAGCGCTTGAAATAGTTTCATCTCTATTCCCAAATTGATATCCATTATTTTTTATCCAAATACTATTGAAAAGATGTTGCATAAGCACATTCCCAAGCTGGTCAATTGATATAGCTAATTGCAAAGCATACCCGCCGATACCCTTTATTCCTTTCGTAAAAAGTAATTTAAGAAAAGCAAAAATAAACCCAATTGGCCCTGAGATAAGCATTAAAACTATCGATATTAGAAAAAGTAGTATCCCGATTAAAGGGTTTATCTCTTTATCTTTTTTATGATTTTCTTTATGGAGTATCATGCTCTATTTAATTTAAATAGCTTTTTGAATTACTTCAAACATCTTGTTACCATCACATTTGATTGTTTTATGTGGATATTTTAAAATAAGTGCATAATCATGGGTAGCCATAATAATAGTGCGACCACTATCATTAATATCTTGAAGTACCTTCATGACTTCTACACTTGTTTGAGGATCAAGATTACCTGTTGGCTCATCTGCCAATATTAATTCAGGGTCATTAAGTAAAGAGCGAGCTATGGCAATACGTTGTTGTTCACCACCTGAAAGCTCATGAGGAAATTTAAAGCCTTTGGTTTTCATTCTAACTTTGTCCAAAACCTCTTCAATTTTCAAATCCATTTTTACAGAATCTGTCCAACCAGTAGCTTTTAAAACAAACTTTAGATTATTGTTAATATTACGATCAGAAAGCAATTTGAAATCTTGAAAAACGATGCCTAGTTTTCTTCGTAAAAATGGTATGTCATTTTCCTTGAGAGTTTTTAGATTAAAGTCTACAACCGACCCATAACCTTGTCTCAAAGGGATATCCCCATAAAGTGTCTTCATGAAACTACTTTTACCACTTCCGGTTTTTCCAATAATATAAACGAATTCACCCTTTTTTACTTCTAAAGTGACATCATTAAGTATTAAGTTTTCATTTTGAAAAACAGCGACGTCTTGTAATTTCAATATGGTTTCTGGCATTTTTTAACTTTAAGAGATATAAAGGTACTAAGTTCCTTAATTCTATGTTTGAAACTATTCTTTTTAACGCACTTTGATTAAAAATATACTTTGGCGCGGATTTTGACGTTATGGATTCATCAATCGAGAACAGCGTAGAACACTATGAATCGAACCACTTCATTATTTTTTATTTTCCAATTAGGCGTTTTATTATCCATTGACGCCCAAGAAACAAAAATTTATACCCACGAACAGAAGCAGTTTCAAGATGCCTTGGCTTTGTATAATAACCAACAATATCAGGCAGCTCAAGCTTTATTTGAAAAGGTTAAAAACACCACTGATGATTATGAGACTGAAGCTAATAGTGTTTATTATGCTGCCAATGCTGCGGTAAGACTTAATCAAAGAGGTGCCGATAAACTAATGGAAGATTTTGTCGAACGCTACCCAACGTCTACCAAACGTAATTCTGCTTTTATTGATGTAGCGGACTATTATTTTGAGACTGGAAAATACCCTTACGCCTTAAAGTGGTATAAGAAAGTGGATAAAGGGGCTATGGCTAGGGCTGATGAAGAACGTTATAATTTCAATAGTGGTTATTCTTACTACGCCACAAATAATGCAGACCAAGCAGAACGCTATTTAAATAAAGTTCTAGATTCAGAAAAGTATGGAGCTCAAGCGAAATACTACATGGGCTATATCGCTTATGAGCATGATGACTATGAATCGGCAAATGAGCGTTTTGATGAAATTACAGACCCCAAGGTTCTAGAAGAGAAACTATCATACTACCAAGCAGATTTAAATTTTAAGCTAGGTAATTTTGAAAAGGCCATTGAGATGGCTGAAAAACAAATTCCGAAATCAGATAGACGAGAAATTTCTGAGTTAAATAAAATAATAGGTGAAAGCTATTTTAATTTAGAAAAATACGATCAAGCAATTCCTTACCTAAAACAATATAAAGGTAAAAGAGGTAAATGGAGTAATACAGATTTTTATCTTTTAGGATACAGTTACTATAAACAAGGCGATTTTGAATCGGCAATTGGTCAATTTAATAGAATTATTGGGGGCACCAATAGCGTTGCTCAAAATGCTTATTACCATTTAGCAGAATGTTATTTAAAATTAGATAAAAAATCAGAAGCCTTAAATGCATTTAGGAATGCCTCAGAGATGACGTTCAATGAAGAAATTGAGAAAGATGCAACTCTAAATTATGCCCGATTAAGTTATGAAATTGGTAATGCCTATGAGCCTGTACCACAGGTTATCAGTGCCTATTTAGAAAAATACCCTAAGGATGAACATCAAAATGAATTACAAACTCTTTTGGTAGATTCTTACATCACATCAAAGAATTTTGAAGGTGCAATGATTCTGCTCGAAAAAAACAGTGGTTATGCAAGTAAAGAAACTTATCAAAAGGTAGCTTTTTATCGTGGTGTGGAGCTTTTTATTGATGGAGATTATGAAAACGCTATTGAGCGGTTTTCAAAGTCTCTAAAAAATACAGAGAATAAAGATTTTGAGGCTAGGGCACAATATTGGAAGGCTGAATCGGCGTATCGCCTGAACAGGTTCGAAGAAGCTTTGAGTGATTTTACATCTTTTGAACATAGTTTAACAAGTAAAAATGTAGAAGAATATAATCAGTTAGATTATAATCTTGGCTATAGCCATTTTAAATTGAAAAATTATACCAGTGCTATTTCTTATTTCAAGAAAGTAACTAATAATTACGAAGATGGGCTTCCGGAAAAAACGGACGCTTACTTACGACTAGGTGATAGTTATTTTGTGACTAGTAATTACAACGCCGCAATTTCTGAATACAATAGCGCCTCAAAAATAAATGGACCTGAACGTGATTATGCTACCTTTCAAAAAGCGCTATGTAATGGTTTCTTAGGTAATAATTCTAATAAAATTAATGAGTTAGAGCGTTTTGTTGAACGTTTTCCAAGGTCTTCGCTACGCGATGATGCCTTATTCGAATTAGGAAATACTTATATAAAAGGCGGGAATGAAGCATCTGGTTTGCAAACTTATAATCAATTAATTTCAAGATTTTCAAAGAGCAAGTTTGCACCACAAGCTATGCTACGACAGGGCTTAGTCCATTACAATGCAAATCGTAATGAACAGGCTTTAACCAAATTGAAAAAGGTTGTAAATGACTATGCTAATACGCAAGAGGCGAAACAGGCAGTTGCTACTGCGAAATTAGTTTATGTTGATATGGGTAGGGTAAGTGAATATGCTGCTTGGGCAAGAAATTTAGATTTTGTTGAAGTAACAGATGCTGAGCTTGATGAAGCTAGTTTTGAAGCTGCCAATAGAAAATACGCTGAAGGTAAGACTGATGGCGCTATTAAAAGTTTTGAAGACTATCTCAAAGAATTTCCTAATGGTTTACATTCTAATCAAGCCAATTTCACTTTAGCGCAACTTTATTTTTCAAAAGGTGATCAAGTAAAGGCCTTGCCGCGCTATGTAAATGTAGCTGATAGTGGAACAAGTGAATATACTGAACAAGCTTTAACAAGGGTTTGTGAAATATATGTAGCAAAGCAAGATTATCAAAATGCGGTACCATTTTTAGAAAGACTCGAGAATACAGCTGAAATTTCTCAGAATAAAACCTTCGCCCAATCAAATTTAATGAAAGGGTACTACAAGCAAAAGAATTATCAGCTCACTATCGCCTATGCTGAAAAAGTATTAGCCGCTTCGAATATTGATGATCGTATTAAAAGTGATGCTCAAATTATGATAGCTCGCTCAGCAATTGAAACAGGAAATGAACAATTAGCAGAATCTGCATTTACCGAAGTAAAAAAAATAGCATCAGGTGAAGTTGCTGCAGAGGCATGGTACTATGATGCATTTTTTAAGAATAAGAATACGGATTATGAAGCTTCAAATATTTCCGTACAAAGATTAGTAAAAGATTACGCCGGTTACAAAGAATGGGGTGGAAAAGGATTAGTACTAATGGCAAAGAATTTTTATGCTTTAGATGATGCTTTTCAGGCTACTTATATATTGGAAAGTGTAATAGAAAATTTTGCAGAATTTAATAAAATTGTTGCAGAGGCAAAAGGCGAACTTTCCTTAATAAAAACCCGTCAAGCAGAAATAAATTCATCAGTTAATCCTAACGGAAATTAATCAGAAATCGATGCAAAAACGAAATTTATTCATCATATTTTTTTTGAGCCTTTTTATGTTGGTTTCAGCCCAAGAAACTGACGATATCGGCACTGAAACGGTTACCGTTGTAAAACCCTATTCCCCCACCGTTTCAGATGCTTTTAAGATAAAATCGGTTCCTGTTCTTAATGATTCAATTGTATTGCAAAAAAAGAAAATTGAATATAGTATTTTCTCGGTTCCTGTCGCATCTACGTTTACTCCAGCAAAGGCAAAAGCTGCTAAGGTTGAGAAATTACCACCTCCAATATTATATAATTCATATGCGTCGGTTGGTTTGGGTAATTTTAATAATGCCTTAGTCGATTTTTATACCAGTCGAGAATTAGGGAGGGATGAAGATTTGTTAGACTTTGGTTTTTCCCATCATTCTTCAAGAGGTGATATTAATAGCACACCGTTAGAGACAGATTTTTATAACACAAAATTGAATGCTTCATATGCTAAAAAAGACCGTGATTTTGATTGGGGTGCAAGCATTGGACTGCAACATCAATTGTATAATTGGTACGGATTAGAGAGTGGTGCTTTCACACAAACTCAAGTTAATGCTATAGACGAAAGACAAAATTATTTTAACGCTCAAGTAAAGGGCCATTTAAATTTAGAGGATTCTTTTTTTAAAAATGGAAATATTTTGATTCGTCGTTTTTGGGATACTTCAGAATCAGCAGAGAACAGGGCTGTTTTTAAATCTGAAATTGAATTACCTATTACAGATGAATTGGTAAATATCAAAACTAAGTTTGATTATCTCGGTGGTAGTTTTATCAACGCAGATTTGAATAGTACAGAAAATACAAATGGTGTTGATTATGGTCATTTTCAAGTTGGAGTGAATCCAAGTTTCTTGGTTTTACGTGATGAGTTGACCCTTAGTTTGGGTGCTAATTTTGTTTATGGTTCAGATATTGAACGAAGTAATGGTAGTTTTTATATTTATCCAGCAGTTACTGCCTCTTATCGCTTACTTGATGAACAAGTAATTGCCTATGGAGGAATAGAAGGTGATTTAAGGCAAAACTCGTATTATGATTTTGTTAATGACAATCCATACGTTTCTCCCACTTTATTTATTCAACCAACCGATCAGCAATACAATGGGTATTTGGGCTTAAAAGGACAATTATTCTCTAATGTTGGCTATAATATAAAGGGCTCATATATGGCAGAAAATCGTCGGCCTTTGTTCTTTTTAAATCCACAAAACCTTTTGAGAACAGATGATCAGGGTTATAACTACGGTAATTCTTTTCAAGTTTTTTATGACGATATCAGAACCCTTGGGGTTTTTGCTGAATTGAATGTTGATGTAAATAGAAACTTTACTTTAGGATTAAATGCTGAATATTACAATTATAGGACAGAGACTGATAATCCAGCTTGGAACCTTCCTGAATTAAAAGGGTCTTTGTTTATGGATTATCAAATTACGAATCAATGGTTTGCAGGGGCGAATTTATTTTTTATTGGTGAAAGACAAGATTTACAGTCGCAAGCAGTAGCCAATATTCCGGCAAATGAATTTCCATCGACAATTGTGACTTTAGATAGCTTTTTTGATGCTAATGCACATTTGGGTTATCGTTTTAATGATCAATTATCGGTTTTTGCAAAACTGTCAAACATCGCCAACAACAATTATCAGAATTGGTATAATTTCAGAGTTCAAGGTTTTCAAGCACTGGCAGGGGTTTCTTATAAATTTGATTTTTAGTGAAACACCAATTATTCTGCACTTAAGTTGAGTCCAACTAGTGTTTAGTTGAAGTTACCCTGAGAATACTATCGGCGTCTGTTTATTTTAGCCCAGTATTTCTTTTTACTATCTTACAACTGCATGAGAGCAGTTCTGTATAGCATAGTATTCCTAGTTAACGTACCCATGTGCCTTAGTCAGAATTTGGTGAAAAACCCAAGTTTTGAGGTGTATGAAATATGCCCTAAAACTCTTGGTACTTTTAATGAAGACGTAAAGCATTGGTCAACCCCGACTAATGGAACTACAGATTATTTTAATACATGTAGTAAGGTAATGGGTGCTCCAGAAAATTTTAATGGGGTTCAACAACCTAAATACGGAAATGCATATGCTGGTTTATATTTTTATGCACCAGCAGATTATCGAGAATATATTCAAGTGCCCTTAAAAGGAATGCTCAGAAAAGGAGTGGCCTATACCATCAGTTTCTACGTTAGTTTAGCGGAAGGTTCTGATTTTGCAGTGAAAGATTTTGGGGTTGTCATGAGTTATAAATCATTAGATGTTGAAACGCGTAAAGAGCTTTCAAGAGGACGATTGTATAGAACAGAAAGAAATCAATTTCAGACAATTGAAGTCAATCATCCAAAATTTCATAAAGATAAAACAGACTGGTTGAAAGTTGAAGCAAGTTTCAAAGCTAAAGGGTTTGAACGCTATCTTATACTGGGCAACCTTCGTAATAATAAGGGTACGAGAAAAGTGCAAACTAAAAGAAAAGAAACCAAGAAGGGGGCGTATTACTATATTGATATGGTTTCATTAACTGCAGATAGCGATATCATACTCGGTGAATCTGAAATAAAAAACGATTCTTTAATAGCTTTTAAGAATATACATTTTGATTTTGACCACTTTAATTTAACTCAAGAGGCTCGAGTAGAATTAACTAGTATATTGTCTAGACTTAAAGAAAACCCTAGACTAATGATTGAAATTCATGGGCATACTGATAATCAGGGTACTCAATATTATAACCATCTTCTTTCAAATAAAAGAGCAAAAGCAATTGCTAAATATTTAATTGATGCTGGAGTGAGTCGAGAAAGAGTTTCCTGGTTCGGTCATGGCAGTACAAAGCCTATTTCAAATAATATTGAAGAAACTGGACGTGCAAAGAATAGGCGTGCAGAATTTTTATTAAAAATAGAGTGATTCCTATTTTAAACTAAATGCACCAACGAATTGACTTTTTGGTTTGTCAAACAACCATTTATTTGACCAAGGCTTCATTCGGTAATTGAAGCCTAAACCATCTGAACCTCCTAGTAATTTTTTCATTTCCTCATTATATTCTAACACAATACTTTCTGTGCTCCCGCCACTTAAGACAAAAAAGGACTCTGTTTTATATCCTGTTGATTTGATATTAATTTTCCAATGAAAATCTTTATCGCTAGTTAGAGAGAATAAGCCATCATAGTCTGTATAAGTAATATCCTTGGAAGTATCAATAGAAATGGCAGCAAGATAAATTGGTAATCCCAATTCATCAGTGACTTTGCCAGTAATCGTATTTTGAGCATGGCCCAAAAACGGTAGCATAAATAATATGAGCACAATAGGTACTATGCGCATTATAATATAAGATTTGGACTATTGTAACGTAAGCTAACCAGAATTAGTATTTCTTTTCGATGAACGTCATTTTTAGAATTGCTAAATAACAAACAATATTGCTAAAAGATTGTCGTTTATACTAGTGCGAGAGCCAAAATCAGTATACTATGACCAATCTATACTCTCGCTTTAGCGTTTCTTTTATTTTCATTTTATTTTTTAGTGGTGTAACATTTGCACAAAACTTGATTTTGAATCCAAGTTTTGAGAGCTTTAAAGACTGCCCTGTCAATATGGCTAATTTTGATGCTTTGTTAGAAGATGTTTCCTTGCCGACCTCTAGCTCTGGTGATTATTTTAATAAGTGCGCCTCAAACGATTTTAACGTTCCGTCTAATTTTAAAGGTGAACAAGCAGCTAGTGATGGCGCTGGCTACATTGGTCTTTATTTTTATGCCTTAAATGATTATAGAGAATATATTCAATTGAATACGGCTAAGACCTTAAGAGAAAAACATCCATATAAAATATCATTACAAGTAAGTTTAGCTGAACATTCAAGTTTGGCTTTAAAAAATATGTCCATCCTTTTAACTAATGCTAGAATTAGAGTGCCAAATAGTGCGGCACTAACAAGTTCTAGAATGGATTTGCAAGAAGGAATTGAATTCTATGAAGTTTCATTAAAGGCTGACAAATCTTTATCGAGTAACGATGGCTGGGTTACTTTAACAGCAGAGTTTGACGCCAAAGGTTTTGAAAACCATATGATAGTTGGCAACTTCAGAAACAATGAGGATACTGAGTTATTAAAAAGTGACCAAACAATAATACCAAGTGACTTTTCATATTATTATGTAGATAATTTAGAGCTAGAAGAATTACCTCGAGTAAATTATGAGAAAGACAAAATATATGTTTTAGAGAGTAAGCCATTTGAACCCAAAGGCTATGAATTAGACGACGAAGCGATTGCAAGTGTTAAAAAGATTTTTAAGTTTTTAAAAGAGAATGCTGATGTGCAAATGAAAATCACTGGGCATTCTAATGAGGCGGGAAATCCTGAATACAACAAGTTTGTATCTTCATTAAGAGCAAGAGCTGTTGCTTTATATCTAAAAAAACTAGGAGTAAACGATGATCGTATCGTTTGGGAAGGTGTTGGTGAAACCAAGCCTCTCAGAAATGGTAAGTTAAAAGAAAACCAACTTAAAAAGCGTCAGGTTGAGTTTGTAATGACAAATTTTGACAACCAATAATAGACGCTGACCAAACCTAATTAATGAACTAAAGGTTCATTGATAAACTGAAAGTATGACTGAAAGATTATCTTTCGTCTTGGTTCTTTGTTTTTCGATTTTACCCTTAACTGCCCAAAACTTGGTGGTCAATGGTGGTTTTGAAGCATATTATGCATGCCCTACAATGATAGGGAATCTTTCAAATGATAGTAAAAGTTTAAAAGCACCAACAAAAGGCTCTACCGATTATTTTAATATATGTGGAGCAAAAGATGTAAGTATTCCCAATAATTTTAATGGTTCACAAGAAGCTTTTGAAGGTAATGCATATGCAGGTTTATATCTTTTAAGTCCTAATGATTACAGAGAATACATTCAGTTCAAGTTAAGTTCTAAATTAGAAAAGGGTAAATTTTATAAAGTCTCTTTACGTTTGAGCTTAGCAGAAATATCTGCCTTGGCCATACAAGAGGCTTCTGTGCTGTTAACTGAAAATCCATTAAATCTTGATACCAATAAAAATCTCTCTCCAAGGCGTTTAGATAGGTTTAAAGTGGATAAGTTTTCATACATCAAATTAAAAGTAAAAGGCACTATTTTTGATAGCGATAAGTGGTCATTAGTAGAAGCTGAATTTCAGTCAAAGGGCTATGAGGAATACTTGACTTTTGGCAATTTTAAAGACGACAGATATTCTAGAACTATAAGGTTGAATAAAAATGAGCCGAATCAAAAGAACCTTTCTTACTACTATATAGATGATGTTACCCTTGCAATTAGTAACAAGCAAAAATTTGAAATCAACAAGCCTTTTGTTCTGAATCAATTACAGTTTGAGTTTGATGATTTTAAGCTAACTGAAAAAGCAAAAAAGGAAGTTCAAAAAGTATACGCTCATTTGCGTAGAAACCCAAAAGTACAACTAGAAATTTATGGGCACACTGATGATTTGGGTTCTGAGAATTATAATAAATACTTGTCTTCAAGAAGGGCAAGGTCTGTAGCTCTGTACTTGCAGGAACTGGGACTCAGAGAAAAACGCATTACTTGGGAGGGAAAAGGGGATAAGGCCCCATTGCACTTAGGTACTTCTGATAAGGAGCGTGATGCCAATAGAAGAGTTGAATTCGTTATTACAAAATTTGAAGACCATTAAGGCATAAAAAGGCTCAAACCAAATCCGTATTTTTGGACAAAGCCTTAGTATGATTCGTTATTTCATTACCTCTGTTATAATATGTTTTGTTTGTCTAGTAGGATGTAAAAATTCTGACAAGAATTCTGAAATTGCCGTAACTGAAAATTTAGATTCCCTTTTTGCAGATTACCAAACTTTTAAGCTTGAAATCAACCCCATTGAAGCGACTAAAGCAGGTTATGCGATATATAATGATACTATTGCAGATTATGTTTCAGATCATTATCAAGCCTATTTGTTACGGCAGTATAAGGACTTTTTAAATCGTATTAAAAAAGTTGATACCAGTAGTTTGAACGAGACACAGAAAATAGCCCTTGGGGTAATGGAGTGGGATTGTGATATTAAAAAAGAAGGGCTATTGACACCTTTAACCATTATTACTTCTCCCATTTATAACCTACCAACGCTAGAGCTTTTTCCGCTAGGTCAAATTCAATCATTGCATTTATATGTCGCGCAGTTAGCAGGTGGTGCAAGTGTGCACCCTTTTAAAACTCCAAAAGACTATGACGATTGGTTAGATCGAATTGAAGATTATTTAGCGTTTTTGGATACTAGTATAAATAAAATGAAAGAAGGTGTTCAAATTGATATTGTTTTACCAAAGGCTTTGGTGGTAAAAATGATCCCGCAATTAGATGATTTTATTTCAACATCAATTGATGATCACTTGTTTTACCAACCCATAGTAAATATTCCCAATGATTTTAATGAGGCAACTAAACAGAGGCTTTCGTCTGCCTACAGCAAAGTTATTTCAGAAAAGGTGATACCTAAGTACACAGCTTTAAAGTCGTTTTTAGAAGAAGAATACTTGCCAAAAGCCAGAACAACCTCTGGTATTAATGCTTTAGCTAATGGTTTAGAAACCTATGATTATTTAATACGATTGCATACTACTACAAACATGACTGCAGATGAAATACATGAGTTAGGTAAAAGTGAAGTTGCAAGGATAAGAGGTGAAATGGAAGTGGCGATGACCCAGGTAGGTTTTAATGGTGATTTAATAGCATTTTTTGAACATGTTCGTTCCAATGATTCATTGAAGCCCTTTCAAGAACCGCAAGAAGTTATCTCTTATTTTAAATCAATAGAAAAAAATATAGATGCCAAGCTAGATTCCGTTTTTAACTTGAGACCAAATGCGGGTTTTGAGGTTCGGCGAACGGAAGCTTTTAGAGAGGCATCTGCTAGTGCAGAATATGTACCAGGTTCTAAAGATGCTAGCAGACCTGGAGTATTTTATGTGCCAATCCCAGTTGTAAGTGAATTTAATATATTGACTAGTGAAGCTTTATTTCTACACGAGGCGGTCCCAGGGCATCATTTTCAATTGTCTTTGCAGCAAGAAAATACGGATTTACCCGAGTTTTTACATCCTGAAAGTATGGGAGTTTTTGTTGAAGGTTGGGCTCTCTATGCTGAATCTTTGGGTAAAGAGCTAGGCTTGTATAAAGACCCATATCAGTATTTTGGAATGTTGAGCATGGAAATGCACCGAGCGATTAGATTGGTGGTTGATACAGGTATTCATGCAAAAGGCTGGACAAGAGAACAAGCCATTCAATATTCCTTAGAGAATGAAGCAGATTCTGAAGCAGGTATTACTGCAGAAATTGAACGGTATATGGCAACACCTGGGCAGGCCTTATCTTATAAAATAGGCCAATTAAAAATTAGAGAACTCAGAAATAAAGCGGAAGAAGTTTTAGGTGACGATTTTAATGTGGGCGATTTTCATGACCAAATACTGAATTCCGGTAGTTTACCGCTTGTTTTGTTGGAGGAGAAGATTGAGAGATGGATAGCTACAAAAAAGAAATCCGACTAATTTTAATTCAGATTAGGATATTATTAAAAATAAAAAACCCCCAAAGCCAATGCTTTGGGGGTTTAATTCTTTAAAGAATGATTCTTAAAACATTACAGGAGTAGCAACTCGAGTTGTTCCCCAGCCCATTACTAAATGTGCTCCACCATCAACTTTTTTAAAAGCAATAGAAAAAGCTTCTAACGATTCTCCGTCAGTTGATGAAGCTGAAGTTACACGAACAACATCAGCTCCTTTATCGTAAGTGTAAGCTCCCCATTGGTTTAAATTAGTATTTAAAATCACTGTCCACTCACCCTCACCTGGTATAGTGAATAATGAATACGTACCAGCAGCTACTTTTTCACCGCCAAAGTTAACATCTTTGTAAAAGGTAACCTCTGCAGCTTCGTTAGCACCAGTTCTCCAAACTTTTCCATTAGGAGCTAAATCAGAAATAGTACGACCTTTTAATTGTGGTCGGCTATAAATAACTCGCGCAACTTTGTCAGACTCTTTATAACTAGATGGAAAAGAAGCAATATCAGCAGGACTCTTATCTAATCCGCTAAATTTTTGTGCTGTCGCCTCGGTAGTGAAAACTAAGGCTAATGCAAATAATACAGGTATTAATACTTTTTTCATTTTTAAAATTTTAGTTGAACTCAAAAGTAGCTTGTATATGTATGCTACATTTTTAAAGAGTCGTTAAAATTTGCTCAACTTTCAATGTATACGCTTGAATCATTAATATTTTAGAAAATCATTACATTTTTATCATATCAATATTCTATTTATAACAAAATGTAACTAATAATAGACGTAAGCTTTTAATCTATGATTTAAAATGACATTTTTGTTTCATAATTGTTATTAAAGATAAGTTATGTGCGGAATTGTATGTGCGTTTGATGTAAAAGAAAGTACCGAGGTACTTAGACCACAATTATTAGAAATGTCTAAAAAAGTTAGACATCGTGGTCCAGATTGGAGTGGGATATTTGCCGATAAAAATGCCATTTTAGCTCACGAACGATTGGCTATTGTTGACCCTGCTTCGGGTAAGCAACCATTGTTTAGTGCTAATGGAAAATTAGTGCTAGCAGCAAATGGCGAAATATACAATCATAGTGAGCTTAGACAACAGTTTGATGGGACCTACGAATTTAAAACCCAATCGGATTGTGAGGTTATTTTAGCATTGTATCAAGAAAAAGGTGTCGATTTTATAGATGAACTAAATGGTATTTTTGGTTTTGCTATTTACGATACAGAAAAGGATGAATACTTTATAGCTCGTGACCATATGGGTATAATTCCACTATATATCGGATGGGATCAAAATGGCACCTTTTATGTGGCTTCTGAATTAAAAGCTTTAGAAGGTACTTGTACAAAAATTGAACTATTTCCTCCGGGGCATTACTTGCATAGTTCAACCGGTGAATTTGTTCGATGGTACCAAAGAGATTGGATGGAGTATGATGCTGTTAAAGAGAACCAAACTAGTATTGATGAAATTCATGATGCTTTGGAAGCGGCTGTAAAAAGACAATTGATGTCTGATGTACCTTACGGTGTGCTACTTTCAGGTGGATTAGATTCTTCAGTGACTTCTGCTGTTGCCAAAAAATATTCTCAAAAAAGAATTGAATCAGGCGATACAAAAGATGCCTGGTGGCCACAACTACACTCTTTCTCCGTTGGCTTAGATGGCTCACCAGATTTGGCTGCGGCTCAAAAAGTAGCAGACCATATTGGAACAGTCCATCATGAAATTAAGTTTACTATTCAAGAAGGTTTAGATGCTATTAAGGATGTGATTTATAATTTAGAAACCTATGATATAACAACGATAAGAGCATCCACACCCATGTACTTAATGGCTCGTGTTATTAAGTCAATGGGTATTAAAATGGTCTTATCTGGTGAAGGTGCCGATGAACTTTTTGGTGGATACTTGTATTTTCATAAGGCGCCAAGTCCGAAAGATTTTCATGAAGAAACAGTTCGTAAATTAGATAAGTTACATATGTATGATTGTCTTCGAGCGAATAAATCTTTAGCTGCATGGGGTATTGAAGGCCGTGTTCCATTTTTAGATAAAGAGTTTATGGATGTTGCTATGCGTATTAACCCAAAAGACAAGATGATTAATGGGGAGCGAATGGAGAAATGGGTTGTTCGAAAAGCTTTTGAGTCATATTTGCCAGAAAGTGTTGCTTGGAGGCAAAAAGAACAGTTTTCTGACGGTGTAGGATATAGTTGGATTGATACTTTGAAAGAGGTAGTTGCCGAAGCTGTAACGGACGAACAGTTAAAGAGTGCGAATTATAGATTCCCTATTCAGACCCCAACTTCGAAAGAAGAATATTATTACCGTTCTATTTTTGAAGAACATTTTCCTTCAGATGCAGCTGCTTTAAGCGTACCTCAAGAGCCTTCAGTGGCTTGTAGTACGAAAATCGCTTTAGAATGGGATGAAGCATTTAAGAACATGAATGACCCTTCTGGTAGAGCAGTTGCTAACGTTCATGATGATGCTTATGTAAAATAAGGCCTAAGTTTAATATACTTGCCGGCAAACCTACCCTGAGTCAGTTCTCAGGGTTTAATAAGAGTATTTGGGTTTTGAATCCAAATTTTTATTCATTTTAATTAGTCCGTGAGAAGCACCTTTTAAGGTGCTTCTCTAGTTAAACACCCCATATTTCTTAGCCTATAACTGAGTTTTTAAAGCTCAATTTAGAACCTAAACATTGGTGGATAATTTTCCACGATCATTTGTTGATAACTTAGATTGATGAAGCGCCTGAAACCCTTAATTTCATTAGGGATTGGTTATATTTGTAAGATTTGAAATTTTCAAAATAATTCAGTTTAATTATGAGCGAAGAAGCTAAGAAAAATCAATATTCTGCCGATAGTATTCAAGCCCTTGAGGGTATGGAACACGTGCGCATGCGTCCTTCCATGTATATTGGTGATGTAGGTACGAGAGGATTGCATCATTTGGTATATGAAGTTGTCGATAATTCTATCGATGAGGCTATGGGTGGTTATTGCGATAACATTGATGTTACTATTAATGAAGACAACTCTATTACGACAAAAGATAACGGTCGCGGTATACCGGTTGGTCTTCACCAAAAAGAAGGTGTTTCTGCTCTTGAAGTAGTAATGACGAAGATTGGTGCTGGTGGTAAATTTGATAAAGATTCTTATAAAGTTTCGGGTGGTTTACATGGTGTTGGAGTTTCTTGTGTAAATGCACTTTCTAGTCATTTAAAAGCTACGGTTTTCAGAGAGGGTAAAGTATGGGAGCAAGAATATGAAAGAGGAAAGACGCAATATCCAGTAAAAAGTGTTGGAGAGAGTAAAGAAACAGGTACCGTTGTAACCTTTACTCCAGATGACTCCATTTTTACTCAAACCACAGAATATAATTATGATACTCTGGCCAATAGAATGCGTGAGCTTTCTTATTTAAATAAGGGTATTACCATCACCTTAACTGATAAGAGAAATAAAGATGAAAAAGGTGAATTCATATCAGAGACCTTTCATTCGGATGAAGGTTTAAAAGAATTTATACGTTTCTTAGATGGAACAAGGGACCCGCTAATTCAAACGGTCATCTCCATGGAAGGAGAGAAGAACGGAATTCCCGTTGAGGTTGCTATGATATACAATACTGGATATTCTGAAAACCTGCATTCCTACGTAAATAATATTAATACCCACGAAGGGGGTACACATTTATCAGGTTTTAGAAGAGGACTTACAGGTACTTTAAAAAAGTATGCAGATAACTCTGGTATGCTTGATAAGTTAAAGTTTGAGATTTCAGGTGATGATTTCCGTGAAGGATTAACAGCTATTGTTTCTGTTAAAGTTGCTGAACCACAGTTTGAAGGGCAGACTAAAACTAAATTGGGTAACAGAGAAGCTACGAGTGCAGTAAGTCAGGCAGTTTCAGAAATGCTTACTGATTATTTAGAAGAGCATCCTGATGATGCTAAACAAATTGTAGAAAAAGTTAAACTGGCGGCTCAAGCACGTCATGCTGCGGCGAAAGCTCGTGAAATGGTCCAGCGTAAGAATCCGATGAGTGTCGGTGGATTACCTGGAAAATTATCCGACTGTTCTGAGCAAGACGCAACAAAATGTGAGGTGTTCTTAGTAGAGGGTGATTCTGCGGGTGGTACAGCAAAGCAGGGTCGTGACAGAATGTTTCAAGCGATTTTGCCCTTGAGAGGTAAGATTCTTAATGTTGAAAAAGCCATGCAACATAAAGTTTTTGAAAATGAAGAAATTAAAAATATATATACCGCATTAGGGGTAACCATAGGTACCGAAGAGGATAGTAAGGCATTGAATCTAGAAAAACTGCGCTACCATAAAGTAGTAATCATGTGTGATGCCGATGTTGATGGTAGCCACATTGAAACTTTAATTCTGACTTTCTTCTTTAGATATATGCGTGAATTGATTGAAGGAGGACACGTTTATATAGCAACTCCGCCGCTTTATTTAGTAAAGAAAGGTGCTAAAAAGCGCTATGCTTGGGATGATAAAGAACGAGATGATATTGTTGAATCTATGGGAGGTGCAGCAGGTATTCAACGTTACAAGGGTCTTGGTGAAATGAATGCTGAACAATTGTGGGACACTACAATGAACCCAGAGTTTAGAACTTTAAGACAGGTAACTATTGATAACGCCACTGAAACTGACCGAATATTCTCTATGTTAATGGGTGATGAAGTACCACCCAGAAGAGAATTTATTGAGAAGAACGCTATCTATGCCAACATTGACGTGTAGGTTCAGCATACATAACACTAATTTCACAACAAAAACTCGCTCCTACAGGGCGAGTTTTTTAGTTTTAAAGAAAATTAGTACAAAATGAAAATTAAAATAGGTATTGCGTTTTTGTTATGTTCTTTTGTAACGAACGCACAAAATTTGAATGATCTTTTAGTTGCCGGTTTAAATGATGCAGAACGTTTTGCAAATAGTTATTTGGCACCAGTAACTGAAGCAGGCATTTATAGTGTTTCTAATGGATGGTATAATTCAGCAGATGCAAAGCCTTTAGGTGGCTTTGAAATTTCACTTGTTGGTAATATTACAGGGTTCAAAAACAAAAATGACAAGAAGACATTTATTTTAAATACTGCAGATTACGAAAACCTAACATTTGATGATGGGAGTGCCTCAAGACAAGTATCAACTGCACTTGGTGATATTGATGGTATAATTGTGAATGTAAATGCGACTATTGAAGGTCAAGTGGTGAGCGAGCAATTTGAGTTACCTAAAGGAATTGGTGATGATATTAGTTTTGTACCCACAGGCTATATTCAAGGTAGTGTTGGTTTGATAAAGGGATTAGAAGTAAAAGCTAGGTTTTTACCTAAAATCGATACTGACGATGTTCAAATTGGTTTATTTGGAGCTGGATTGCAGTATGATTTCACTAAAATGTTGCCAGCTGATAAATTATTGCCTGTAGCTATTTCAGCTGTAATAGGGTACACTAATTTAAATGGTGAATATGATTTTACTGAAACAGGGGCAATTGCTGGTGAGAACCAACGAATTGATGCAAATATTACTACTTGGAATTTTAGTGCAGTAGTATCTACAAGAAAAATTCCTGTAATAAATTTTTATGGAGGATTAGGCTATATCGTGGGTAAATCTGAGACAGATTTATTAGGACGATACGAAGTTGCAACAGTGTCAGGCGTACCAATTGTTTATAACGACCCTTTTTCTATAACCAATGATGTGAGTGGAGTTACCGCAAATGTTGGTACTAAAATTAAACTAGGCTTTTTTAGAATAAATGTAGATTATAATATCGCTGAGTTTAGTACACTAACAGCAGGTATCAGTTTCGGTTTTAGATAAAAAGAAACGAATTTTTTCAAATAAAAAAAGCCTTGCTTAATATGTAGCAAGGCTTTTTATTTTCATATAGGGAAATGTTATTCTCTTAGTGCGAAAATACCACCATCGGCAAACTCTAACTGTTCAGGATCATCATCCATATTTATAATAACTGTAGTGTCTTCAATAGATTCCTCTCCATAAACAATGGAGTAAACGCCATTGTCAACGGTCCATTTGAAATCTGTAGAAAATGTAAGAGTTTCTTGAGAGTACTGATGATATCTTCCTAAATAAGCATCGTTAAAAATCCATTCTTCTTTTTCAATAGAAGAACTCATTCTATCTTCAACGGCGCTAATCTCGGTTTTTGACCATATTCCTAATACTGGATCATCGTTCTCAGGTAACCGAGTACAGTTACTCACAGAAATTAGGGTAATAATAGCCAATAATGAAAAGAACTTTTTCATAAGTAGGTAATTCGTAAGGTTTGGGATTAGGCTAACGAGATTTATGAATCGAGTATTGTAAAAATTCGACGTATTGCAGTTTTATGTCGATTTCTTCGTTGAACACCACATTTTTTTAACATTTGACAACTTTTTTATCTAACTAATTCTCTCTGAATTATGATTTTTTTTGTAAAATAAAAGGTTAAAAATTTGCTATTTTTACAGTCATTATAAAAATTCAAAAATACTATAAAATGAAAGTAACCGTAGTAGGAGCTGGAGCAGTTGGGGCAAGCTGTGCTGAGTATATTGCCATCAAAAATTTTGCTTCTGAAGTTGTGTTGTTAGATATTAAAGAAGGATATGCCGAAGGTAAAGCAATGGATTTAATGCAAACAGCTTCATTGAACGGCTTTGATACTAAGATCACTGGTAGTACCAGCGATTATACTAAAACAGCTAATAGTGATATTGCTGTAATTACATCAGGTATTCCACGTAAGCCAGGTATGACTCGTGAAGAGCTTATAGGTATCAATGCAGGTATTGTTAAAACGGTTTCAAAAAGTTTATTGGAGCATTCGCCCAATGCTATTCTTATTGTGGTGAGTAATCCTATGGATACCATGACTTATTTAGTACACAAAACAACCAACTTACCAAAGCATAAAATCATTGGTATGGGTGGCGCATTAGATAGCGCTCGATTTAAGTATCGTTTGGCAGAAGCCTTAGGGGCGCCTATTTCAGATGTTGATGGTATGGTAATTGGCGGACATAGTGATAAGGGTATGGTGCCATTAATTGGTCACGCAGCAAGAAATAGTGTTAAGGTCTCTGAGTTTTTAAGTGAAGATCGCATGCAGCAAGTTGTTGAAGATACGAAAGTGGGTGGGGCTACATTGACAAAGTTATTAGGTACCAGTGCGTGGTATGCTCCAGGTGCAGCAGTGTCAGGCCTTGTTCAAGCAATAGCTTGTGACCAAAAGAAAATATTCCCATGTTCAACTTATTTAGAAGGGGAATATGGATTAAATGATATTTGTATTGGTGTGCCTGTTGTTCTTGGTAAAGGAGGTATCGAAAAGATTGTAGATATTGATTTGAGCGACGCTGAAAAAGCTAAAATGCAAGAGAGTGCTAAAGGCGTTACTGCTACTAATGGTCTTTTAGAACTATAGGAGCTTAATATCACCTATTAAAAATTTAAGAAAAGAACCTTTGTAATGTAATTACAAGGGTTTTCTTTCTTTCTTTTTATATTTGCCGCTATGAATTCAAAATGGTACGTGAGTACTTTAGTTATTATTATAGCCTTAATAGGGCTAAATCAGGGACAAACTAAGGTTGCTAATCAGCAAATTGTAATACAATTTACTGATGAGGAAACAACTTTAGAATCTTCTTATGATGAGGTCTTGGTAACCATTACCCAAAAGTTACAAGACCTAGGCATTACTGATATTGAAATAATAGAAGATGATGATGCACAATTAAGTATCCGTTACTATAGTGAAATTGATGCCATAAGCGTTAAAGAATTCCTTTCTAAAAACTCCGAGTTAATACTTACTTACACGGATACAGATAAACTGCCTTTAGACGATTCAGAAAATGAATTTCCTGAGAATTGTAGTCTAGTAGTTTCTGACCTTCAGCAACAAACTAATGATGGGTTTCATAAAAATGGGAAACTGGCCTTTGAATTAAAGCAGGAGTACAATAGATTTTCCAACCCGGTTGTCTTACATTTTGATGATAAAATAAGTTTAGAGCAAGATGCTATTGTAGCTATTGCTTATAAAATAAATAGAGATATTGTAATTGCAATAACGAATACCTCACATACTATTCCACAAGTAAGGGCAGGTCCATGTATATTATGGAATTGCTAAAGTGTTTGTTAATAATCTTCTACTAATTACCAATGCCCTTTCATAAAAGTTATAGTTTAAGAATTACAACACTTAGCGTAAATAAATAATATTAATCAATATAATTAAAAATAAAAGATGTTTTGTAGCTAGTATAGCTATAGAATATTTTAAACTTAAATTAATATAAAATGCAAAATAAAGGACTTATAAAGCTTTTTGCATTCCTTTTTGGTTTGGTAAGCATCTATCAACTTTCCTTCACGTTTATAGCAGGGAAGTCAGAAAGTGATGCGGAAAAATTTGCCATTAGCCAAATCTCGGAAGCTGAAGATGATTATGTAACCAAGCGAGAAGATTTAGAAACGTCATATTTAGATTCAATCGGGAGTGATCCAATATTGGGCTATACGAGCTATGATGATGCTAAAAAATGGGAATTGAACAAGGGACTTGACCTTAAAGGAGGTATCAATGTTACTCTTCAAATTTCAGTTAAAGACATACTTAAAGGTTTAGCTGATAATACAAGAAACCCAATTTTTAATAAAGCACTGGCTGATGCAGACATGGCTTCTAGGAATAGTGATGATACTTATCTTGAATTATTTTTTGAAGCTTTTGATAATATTAAAGGGGATACTAAATTAGGTTCTCCTGATATTTTTGCGAATAAAACACTTAGTGATGTCATCAACTTTCAGATGTCTGATGATGAGGTGAAACCTATCATAAGAACAAAGATTGATGAATCTATAGAATCTGCTTTTGAGGTACTACGTGAACGTATTGATGGTTTCGGGGTTACTCAGCCTAATATTCAACGAGAAGGTAATTCTGGTCGTATACTGGTTGAGTTACCGGGAGCAAGAGATATTGCAAGAGCTCAAGAGTTATTATCTAGTACAGCACAATTGGAGTTCTGGGAGACTTATCCTCAAAATAGCCCAGGAATTTCACAGTTCATCTTTAGTGCTAATGAACGTTTGCGCGATATTTTAGAACCTAAAGAAGAAGTAAAAGATACACTTGCATCTGCCGAATCTGAAATTGATTCTTTATTGTCAGATGTGGCACAAGATTCTTTGGATTTAACGGCAGAGTCTAACCCTCTTTTAAGTAAATTATTACCAGCTGGTAACAATGCAATCGCTCAAGTAGCTATTGCTGATACGGCTGAGGTTGGGTCATATCTTAGAATGCCTGAAATAAGAAGACTTTTACCCGCAGATGTGCAGTTTGTAAAATTTGCATGGGAAAGATTAAGTCGTGATAGTGAATCTGAATTGGTTGGATTATTCGCATTGAAATCTAATCGTGACAAGGTGCCAGCTATGAGTGGTGATGTTATTATTGATGCGGCTTCTGAAATTGATCCTTATTCAAACAAACCTAAAGTTACCATGGTTATGAATACTCGTGGTGCTAAAGAATGGGAAGATGTAACAGGTGAGGTATTCAAAAACCAAACTGGTATAGCGGTTGTTCTTGATGAAAAAGTTTATACGGCCCCAGGAGTTTCAAGAGGTGCAATTTCTGGTGGACGTTCTGAAATAACGGGGGACTTTACTTTAGTTGAGACTAAAGATATTGCAAACGTTCTTCGGGCTGGTAAACTGCCAGCATCTGCTGAAATTATTCAATCTGAAGTCGTTGGACCGTCATTAGGTCAAGAAGCAATTGATAGTGGTTTCATGTCCTTTATGATAGCAATGGCTTTCGTATTGCTTTGGATGATTTTTTACTATGGTAAGGCAGGTATTTTTGCTGACATTGCTCTAGTTTTCAACATCGTATTAATTTTTGGAGTATTAACTAGTCTAGGTGCTGTATTAACATTACCAGGTATAGCAGGTATCGTTTTAACTATAGGTATGTCGGTTGATGCGAACGTACTTATTTTTGAACGTATTAAAGAAGAATTAGATAGAGGTAAGGGCAAAGCCCAAGCTGTTGCCGATGGTTTTAGTAATGCTTTGTCATCCATTCTTGATGCCAACATAACTACAGGTTTAACTGCGGTTATATTATTCATTTTTGGATCTGGTCCAATTAAAGGATTCGCAACAACCTTATTAATAGGTATTGTAACTTCATTATTTACTGCAATCTTTATTACGAGATTATTGGTGGATTGGTATATTTCTAAGAAAGGCAGAGATCTTCAGTTTTCCACAAGCATGACTAAAGGCTTGTTTAAAAATATGAATATCAATTTCTTGGGCAAAAGAAAGATTGCATATATTATATCGCTAGTTCTAGTTGGAATTGGTGTATTCTCATTATTTACAACAGGACTGCAACAAGGTGTAGATTTTGTGGGCGGTCGTTCATATCAAATTAGATTTGACCAACCGGTGAATCCTTCTGAAATAGCTTCAGATTTAAACGTTGTTTTTGGAAGTGGAACCAATGTGAAGACTTTTGGAGAATCTAACCAGATTAAAGTTACAACACCTTACAAGGTTGATGTAGAAGGTATAGAAGTTGATGCGGAGATTCAAGATAAATTATATACATCATTGCAAAAATATTTACCTGATGGAACTTCATTTAATGATTTCACAGTAGGTGCTTCTGAAAAATCAATTGGTATTTTACAATCCGTTAAGGTGGGTCCAACTATCGCAGATGATATTAAAAAGAATGCTTTTTGGGCTATAATTGGCTCACTTGCAGTAGTTTTCTTATACATCTTACTAAGATTTAGAAGATGGCAATTCTCACTAGGCGCAGTTACAGCAGTCTTTCATGACGTTTTAATTGTATTAGGTATATTCTCTTTAACAGGTGCAATAATGCCTTTTAACATGGAGATTGATCAAGCATTCATTGCTGCGATACTTACTGTAATTGGTTATTCTTTGAATGATACCGTTGTGGTTTTTGACCGAATTCGTGAGGTTGTAGGCCTTAAAGGTTGGAAAAATGGCGATCATATTAATGAAGCTTTAAATAGTACTTTGAGTCGTACTTTGAATACGTCTTTAACTACATTAATTGTACTCTTAGCGATATTTATTTTTGGCGGTGAATCACTACGAGGATTCATGTTCGCTATGATAGTAGGTGTAATAGTTGGTACTTACTCATCTGTATTTATAGCGACTCCAATTATGTTTGATGCCTTAAAGAAGAAAATTTCTTCAGGTCAGGAATAAGATAACTAACTAACTCAATAGAAGAGCCATTCAGCAATGAATGGCTTTTTTTATCACTACATTCAGCTAAATGTTACTATATTCTCAAGAGTTAAGAGATGAATAAGTTTTGGCGACGTCTCTAATTACATCTAACAAGTAATCAGTAGTTTCTCTTGTTTTTCTATGGTTAATAAAACATGCTCTAATCGCGTATTGTCCTTTTAATTTTGTACCCATAATAAATACCCTACCATCTTTTTCAAGTTCAGGCATGAGTCTTTGATTAAAATCGATAATCTCACTTGGATTAGTCATATTGCCTTTGAACCTAAAACAAGATACTGCAAGTTTTGAATCTGCAACCAACTCAAAATCATTAGACTTTTTAATTTGTTCATTTAGATAATTGGTCAAATCAATATCTTTTTGAATCATCGCCTTAATCCTTTCCATCCCATAAGCTTTTATTGTCATCCAAACTTTAAATGCTTTTGCATTACGTGATAATTGAAAGTAATGTTCATTAAATTCTAATCTTTTTCCATCATTAGAAAGTTCTGTATCTAAATATGGTGCTGGTTTGTAATAGGTTCGTTTAAGATTATTCCAATTTCGAACAATAGTACAGCCAGCCTCAAACGGTTGATAAAGCCATTTATGAAAATCTAAGGCGATAGAATCGGCTCGATTCATACCTAGATATTCTTTTTTAAGGCTATCTAAAATACCTGCAAGTGCACCGTATGCTCCATCAATATGGTACCAAAGTTCATAGGATTCAGCAATGTCTGCCAACGCATTCAAATCATCAATAGCACCGGTATTTACTGTGCCAGCATTCCCGACGATACAGAATGGTTGATAACCAGCGCTAATATCTTCTTCAATTTGATTTTTTAAAGCAGTTAAATCAATCTGAAATTCAGAATTAGTTTTAATTTTCCGCAAATGATTACTACCTATACCTAAGAGTTCAACGCTCTTATCTATGCAACTATGAACCTCTTCCGAGGCATAAACGATAAAAGGTTTTTGACCAAAGACCCCCTTTTTTCTAATACCCTCTTTTTCAAAAAATATATTTCGACCGACAGTTAAACCTGTAAGATTTGCCGCAGAACCTCCACTCACCAAAACGCCGCCTGAATCTTCAGGAAATTTTAGTAGTTCAGCTGTCCAGGCAATGACTCTTTTTTCGATTTCGTTCATTGCCGGCCCCAGATGCCATTTAGTTTGATTTTGATTAATTGTAGTAGCTAGTTGTTCCGCTAATATGGAAACTTGGTTTCCGCCAGACATAACGTAGGCATACATATGGGGTCCAAGATTTCCAGTTGCCGTTCGTAATACTTTTTTGGCTACATCATCTAATAATAATGAAATATCCATTCCTTTTTTTGGAAGACTTTCAGCAAACCAATCTTCAACTTCTTGCTGCGGAAAATCATGATATCCTTTTGATTTATCCAAGCCTTGGAATTGGTTTAAAACCAATGTGCTACTTCTATCTAAAAGTTGTTTAAAATCTTCCAATGAAAAATCGAGAGAGTCTTGTTTCATCTGATATTTATGAATTCTATAATATGGATTTTTCTTTATCGAAATTTAAATTTAATCAATTTGAATAGATCTAGGTTTTGAACACTTTTTAAAATTATACAATGAATGAAGGAGTAAAAAATACCAAGAAACCAGTATTTAAAAGACATTTTGCGATGAACCCTAATATCGGCTATAACTTGACTTAAATCTTTTAAATCTAATATTATGAAAATTATCAAAACCTTAGTATTCATCAGTCTTATTTTAACCCTAGGTAGTTGCACCAAAGAAGAAACAACAGATAACGAATTTGGAGGAAATAATTCTCAAACAGGTCGTTGGTTTCTTGCAGGAATTAATGATGTAGATGTGAGTGGTTTAGAATGTTATAGTGACTCTTACATTAACATCACTTCTGATATAATTACTTTTTTTATTATGGATAGAAATGAAGATGGAAGTTGTACTACGGTTTTAGATAGTAGCGAAGCGCTGACCATTGTCGAAGATTTCTTTTATATTGGTGATGAAGCTTTAGAAATTTATATAGAAGGAAGCAGATTGACTTGGAGAGTTGACTTTGAAACGAGTTTAATTTTTGATAAAAACTAGTGTACCTCTTTAGATAAATCGAAAGGCATTTCTCTAATTATTTAAGACTATATTATTAGGTGCGAATAACAAGAAAAAAGAAACAAATCTTTAAAATAAACCCTTCTAATTTATGGATGGTTTTACTTTTAATTGTGGTACAAACAGCTAGCGGTCAAATACCCCAACAAAAGACTATTGATAGTTTGATTTCAGTTTTATCTGCCAATGAGAATAATATTTTAGCTCATTATGAACTAGCCGAATTATATACAGAAATTGACTCTTCAAAAGCCTTGCAGTATGCTAATAATGGTTTAAAAATCTCAGAATCTGAGCTAGACGAATTTAAAATTGCGAAGGGAAAATTTACGCTAGGTGGTCTATACCTAGATTATAATTATCCCATCAAAGCAGAGAAGTATTATAGGGCCGCTGATTCATTACTAACTTATTTAATAACTAAAGATTCATCTGAAGCTCATTTAAAACTTTGGGTGAGATCTAATTTTAATATTGGTGTATCCCTTTCATATCAAGGTATTAATGAGGATATTCAATATTTGGAGAAAATCACGCCAGTTGCGGAGAAAATTAGATTTCATCGAATTTTGGCAATTGCAAATACAAACCTTGGAATCAATTTTTATAATTCGGGCCAACTTAAAAAGGCCTATGAGTACTTTAAAACAAGTGGTGACCAATATGAAAAGTTGGATGATTACGATACTTACCTTGAAGATAGGTTCATTTTTGTTTCTTGTTTAGTTGAGATGGATTCTCTTAAAACTGCACGTGTTGTTTTAAATAGAATTGAGACTTTATTGGATACCGTTCAAAATGATCAAAAAAGGCAAATGTATCATATGACTCTGGGGCAGTATCATTTTGGTACAAAAGAATATCAAGCGGCAATTTCAAATTTTAAAATCGCAGAAGAACTTTTATCCACGAATCAAAAGGTAAGGAATGATTTGCAATTAAAGCTTGATTTTATGGAGGCCTATGCCGCGATGAAAGATTATAAAAGTGCTATTACTTATGCCGAAAAAGCTCTTGATTTAATTGCACTAAATAACAACAGAATTGTAGAAGCTGAAGTATATAAGCAATTGTCCAATTATTATGAAGAATTAAAAATTCCTAATAAAGCGTTTAATAGCCTTAAAAAATATGTAGCCATTTCAGATAGCCTCAATATCGCGGACTTGGAGAAGGAGGTAAACCGTCTTGAAAGTAAATATCAGTCTGAGAAAAAAGAACGCGAAATATTGCAATTAACCAGTGATAATAATAATGTAGAACTTCAATTAACAAAAAAGAAATCTCAAAACTACCTACTTCTTCTGATTTCTTTAGGTCTATTGTTACTTGCAGGTTTAGCTTATCTAGGGTTTAGAAATTTTAGAAAGCGTGATCAATTAAAAGCAATAGAAATAGCTGAGCTTAAATTTCAACAAGAATCAAAAGTTTATAATGCCATGCTTGAAGGGCAGGAGAATGAAAGGCAAAGACTAGCAATTGATTTACACGATGGTTTAGCCGGAAGGTTATCCGCATTAAAAATAAATCTAGAAAAACTGGCAAAAAAAGCGGTAACCAAAAAGGTTGAAAAGAACTACAGAACTGTGGCTAAGAATATTGATAGTTCACTTTATGAACTGAGAAGTATTGCCAGAAACCTGATGCCAGAAACCTTATTTAATTATGGTATTGAAAACGCCGTAAAGGATTATTGTTCTTCCCTTAGTGGTGGAAATAAACAATTGAATTTTATTTTACAATTTTATGATACAGATTTAGAACTCTCGCAAAGTACTAGTCTAACACTGTACAGAATTATACAAGAATTGGTCAATAATGCTGTAAAACATGCTCAAGCCACTGAAGTATTAGTACAGTATTTGGTCGATAAGGATAAAGTCAATATTACTGTTGAGGATAATGGTATTGGATTTAAGAATTTAGGAAATGAGTCCAATGACGGAATGGGGTTAAATAATTTAAAAACGAGAGTGGCTTATTTAAATGGTGAAATGGATTTTGAAACCTCTCCTGGAGAAGGTACAAATGTTCACATTGTAATACCGGTATAATATGGAGTTGAGTTCAGTTAAAATCAAGGTGGTAATAGTTGATGATCATCCTTTGGTGATAGAAGGTTTAAAAGCCCTGTTGCAAGGTAATCGAAGTATTCAAATCGTCTTTACTTGTGATCACAATACTACTTTACGAAACTATCTTCAAAGCAATTCAGCAGATATTGTGTTGTTAGATATTAATTTACCAGATATAAGTGGAATAGAAATTTGTAAAGGTCTGAGTCAAGAGTTTCCCAACATAGCTGTTATAGGATTAAGCACTTATGGAGAGCATAGTATTGTCAATCAAATGATTCAGAATGGGGCTAAAGGCTATCTTTTAAAAAATGTTACTGAAAATGAGTTAGTAAAGGCTATTAACAAGGTTTATGTTGGTAAACATTATTATGGAGCAGAAATACAAGAAGTTTTGGCGAATGCGATATTTCAAAAGCAAGAAGTAAAACCAAGACTAACCAAGAGAGAGCAACAAATATTAAAATTAATTGTTAACGGTAGCACTAATAATCAAATAGCTGACAAACTCTTTATTAGTCCATTAACAGTTGAAACTCATCGTAGGAACCTCATGAAAAAAATGAAGGCCAACAATACAGCATCGTTAGTGAAGATAGCAATTGAAGACGCGTTAGTCTAATCTAATGACAGTAGTTTATCATACTGGAAAACCAGTATATTTCAATGTAAATTTTTAAGCCTTGGTTTTTGACTCTTATTTAGTGTAAATATTTAAATAAGAGCACCATGAAAAAATCAATTTTTGTATTCGTATTCCTTTTGTTTTCATTTCATTTTTTTTATGCTCAAACCGTTCGAATTGGCCCTAAAATAGGTTTAAACATTGCAGATTTATCTGGTAATGTAAATTCAGATGTTAGAAGCCTTGCAGGTCTACATGTTGGTGGAATTGTTGAAGTTGAAGTAATGGATTGGTTTAGCATTCAACCTGAATTATTGTACTCTGTTCATGGCTATCGTTTAGGTGAAACCACTGGAACGAATAACTATATCTCCTTGCCAATTATGGCAAGATTCTTTCCTATTGAAGGTCTTTACGGTGAAGTAGGACCACAACTTGGTTTTTTAATTGCTGCGAACGAAAAAAATCAAACAAATAAAGTTTCAGTTACTCAAAGTTATAAGACTGTTGATATGGGTCTCAGCTTTGGTGCTGGCTATATTCTTCGAGATTTAGGTTTAGGATTTGGTATTCGTTATTATGCAGGTCTAAGTACTGTATTTACTGATAATACTCGAATCAAGAATGGTGTTTTTCAATTATCGGCAACCTGGGCTTTTGTGCTTTAAAAATTTTAATAAATTACCATACATAATACTAAACTATTTTTAAAAGGATAAGCTTTGCTTATCCTTTTTTAATTTTTAGACCTTCCCGTAGAGCCCTCTTTAGTCATAATAAGCTCATAAATAAAATCTGGATTGATTTCTGCTTCATTTCTATGAGAAACATAAATAATTGCTACGTTTGTTTCTTTGGAGATTTTATGAATAAGGTTTGTAAATAAACTAGCATTGAAATCATCTAACCCAACAGTTGGTTCATCTAAAATAAGTAATGGCGGGTGTTTAATCATTGCCCTAGCAACCATTACTAATCTTTTCTCACCCATAGAAAGTTTTTGAAAATAAATGTCTTTTTTATGGAGTAAGCCTATGACTTTTAACCATTCTTCAGCAATCCAACTTTCATTTTCAGAAGGTTTTATATAAAGCCCGATGGAATCGTAAAGGCCCGAAATGACCATATTTTTAATACTGTAGTTGCCTTTAAAGGTATCGATTAGACTAGGAGTGAAATAGCCAATATGCTTCTTAATATCCCATACACTTTCACCACTTCCTTTTTTAATTCCAAATAATTTTAGATTTTGACCATAACCTTTATGACTATCACCACTAATCATATTTAAGAGCGTAGATTTTCCGCTGCCATTAGGTCCTATAAGTTGCCAAAATTCACCCTTCTCAATCGTCCAATTAATATGTTTTAAAACAGGTTTGTTATTGAAACTAACACTAACCTCTTTAAATTTAACTAGCTCATTACTATTTATTTCTACGGAATTTAAAGGTTGTGGAATGCTTTTTTGAATTCTAGACTTTAATTGTTCATGCGCACTTATAAAGGTTTCTTCATCTTTATATTGGACTAAATCAGCTTTCTTAAAAGTGAAAAATTCAGAAGGAATTGAAAGTAAATCCTCCAAACGATTAGTTAATTGAATTAAAATAGTTGTTTCAGCGATTTTGTGTAGTATTTCACGCAAATCTTTTTGACTTTGAATATCTAAATTATCTAAGGGATTATTAAGTATTATGTATTCAGGATTTTGATTTAAAATATGATGTAATAAAGCCTTTTTTTGCTCTCCACTACTTAAAGACTTTAAAGACTGAGAAGAACTTGTTAGTTTATTTATTCCGTATTTTTCTTCTTGATTGATAAAACGTTCCATTTCAAAACTTGAAAAGATAGCTCCTCTTTTATTATTCAGAAGACTAAATTGCTCATGATTTTTATTGATAAATCTTGTGATGAACTTTTCAATTCTAGATGTGTTATCAACAAGGATGGCGTAGTGTTTCAAAACTCTATAACTTTCTCAAATGTAACTATTCAACCAATTTATTAGCTATTCGGTAAATATGAACAGGATTGTTTTTGTAGCTGGTCACTTTATCTAGATGCATGCCATTTTTTAGCGCTACTTTTTGTGAAGGAATATTATCTATATGTATTATGGAAATTAAAGTTTTTGAATAGCCTTTTTCAAAAGCAAAAAGTTTGCATTTTTTAGCTGCTTCAAAAGCAAATCCTTTTAACCAATATTCTGGTAATATAGAATACCCTATTTCCAATTCTCTTTCACCATCTACTTGTTGCACCAGTAGTCCACAAATACCAATTAGTTTATTGTTTTTTTTGGATATTAGTGCATTCATACCTCCTTCATTGTTTTCATAACGCTGAAAAATACGATCAAACTGTTGCTGGCAAGCTATTAATGGGTCGCTAGGTAAGCCATCCCAGTATTTTGTCGAGTTTGCGTTATGATAAAAAGGAAGCCAAGATTCAAAATCTGCAGGTGTAATTTTACGAAAGTGTAATCGATGACTTTCTTGACCTTCTAACAAGAAATTATTCATTTAGTTTTCAGAATATGTAATACGATCACCAACTTCTAGAAGCCACTTTTCTGAAAGACCAGCATTGATTTCTAGTACATATTGAATAGGTACTTTTGATGACAAACCTGATTCATTAAATGGTTCTGTATGCTCTTGAAAACTAGCTATGTTTTGATTTTCATCGATATAAATAATATCTAAAGGAATTTGCGTGTTCTTCATATAAAATGAATGTACAGCGGGTTCTTTAAAGATAAAAAGCATGCCTTGCTTTTCTGCCATAGATTCTCGGTACATTAAACCTGTTTGAGTTTCATATTCGGTTTTGGCAAATTCAATGTCCAATTGAACTAAAAGGGAATCAGTAGGTGATTTGAAAATTTGCAATTCACCTTCTTTAGTAAATTCTACTGGAGAAGTTTTTATTTCAGTTTTTGAGTTTTCTTTACAGCCAAAAATAACTAGGGTAAATACTATACAGATAATTGAATTAGATAGGAGTTTCATTATTTAGTACTAACTTCATTAGTAGGTCTAAACATAAAGTAAAGTCCAATCAAAATCATAGGAATGCTTAACCATTGTCCTGTTGAAAAAGTTCCCCAAGTTTCTTCAAATCCACCTTGACTCTTTTTAAAATATTCCACGACGAATCGCGCGGTCCAAAGACCAACCATGAAAAGGCCAAACAAGAATCCAGATTTTTGAGATTTATTAGTCTTTAAATAAGTGAACCACATGATGCCAAATAAAAGCACATATAAAAAAGCCTCATAAAGTTGTGCAGGATGACGGTATGGAATGCTCTCAAGTACTTGTGAAAATTCAGGTTTGTTTTCAATAGCTTTGTAAGCAGCACTAGCAGTTTTTTCTTTAGTTATTTGCATAGCCCTATAGGATGGCATGTCATCTGAATCTCGAATAAAACGTGTAGCTAAAGCGAAAGACTTATCAACAATATTTCCATTGATTTCAGAGTTAAAAAAGTTTCCTATTCGGATAAAAGCACATCCGATAGTACTTACCACTGCTACACGGTCTAGTAACCATAAAAAACTCATGTCTTTATATTTTCTTGAAAAAAGAAAAAGAGCAATAAAAGCAGCAATTGTAGCACCATGACTTGCTAGACCAGTAAAACCTGTAAATTCAAATTCAGGTACTGTTCTAATTGGTAATAATACAGATAAGGGGTCAGTTGTTAGTAATTCAGATTGATAGAATAATACGTGGCCCAATCGAGCACCTAACATAATTGAGACGACGGCATAAACGAAAAGAGAATCTAGCTTTTCAAGTGACTTGTTCTCTTTTTTGAAAATTTGTTTCATGATGTACCACCCAGCTACAAAGGCTAAAATCCATAATAGATTGTAATATTTTATTTGAATAAAACCAATCTTGAATAGAATGTCATCGGGATTCCAGTTAAAGCCTAAAAAATACATATGATTTGATTTTGAGCTAAGATAAAAATTTGATGCTAGACCGCTTTGATTTTAGTCCTTAGATTTTAGTTTGTTTGTTACAAGTATGAAATGTCTTTGATTTATGATAAAATAAAATTTTATTATCAATTTTCATGGTACAGGATCATAACCTTTTCCTCCCCATGGATTACAGCTAATAATACGTTTTAAAGAGAGCCACCCTCCTTTAAAAAGACCATGCTTTTTTAACGCGTTGAGAGTGTAAGTGGAACAAGTAGGGGAGTAGCGACAGGTAGCCGGAGTATAAGGTGATATCAATAATTGATAAGCTCGTACTAAAAAAACAAAAGGAGCTATCAGTATTTTTTTCACTTCACTTTATTTTAATTAATTGCGTGGTAATCGAACAATAGACCAAAATCTGTTTAATAGTCATGAATTAAGACTAAAAGTAGTCCCTTCTTTTCCATCTTTTAATTGAACACCTAAAGCTAATAATTCGTCACGAATTTTATCTGAAGTGCCAAAATCTTTATTAGCACGTGCGTTGTTTCTTAAGTCAATTAAAAGCTCAACAACTCCTGAAAGGGTATCCGAATTTCCTTCAACTTTATTCTGATTTTCAAGACCTAAAACCTCGTAAATAAAGGTGTGTAAAATACCTTTAAGTACTGTTTTGTCTTCTTTAGAAATGCCTTCCTTTTTTTCTTTAATTAGATTGATGTGCTTAACTGCTTCAAATAAATTTGCTATTAATATTGGCGTGTTAAAATCATCATTCATGGCATCATAACAACCTTGTTGCCAGTGTTTAATATCAAAATCAGTTTTAGAACTAGTCTCAAGTTCTTCCAAGGATTTTAAAGCTTCCATCAAGCGATAGTAACCTTTTTCAGAAGCAAGTAAGGCATCATTGCTTAAGTCTAGAATACTAGTGTAATGTGCCTGCATCATGAAAAAGCGCACAACTGACGGATTAAAAGCTTTGCTCAAAATCTTATTATCACCACTAAAAATCTCGTTAGGGTAAATGTTATTGTCGGTGGATTTTGACATTTTTTTGCCGTTAAGCGTGAGCATATTGGCATGTAACCAATAATTTACTGGAGTATGTCCTGTACTAGCTTCGGCTTGCGCTATTTCACATTCATGGTGTGGAAACTTCAAATCCATACCACCACCATGTATATCAAAATTTTCTCCCAAGTATTTGGTACTCATCGCAGTACACTCAAGATGCCAGCCTGGAAATCCATCGCCCCAAGGCGAGGGCCATCTCATAATATGCTGTGGTTCTGCTTTTTTCCAAAGTGCAAAATCTTGAGGATTGCGTTTGTCGTCTTGTGCAGTTAAAGACCTAGTGTTAGCAATCATGTCCTCGAGTTTACGTCCACTCAATTTTCCATAATCATGGGTTTCGTTGAACTTGATGACATCAAAATATACAGAACCATTGACTTCATATGCAAGGTCTTTTTTTATTATTTGCTTAATGATTTCAATTTGCTCAATAATATGCCCAGTAGCAGTGGGTTCAATACTCGGTGGTAGAAAATTGAACTTTTGAAGTGTTTCGTGAAAATCTACTGTATAGCGTTGAACTACCTCCATAGGTTCAATCTGCTCTAGTTTGGCCTTTTTAGCAATTTTATCTTCTCCATCATCGGCATCGTCAACCAAATGCCCCGCATCTGTTATGTTACGAACATATCGTACTTTGAAACCAAGATGTTTGAAGTATCTAAAAATCATATCGAAAGACATGAAAGTCCTGCAATTGCCTAAATGAACATTGCTATAAACAGTTGGACCACAAACGTACATGCCAACATATCCCTCTTTAATAGGTTTAAAAACTTCTTTTTTTCCTGAGAGTGAATTGGAGACTTTTAAGACTTGGCTCTTAAATAATTGCATTAAAATTCGGTGTCAAGATTGATATAATCTAAAAATTCACGCCTAAGCGTTTCTTCTTTGAATTTACCACCATATTCGGCGGTTACGGTGCTGCTTTCAATATCGCGAATACCTCGAGAGTTTACACAAAGATGTTTAGCATCAATAACACAAGCAACATCTTCAGTGCCTAGAACTTCTTGCAACTCTTTTACAATTTGAATATTCAAGCGTTCTTGTACTTGTGGTCGTTTTGCGTAGTAATCCACTATCCGATTCATTTTTGACAAACCTACTACAGTGCCATTTGAAATATAAGCAACATGGGCTTTACCAACAATGGGCAATAAATGATGCTCACAGGTTGAATAAAGAGTTATATTTTTTTCAACAAGCATTTCATTATACTTGTATTTGTTGTCAAATGTTGATGATTTAGGTTTTCTGTCTGGGTGTAAGCCTCCAAAAATTTCATTAACATACATTTTGGCAACCCTTTTTGGAGTTCCTTTTAAACTGTCATCTTCCAAATCTAAGCCCAGGGTTAGCATAATCTCCCTTACATTTTCTTGAATACGACTTATTTTCTCAGTGTCACTTAGCTCAAAGGCATCTTTCCGCATTGGGGTGTCTTGAGAGGATCCAACGTGATCATCTCCCCGTTCTTCATATTGTTCTTCCAAAGTCTGTTCTACTTTCATTTTAAGCTTGATAAGGACCGCAAAGATATACATTAATGGTTTATTTAACATCTGAATTAACGGCTTTGGCAACATAAATTATTGTTAAGGGAAAGGCAATTTTATTTTAGCAATACTCGAACAAACAAGTACTTATGCTCAGGCATGTAATAATATTCTTTTTGTTTCTCATGGCATACCATGCCGCATTAGGACAAATTTCTTCTGAATGTTCTAATGCTATTCCGATATGCTATAATACTCCCATCAATGGTGGTACCATTGGCTACGGTATTGATGACTTTAATGGAGCAGTATCAAGTGGATGTTTAGAAGCAACTACAACTGGGGCAATAGAATCTAATTCTGCTTGGTATCGTTTTAGAGCAAATGCTGCGGGACAATTAGGTTTTAATATCGGCCATGACTCGTCTGAAGATTGGGATTTTGCACTTTATCAAGCCGCGGACTGTAATAACTTAGGTGAACCGATTCGCTGTAATTTTTTTGATAATAGAGATGAAAATTCTTTTATAGGAATAGGGGAGGACCCTACTGGTGATACTTCTACATTGCAATATGGAGAATGGTTAATGGTTGAACCTGGGCAAGATTTTTATCTTTTAATCAACAATTTTAGTGATGTTAATTCAGGTTTTTCAATTCAGTTTTCAGGTGATGTTTTTGAAACTAATCCTTATGATGCTTTAGATTGTTCTATTATAAATAATTTGTTAGGCCCACCAATTGCGGCATGTTCTAATGAGGTTGTTGTTTTAGATGCCACAAGCCCTAATGCAACAAATTATGTTTGGTATCAAGATGTTGGTAGCGGTTTTGAAGAGATAATCGGAGAAAACAATGCAACTTATCAGGTTACTCAAAGTGCCATGTATCGTGTTTTAGTAGTAACAACTACAGAACAGATAATTAGTGAAGTACAAGTAGCATTTTTATCGCCCCCGACGACCAATCCTATAATTGATGAGATTACCTGCGAAAATTCGATTGGCTTTGATTTAACTTCTAAGGATAATGAAGCTTTAGGTAATCAAAACTCAGCAGATTACATAGTTAGCTATTATTCATCTCAGGCAGATGCTGATTTGGGTGTAAATGAATTGGCAAAACAATTGATTACTACGCCAGGAATACAAACGATTTTCGCTCGAATAGCTTCTGTGCAAAATCCGAATTGCTTTGATGCCACTGCTAGTTTTGAGCTAAATACATTGATAACCCCTATGCTAGGGACTGATGAAGAGATTTACCTTTGCGATTTAAGTTCATTTGTTACGATTGGTGAAAGTATTCCAAGTATCGAGTTTGAATATTCATGGAATACAGGCGAAACAACACCAGAATTAAATGTTTCACAACCAGGACAGTATATTTTGACTGCAACCTCATCTTTAGCAAATGTCTTTTGCGTATGTACACAAACCTTTACTGTAATTGAGACAGAGCTACCTGAGATTTTGGAGGTTCTATTCAGTGATTTTAGCATTGAGAATACGGTTGAAATTGTGCCTAACGCGTTAGGAGATTTTGAATTTAGAATTGACGACGAACCCTATCAGAGTAGTCCAGTTTTTGAAGGTGTTTTACCTGGGAATCACACCATTTATATGCGAGATTTACAAGGTTGCGCAAATATTATAGAAGAAATTGCGGTAATAGGCTACCTACCTTATTTTACACCTAATGGGGATGGGGTAAATGATAATTGGAATTTAATGGGCATTGAACATTTAAATGACCCTGTTGTTTCCATTTTTGACCGTTATGGAAAAGCATTGAAAACCCTTAATAATTCCAGTAATGATTGGGATGGTACTCACAATGGCGAGCCACTACCAGGGTCGGATTATTGGTTTCAACTATCTTTTATCGATGATAATGGAAATAGAATAAATGCAAAATTTATAGAAAACCACTTTTCATTAAGACGTTAGTGTTGTTTTTAAACTAATTGATGTATTTCAACGATTTTTCACCCGGCGTATACTAAATAGTCTTTACCTAAGTTATATATTTAAATAAGAATAGCCCCAAATTCTATGCGAACACTATTTTGTGCTATCAATCTTTTCTTTTTCTGTGCCATTTTTAGTTTACAGGCACAAAACGCTCCAGACTGTAGAACAGCCATACCGGTTTGTGCAGATGCCCCAATTATGGGTACTGCAGACGGTAATGGAGATATTGACGATTTTGACCCAGATGTTATACGGCAAACAGGATGTTTAGAGAAAGGCAGTGTATCTTCTGCTAACATTGAAAATAACACCTCATGGTATGTGTTTAGAGCAGGAACAGATGGTCAAATTGGTTTTAATATCGAGGCCTTACCAGTTACACCTGGCGGAATTGTAACCTCAGAATGGGATTTTGCTCTTTATGGACCAGATTCAGATTGTGCTGGAATAAGTGATGGAACAGCACAGCCAATACGTTGTAACTATGAAGTAAATGACACAGATTTTACAGGAATTGGTATTAATCCTGATAATGGTCAAATTGGAGCTCCGAATGTTACGGGTAGTCAAAACACTTACGATGAATACATTGATGTTGTTGCAGGTGAAATTTATTATCTGCTCATCAATAATTTTAATACAAACTTTGACGGGGATGCAGAATCATTTGAACTTACTTTTACTGGAACATCTGTAAATGCCAATCAAGATACCGCACTAGATTGTACTTTACGCGATGAGTTTTTGGGTTTAGATATTATTGCCTGTGAAGGTGATCCAGATATCGTATTAACTGCATTAAATTCGCCGGCTGGTTCTGATATTGCAAATATTGAATGGAGTGTTGATTATGATGATGATGGAACTATTGATGATATTTTAACTGGAACAGGAGTTTTTGGTTCTGAATTGGTGGTTACTAGCCCAAATTCTGGTAGATATTTCGTTACCATTACCACTGCATCTGGTACACCACCAACGGTTATTGATAATGGTGGTATTTTAATTACATTTTTTGCTGTTCCCGTTTTACAAGAAGTTATAGTTCTTGAAGATTTAATTACTTCAGATGATCCAGATTCTTATAATGTTGAAATCGTAGTTGACGGTGATGGGTCATACGAGTACGCAATAAATGGTGGTGATTTTCAAGACGACCCCATTTTTCTTGATGTGCCCCCAGGAATCAACACAGTAATTATTAATGATAAAAACGGTTGTGGAGCAACTGAGCCTATAGAGTTTGTCGTTGTTGGCTACCCTAAATTCTTCACCCCTAATGGAGATGGAATTCATGATAATTGGAATGTTTTAGGAATTGATCAGTTGATAGATCCTTCAATATTTATTTTTGATCGTTATGGAAAATTATTAAAACAATTGGATGAAACTACGCTAGGCTGGGACGGTACCTTTAATGGTACTGATTTACCTTCTTCCGATTATTGGTTTAGAATTGAATATGAGAGAGATGAACAAACCGCAATAGTTGCCAAGACAGTTAGAAATCACTTTTCACTTGTACGATAAAAAAAGGCCAACTTTTCAGTTGACCTATTCTTGCTATTTTCTTTTTAGAATTTTAAAGTATACGATAAGGTAACATTGGTATTAATTCTATCAACTAATGCGGAATTTACAATACCGCTGTCAAACAGTAGTTCACTCACCTCTTGTTCGGTTCTGTTCACGGCTAAATCCAATTTACTGCCTCCAAAATCATATCCTATACCACCTGAATAACCTTCTAAGTCACCAATAATTCCTTCAGTTTCATAGGGACTTTCTTCAAAACGATACCCACCTCTGAGGCTAACGCGGTCAATCCGATATTCACCACCTATTCTATAAGTGTTAACATCGCCTAGTTGATTTGCAATAAAATCATTTTCAGCAGCAAAGCTCGGATCAGAGTCTGGTCGTAATTCAGCTTGAGACATATCTTGATACCCGTAGTCAAAACTTAAAAGACCGTCTTTACCAAAAACGACGGCTAGACTACCTGTAAGCTTGGAGGGTATTTGTATGCGATATGCCTCAAAAAGATTCACAATATTGAAATCTATAAAGTTAATATCATCATCTGCGAGCTCTGAATTTATTCTTTGTGAGGTATCGTCTGTTAAGTTATACCATGTTGGTGATTGATAACTTCCCCCAACTCTTATATTATCGTTCAACTTGGCTATCGCACCTAAGCTAAATGAGAAGCCAGTGCCTTCGGTATGTAAAAAGTTATCAAATGTGGTGTTCTGGATAGGTGAGCCAGTGTCATAACCTGTTTCATCAAAAAAGCTAATCTTATCATAAAAGATGGTATGAAAGTTTAAGGAAGCGCCTAGGTATAAATTGTTTTGATATTGACCAGCTAAATTTGCTGTAAACTTACTATTATAACCACTGGTACTTTGACGATATTGTTGATTGACACTTGAGTATTGTGCGTTGGAAACATAACTTGTATTGGCGTTATTAGTATCATCCGTTGGATTGATAACTCCTCCAAAATATCCTAGAAATGCCTGTTGGTCCGCAAAACCTTGTTGTGCACCGATTCGAAGGTAACCTTCTTCCAAAAATTCATTTGACCCTAATAGTAAATCACCAAAAGGAACCCCTTGAGCAAAGTTTAGAAAATAATTGTCAATCCCTTGATCCGTATTACCTGAGGCAAAAAACTCATTGTCAAAATTTTGAACCAAATCGTAATTAAGGGCAAGAGCAATTTTTTTCCAGGGAGAGTTTGGCGATTTAAAAACAAAAACTCCACCCACTTGATTGAATTCTAAAGAATTTAAATCGGTGTTTTGCGTACTGCTGCCATAAGTGGCATCGTTATTTCTATTATAGTTTGTTCCACTAACACCGAATTGACTGTAATTAAAAACAGCTGAACCTGCCGGATTAACATTTAATGAAGATAAATCTCCTCCTAAAGCTCCAAAAGCTCCTGACATTGCTTGATAACGTGCGGTACCTTGAAGGTTTTCAGTGCCAAATCTGACCACATCATTGATATTTTGGGCTGTCGCAATTAAACATACCATACCCATTATGAAAGTTAAAATGCTTCTCATTTTGTGTTCTTTAATTATTATAAATGAATTTGGAATTAGTTTCGTCGTCCACTACTTCTTCCACCTGAAGATCTACTTCCAGATGATCTGCTTGAACCACCAGAACTTCTTACGCTACCTGAGCTTCTAGAGCTACCTCCTGAACTTCTATAGCTACCGCTGCTTCTTGAGCTGCTTCCAGAACTTCTATAACCAGAACTTCTACTTGATGATCTTGAGCCAGAGCTTCTGTAAGAACCTGAGCTTCTTGAAGAAGAACGACTATAAGTACTAGTTCTAGGTACAGAACGTGTTGAAGACTGGTATCCTCGAGTACTTCGAGTCCCAATTGAACTTCTACTAGTTCTTGTTCCACTACTATAACCACTAGTTCTTGGAGTAGTTGAGCGACTTGCTTGACTACTGCGTGAAGAACGATTGTAATTAGGTACTGCTCGAGTACTTCTACTGGTGCGATAACTGCGATTTCGTGCAATTGCATCGGCATTAATTGATCTGCCAGTTGTTCTAGTTCTACCTTGATAAGTTCTAGAGCTTCTGGTAGCTGCACTTCTAGAAGTCGCACTTGAGCGACTAATATTTGAACGACCACTATTTGAGCGAAGTCTAGAGGTACTTGTTCTTGAATCATTAAGAACATTAGATCTGCCTCTTAATGCATTTGATGCGAATGTATTTCTTGAAGATGCTCTTCTTGTTCTATTGTAGGCTACGTTATTATTATAATATCCTCCATAATAAGGTCTATTCCATCCATAACCAGCATAGCCCCAATTATTCCAGCCGTAACCACCATTCCAGCCCCAAGCATTATTCCAACCCCAACCGAAGCCACCGCCCCAGCCCCAGCCGTAAGCGCCGCCCCAACCAAAGCGATTCCATCTCCATGGGTTGTTCCAACCCCAACCAAAGCCACCGCCCCATAACCAAGGATCATTCCATCCCCAATTATTACCACCGTAAACGTTGATGCTTAAATTCGTAGGATTGTCTCCCCAACCGGGGTTGCCTTCATACGTATTATTATATGCTAAATAATCTGTTTTTTCTCCTAATGGAATAGTGTCGTTTTGTACTCCACTATAATACCCGTCTACATCAGTAAAGATTTCTGATTCTAGTATTTCGTCGTACTCATTAGCTTTTTCTCCAAAATAATCACCATAAATATTATTTTCTAGCTGTGCTGTTTTTACAGCTTCAGCCGACTTTTTCTCAACAGCAACTGTTTGGTTACCATTAGAATAAATTCCATCGTCATCGTAATAAGAAGCTTGTTGGTATGAGCCACATGATACCATTATGATTGCCATTAAGGGTAATAAAACGACAGACTGAAATTTTTGGTGGAGTAGCGAATGTTGCATCTTTTTATTTTTATTGTTGAACATATGAAAAATAGTTAGTTTTACCACACTATTTTTGTTAATCAAGTCACAAGTTTTGTGCCAAACTATATTTAATGGGAAAAAAATTAACGAGTAGAGCAGAAGATTACTCTAAATGGTATAATGAACTTGTTGTTAAGGCAGATTTAGCCGAAAATTCAGGTGTAAGAGGTTGTATGGTAATAAAACCATACGGTTTCGCGATATGGGAGAAAATGCAGGCTGGTCTTGATAAGATGTTTAAAGATACAGGACATCAAAATGCTTATTTCCCTTTGTTTATACCAAAATCATACTTAAGTAAAGAAGCCAGTCACGTGGAAGGCTTTGCTAAAGAATGCGCTGTAGTTACGCATTATAGACTTAAAAATGCAGAAGACGGAAGTGGTATCGTAGTTGATGAAGATGCTAAACTTGAAGAGGAACTAATTGTTAGACCAACCTCAGAAACTATTATTTGGGATACTTATCGTAAATGGATTCAATCTTATCGTGATTTACCACTTTTAATAAACCAGTGGGCAAATGTCGTTCGTTGGGAAATGCGTACACGTTTGTTTTTAAGAACAGCTGAGTTTTTATGGCAAGAGGGGCATACAGCTCACGCAACTGAAAAAGAAGCTATTGAAGAAGCCGATATGATCATGCATCTTTACGCTGATTTTGCTGAAAACCATATGGCAGTACCTGTAATTAAGGGGACAAAAACTGAAAGTGAACGTTTTGCTGGTGCGGTTGAAACCTATTGTATTGAAGCATTAATGCAAGATGGTAAAGCTTTACAAGCTGGTACATCACACTTTTTGGGTCAAAATTTTGCCAAAGCTTTTGATGTAAAATTTGCAAATAAAGAAGGAAAACAAGATCATGTTTGGGCTACTTCATGGGGTGTTTCAACACGGTTAATGGGTGCTCTTATTATGACGCATAGTGACGATAATGGTTTAGTACTGCCTCCAAAATTAGCGCCAATTCAAGTGGTTATTGTTCCTATTTACAAAGGAGAAGAACAACTTGATGCTATCACTGAAAAGGTTAATCCCTTAGTGAAAGAACTGCGTTCTAAAGGTATTTCGGTTAAGTATGATAATCGTGATACGCATAAACCTGGTTTTAAGTTTAATGAGTATGAATTAAAAGGAGTACCTGTTAGACTTGCCGTTGGCCAACGTGATTTAGAAAACGACACGTTTGAAATAGCGCGAAGAGATACTTTAGAAAAAGAAACTATTACATCTGGTGATGCGGTTGAAAAAATCACTACGCTTTTAGAAGATATTCAAACCAATATTTATAGTAAAGCCAAAACCTATCAAGAGTCGCATATCACGAACGTGGATAGTTATGATGAATTTAAGCAGGTTTTAGAAGAAAAAGGAGGATTTATTGCCGCACATTGGGACGGAACCACGGAAACTGAAGATAGAATCAAAACAGAAACAAAAGCCACAACACGCTGTATTCCTATTGATGTTATTGAAGAAGAGGGGCGGTGTATGGTCACTGGTAAACCTTCTTCATTTAGAGTACTTTTTGCCAAAGCATATTAGTAGAACTAAAAAATCATAATTAGGCCTTGCAATACTTAAAAATAGTTGTATTTTTGCATCCGCAATTATGCGACCCTAAGGCCCGTTCGTCTAGGGGTTAGGACGCCAGGTTTTCATCCTGGTAACAGGGGTTCGATTCCCCTACGGGCTACGAAGTTCATTTAAATATTGAAAATAAAGTGTTTTACTGAGTTTACAGTGTGACATAGATATTTTGAATATTTAGTTCATGGCCCGTTCGTCTAGGGGTTAGGACGCCAGGTTTTCATCCTGGTAACAGGGGTTCGATTCCCCTACGGGCTACAACAATAAAAACATAAAAATGTTGAATCAAAAGATTCAACTTTTAATTTTAAAATAAAGTAATGGCAAATCATAAGTCGGCATTAAAGAGAATTAGAAGAAACGAGGCAGTACGTTTACGTAACAGATACCAACATAAAACTGTTCGTAACGCGATTAGAAAATTGCGTGGTGAAGAGGATAAAAAAGCTGCTGAAACTATGTTGCCTTCAGTTGTTAGTATGATTGATAAGCTTGCTAAGCGAAATATCATTCACCCAAACAAAGCTTCTAACTTGAAAAGCAAATTAATGACTAAAGTGGCTACGTTGTAGTATTGGTCATTTATCATAAAAAAAAGCCCTTCATTGAAGGGCTTTTTTAGTTTTACTGCTCATCTATTATATAGATTATATTTCGATATCCAGGGTTGTCTTTGTACCAATCAGAGTAACTATTTCCTCCTGATGATGCCCAATCATTAAAAAAGTTATAAGCCTCATTAACAGGAACTCGTTCTTTAGGTACTTTAAAGTTATGCATAACGTTAATGGCCCAAGGTAATCGAGAATCCGTCTGATAATTACCATCAGGATCTTGATTAATTCCGTCAACATCAACCGTATTTACCCCTAGACTAGTTCGTAATCTATTAGGTAAATGAATCTCTCTTCCTCTTTCCTTATTTATGATTAAGAAGGCATTAAAAGGTGCGATACCAACTTGGGCAACAGATAATGGTGTTGTAAATTTCACATTGACCTCTGTCGCTACGTTAAGCATGGTTTCATTATTATCAAATAATATGATTACCGCTCTACTTTGTCCTTCTTCGGTGCCGTTTGCCGCAACATTAATAAAGCCTTCTGTTAAAACGTTACCAACAACCGATTCTATTTGGTTCGGGGCAATACTTTCTAATTCAAGCCCCATGGCATTAGATAAACCAGCCCCATCAGAAGTAACTTCAAAGAAAATATCTAATTGAACAACTTCATTTAAAGAATTTTGAATTGCAACGAACCTATAGTTTACTGCTGTATCATTGAAGTCGTAGTCTCCTAGGTATGGCCATAAATCTTCAAAAGCTAGGGTACCCCAACCATATTTACTTGGTGTAAACGTTTCAAAGGCTTTATCTGGATCATCAGGATATTCATCATCACTATCTGTAATACCATCGCCATCTGTATCAGGATCTTCAATATCTTCTGATACCGTATACGTCGTTAAATCATTTACTGTACGACCAAGATTTACTCCAGAAGTAGAATTAGGACCATAAATGTATTCCCAACCTCCAGTCACGGTATCCATGATGATTAAATCAGAATCAGAACCGTTTGCTGCTAACCAAAGTTCATCATTAGAATCAAAGGTCATTGAGGTAGGGTTAAAAGGTAGGTTGTCAGCACTAATACGAGTGGCTTGATAAACATTATCAGCATCTAAATCCAAGCGATATAACCCGCCAAAACTGCTTAAAAACAAAGTGCCATCAGCTGAAAATGCTAAATCACCTCCGCTATTGTTATTAAGGTTGTTGATGTCCCAGGTGTTAAGTACTGTGGCGTTTGATGGGTCTATAGTGTATACTTTAGATCTAGTTGAAAAATATAATAAACCATCATTGTCATTAAACGCCAAACGTGGACCTCCCATACCAAGATTGGAAATAGTTGTCCATGCATCATTAATCATATCATAGCGCATTAATGGGTTTCCATTATTTTTTCCAATAGAATATAAATACATGTTGGCATGATCAATGGCAGCAGTATAACTACCCATGGGCATGGCAGCTAGTTCTTTTAAACTACCATTGAGTGGGTTTATTGAAAATAATTGCCCTGATCCATTAACAGCAAACAAGGTGTCAATCTCAACATTTTTAGCACCCATTCTACTTTGGGTGATTTTGTGTTTAAAGCTTGCTATTTCTGCCTGCCTAATTTTGTTGGTGGCATCTGAAAATATATAGTTAGCAGCCCCATTTTGAATATCGACTATTTGAGAAGTAAACATATTGCCTTCTTTTCGGCGAATATATACCTGTGAATAGTAAGACGGTGACATGATAGTTTGTTCTAAAACACCATTTACCGGCCTTCCTTTAAATAAAATTTGATTGAGTTCATCAGATTCAAAAGTTACTGCAGTATCGGCCTGTCCTTCATCATTGATAATATCAACCTCTTCAATATTGTATTGTCTATCGTCGTAGGCATAAACTGTATAGATGGCATTTGAAGCATTATCGTTTATAGTAACAGTTACCGTTTCTGAGGTTTCAAACTCAAAACCTTCTGGTATCTGTAAATTAGTAATGTCATTCGTTGATGATTCTTCCTCTTCTTCAACAACGGTTTCTTCTTCTGGACTTACAGTTTCAGTGAGTGTGTCCTTAACACACGACTGTATAGTAAGCAGAAAAACAGGAATAAAAAGGAATCTAAAAATGCTTTTTGTATTCATAGCTTTAAAATTTGAGCCCCCAAATATCATTTTTTTGGAGGGCAAGTAGGTGTTGTAATATTTGGAACAAGGGTAAGTTTAGATGTAAGGCCAAAATCTATCGATAATTGGTTCGAACATAAAAACTCTAACAAATGAACGAAAAAGACTACAAAACGATATAAATATCCGATGAACTGCACCGAAATGTTGTGTAGTTAAAGAAATCTGATGTGAACTGGAATTTAATGGAAAGCTTTACGACGGCCTAGAACAAGACCAATTAGAAAGAAGGAATACGAGATCACAATTAATATTTTTAGAATAGCTCTAAAATGGTATTCAATCCAAATCTCGGGTTTTAAAAAGCCAATAACATATAAGAAAGGAAAAAATAGATGAAATATGAGTAAACTTAAACTTACCCAAAGCATCAGGTTTCTTTTATTGAAAATTCTTGTGCTTTGAATTCTTTTTTCTTTAAGGTAGAGAAGAACGAGCAGTATCAAAAAAAAAGATGCCAAGGCCTTTGAATAAAATAGACCAGTATGCAAGGGGTTTTGAAAAAAACAACTTATTAAATAGGTGCTCAGTACAATGAAGCTTCCCCAACGTACCAGTGTTTTGTGCGCATGTTTTTTAAGTACACGATAATATACCCAACTAAAAAAGCTTAGCATGATTACACTATACAAATTGTAAATACCAACATTATGCCAGGAATATGCCAAATCGGAAAAAAAGCTAAAATGTTCGTAGGTTATAATAAAGTAGCCAAGCAATTCCGTAAAGAAGGTATAAGCAATATAAATAGGAAAGTATTTTAATGCGGTATCAAAATATTGACGATAGTTAACAATTGCCACTATAAGAATGACCAGATAGAGAACGATCGTATAACCCGATTTTAAAAACTCTACCACTAAATAAATTTAACGAAATGCTCTTCTTTTACTCAAATGGAAACCGATACAAAAAAGCAAGTACATTACAATTATAAGTATTTTCTGAATTGGACCGAGATTATAATCAGCCCAAATAATAGGATTAAAAAAGCGGATTAGAAAAATTACTGGAAAAATTGAATAAAATATAATTAGACCTGCCGAAACCCATCTCAACAAATTGTATTTTTCAGGGTAACCAATCGTTTTTGTTTTCTTACCTAATTCATAGAGAATGATGCAAAACACTAGGACTATGGAGCAATAGGCGATGGCAAAATAAAGTGCTTTTATTAAAGGGTTAAAGAAGAGAGAATTGATAATAATAGCTGCAATTGCGCTTATAGCAATATACTTCACAAAGTTTTTATACTTTTTGTTTTCAATAAGTTTCCAGTAAATGAAAAAGAAATATGGAAAAAAAATGATAGCATATATATTATAAACTAAGGCATTGGCCTCACTAAATTTTGAGAATAATGCAAATCTTTCATGTATTACTAAAGCACCCAAGAGTTCATTGAAAAAGGTATATGCAATTAGTATAGGAAAATACTTTAAAATAGTATCAAAATATTTTTTGTAATTAGCTACAGAAAAGAACCAAGTTATTCCATAAACAATTAAAAAATATCTGTTTAAAATAAATTCCATGAACTCTTGGAACATAGTTTAAAAATCTCCGTTGAGGTTAGTACAACAGCTGCCAAAATTTAAAATTAAACTTTCATGATTATCCATCATTCTAGTATTAAAGTTAGGAAGAAAGGATGCTTTTGATTTTTCTTTGTCATTCTCCTCGGAACTACTTTTCCAATAATCTCTTATTAATTTGGCATTACCATCATCAAGGTAAATTCCACCATATCCATCATCTGTTTTGGCTGTAGGTACTAGAAAAACTGTGTTATGCCGATTTTTATAATTTTTTGTGATACCATAATTCCCTAAGTAAATACGAAGACTATCCGCTTGGACACCCCCAGTTTTTGCTTCTTGTTGTACATAGTTTAAATAGTTTTGTAGTACTTCAATATCAAAAGTAACAAACTGTGTGGGTACAAAAGGTTTTTTATCTTCTTGATATTTCGCTTCCATTTCAACAATGTTTGTTGCCCTTCTGTCTTTATAATTGATATATAAAGAATCGGCGCCTTCAAGGGAAATGATTTGTTTAGGAGCTTCGTAAATAACTTGTTCGGCTTCCGCGGCAATGGCCGCAGGGTTTTCTTTTTTTGGCTGTTCTTGGCATGATGTCAGTATAACTGTTAACCCCAAAAATGACCAGAATAATTTGTTAGTGTTTTTCATACATAAAGTGTTAAAAGATTACAATAGCTGGGGGAATCTTCGCTAAAGATATGCTTTTTATTTCAACACATTTAACAAAAAACCCCAACGGTAGCTACCATTGGGGTTTGATTTACGCCAGATTTAATATCAATCCCAATGATACGGTGGAGGGGCACCACTCCCTCTATTAAACATTGTGGTTATCAAGGCTTTTTCTTTGGTGCTGTCCCATCTATCATTTCTAAGGTCAAGTACGTTTTCTTTGGGAGCATCGAAAGAGGTGATCACTGCGGTTTTTGACCCTTCTACAGTTGGGGCAAAAAACAAGGTTACCAGATTAGCAAACATGCCTTCACTCTCATAATCGTTCTTTGCACCAAAAATGGCATTGATGCCCGAGATGCCAATGTTGTTTTCCTGAGCTTGTTCGCACAAGAATGAAATATAGTTTTCAAACTCCCCTTTTTCGTAATAAACAAACCTGCTATCAGAAGCTAACTTATCGCTGTTTGGGGCCAATATTGTATCATGGTAATTGTTATAAAGCTCAATGGCCTTGGCACTTGATACCATACCTGAACTCGAGAGAACCAAGCTTTGTGATGTAGAGTGGAGCCCTTTAAAGTTTTGAACATCACTATGGTCTTCACCCGGGAAGCGGTATAGATAGGTTATATTGTCATTGTCCAAAGAGAATGCCCTTTGAAGATCAAGTTTTTCGTCATAGGTGACAGGAGCTATTAAAACCGTTCGATTACCTTTTTTTGTAGCCCCCAATAAAAAAGCAAACCTTGTGATTTCTATGTCCCTGTTAGCACATAGTTCTATTACATTATTGAAATAGTTTTTGAGCCCATCAAGTTCAAACCATGTAGCCTTGGTTTGATTTTGAATGCCATTGGCAAGCCTTGTGTTGTAGAAGTTGTTGTAGTAGACTTTGGCCATTTCAATGTCAATGGACTTTTGTGGTAGGGCAACTTGTTTGTTTGCGCTACTTTGAAGCACAAAAACATCAGCTGCACTGTTCAAAACGTGTCTTTTCATTTTGTAGAATTAAAGGGTTAATAATGTATCTTAAAATATCCCTTTAAGGTAAGAAAAAACTTCATTTTTAAAATGAAATCAATGTTATTAAAAAAGTGAAAGCAATATATTTACCAAAAAACCCCAATGGTATTCCATTGGGGTTTTTGATGTTAGTGAGATATTTTTGTCGACCTATTGATTCATGGTCATTAAAAATTCTTCGTTGTTTTTAGTTTGTTTAAAGCGTTGCTCTATAAACTCCATAGCTTCAACTGGGTTCATATCTGCAAGATACTTGCGCATGATCCACATACGCTGAATAGTCGATTCATCTAGTAATAAATCGTCTCTACGCGTGCTTGAAGACGTTAAGTCAATTGCAGGGAATATTCTTCTGTTAGAAATTTTACGATCTAATTGAAGCTCCATATTACCGGTACCTTTAAATTCTTCAAAAATAACCTCATCCATTTTTGAACCTGTTTCTGTCAATGCTGTAGCAATAATGGATAAAGACCCTCCATTTTCAATGTTACGAGCTGCACCAAAGAAACGTTTAGGCTTATGTAATGCATTAGCATCAACACCACCAGATAATACCTTACCTGAAGCTGGTTGCACTGTATTATATGCTCTTGCTAAACGTGTTATAGAATCTAAAAGGATAACAACATCATGGCCACATTCGACCAAACGTTTTGCTTTTTCTAAAACAATATTAGCAACACGAACATGTTCGGTAGCCTCTTTATCAAAAGTAGAGGCAACTACCTCACCACGCACATTACGCTGCATATCAGTAACCTCTTCTGGGCGTTCATCAATCAATAAAATGATTTGGTACACCTCGGGGTGATTGGCTGCTATACCGTTTGCAATGTCTTTAAGTAACATTGTTTTACCAGTTTTTGGTTGTGATACAATCATACCACGTTGCCCTTTACCTATTGGTGAGAACAAATCAATAATTCTGGTTGATATTGTGCTTTGGCGTTCGGCCAAATTAAATTTTTCTTTAGGAAAAAGTGGTGTTAAGTGTTCAAATGAAACTCTATCACGAACTACCTGTGGGTCAATACCGTTTATTTTGTTCACCTTAATTAAAGGAAAATACTTTTCTCCTTCTTTTGGTGGGCGCACGTTACCAAGAACGGTATCACCGGTTTTTAAGCCAAACAAACGTATTTGAGATTGTGATACATAAATATCGTCAGGTGATGATAAGTAGTTGTAATCTGATGATCTCAAGAACCCATATCCGTCTTGCATAATGTCAAGAACACCTTCACTAGCAATAATACTGTCAAATTCAAATTCAGGTTCTTTATACCTGTTCTTTAAATCTTTATCAAAGTTGTTGTTCTTTTTGTCTTGATGCGGACGCGGATTTGGTTTGCGTTGGTCCCTCTTTTGGTTATGGTTTTTCTGCTGAGGATTTGGTTTTCTAGGCTCTCTTTTCTGAGGTTGGCCATTATTATTTTTTTGAGGGATAACCTTTTCCTCAGTAGCCGGAGCAGCTGGTTTTTCAGCTTCTGGCTTTTTAACTTCTTTGCGAGGAGCTCTTGCTCTTTTAGGCTTTTCTTCTGTTTGCACAGGGGCCTTAGTTACAGTGGATGCTACCGCTTTTGGGTTTGATGCTTGAACATCAAGAATTTGATAGACCAAATCCAGTTTTTTGGTGGTCTTAAATTTAGGAATGTTTAATCCTTTTGCTATTTCCTGTAGCTCAGGAAGCTTTTTTGCTTTTAGATCTGAAATCTCGAACATTAAGTAATCAATAAGTTAGACTTGTATATAAATTTTGAAGTAAAATGTTATTCTTGATATTACAATTGGGAAGATTTCCCGGGGTAAGTGTTTTTTAATAACGATACAATGATACAAATTATTTTTCAACAACTAGGGCTATTTATCGAAAAGACACGTATTTTTGCTGTCCCTAAAGGGAAATTACAATGATTCAACGAATTCAGACGTTATATTTAACCATAGTTGCTTTGCTCTCAGCAATACTGCCCTTTTTTGTTAATCTTTGGGTAGCATCTGAGAATAAAGAATTCTTTGCGAAAAATGACATACTGATTTCTATTGTTTTTTACGCAGTAGCCATTTTGGCCGTTGTTGCAATATTTTTATTTAAGAAAAGACAAAACCAGTTTGTTTTGAACAGACTGAACATGATATTAAATCTTTTTTTACTAGGATTTTTCGTTTACCGATCACTAAACTTATCCGGAGAGACGGCGGTTTCTGAGAAGGGTATTGGGATGCTGATTCCTGTATTTTCTATCGTTTTTCTAGTTCTGGCCAACAGAGCTATCAAAAAGGATGAAGATCTTGTAAAATCTGTAGATCGTTTGCGTTAAACCTAACATCTTAGTAGTATTAGTGCGTAAAACCCCGATGGAAACATCGGGGTTTTTTGCTTTATACTTTTTTTAAAATGCTTACTCGGGCATAATCGCTATAGTTTCCAGAGTAAAACCGTTATTGAAACTAATGTCGGTTAATGTTTGTATCAAATTTGGCGCCTCAGCATATCCATCAGAGCTAGGCATGAAATAATTTCTTTTAGTCGCTATCATTTGCCCATCAATGTCTTCATATTCATAATCGGCAATTATGATTGGCTCATTCACCCCCATAAATGGTAACGAAAAGTAAAAACGATCAATTAGTTTAGTCGCTGGGTTTACATATAAAATATAAATGTCATTTTGTTCTTTACCCGTTAATTCTGGATCATATGTTACATGTAATTTGTCATAGGCTATACCATTGAGCTCTTCTTGGCCAATATAAGTGGTAATTGTTCCTTTATCATTTAATTTATAAGGCATTACAAACCAAAAATAATTTGCTCTACGGATAAAGTCTCCAACTGCATTACCTTGAGCATCTTCAGTTTTTTCACCTTCAATATGTACTGCAGTATTTACACCATCAAAACTGTGGGTTATAACACCATCTACCTCTGGCATTACATTAATCTCATGTTGGGTATAATGGCCAAAAGATGCTTCGTTTTTAAAAATATAACGCTCCGTTGATAGGTCTGTTTTGTCGGCGTCAGTGCTATAGTAGTTATAAGTGTATTGCACATCTTTCTTTTTCCAAAGGTCATTCCACCCTCCGTGTGCGTATTCAATTGCTTTTAAAATACTTTGCGGGTCGCTCGTATCGTATTTAGGAGTCACCTCTGCTTCCATAGCAGTATCTTCCATTTTTTCAACTTCTTTTTTTACTTTTTCAGCACAAGAAATTATAAATACAAGTGATAAGATTGCTAAAATTTTTAATGTTGATTTCATGATGATTTTTTATTATTTGAGGTGTTAGACGAATAAATTTATCATCCTTACTACAAGCCAAAAACATCATTAAATTTTGAAATATTAAAACCATTTTTTAGGACCAATTTGGCCTCATCACTACTGGTATTTAATAATGGATTTGTGTGATTAAAATGGATGAAATGTACTTTGTTCTTTTCTGATGCTGGTAATAATTTGAAAAGAGCCATACTTTCAATAACAAATGGATGCGGTATTTCAGAAATATCACGATTATTAATTTCATTACCATCAAAAAAAGAGGCATCTAAAAAGGCATAATCTACCTTTTTAATTTCATCAATAATTGATTTTTCCCATTTAGACCATTTGTCAATATCTGGGATAAAAAGTGCAGATTTTTGCGGTCCGATAATGGTATACCCAACAGTTTCAGAAAATTCGTCGCGATGAGGTACTGTAACAGGTATAACTTTAAGCTTGTTTGTTACCGCTACGGCTTCTTCATTTTTAACTTCTTTGAGCTCAATATTTTTCAAAGCCACCAACTGACTCCAAGGGCCATTGTTTTTAAGAAAAGATTGCATTTTTGGCATGGCATAAACGGGTACCGATGAACTGCCCATTGCTTCACGACCTAAAAACATTAGGCCTGTATAATGACCAATATGGGCATGGGTCAAGAAAATTCCGTCAGGAGCTTCTTCGTCTTTTTGACCCCACTCTTTCAAAAGTTTAAACTGTGAGGGTAAGTCAGGTGTAGCATCAAAAAGGAAGGTTTTTTTGTTTGTATGATCGATAACACCCAGTGAGACCACTTTTCTATCCGGGTTCGGATGATCAAATAACGTGCTACAACAATCCTTTTTACAGCCAATATGAGGACTGCCACCGTCTTGAACTGTGCCTAAAATAACTAAAGATACTTCTGGGGTAGTTTGCGCTTGACAACTCACAAACATAAAAATTAAAATGATGTTTAAAAGCTTCTTCATGTTTATCGTTTACCTAATTCGATGACTTCTAGATTACTAATTTTTTCTCCGTCAATTTGAAATCTAAGCATGGTTCTAACAGCATGAAAACCGTGTTTTCCGCATGCCCCAGGGTTCATATGAAGTACATCTAATTTTTTATCATGCATTACTTTTAAAATATGTGAATGCCCACATATGAATAGTTTTGGAGGATTTGCTTTAATCTCTTCACGAACCCTAACGTTATACTTGGTAGGGTAGCCCCCAATATGAGTAATCCAAACATCAACACCTTCACAGAAAAAACGGTTATGCTCGGGAAACTCTTTTTGAATAATATGGTCATCAATATTACCATATACACCTTTTAAAGGTTTAATAGCCTCTAGTTGGTCTGTAACTTCAAGATTTCCAATATCTCCAGCATGCCATATCTCATCGGCGCTTCTTGCATACTTCAATATGGCATCATCCATATGACCGTGGGTGTCAGAAAGCAATAGAATTTTGGTCATAACGCTAAAAATATGCTAAATTAAAATGGGGTAACAAACCTTCCTATGGTTTCAAGTATCTTTATCCTGTTAAAAATAGTTGTTTAGGTTGAGATATTTTGTTCAATTCTCTTATTTCGGAAAGGCATATCACGGTTGGCAGAATCAACCCAATGCAATTACAGTACAACAAGTTTTAGAAGAAGGCCTTTCAACGCTTTTAAGGTCAAAAGTAAACGTTCTAGGAGCTGGCAGAACAGATGCTGGTGTACATGCTAAAGAAATGTTTGCACATTTTGATTTTGACTTGATGCCTTCTCCATCGGATTTAGCCCAGCGATTAAATAATTATTTACCTACCGATATAGCGATAAAAGATATTTGTTCAGTTACACCAGATGCCCATGCACGTTTTGATGCTTTAGAACGTACGTATGAGTATTGGTTGGTCCAAGAAAAGAACCCTTTTTACTCAGAGAGTGCACACTTTATTTGGTCTGTTTTAGATATTGAGGCCATGAACAAGGCTGCTGCAGTTTTATTAGAGTACGAAGATTTTGAGTGCTTTTCAAAAACGAATACTGACGTGAAAACCTTTTTATGTAAAATTAAGAAAGCTGTTTGGGAGCAAAAAGAAGATAAATTAGTATTTACTATAACGGCAGACCGTTTTTTAAGAAACATGGTTCGAGCAATTGTAGGTACCTTACTAGAGATTGGATTAGGTAAGAAATCACCGGAGGTAATAAGAGCGATTATCGAAAGTAAAAATAGGAGTATGGCAGGTGCCTCAGTACCTGCAAAAGGATTATATTTAACTAAAATACGATACCCAGAAAAGCTATTTAATGAGTAACGAAAAAGAACAAGGTAAAGCATTTGATTTCAGACTTTTTAAAAGGGTTTTTGCCTTTACAAAACCATACAGATCTATTTTTTGGTTGGTTGCTTTTGTGGCTATATTTTTAGCAGCTTTTGCGGTTTTTACCCCAATATTAGTTCGGCAAATTATAAACACAGCACTACCTGAAAGTGATTTAGACTTATTGTCCGTTTTGGTTTTAGTAATGGGAGGGGTCTTGCTCGGACAAGTGATTTGTCAATTGACCTTTAATTATTTCGCCAACTTATTGGGTGAGTCTGTAATTAAAGATTTACGGGTTAAGCTTTTTAGAAAGATGATGGGTTTTAAAATGACCTATTTTGACAATTCGTCCATCGGAGTGCTTGTTACAAGGGCAGTAGCTGATATGCAGCGTATAGGTGAAATTTTTAGCCAAGGCTTCTTTGTAATTGTATCTGACCTGTTAAAAATGTTAGCGGGTGCTTTTGTAATGATTTATATTAATTGGAAGCTTGCCTTGATTGTTTTTGCCATATTACCAATAATCTTAGTTGCTACTCGGTTGTTTCAACAAGCGATGAAAGTTGCTTTTATTGAAGTAAGAGCCCAAGTTTCAAACTTGAATTCATTTGTGCAAGAGCGTATTGCCGGTATGAAAATAGTGCAGTTGTTTAATCGTGAAGAAATTGAAAAAGAAAAATTTAGAGCGATAAATGAAAAGCATCAAAATGCTTGGTTGAAAACGGTTTGGTACAACTCTATCTTTTTTCCAATCGCTGAAATTTCATATTCTATTGGTATTGGTTTGGTTGTTTATTTTGGGGTAATTCAAAATATTGATGATCAAATGCTAAATGATACCGGTTCTATTTTCGCTTTTTTCTTTTTGATGGATTTGTTATTTAGACCATTGCGTCAAATCGCTGATAAATTTAATACGCTACAAATGGGAATGGTGGCGGCAAATAGAGTATTCAAGATTATTGATACGGAAAGCCATATAGACGATGCTGGTAGTTTAGTAAAAGATAAGGTTAAAGGGAATATACAATTCAAAGATGTCCGTTTTGGATATTTGGAAAATGAAGAGGTTTTACATGGAATTTCTTTTGATGTAAAAGCAGGAGAAACAGTCGCCATTGTTGGAGCAACTGGGGCAGGTAAGTCTACTATCATTAATCTTTTAAACCGTTTTTATGAGATTAATTCCGGAAACATCTTTATTGATGGCGCCGATATTCGTGACTATAAATTACATTCTTTGCGTTCTCATATTGCTGTGGTTTTACAAGATGTCTTTTTATTTGCCGACACTATTGCAAGCAATATTTCTTTGCAAGAGAAATCCGTAGATATGAAAGTGATTGAAGCAGCTGCAAAAGAAATAGGTGTGCATGAATTTATCATGCGGTTACCTGGTGGTTTTGAGTATAATGTCAAAGAAAGAGGAACGATGCTTTCGAGTGGGCAACGCCAGCTAATTGCATTTTTAAGAGCTTATGTAAGTAACCCAAGTATTTTGGTTTTAGATGAAGCTACTTCGTCAGTAGATACATATTCAGAACAGTTGATACAACAGGCAACTGCCAAAATAACTGAGGGTAGAACTTCAATTATTATTGCACATCGTTTGGCTACCATTAAAAAGGCTGATACAATTTTAGTGATGGAAGCTGGTAAAATTGTGGAGAGTGGCTCGCATAAGGAACTTTTAAAGCAGAAAGGGTATTACAGTGCTTTGTATGAAGCCCAATTTATGTCTGAAGAAGTAGCCTAATTTATTTTGGAGCCATTTGTTGAAAAGTATCAGTAAAAACGACTAGATAAATCGTGCCAATAACTATAAAAATAAATAGAACAAAACCTAATACTACCAGGAATAATAGAAGCTTAAGTATGGTTTGTTTTATATTTAATTTAAAAACTCTTTTGAATAAATAAGTGAAATATGCGATTTGGAAGATTCCATTAATTCCAGAAGCATAATATAATAACTTGTCATTCCAGATTAAAGCAATATAAACCAGATTTACACACAAAGACATTTGTGAATATCCGTAAATGTTCATTACAAAATGTTCACTTAAATTATACTCTTTCTTATTGTAAAATACAACGCGTGATATTAGCGCCAAAAAAGGAAGCATTAAAACGTAAAAAAGGTTTTGGTAATCAGCCAAGTATTTTTGAAATTCTTTCCCTAAGTTTTGACCAACCTTGTCAGCTTCACTTAAAGTCTCCATATCAATTGAATTAAATCCATAATTCATTGCTTCAGGAAAATATTGTTTGTTTAAGAATAGAAATAATCCGCCTATCGTTACCGCAATGGTAAAATAGCTGATTGGGTTTAGGTACTTTTTACGAACACCCTCTATGTAACCAACGATAACCTTTTCCGGCTTTGTGAAAAGATGTTTAAAAGTGACTATAAAAGTGTTGTCAACATTAAAGAACCTTTCGACAGCATCATACCATAAGTTCTTTACGGTTATTCTATTACGAATGACCTTAGCACCACAATCAGGGCAAAAACTATAATCAGTACGTAAGCTGTTTTCGCAATTTTTGCAGTTCATTAGGTCAAGTCTTTTTTAATCATTTCGGTCAATTCTTCAAGGCTTTTGTATAAGACAAATTCACCATTTTTGATGTAAGAAATGAGCCCAGTTTCTTCACTAACTACCAAGCAAAGTGCATCTGTCTTTTCGGTAATACCAACAGCTGCTCTATGTCTTAATCCAAATCGTAATGGAATAGTTCTTTCATTGGAAACAGGTAGAATTACTCTGGTAGCTGTTATGTAATTATCTTGAACAATAGCCGCACCATCATGTAATGGGCTGTTTTTGTAGAAAATACTTTCAATAATAGGTTGCGTAATTTCAATACTCATTTTGTCTCCAGTGATTTTAACAAAATCAAGGTTATTGTTTTTTTCTATCACCAAAATAGCACCTGTCTTACTCATTCCCATTTTCTCACATGCATCAATAAGAGCTGAGACATCTGTATCAGTAGGTAATGCTTCTTGTTTTAAAAATTTAAAATGTTTGATGAAATTTCTTTTAGATGCAAAATTGGTAGAACCAATCATTAAAAGGAACTTTCGAATTTCTTGCTGGAACACTATGATTAGAGCTATTAACCCGATATTCATAAAGCCCCCAACCATACTGCTAATCATTTTCATTTGTAGCAATTCGGTTAACTTCCAAAGTGCCCAAACAATTACTATACCAATAAAAATATTGATGGCAACCGTGCCTTTTACAAGTTTGTAGATGTAGTAGAGGAGAACCGCAACCAGAATGATATCGATGAAATCAGTGATTTTAAACTCCAAAAAATTAAGAAAGTCCAATGGCGGTGTTTTTGTAAAATTATGAAAAATAGCGCTACTTAAATCGAAATTCTATTTGCCTTTAGTTCTTTAAAAAGGCTAATACATTCATTTGCTTCTTTTACATCGTGCGCTCTTAAAATGTTAGCACCATTTTGTAAAGCAACCATATGTAAGGCGGTTGTTCCATTTAAAGCTTCTGAAGGTGTTGAATTTAAAGTTTTATAAATCATTGATTTTCGGCTTAAGCCTGCTAAAAGGGGTAAATCAAAAGTTTGAAACAAGTCAAAATGGGCTAATAGTTGAAAATTTTGTTCCCTTGTTTTTGCAAAACCAAAACCAGGGTCTATAATGATATCGTTTATTTTCTTTTTTCTTGCAATAGCTACTTTTTCTGAAAAATATTTTAGCAACTCTTTAATCAGGTCATCATAATCTGTAAGGTCCTTCATGTTTTTTGGAGTACCCTTCATATGCATCATAATGTAAGGTACTTGGTGTTTTGCAACAATGTCTACTATGTTCTCGTCAAGATTACCTGCCGAAATATCATTAATAATCGCGGCTCCTAACTGTAATGATTTATCAGCGACTTTACTTCTAAAGGTGTCAATAGATAAAACAGCCTTCGGAAATTCTTTTAAAATCAGATTTATGATTGGCAGTAAGCGCAAAAGCTCTTCATCTTCAGATACATGTTCTGCTCCTGGCCTAGAACTGTATGCACCTAAGTCTAAAATGCTTGCATTTTCTTGAAGCATTTTTTCAACTTGTTTTAAGATTAAAGCTGGTTTTCTAAACTTACCACCATCGTAAAAAGAATCAGGTGTAAGGTTTAGAACACCCATCACAATTGGTGTATTTAAATCAATTAATTTTCCCTTACAGTTTATAGTCATAAAAAAACTTCGCTTTAATGGGTTTCATTATCTTTGACGTTGCTAAATTTGAGTCTATTAGATTTGACGAAATTTACACAAATTAACCTATATGCAACAAACCTCGCAACAGTACGATTCCGTTATAACCGAATGTCGCAAGCTATTTGTAAATAAAACAAAAGACTACGGTACAGCATGGCGTATTTTGAGGCTACCCTCTTTAACGGATCAAATTTTCATTAAAGCCCAGCGTATTAGAAGTTTGCAAGAAAATGAAACCAGAAAAGTTGATGAAGGTGAGCAATCAGAATTTATTGGTATCATCAACTATTCCGTAATGGCCTTAATTCAAATGGAAAAAGGGGTTGTAGATACTCCTGATTTGGAAGCTGAACAAGCTATTTCTTTATATGATGACAAGGTTGCCTTAACCAAAAAATTAATGGAGGATAAGAACCATGATTATGGAGAGGCTTGGCGTGAGATGAGAGTAAGTTCTTTAACTGATTTGATTTTGCAAAAGCTACTGCGGGTTAAAGAAATTGAAAATAATAAAGGTCAGACTATAGTGAGTGAGGGGGTTGATGCAAACTATCAAGACATGATTAATTACGCAGTATTTGCACTAATTCATTTAAGCGAGAAGAAATGAAATATTTAGTAGCTCTTTCAAGAATATTCGTTGGTGTTCTGTTTATCATAAGCGGACTAATTAAACTGAACGATCCAGTAGGTTTTTCATTCAAATTAGAAGAATATTTTAGTCAAGGCGTGCTGGATTTGCCGTTTTTAATGCCCTATGCCTTGGCCATAGCCATTGTGGTGGTTATTATAGAAGTTTTGTTAGGAATAATGCTACTCATTGGCTTTAAATCAAAATTTACCGTTTGGAGTCTTCTAGCAATGATTGTCTTTTTTACATTCTTGACCTTTTACTCAGCCTATTTTAATAAGGTTACAGATTGCGGTTGTTTTGGTGATGCTGTAAAGCTTACTCCATGGGAGTCATTTACAAAAGATGTCATTCTGCTAGTACTAATTCTTATCCTTGTATTAGGTGTTAAACATATTAAAGGACTTTTTGGTAAAAAACTAAATACCGCCGTTTTAATAATTTCTCTTGTAGGTTGCATTGCTTTCTGTTATCAGGTTCTCAATCATTTACCATCAAAAGATTTTAGACCATATAAAATAGGAGCAAATATTGAAGAGGGAATGTCAGTACCAAATGATGCACCTAAAGCTATTTATGAGTACGCTTGGAAATTTGAAGTGAATGGCCAAGAACAAATCATACTGACTAATGGTGATTACCCAAGTGTTGAAGGAGAATTTATTGGAGTGGAAACAACCGAAATTCAGAAAGGTTATGAGCCTCCTGTTCACGATTTTACCATTGAAAAGGATGGTGGAGATTTTACGACATCTATGCTGCAAAAAGAAAAGCTAGTTATGGTAATTGCATATGACCTTGCGAAAAGTAATTACGCAGTATTTGATGAGGTCAAAAATGTAACGGATGAGGCTATTAGAAAAGGATACAAGGTCATCGCAATGTCTGCTTCAAGTGATGAAATAGGGAATGCTCTTAAAAGGGAACATGATTTAAATTTTGATTTTTACTTTACAGATGAAACTACTTTAAAAACAATCGTTCGTTCTAACCCTGCTGTTCTTGTTCTTGAGAAAGGTACCATTCTGCAGAAAGTACATTATAACGATTTAGATGAATTGGAATTTAAAGAACCGGATAATGGTATTTATTTTGATTTCAACCTAAAGAAGAGTTTAGATAGCATAATGGTTCTAGATCAAAAGTATAGAGCTAATCCCAACATGGAAACTTGGGGTCTTCAAATGGAAATCGACAGCTCAAATTTAAAATATGTCGAAAAAATTATTGCTCAATCTGGTTATCCTGGTAAAAGTATGGTAGGAGATAAAGCAGGCAAAGCAGCTTGGTATGTTATTCAGCATTCTAATAAGATTGATAAATATATTGATATTATTAAAGAGGCCTCCGGACAAAATGAACTTCCCTTTAGGCTATATGCGATGATGTTGGATAGGCATTTAACTAACCAAAACAAACCACAGATTTACGGTACTCAAAGTTCTTCTTACTATATAAATAGCCCTAAAGAATTAACATTTATGTGGCCATTAAAAAACAAAGACTCAGTCAATATTTGGAGGAGAAGGGCAGGTTTTGGATCTACTTTTGAAGAAAGTGCTATTGATATGTACGGAGAAGGTTTTGAGTTGAAATATTATACAATTGAAGAAATAAACAGGTTGATACCTGAACTTATTAAATAAGCAATATAAATATGAGAACTAAAATAGTTGCAGGAAACTGGAAAATGAATAAAAATCTTGAAGAGACTGAAGCTCTTTTAGGTGAGTTAGCGGCAAAATTACCAGACACCAATGCTGAGGTAATTGTTGCACCAACATTTGTGAATCTTGCTTCAGCGGTGAATCAATTATCACATTCAGTTATTCAAGTTGCTGCTCAGAACATGCATTTTGAGGAAAATGGTGCTTTTACAGGAGAGATATCAGCAGATATGTTATTGAATATTGACGTAGATACTGTCATTATAGGGCACTCTGAACGTCGTTCAATTTTTGGTGAAAATGACGAGCTTTTAGCGAAAAAAGTTAAGACAGCACTTGCTAAAGAAATGAAAGTTATTTTCTGCTTTGGCGAAGAGTTAGAAGACAGGAAATCAGGTGATCATTTTAATGTGGTAGAAAGTCAACTCAAGAATGCTTTATTTGATTTAGATGCATCATCTTGGAAACAAATAGTATTGGCCTATGAGCCAGTTTGGGCAATAGGTACAGGAGAAACTGCTAGCCCAGAACAAGCGCAAGAAATGCATGCTTTTATTCGTAAAACAATTGCTGAGGCATTCAATAACAGTGTGGCAGACAATGTCACCATTCTTTATGGTGGTAGCGTAAAACCAAACAATGCAAAAGAAATATTTTCTAAAACTGATGTTGATGGTGGTCTAATTGGTGGAGCATCTTTAAAGTGCGATGACTTTATGGCTATTGTTAAGGCCATATAAAGAATTTAAAAAGAGATATTGATCTATTTAGAGTTTCAATTTAGTATTGCGCCATTGCAACCAGCTTCAGACATTATTATTGCTGAGCTCAGTGAAATTGGTTTTGAAAGTTTTGTAGAGAATGAAAGTGGATTGACCGCTTACATTTCAGAATCAAAATTTGATGAAGGAGAACTTAATGCCATACATATTTTGAGTTCGGATGAATTCGCAATTGAATGGACCTCCAAATCTGTTGCTCAGCAAAATTGGAATGAAGAGTGGGAAAAAAGTTTTAACCCAATTGTGGTTGATGAACGATGTATGGTTAGAGCGCCATTTCATCAAAAATCTAATGTAGATTACGATATCATTATTGAGCCAAAAATGAGTTTTGGTACTGGTCATCATGAGACAACTCATATGATGCTCTCTCATATTCTTGATAATGACTTTAAAAACAAGAAAGTCCTTGATATGGGTTGTGGTACTGGTGTCTTGGCTATTTTGGCTGAAATGCGAGGAGCAACTCATCTTGAAGCAATAGATATAGACAACTGGTGCTATCTCAATGCTATAGAAAACGCAGATCGAAATAACTGTAAGAAGATTGAGGTTTTTGAAGGTAATTCGAATCTGCTGTTGGGTAAAAAATATGATATTATTTTGGCTAATATTAATAGAAATATTCTTTTAGAAGATATTCCTATTTATGCTTCTTCATTAAATAGTAAAGGATTACTATTTCTAAGTGGCTTCTATTCAAGTGATTTAGATATGATATCTGAAAAATGTAAGGCGTTTAATTTGCGATTTGAAAAAAATTACGAAAAGAATAATTGGGTTGCGGCAAAATATGTATTTTAGTTTACAGGAAGGCAAGAATATGGGAACTAAAGAAAAAATCTCCGAAGAGTTACTTTTAGAAGAAGAAGTTCTAAAGCAAAATGAAATCGTACTTTTTAATGATGAGGTCAATACCTTTGACCACGTAATAAATACTTTAATTTCTGTTTGTGATCATACCCCAGAGCAAGCTGAGCAATGTTCTTTAATTGTTCATCACAATGGTAAGTGTACTGTAAAAACTGGTGAGTATGATGATTTAAAACCTAGGTGTTCCAGATTACTACAAGCTGGCTTAAGCGCCGAGTTGGTGTAATAGTCTCAAATTAGATTTAGGCTCTATAGTTTCTTATCTTTAGCTAAACTTATTTTATAGTTTACTTTGCGCGCGCTATCATTTCTTTTTTGTCTATTCTGTCTCAATTGCATTTTTTCGCAAGCGCTCCCTCCAATTCAAAACTTTACCCCTTTGAACTATAATGGGGAGAATCAAAACTGGGATATTACTCAAGGGTTTGATAAGCATATTTATATAGCTAACAATCACAATCTTCTTGAGTATGACGGTGTCCGTTGGAGTAAATACAATTCTCCGAACGCCTCAATATTCAGAGCTGTCAGTTCAAAGGATTCCCTGCTTTTTACCGGTCAGTATATGGAATTTGGATTTTGGAAAAAAGATAAACTAGGTGACCTTAATTACACCTCTATCTCTGAAAGACTTAAGGAACCGATGCTTGAAGATGAGGAGTTTTGGAATATTTTGACTTTACAAGACTGGGTTTTGTTTCAATCCTTAGATAGAATTTATAGCTATAATATTAAGACCGGTCAGTTCAAAGTTTTAGAAGCAAAATCTACCAAGGCCCATATTTTTAAAGTGGATGAATCAATTTATTTTCAAAGTGAAGATTTTAGTGTGTACAAAATTGAAAATGGTTTGCCTGAAGTGATTATCGAGCACAGTATTTTGAAAGATAAGGGCGTTGTAGGAATGCATAAAGATAAGAATGGTCTTGTTCTGGTGTTAGACGATGCTAGATTTCTTAGAATGAATGGGGTTGAAGTTGTTGAATGGAAAATACCTGCAGCTAATGAACTGGAGGGGGTTAATGTTTATTGTACAGAAAGACTTTCAGATGGCTCTTTTGTTTTAGGGACAATTTCCAAAGGAATTTTTCAAATAAGTCACGAAGGAGAATTATTGAGAAAAATAGACCAACGAAAGGGCTTAAATAACAATACTGTATTGTCCACTTTTCAAGATATTGATGACAATTTATGGCTTGGCTTGGATAATGGTTTAAGTGTTATAAATATTAATTCTCCATTCAATGAATATGTAGATAATCTTGGTCGGTTAGGTTTGGTTTATGCCTCTATACTTTATGAAGGTGATTTATATCTAGGTACCAATCAGGGTTTGTTTTTCAAGCCTGAAAATAGTGAGGTAGACTTTAAAATGATACCGGGAACCGATGGTCAGGTGTGGAGTTTAAGGCTTATAGACAATACGTTGTTTTGTGGTCATAATAATGGGACTTTTAGTATTGATAATAATAAAGCTAAACTTATTTCAAACTTACCAGGTACATGGGATATTAAAGCGTCTAAAGAGTACCCAGATTTATTATTACAAGGAAATTATGACGGATTATCGTTTTTGAAAAAAGAAAATGGGAATTGGATTTTTCAAAACAAAATCGAAGGCTTCAATATATCAAGTCGTTTTTTCGAGGTTTTAGATAATAAAAAAATACTCGTTAATCACGAATATAAAGGGCTTTATGAATTGTCATTGGATTCAATAAACACCTCAGTAAATCACATCAATACTCATCCGATTATGGGTCATGGATCAAGTATTCTGAAGTATCAAGATAGTATCATTTATACATCACTTGATGCAGCATTTACCAAGAATAGAGATAGTTTAGCTTTTACACCTGATGATGTTTTAATCAAGTATTTATTTGAAGAGGCCGGTGGCATAACAAGTATTTTAATGCCAGATAATGAAGTAAACCGATTTTGGTGTTTTACACATAGTGGTCTTTCCTACATTTATCCAAATACCTTTAATGCATCATTAGGCATAAAAACAATTTCAATTCCTCCTTTTTTTCGTAGAAGTTTAGGAGTATCAGGTTTTGAAAATTTAACTAGAATTAAGGACGAGCAATATCTAATAGGTATTTCCAATGGTTATGTTATACTAGATAATGATAAAACCAAAGAGTCTACTTATACTATTGCCATAAATCAAGTTGAAAGTAAAAGTGGTTTAGGTCAACCGAAACAAATAGGTTTGTCTTCTGAAGCAGAATTGGAGTATGAAAACAATTCTATTGTCTTTAATTACAGTGTACCACAATTTAGCAAGTACTCTGAGGTCAATTATCAATATAGGCTCATGGGCTTTTTTGATGTTTGGAGCCCATGGACTAGTAATGCGGAAGTTGTTTTTAACAATTTGAAATATAATGAATATCAATTTGAAGTTAGGGCAAAAGTTGACAATATACTTACAGATAATATAGCTAAATATAGTTTTAAGATTAATCGGCCTTGGTATCTATCAACGGTAGCTATTATTCTTTACATTTTGGCATTAGTTCTGACATTCTTAGGTGTTCATCGAATATATAAGAAGTACTATACTACCAAACAAAATCGACTTTTAGATTTAGAAAAAAAGAAATTAAAGAGAAAAAAGTTAAAAACAGAGAAAGAACTTATTCAAGTTAAAAATGACAAGTTAAAAAGTGAAATTGAAGCAAAGAATCGTGAATTAGCGGTTGCAACAATGAGTATGATTAAAAAGAATAAGTTTTTAAGTACAATCAAGGAGCAATTATCACAGATAGATAATACAAATCACGTTAAGGCGGTAATTAAAACAATAGACAAAAACATTAGTAATGAAGATGATTGGAAATTTTTTGAAGAAGCTTTTAATAATGCGGATAAGGATTTCTTAAAGAAAATAAAAGATAAACATCCAGAACTTACAGCTAACGATTTACGATTATGTGCCTATTTAAGATTAAATCTTTCCTCTAAAGAAATAGCACCTTTGCTTAATATTTCTGTTCGCAGTGTAGAGGTAAAACGCTATCGGTTAAGAAAAAAAATGAATTTAGATCATGAAAGAGGCTTGGTTACCTATATTTTGGAGTTATAGCAACCATACATTATTTTTTAGCACCACAACATTACCTATACACATTCATTTTGTTTAACTTTTTATCGAACTAAATCTTACAAAATGAAAATACCTTAAGTGTCCGAAAAGGCCTTGTACTCTTGAGTTTATGTCAATTATACCTTTAAAAAATTATCATGTATGTTTTTTGTATGGGTATTATTTAAGGAATTCGTAATAATGCAATATATATTGCACTATTCTAATAGACCTTAAATGAAGCAGTTCTATACTTTATTAATTTTTACACTTGTCACCATAGTAACATACGGTCAGCAGTTCACCGCTACAGGTACGGTATACGATGCAGACATTAATGATGTTTTGCCAGGTGTAAACGTTTTTGTGAAAAACACATCAAACGGAACGACAACAGATTTTGATGGTAATTTTTCACTACCTAATGTAGCAGTTGGAGATATTTTAGTATTCTCATATATAAGTTTTAAAACACAAGAGATAACGGTTTCTAATCAGGATTCTATTTCACTTTATCTAAGGGAAGACGTAAGTGCATTAGATGAAGTTGTTGTAATTGGTTACGGAACTCAAACCAAAAAAGAAATTACAGGTGCTGTTGCGGTGGTAGGTGCAGAAACCATTGAGGAGTTAAACCCTACACGTATAGAACAAGCTCTACAAGGCCAAGTCGCAGGTGTCAATATTACTGCAGAGTCCGGATCACCAGGTAGTGGATCTAACATACGAATTCGAGGTATTTCTACAAATGGGGATAATCGTCCTTTAATCTTGGTTGATGGTAATGTTATAGAAGACTTAAGTGTTTTAAATCCAGGTGATATTGAAAGTATCAATGTTCTAAAAGATGCAACCGCAGGTATTTACGGTGTTAGAGCTGCAAATGGGGTTGTATTAATTACAACAAAAACAGGAAGAAAAAATTCAAAGCTTAAGTTTAGTTATGACGTTTATGGCGGTTACCAACAGACTTCTAGAACTATTCCAGTATTAAACGCTACGGAGTACGCTTTATTGACAAATGAAGCATTTGCTGCTGGTGGTCAAGCTAATCCCTTTCCAAATGTTTCTGATTTCGGGGTCGGTACAAATTGGCAAGATGAGGTTTTTCAAAATGCTCCAATCATTAATCACAATATTACAATTACCGGGGGAACAGAAAAATCTACCTTTTCTTTTGGTAGTTCTTTGTTAACTCAAGATGGAATTGTTGGAGGAAGTAAGGCAAATTTTAAACGTTTTACAAGCCGAATTAATTTTAATACTGACCTTCTTGAAAACTTAAAATTCACTGCTAATCTCATTTATACAGGGACAGAAAGAAAGACATTATCTGAAAACGGAATTGGCTCAGTTTTATTTAATGCCCTAAATAATGCCCCAACATTTGGTGTTAGAGATGCTAACGGTGCATTTACTTTATCCCAGGGATTGGGGAATGAAGTAATTAATCCCTTAGCTCAAATTGAAAATACTTTCAATTCAAATGATGTTGTAAGAATAAGTGGTAAAACAGCCTTAAACTATAAATTTTGGAATGACTTCACTGTAGAATCTAGTTTGCAGTTCAATTATGCAGAAGTAAAGGGTAGGTTTTTCTCTCCAGTTGCATTTTTTGGCGCTGGTAAGGTTTTTAATAATATTGATAGACCTAACCTAACTACCAATAAGGATATTTTTAAAGACTACACTTTTGATTCTTTTATAAATTACAATAAACGTCTTAGTGAAGACCATAATTTTCAAGCCACTTTAGGAACTTCTGTATTTGTGACGAAAGGACAATTTTCTGGAGGTACACAAGGATTTTTTGAGAACGAAGTAAGTTTTGCCGAAGCAGATTTGATAAATGCAGTCGATATTAGAAACGGACTTCAAGATAGCGGGCTAAGCGGAAAGTTTGATGAACGTCTTCTTTCTTATTTCGCAAGAATCCAATACGATTATAAAGGAAGATATCTTTTTTCTGGTGTTATACGAAGAGATGGTTCTACAAAATTTGGACCTGATAATCGATTTGGATATTTCCCTTCTGGATCAATAGGTTGGATTGCATCTGATGAGGAGTTCTTAGTGAACAGTAATGCCGTTAACTTCTTAAAGTTCAGAGCTAGTTACGGAATATTAGGGAATGATAGAATACCTGGTAATGGTTTTAGAGGTATTTTAAATGGTGAAGGAGCCTATGTGCTAAATGATCAATTGGTTTTTGGCCAAGCTATAGGTGTTTTGCCGAATCCTGCAATCCAATGGGAAGAACAAAAGACCTATGATATCGGAGTTGATTTAAAATTGTTTAATAGTAAAATAGATATTACGGCTGATTATTTTAATAAGACAACAGAAGGCCTCTTATTGCAGCCTCAAGTTTCAGGAATTTTAGGTGCTAACGCGCCCGGTGCTCAAGCCCCGGTTGTTAATGGAGGTACGGTAGAAAATTCAGGATTTGAATTTGCAATTGGATACCAAAGCGATAGAAGTAAAGACTTTAATTTTGGATTAAACTATAACGTAACATTTTTAACCAATGAAGTTACCCAAGTAAATAATGAAGCAGGATTTTTACAAGGAGGTAGTTTTGGGGTTGGCCAGGACCCACCAGCAAGAATGGAAGCTGGGAAACCAATTGGGTTCTTCTATGGATTAGAAACCAATGGTATTTTTCAAAATCAAGACGAAGTTAACTCGCATGCAACCCAGGCAAATGCAGCGCCCGGAGATCTACGTTTTGTAGATCAAAATGGTGATGGAATTATAGACACTGATGATAGAATAGATATTGGTAATCCAATACCAGACGCGACAATGGGTCTAAATTTATCAATCAATTATAAAAGTATTGATTTTGGTGCCTATGCCTTTGCTTCTGTAGGTAATGAAATTGTTCGAAATTATGAAAGAAATCAACCTTTAGTTAATAGATCAGTATATACAATCAATCGTTGGACTGGGGAGGGCTCCACTAATGAATTTCCAAGACTGACAACTGGAGCCACTTCAAACACCTTATTCTCTGACTTTTTTGTAGAGGATGGTTCTTTTGTTAGAATACAGAATGCACAAATTGGTTATACTTTTCCTAATCACCTTATGGAAAAAATGGGAGCAGATAAGTTAAGAATTTATCTGTCTGCAAATAATATTTACACATTTACCAAGTATAGAGGTTATGATCCAAGTGCGTCTTCTGGAGCTCCAATTGGCGCAGGTATTGATCAGGGTTTTTATCCAGTACCTAGAACATATTTATTGGGGTTAAATCTTAAATTTTAATAAGATGAATACAAAACAAAATATAGCAAGACATATGAGAAAAACACTTTTTGTATTGACATCAGTGCTTTTAGTTTTTGCTTGTTCGGATGATTTTGTAAATGTTGATTCATTTGATGAAGATTCTGAAAGCTTTTTTAATTCGGAAGACGATTATCAAAGTGCATTAATCTCAGCTTACGATATGTTGCAGTCAAGTTATATCAATGTGATGTTAGGAGAAATTGCATCTGATAATACATTGGCTGGTGGAGAAAGTGCTACGGATGTTCCAGGTATACAGGAAATTGATGATATGATTCATACTCCGGTAAATCAGCAGCTGCGTGATATCTGGAGTTGGATGTTCGCTGGAGTAAATAGAGCAAACTATATTTTAGAATTTAAAGACAAAACTGATTTTGCGAATCGAGATATAGTTATAGCTGAGGCTACTTTTTTAAGAGCTTACTATTATTTTGAACTAGTAAAATGGTTTGGCGATGTTCCATTAGCTGTGGATCAAAGATTACTTTTTGGAGACCAAAATATTGTTGAAAGAACACCTCAATCTGAAGTTTACACGCAAATAGAACAAGATTTACTGTTTGCCGCTAACAACTTGCCCTTAGTTCAAACAGAAACCGGTCGTGCAAGCAAGGGCGCAGCACAGGCACTGCTTGGTAAAGTTTATTTATATCAAGATAAATTTACGGAGTCAGCATCGGTTTTAGATGAGGTAATTAATTCGGGCACTTATGATTTGTTGGTCGATTACAGTACAATGTTTGAGAATGACAACGAGAATAATATAGAATCAGTTTTTGAAGTTCAGTATACAGATATTGAAGGAGCTGGTTTTGGTTGCTTGCAATGTAGTGAAGGTAATGTGGCTGTTGGTTTTAATGGAATACGTAATTATTCTGGACCTGAATTTGAATCTGGCTTTAGTTTTAATGTTCCGACACAAGAAGCCTTTGATGCCTTCGAATCAGGAGATATTCGAAGAGACGTTGCAATTTTAGATATAGAGGCATGGGCAATTACTAATCCTGATGTGTCTTTCGTAGAAGGCTTCGAACATACCGGATACTACAACAGAAAATACATTGCTCGACAAGGAGATTTAAATACAGGTGATGCCAATTTGACAAACCCTAATAACTACCGTGCTATACGTTTCGCTGACGTACTATTAATGGCGGCAGAAGCTAATAACAGAGGGAACATAGATGATTCTAAAGCACAAACCTATTTAAATAGAGTCCGGAATCGAGCGATTTTAGGAAATAGTTCTGCAACTGGACAAGCATTAACTGAGGCAATTTACCAAGAACGTCGAGTTGAATTAGTGGGTGAAGGACATCGTTTTTTTGACTTAGTTAGAACTGGTAGAGCTGCCACTGAAATAAATGGTTTTCAAACGGGGAAACATGAATTATTCCCGATACCAAGTATAGAAATTGAATTAGCGGGAAACCGTTGGGAACAAAACCCAGGATATTAAACATTAACTTAAATTACTCAAAATGAAAATTTTTAAACACTTTTTAGTTTTATTTATAACCACTGGCCTTTTGGTTAGTTGTGGAGGTGATGACGATGATAATCCAATGGATAATCTTGAAGCTCCTTCTAATGTTACAGCGAATATTGACATTGCGCAAGATGATACAGGTACTGTTACAGTTACCCCTACAGCAGATGGTGCAACTTCTTTTGAAGTACTTTTTGGAGATGAAGACAATGAAACACCAACTAATTTAAGTCCTGGGCAATCAGCTACCAATGTATACGGTGAAGGTACATTTACAATCACTTTAACAGCTATAGGTGCAGACGGGCAAGAAACTCAAATTACCAACAATATTACGGTTGCATTTACAGCGCCATCTAATTTAATGTTGGATGTAGTTGTTTCTGAAAGTAATCCTTTTGAGGTTACAGTAACCCCAACAGCTGATGATGCAACTATGTTTGCGGTTTTATTTGGTGATGAAGCCAACGGTGAAGAAGCTACAACAATTATGGCAGGAGCAAGTGCTGTAAATGAATATGAAGCAGTAGGAGAGTATACGATAACAGTTACTGCTATGGGAGCAAGTGCAACAACTATTGAAGTTATGGAAACTGTGCTTATTGAAGAAGCTGCCTTCGATGGTGGATTAATTGTAAATGGAGATTTCGAAGCAGGTGCAGAACCATGGAATGCTGGAGTTGAAGCCTTTGATGCCCCACCGGCGCCAGTTGTTACTGAAGATGGTAATACTTTTTATTCTGTTACTGTTGATAATCCAGATCCTAATCAACCATTCTTAGTGAATCTAAGTCAGCAAGGATTAACTCTAGTTGATGGAACAAATTATATTTTGACTTTTGATGCATGGTCCGATCGTGACCGTCCTATAATTGCAGGTATCGGAGAAAGCAGTGGAGGTTTTGCTAGTGTTGCGGTAGATGTAAATCTGACTTCTGCGATGCAAACATTTACTTTAAACTTAACAGCTGTTGGGTTTGGTGGTGATGATATCCGTGTGATTTTTGATAGTAATGGTGCAGCCGGTTTAGTTAATATTGATAATGTTACGCTTTTTGAAGGAGGCGACGGTAGTGATACTCCTGGTGGAGGAGATGCGACAGAATTAATTGTAAATGGAGATTTTGAAGCTGGAGCAGAGCCATGGAATGCCGGAGTTGAGGAGTTTGACGCTCCACCAGCACCAGTAGTAACAGAAAATGGAAACACCTTTTATTCTGTAACAATAGATAATCCAGATCCTAATCAACCATTCTTAGTGAATTTAAGTCAACAAGGTTTAAGTGTTGCCGCTGGGGCAAACTATATTTTGACTTTTGATGCATGGTCAGATCGTAATCGAACTATAATAGCAGGTATCGGAGAAAGTGGAGCTAATGGTGCTTTTGCTAGTGTGGTAAATGATGTAAATCTGACTGCTGCCATGCAAACCTTCACACTTAATTTAACTGCTGATGGTTTTGGTGGTGACGATATTCGCGTACTTTTTGATAGTAATGGAGAAGCAGGTTTAGTTAATATTGATAACGTTTCTCTTATTGCAGGCGGTGATGGTAGTGATACACCTGGCGGCGATGGCGGCGGTGATGGCGGAACAGGCTCAGTAATGCTAATTAATGGTGATTTTGAAGATGGAGCAGAACCTTGGAATGCAGGTGTCGAAGAGTTTGACGCACCCCCAGCACCAGTAGTAACTGAAAATGGAAACACTTTTTATTCTGTTACTATTGATAACCCTGATGCAAGCCAACCTTTCTTAGTGAATTTGAGTCAGCAAGGTTTAAGTGTTACGGCAGATGCGAACTATATTCTAACTTTTGACGCGTGGTCTGATCGTAATCGAACCATAATAGCGGGTATTGGAGAAAGTGGGGCTAATGGTGCTTTCGCTAATGTGGTAGTTGATGTTAGCTTAACAGATCAGATCCAGACATTCACACTTAATTTAACAGCTGCCGGTTTTGGTGGCGATGATATACGTGTGCTTTTTGATAATAATGGGATGGCAGGTCTTGTTAATATTGATAATGTATCCATAGTCGAAGGTGGTGATGGAAGTGATACACCTTAAAAAAGTGTAGATTTTGAATTATAGTTTTCCTGAAAAGGAAGATTAAAGATTCAAAATTATTTGTGGAGTAAAAAAAATGAATTTGGCCTGCTTAATTTAGTTGGGCAGGCTAATTCTTTAGAAAAATAAAAGCGATGAGAAAGAAGGTTTTTGGTCAATTTAGAATTCTTTTGGTACTACTTCTTGTCATATCATGTCAAGAAGAAGAGCCCGTACTCGAGAACTTAGTTGCTCCAACTAATGTTGAAGTAAATGCTGCTGTATCTACGGATCAGTCAGGGAATGTAACGGTTACACCGACTGCTGAAAATGCAATTAACTTTCATGTGATATTCAATCCAGGAGATGACCCAATTACTATCGCTAATGGCGACTCGGCTACCTTTAGATATTCTCAATCTGGGCAGTATAGCACTCCGATAACTGTGGTTGCTTTTGGTGCAGGGGGTATAAGCTCTAGTGCAACAGTATCTATTGATTTAGATGTTAGTTTAAGAATTTCGCCAGAAATTTTAGCTCAAATAACAGGTGGAGATGGCTTTTCAGCAAGTACTAAACGTTGGGTTTGGGATAGAACTGTTGGTGGTCATTTTGGTGTAGGACCTTTATCAAATAATTTTCCTGAGTTTTTTAGTGCTGGACCAAACCAAATTAATCCATGCATGTATGACGATGTTTTAGAGTTTTCACATGATGGAAATGACAACTATACATTTTCTCTTGAAACAGGAGAAGGCAATGAAACCTTTATAAATTGGACTGAAGTTAATCGCTTTTTTCCTGAAGCTACACCGCAACAATTTGCAGACGAATGTAGAGACATAAGTAATCAAGCAACTTTTGAAAATAATTTTATCATTATCGAGAATACCGATGGTACCCAGTCGCTAAATGTAGGTAATAGCTTTTTAAGTTATTGGGTTGTTGTTTCCGGGGAGTATGAGATAGTAGAGTTATCTGAAAATAGAATTAGTGTAAGGGGAATTAGTCAGCCATTTAATGGTGATGATCCTTTAGCTTGGTATTTTAGTTTTATACCTGAAAGTGATGGTATTGGCGGCGGAGGAAGTACACTAGAAACTGAATTCACCAATCTAATTTGGTCAGATGAGTTTGATATTTCAGGAGCACCCAATCCAGTAAATTGGACCTATGATTTAGGTGCCGGTGGTTGGGGTAACGGAGAGTCACAGAGCTATACTAGTAATCCAGAAAATGTAATTGTTGAAGACGATGTTTTAAAGATTACTGCAATGGCAACAGGAGGTGGTAATGGCGCCGATGTTTATTATTTTGATGACATCCAAATTGGAGATGATTCAGGGAATGCAACGGAGACTATTCAGGATTTTGAAGGTGATTCCCCATCTATAACTGGTTTTGAAGGGGCTTCAACTGCAGTAATTGAAAACCCTGATGCTACTGGTATTAATACCTCTTCAACTGTTGTTGAATTCACTAAAAATCCTGGTGCAGCATTTTTTGCTGGTGCATTTTTTGATTTCTCAGCACCACTAGATTTATCAGTTAACGCAAATCTTTTGATAAAAACTTGGTCCCCAAAATCGGGTGCTGTAGTTCGGATAAAATTAGAGGACGCTACAGATTCAACAAAATTTGTAGAGGTGGATGCTAATACAACTGTAACAAATGCATGGGAAACTTTATCTTATGATTTGAGCGGAGCTCCAGCTTTTAATTATGATAGGGTTGTTATATTCTTTGATTTTGGTGAAGATGGTCCAGTAGGTTCTGGTTACACCTCAGCTAGAATTAAATCTCAAGGCTTGCAAGAATTTACTTATGGTCGAGTTGAGGCAAGAGCGAAACTCCCAACAGGAGGTGGAACATGGCCAGCAATTTGGATGTTGGGCGCTAATTTTCCAGAAGTTGGTTGGCCAGCGGCTGGCGAAATGGATATAATGGAACATGTTGGTAATCAGCAAGATATTGTTTTTGGGTCTACACATGATCCTAATAATTTTGGAGGCACAGCACGTACCGGGTCAACCTTAGTCGCTGGGGTCTCTGAGGAATATCATATTTATGAAATGGAATGGACTAGTACTGAGATACAGTTTGCCGTTGACGGACAAGTATATCATACTGTTACAAATGATGGTACATTACCATTCAATAATGATTTCTTTTTTATTATGAATGTTGCGATGGGAGGAAGTTTTGGGGGTGATATTGATGCAGCATTTACAGATTCAACAATGGAGGTAGACTATATTAGAATGTATCAGTAGATACAGTATATTTTTTTAAAGAAAAAGCAACTAGTAAGTCAGTTGCTTTTTCTTTAAATACTCCTAAATATCAAATTACCTTCGAATAGCAAGAGAATTAATCCTTTTATCACATAAGATAGAAGGTTAGCCAACAGGACAATGAAAAGATTTCAAAAAAAATTAAATTTTATTTCTTTTTTCCTACTCTTAATTTTGTTTTTTGGATGTAAAAGCGATGATGATGGACCCCAAGTTGTAGCAAATTTTACATTTACTATAGAGGGAGATACAGCCATTTTTGTAAATACATCCGAACAAGCTACAACATATCTGTGGGATTTTGGAGATGGCAGTACGTCAACAGAAATCAATCCAACTAAAATATATGTATCCGGAACTTTTACGGTAAAACTAACAGCATCGGCTAGCGAAGGTTCTTTTGATAGTATTGAAGATGAAATTACTGTTGTTGCGCTTAATAAAGCCACATTGCCTATTACTTTTGATGATGCAACAGTAAATAATGAAGCAGTAACTTTTGGAGGCACAAATTTTCGGATTATTGAAAACCCAGACATTTCTGGTACTAATCCAACTGTTTCTAACGTTGGCGAAATTAGAAATAGTGGTGTAGCGTTTGAAGGTATTTTCTTTGAATTGGCAACGGAAGTAGAATTTGCAATAGAAAAAACAATCCAAATTAATTTTTGGGCAGATGCTCCTATAGCAGTACTTTTAAGAATGGAAGGACCTAATGCTAATGAAGTTGAAGTTCTTGTAAGTCATTCAGGAATGGGTTGGGAAGAACTCTTATTTACTTTTGATAGTATTGACGAGTATTCTAAATTAACTTTTATTGTAGACCCTGGTGGCACTAAAGAGGGTTTATTTTTAATAGACTCTATCAATCAAATAGAAACGCCAAATAGTGCTGTTGGTTGCACAGCGAATCTAGTTGAAGCTATGACCTTACCATTAGATTTTGAAGGGTGCGAAACATTTCTTTCTTCATTAAATTTTGGAAGTGGTATAAGTTCTGCTCTAATTGAAAATCCATTTAAAATAGGCATCAATACGTCCGACTTTGTTTTAAAGATTGATAAGCCTGCAGGTTCGGAATTTTTTGCGGGAGTTCAAAATATTTTTCCAAGTAATTTTGATCTTACTGACACGGATACATTTATAGCCAAAGTATATAGTACAAGAGCGAATGTTGTATTTAGGTTTGAATTATTAGCTAACCCTAATGATGGTAGTATTGGTAATCCAACACCGGTTTTTGTTACAATACCAAATGCTAATGAATGGGTTGAAATTGAATTTACATTTACTAATCTTCCTGCATCTCCAACGGCATACCGTCAATTAGTAATAAAACCAGATAATGACCAAACAGATAGCCCAATTACTCAAGACGGTTCTTATTTTATTGATGATATTGATTTAGTTGGTTCTGGCGGAGGTGGAGATGGTGATACGGATAGTAATTTAGATGCTGGAATAATAGTGAACGGTGATTTTGAATCTGGGGTAGCTCCTTGGATAGGAAATGGAGTTAATCTACAATCGGAGAATAGAAATGAATTTAATTTTGTAAATATAATGACCGCTGGAGAAGCCTCTTCGGTAACTATAAGTCAAGTAACAGAAATAGTTGAAGGAACTAATTATATACTAACATTTGACGCGTCATCTGACCGAGAACGTACTATTTTGGCAGGTATTGGTTTAAATGAAGCTCCTTTTACTGAAACAACACCTACGGTTAATTTAACAACAACCAGTCAAACATATACCTTGCAATTAACGGCTGGCGACTTTGGCAATAGTAATAGTCGTGTATTATTTAATATGGGTGCGGAATTAGGAGCAGTTTCTTTAGATAATATAACCCTTTTTACGGGAGGAGATGGTAGAGATAGTAATGGTGGAAATCCTCTGGAAGTACCATCAGGAGGTTGCACAGATACCTTTGAAGAAGCAATTAAGTTGCCATTAAATTTTGAGGGTTGTGAAACATTTCTTTCTTCATTGAATTTTGGTAATGGGTTAACTTCTGAGCTTGTGGCAAATCCGTTTAAAACGGGAATAAATACTTCAGATTTTGTATTGCGAATAGATAAACCTGCCGGGTCAGAATTCTTTGCTGGTGTGCAAAATATATTTGTTAATAATTTTGATTTAAGAACATCAAGTACTTTTAAACTAAAAGTCTATAGTACTAAAGCTAATGTAGTATTTCGGTTTGAGCTATTGGCTAATCCTAATGATGGTAGCATTGGTAATCCAACACCAGTTTTTGTTCCTATATCAGATGCTAATGAATGGATTGAGGTTGAATTTACTTTTACCAATCTTCCAGCTTCTCCAACTGCATATAGTCAGTTGGTTATAAAGCCAGATAATAACGAAAATGATGGTGCGATAACAATGGATGGTACCTACTTTATAGATGATTTAATCCATAACTAAAGAAAACAAGTTTAAGTAACAAGTATTTTTATATTATTATGCAGAAAATAAAGGATGATACTAAGGCTAATGAAGTAAATATGAAAGCTGTTTCCATTAATGGAGAAACCTTTTATATGATTTCAAACATAGCGGCTATGCGCCCTTTTTTTATGAGTATTGTTAGTGATGCTAATCATTGGATGTTTATAGCAAGTAATGGCGGATTGACGGCAGGTAGAAAGAATAGTGACTATGCTTTATTTCCGTATTACACTGATGATAAAATCACGGAGTCTTTTGAAATTACTGGTAGTAAATCAATTTATATAATTCAAGTTGATGGCAAACGAAAAGTTTGGGAACCTTTTTCTGATAGATATACTGGTGTTTATCAGTATACCAGAAATCTTTACAAAAATGAATACGGTAACAAAATCATCTTTGAAGAGGTTAATCATGATCTTGGATTGACTTATCAATGCCATTGGAATACCAGTAATAAATTTGGCTTTGTTAAGAGAACTAAATTGATTAATGATTCGGAATCTAATATTGAAGTTAAGGTTTTAGATGGTATTCAAAATATAATACCTTATGGTGTTGAGCCGAGTTCTCAACAAGCAGCAAGTAATTTGGTAGACGCTTATAAAAAAAATGAGCTTCTTACTGATTCAGGGCTCGGTATTTTCACGCTTAGTGCTGTTATAGTTGACAAGGCAGAGCCAAGTGAAGCTTTGAAAGCTAATATAGTTTGGTCCAAAGGTTTAGATAATACAAAAATTCTATTGTCTTCATTGCAATTGAACGATTTTAGAAGAACGTCAAGTGTGAAGGAGGAAATAGATATTCGAGCAGAAAAGGGAGCGTACTTTGTTGTTTCTGAAATGATACTACCACAAAAGAAAGAAAAAGAATGGATTTTAGTGGCTGATGTAAATAAAGGGCCATCTGATGTAGTCCAAATTTCTGAGCTCATTACTAAGGAGCAAAATTTATTAGCTCAAATTAATGAAGATATTGAGGCCGGTACTCAAAACCTTTTAGCCCTGACTATGGCTGCCGATGGAAAACAGTTAACTTCTGATAAAAGAAGAAACACGCGACATTATGCTAATGTGTTATTTAATATAATGCGAGGGGGGATTTTTGACGATAATTACAATATTGAAAAGTCAGATTTTGAGACTTATTTATCAAAGGCCAATAAAAATGTTTTTAGTTCTTCCATTGGTTTATTAAAAGCCCTTCCAGAAGTATTTAAACACAAAGCATTATTAGAGTTAGCTTGGGATGCCAAAGACAAAAATTTTAGTAGGTTATGTTTTGAATATCTACCATTAAAGTTTAGCCGAAGACATGGAGATCCAAGTCGACCTTGGAATAAATTCTCTATTAATACAAATAGTGAGGTTGATGGTTCTAAAATTTTAGATTATGAAGGTAATTGGCGAGATATTTTCCAGAACTGGGAAGCTTTAGCACACTCATATCCTGAGTTCATAGAAAGCATGATTCATAAATTTTTAAATGCTACAACTTTTGATGGTTATAATCCATATAGAGTAACTAAAGGGGGCTTTGACTGGGAAACCATTGAGCCAGATGATCCTTGGTCTTATATTGGTTATTGGGGTGACCATCAAATTATCTATTTATTGAAGTTTCTTGAATTTATTGAAAAGCACCAGCCTAAAAAATTAGAAAAGTATTTTGATAAAGAAATTTTTGTTTATGCCAATGTCCCATATGTAATAAAGGATTATAAGTCTATTTTGAAGAACCCGAAAGACACTATTGATTTTAATCATGAACTTGATGTTGAGATTAGAGAAAATAGGGAAATTATTGGCGCTGATGGGGCTTTGTGGCATGTTGGTGAAAATCAAATTTATAAGGTCAATTTAATTGAAAAATTACTTGCAACACTTCTAGCTAAGTGTTCTAATTTAATACCAGAAGCAGGTATATGGTTAACTACTCAAAGACCAGAGTGGAACGATGCTAATAATGCTTTAGTTGGTAATGGTGTTTCCATGGTTACACTATATTACATGAGAAGATTTCTATCATTTTTTCAAAGTATTATAGAGCAATCTGCAAATGAAAGTGTTGAGATTTCATCTGAATTATTAAAGTTTTTTGACGAGACCATAGCCACTTTGAAGGCGAGTAAAAATCTTTTGTCTGGGAGTTTTTCTAACAAAGATCGAAAAGTGGTAATGGATGGTTTGGGTACTGCAGCAGCTAAGTATAGAGGGAATATCTATCAACAAGGTTTTTCGGCTTCAAAGAGTAGTATTTACAAAAAGGATTTGCTTGAATTTATGGTATTGACCTTGGATTATTTGGGTCATGCTATAGACGCTAACAAAAGGAGCGATAAGTTGTATCATGCCTACAATTTGATGACATTAGAAAGTGAAAAAGAAGTTTCAGTTTCTTATTTGAATGAAATGTTAGAAGGTCAAGTAGCTGTATTAAGTGCTGGTTACTTATCTTCAAAAGAAGCTCTTGAAGTTTTAGATGCTTTAAAAGCTAGTAAGCTTTTTAGAGAGGATCAATACAGTTATTTACTATATCCTAATAAGGAGTTGCCGCGATTTACAAAACGAAACAATATACCTTCTGAAGAAGTTAAAAAATCAGAACTTTTAGAAAAGCTCTTGAAACAAGGTAATCGTGAAATTATAGAACAAGATATCAAAGGGGATTTTCATTTTAATGGAAATTTTAATAATGCTAATAGTCTTGAAAGTGCTCTAGATAATTTAGATACGTCTTACTCAGAATTGGTTGAAAAAGAAAGGGAAAAACTATCACAGATTTTTGAAACTGTTTTTAATCATAAGGCATTCACGGGTCGATCAGGCACATTTTATGGTTATGAAGGTTTAGGCTCTATCTATTGGCATATGGTGTCAAAGCTTTTACTAGCTGTTCAAGAGTGTTGTCTAAAAGCAATAAATGAAGGAGCAAGTGGCGAAATTATCGGAAGGCTTAAAGAGCATTATTATGAAATTAATGCTGGAATAGGGGTACATAAATCTCCAGAATTATACGGAGCTTTTCCAACCGACCCTTATTCTCATACGCCTGGTGGAAAGGGAGCGCAACAACCCGGTATGACTGGCCAAGTAAAAGAAGATATTTTAAGTCGTTTTGGTGAATTGGGAGTATTTGTTGAGCAGGGACAACTCCATTTTAATCCTTCACTGTTATTACTTGAAGAATTCTTGATTGAGCCTTCTATATTCATTTTTAAAGGGCTAGATGGGTCAGATAAAAGTATTCCACTTCAAGAAGGTCAATTATGCTTCACGTATTGCCAAGTACCTATTATTTATCAATTAGCCGAGACCTCAAAAATAATTGTGACCTCAACCGAAGATAAAGAAGAACAATTTTCTTCTTTAAAACTAAATAAACAATGGAGTAGTGCCTTGTTTGAAAGAATTGGAATCATTAAGCAAATAAAGGTTTTTATAAAATTAGATTAGCATGATTGGAAGAATCGTCATAGTGTTTTTTTTATGGGTTTGCTCTTCTTGCAAAGGGCTACCCATGCAGTCTCAAGTAGTTAGCGTAGAAGGTAGAAGCTTATTGGTGAACGAGAGTCCATATATTATCAAAGGAATTTGCTATCACCCCGTACCAAAGAATAGTAATAAAAGAGATTTTACCAACTTAACGGAAGATTTGCTGTTAATGAAAGAGTTGGGTATAAATACAATCAGAGTCTATGAGCCTATAGCCGATAAAGATGTTTTAGATGAGATTGCTGATTCAGGTATAAAAATAATAATAGGTTTTGGCTATAATCAAAAAGGTAAGTTTGACATTCTTTCGGGTACTTTTTTGGACTACGTTAAAAAGTATAAAAATCATCAAGCCATATTAATGTGGGAACTGGGTAATGAATACAATTACCATCCGGAATGGTTTAAAGGCAATATCCAGAATTGGTATTTAGCTATGAATAAAGCTGCTTTAGAAATTAAAGAAGTTGATTCTAATCACCCTGTGACAACAGCGCACGGAGAATTACCGAACGAATTAGCCTTAAATATGTCTCCTAATATTGATGTTTGGGGTATGAATGTTTACCGATGGGACAACCCTACTGAAATTTTTAAACAATGGAAAGCTGTTAGCGAAAAACCCATGTACTTATCTGAAGCTGGTGGAGATAGTTTTATGACAATAACCAAAAGCGGATATCAAAAAGGAGAAAATCAAAAAGCCCAAGCTGACGCTAATAAAAAAATATTGGATGCTGTTTTTGAGAATTTAGAGAATACCTTAGGGGTTACACTTTTTTCATTTACAGATGGATGGTGGAAGGCCGGAGAAAACGATAAGCAAAACCCAGGAGGTTGGGCGCCAAATAGCACAGGGGTACCATATGATGGTACACCAAATGAAGAATACTGGGGTGTTGTGGACTTGGAACGAAATAAAAAAGAAACATTTGAAGTCGTAAAAGCAAAGTATAACGGACTACCTAAATAAAGTTTTATGACGCAAAAGCATTTAAGGGTTATAGCATGTATTTTATTAGTTGGTATTTTTTCTTGTAAAAAAGAACAAAATCAAAACCTTAAAGAACAAGAAAAACCAGCTAAAAGCGCTAGAGAAATTTTAGGTAATCCAGATTATTTAGCTATGTCTTATGGTGGATATCGTCAAGTCGATCATAGTGTTGAACCTTCCATAGAAGAACTCAAAGAAGACATGAAGATTTTGAACGCCATGGGTGTTAAAATAATACGTACTTACAAGGTGCATTTGCCACATGCGGCTAATGTTCTGGAGGCTATTCATCAATTAAAAAAAGAAGATTCTAGTTTTGACATGTATGTCATGCTCGGGGCGTGGATAGATTGCAAAAATGCATGGACGGATAAAGTTCCTGACCATACTAATGAGAGTGAAAGAAATGCATTAGAAATTGAAGAAACTGTTCGCCTGGCTAAAAAATATGATGATATTGTTAAGGTTATCGCAGTTGGCAATGAGGCTATGGTCAAATGGGCGGCAAGTTATTATGTTCAACCAGGTATTATTTTAAAATGGGTTAATCATCTTCAATCCTTGAAATTATCAGGTGAATTAAAAGAAGACTTATGGGTTACAAGTTCTGACAATTTTGCTTCTTGGGGAGGCGGAGATGGTCAATATCATGTAGAGGACTTAAATAAGTTAATTGAAGCTGTAGATTTTCTCTCCGTACATACCTATCCAATGCATGATACGCATTACAATCCCGATTTTTGGGGAGTTTTTGAGTCGGAACAAAATGCATCAAAGAAAGAACAAATTGAAGGAGCAATGTTACGAGCCAAAGAATATGCTATGTCTCAGTATAACAATGTAAAAACGTATATGAATAGTTTAGGTTTTGAGAAACCTATTCATATTGGTGAAACCGGTTGGGCTACTGTTTCTAATGGATTTTACGGTCCTGAAGGTTCAAAGGCAACTGATGAGTATAAAGAGGCACTCTATTATAATCATATGAGAGAATGGACAAATTTAGAAGGTATATCATGTTTTTATTTTGAGGGTTTTGATGAACAGTGGAAAGATGCCACAAATGCAAAAGGTTCAGAAAACCATTTTGGGCTTATAAACTTGAAAGGTCAGGCAAAATATGCACTATGGAAGATGGTAGATAATAATGTTTTTGAAGGACTAACTAGAGATGGAAAGCCAATAACAAAGACTTATGACGGGGATGAACAGGCATTAATGAAAGACGTTATGGTACCTCCGATTAACCAATGAATTATTTCAAAATTTTAATTTGAAATAACAGAGCGAAATAATTAACTAGTAACCAAATAAACTACATATGGAATCAGCAAAAAGTAAAGTCCCTTTAGGACAAAAAATCGCCTTTGGGGTTGGTATGTTTGCAAACCAAATGTTTCCTGCCATCCTGGGTATATTCATGGTCGTTCTTGTACAAGATTTGGGATTTCCTAATTGGATGTATTCCTTAATTTACCTCTTTCCCAGAATCTTCGATTCCATTACAGATCCAATAATGGGTTTTGTGTCTGACAACACAAAGTCAAAATGGGGTCGTCGACGGCAGTATGTCCTAATCGGGGGCATTATAATGGGTTTGGCCTATGTTTTTATGTGGCAGCTTTTTAAAGAGGATTCGCTTCAGTACAATTTTTGGTATTTTTTTATTTGGTCTATCATTTTTTATTTAGGTCTTACCTTTTTTAGTGTGCCTTATGTAGCTATGGGCTATGAAATGAGTGATGATTTTCATGAACGTACAAATATAATGGCAATAGCCCAATGGATAGGGCAATGGGCTTGGGTAATAGCACCTTGGTTTTGGGTAATTATGTATGATCCAGAATGGTTTCCTTCAGCTGATGTTGCGGTAAGGGAATTGGCTATTTGGGTGGCCATACCCTGTAGTGTTTGCGCCATCGTTCCTGCATTGTTTATCAAAAGTAAATCAACAATAAATGAGAACTACGAACCTCTTAATGCAGCTAATATAGGGGGTAGTCTAGTAAAAATTGCCCAAAATTTTAAAGAAGCATTTAAAATTCCTGAGTTTAGAAAAATATGTTTTTCGACCTTCTTTATCTATAATGCATTTTTTGCAGTGTCTTCACTTACATTTTTTGTGATTGTCTATAAGTTGTTTAATGGAGATGCTGAGGCCTCTGGTATTTGGGTGTCTTTATTTGGTTGTTTAGGTGCTTTGGGCACTACTTTTATTGTGATACCTATTGTAACATGGATGTCGAAAACAATGGGAAAAAGAAAAGCTTTTATGATTTCTCAGGCGATTTCAATAGTGGGGTATATTATGATGTACTTTCTTTTTATTCCCAGTAAACCATGGTTATATATTATTTGTCTGCCTTTCTTTTCGTTTGGAATCGGTAGTTTGTTTACTATTATGATGTCAATGACGGCAGATATTATTGACATTGATGAATTGAACAGTGGTAAGCGAAGAGAGGGTGTTTTTGGTGCCATTTATTGGTGGATGGTAAAAGTTGGTTTTGCTATTGCAGGTGGGTTGGGTGCTGCCTTTTTGGGTGTTGTAGGATTTGACCCTGAATTAACCACGCTTGAACAGCCAGATGCAATACAAGGGTTACATGCGATTTTTTGCTTTTTTCCGGTCGTTGGTACTTTAGCCGCCATGTGGATTATGCGCTCTTATGACGTTACCGAAGAAAAGGCCAATGAAATTAGAACTCAAATAGAAGAAAGAAAAAAGCATTTCAATTAGCGTCCTAAGTATTAAGAGGTGAATGAGTTGGTGAAAGTTAGTATTTGTTGAGTAGAATCTTTGAGGATTAAAACATATTAATGATTTAAAATTATAAGGCAGCTCGGGTTCCTTTTATCTTTAATTGGAATTTTGAGTTGTTTTTTATGAATTGTTGAATTTTTAAAGAATTAAAACAAATATTCATATTTGTTTACACTAAAATCACCGTCAAAAATCAAATTCATTTAAATTTGTTTTAACAAATTTTAGTGGCCAACCTTTTACAATTGTATAATCAAAAATGAGTGAGTTTTTTAAAGCGGAATTGAAGGATAAATTTTTACAATACGCTTCTGATCGAGATGATTATTTTGAGGTTCAATTACTTTATGATGAATTTTTAAGACCGAATTATAGTCTAAATTTTATTGAGAGGTTGCTTCGTGAAATCTTAGAATATGACCCTGATCTCATTGATGTAATGAGTGGTAATGGCTCTAAAATATTTATGATTTCTTCCACAGGATTGACGGAAGAATTTATTGAAACAGGAGGATTTAAGCATCTTTTTTTACAAGAAGAAGAAAAGTGGGATACTTTTCTTGATCAACTCGCGAATACAAGAAAACTTTCTAATGAAGAGAAGCAGAATCTGGGCAAAACTGAAAAAGCCTCCTATAGGCGAGAAAGAACCTTTTTATACGGTTTAATTGGCGCTGTAGCTTTGAGTTTTGTATTTACATTGTTTAGTCTTTTTAATGCGCTATTTGATAATAATAAATATATCAGTCAGCAAGAGTTCGAAGAACGTATTCAAAAATTGAAAAATGAACTAAATCCTGAAAATTCTGAAGTAGATTCTCTTTTTCGAAAGTCAGTTGGCGCTCTTAATTCCAATGATAGTATTAAGTGATGACTTTATCTATTCTTGTCTTTGAAAGGTAAAACTTTGAATCCCTGGTAGATTTTGACCAATGGTTTCTATAATTTCACTACCAGCAACTGTGAATTCTCTGGTATCGTTGCCACCTACCAAAAATATGCGGCCATTATCAACTCCCCAATTTCCATTGGTTGCCTGAGGGTCAGAGCAAGAAACATTATATAAGTTACCGGTAATAGCAGAGATTAACCGGACATTAACAGCATTTGAGGTCCAAGTAAAGCCTTCATTTAATATAAAAGTCTCTTGCAGACAAGTAACCTCATCTAATAAGTTAGTTGAAGTATTACCGTCATTATTGGCATCAATGGCGTTGCTAACCGTAATTGCTGTTAATTGCCAAGTTCCAATGAATTCTTCTCCCGACGGTGGAGTAATATTGTTATCATCATCAGATGAACAAGCATAAAATAAAGCAACTATTGATAATAGAACTAAGAGTTTCTTTTTCATATAATTTTTTGGTGAATTTATAATTTAAAGATCTTTTACGAATTAAGTTTAGTGTTTATTCTTTATATTGGCAAATTATATTGACTTGATTGAATAATTATATCGACATTTTTCAAGTTAAATATTTCATAAATATGAAATTTCGATAGTTAAATAGAGTCAAAATATAGATTATTATAAAATAATTGTAATACAGTATTTAATTTTAAATAAAAATGACGGAAGAATTATTAGAACATGCAGAAGAGTTTGTTACCAGGACTTTAAGTCATATGTCAACAAGTGATCGTGTTTCTGCCTCTAGAGAAGCAAAAAAACTGATACTAGATATTAATGAGATTTATAAAGAAACTAAAGATTCAAATCTAATGGACGTTATGAAACGTCTAACAGAGAAGAAAAAGAAAATTGAAAAACGTTTAAAAGGTACTCCTTTAGTTTAACTAGTTTTTCAATTCATAAAAAAGCCCGTCATTTTAATGATGGGCTTTTTTTGTGACCTCGGTAGGATTAACTTTGTTTTTCCAGACAAAGCTCCGCTTTGAAAATAGTCCAACAAAAAAACGCTCAAGCAAGCTTGGCGTTTTTTCTTATTAAACTATTTATTAGTGACCTCGGCAGGATTCAAACCTGCAACCTCTTGAGCCGTAATCAAGTGCACTATTCAGTTATGCTACGAGGCCTTTTAAACGGGGTGCAAATATATTTCTTTTTAACTTTACTACAAAACTGCTAAAACATTATTAAATGGATTTTAGACCTTTTGTTAGAGATATTGTTGACTTTCCGGAAAACGGAGTGGTTTTTAAGGATATTACACCTCTTTTAAAGAGCCCTGAAGCTTTAAAAGCAGCGTGTGATACCCTACATGGATTAATTGGAGAACTAAAAATTGATAAGGTGGTTGGTGTTGATAGTCGTGGTTTTATTTTTGCTCCAATGCTAGCCTCTAAATTAGGTGCTGGTTTTGTGCCTATTCGCAAAGCTGGTAAGTTGCCATACAAAACTAATTCAGAATCATATGATTTGGAATATGGTTCGGGTACCTTAGAAATACATACAGATGCTATTTTAAAGGGAGAAAAAGTACTTGTTCACGACGATGTGTTAGCAACGGGTGGAACCGCTAAAGCAGTATGCAAATTAGTCGAAAGTTTAGGGGGTGAGGTAGTGCAATGTAACTTCTTAATTGAATTAACCTTTTTGAATGGATCAGATCAGCTCAAAGGATATCAGACAGAAGCCCTTTTAAAATATTAACCCAATGCTTTGGTTGTAACAAAATATCGCCAACCAATTATAGCTAGTTGAAATTTAGAGGCTTTGGTTAAATCCAATCTTTTTTTGGTAAACGATGGAAGTACTATTTTATTAACTCTGGCTAAGGCCTTATAAAAAGATTGCATTTTTAGTTTTTTGGAAAAATACAAAAATAAAAGCTCGGTTTTTAACCGAGCTTTTAACGTGTTTCGTTTTTGATAATAATGAATTTAAAAGTTTATCTTAAGGTTGATGAGACCTCTGTTCGTTTTTGATTGATAAATAAAATGTCTTTTTGATTATAACGCAATGGTTATAATACTTAATACTAGAGTAACAATGAATTTGACTAATGCTATCATATTATGCTAAATTTTTAGGGTTGAGTTGATTGCTTTTTGCAATTATGATTTTAAGATATGATGATAACTGTCATGTTTCCAAATATTTAGATTAAAATTATTGAAATTTAATACGAGTTAGTAAGCCTTTGAATGACTCTAGATATAATTTATAAGTGACTTCCTTTATAGAAATTACAATATGTAATTATAATAATATTTTTTAGTTAAAAATTGAAACAATTGTAGGGCTATTTTAAACCAATTTTCAAAAACCAAGGGGTGTTTCATTCCGAAAATGAAGGTTTTGTGGGTTTTCGTTTAAAATGAAAATAAAAAAGCCGCTCAAAAACTTGAACGGCTTTTTATTTATTTGGTTAAAAACTATTTTACTATTGTTCTTTTTTCGTGGTAATTTCAACAACCCCATTTTTAGCTTTATCGCCATATTTTTTTTCGGCAGCATCACCTTTTAACACATTAATGGTTGCAATATCGTCTGGGGAGAGTTCTTCCATAATTTTCCCAGATACTTCTTTACCATCAATAAAATATATTGGTTTTTCTTGGCTATCAGTATCTATAAAAACGAATCCAGCCTTTTCATCTACTTTAATTGCTGCATGATCGTCTGACTTTTTAAGGATGAATACATTTTTATCTTTATCACTTTTGTCATTTGTAGATGTTTTATTCATTTTTAAAATAATATCTTCTTTGATTAAACTATTAGTATCTTCAGAAAGCATTTCTCCTTCGGCACTTTTAATAATTATATATTTTTTATTGCCTTCCTCATCATCTTCAATTAAATGTACTTCTTCACTTGTATTTACTAAAGAATCTTTAAATCCCATGTGTATAATTTTTGTATCAACTTGAAGATTTACACTATCATTATTTATAAACTTAACAAGCATTTTTTCTATTTTACCTTCATTCGCCAGAGCTTCTCTTGTAGTTTTCTCTCCATTTAAAAAAATCACTTCACCGCTTTTAGACTTGTTAATTTTTAAAATAGATGTGTCACTGTCATTTGAACTTATCCATACATTATCGTGAGCATCATTTTTATGAAGATTAATCACCTTGCTATTTCCTTGATCACTCACGAATATCATATTTTGCTTTTCTTGCCCTTGATTCACCGTTATTTTAGCTGATTCACCATCTTGAAAATTAATTTTAATTTTAAATGGACTAATTCCTTCTGTGTTTTTTTGCTCATATTTTCCCTTGTCTTTAGAACCGTTGTCGTAGGACACTTTTATTGCTGTAATATCACCTGAATTATTTCTTTTAATTCCTTTAAATTTAATGATGACACCTCTTTTAGCTAAAAAGTCTGCTTCCGAGTTTAAGTCTTCTGTTTTAGAGGTTTTATCAATATCTAAGGTGATATTGGTGATTTGCACATTCAATTTTGAAGATTCCCTTATTTTATTTTTTAAATGGTTTTCCGCGTAAGCTTTTTTTCCTAAATATTTGATGTTGTTTTTTGAATTGCAAAGGAAAAGTATATCTTCAATAGGTGTTTCAGAATTGGTGTTATAATCTAACTGGAAGGTTTGGCCTTTATCATCAATCCCACTAAATTCTAATTCGGCATTAATTATTTCTCTTAGATTATTGCGCACTATAGTGTAAGAAAAATCAATGTCCTTATTATCTAAATCTTGTTTTATAGTTTCTAAATAAATTTCTGAACTATTTTTTGTAATTATCACATTTATAGCATCAGCCACAGTATTGGTGTCAATAATAACATCTTTTTCCTTGTGGATTGTTTCCGAATTGAAAGCCATTAAAAACCCCCCTAATAACGGTAAAACAAGAAATAATTTTAGAAGATTCAATTTTGAAGATTGTTTTTGATTTAACATGACAATTCGTTTTTTGATTAATGAATTAAAAAATGGATTTGCGATTGTAATTTTCTGAGGGTGAACTAACTGTTTCAGCATGAGATATTGATATTGTTTTTTATTTTGGTATCGCTCGCAAGTTTTGGAATCAGCAAGAAATTCCAAATTTTGTTTTACAATAATTTTATAAAGCCAAATTGCAGGGTTGAACCATTGTAGAATACAAACAATTTCAGTCAATAGAATATCCATTGAATGAAGGCCTTTGGCATGTTCTTTTTCATGGATTAATATGGTATCTAGTTCTTTAGTATTAAATTGAAACGGATAATAAAAGATATGCTTAAAAAAAGAAAATGGTGAAATTGTTGATTTGGTCTTTACATGATAAAACCCATCTTCTCTGCTAACTTCGCTGTCTTTTTTAATCTTTTCAATAGCTCGCAATTGAAGCAACAGTTTTATACTAAAATAGCATACACCAATAAGGTATAGTGTTAAAAGTAAAAAGGACCATTCAAAAGTTTTATTAGCAATAACCTGAGAAGAGCTAGAGGCTATGCTTTCAAATTCCATAACATTTACTGGAGCACGTTCTACGTAAATAGTTTTGCTTATGGTTATAAAAGGTAAGAGCAATGAGAGCACTAATCCGCTAATCAGGAAAAGGCGATTCCCATTAAATAAGGTCTCTTTTTTAAGAAATACATGATATATTCCTAAAAATAGAAGTAAAATTCCTGAGGATTTTAAAAGGTGAATTAAAAACGTTTCCATTACTTTTTCTTTTCAATAAGTTCAATAATTTCTTTTAACTCGTCAATCGAAATCTTTTCCTCTTTAGCAAAAAATGAAACAAGACTTTTATAAGAGTTGTCGTAATAATCAGCTATGGTAGAGTTGATATATGTTTTACGGTACGCTTCTTTTGTAATCGTTGGAAAGTATCGATGTGTATTGCCAAAAGCTTCATGACCCACATAACCTTTTTCTTCTAAGTTTCTCACAATGGTAGATAAGGTATTGTAGTGAGGTTTTACACCATCAGTCTCGCTTAGAATCTCTTTTACAAAGGCTTTTTCAAGCTTCCACAAAATTTTCATGATTTCCTCTTCTTTATTTGTCAATTTCTGCATGAGCCAAATTTTAGATTCCAAACATACTATTATAAATATAGTTAAACAACTATATTTATAGTTATTTAACTATTTATTTAGTTTTTTAATTATAAACTCAATTCCTATTAAGTGTAAATGTCTGCCTATATTTATGCCATAAACAGACCATTTTGCAAGATTTACTATTGATTATTTTAGGTTTAACGCTGTTGATTTTTGGTGGCAATTGGTTGCTCAAAGCTGCAGTTGCACTCTCATTAAAACTGAATATTCCTAAAATAGTTATTGGAATGACAGTAGTGTCTTTCGCTACTTCAGCACCTGAACTAATAGTTAGTATAAAAGCTGCTTTAGACGGATCTCCTGATTTAGCCTTAGGTAATGTAGTAGGTTCTAATATTGCCAATTTAGGATTGGTATTGGCCATTACAGTTCTTTTAGGTAGTATAAATGTTCGCAAAAGTTTTTACACCACGGATTGGCCCGTAATGATGGCGGCTTCATTGCTCTTTTTTGGTTTTATATACTTTGACGGAATACTACAACAATATGAAGGAATTGTTATGGTTGTATTTCTTTTTGCTTTTTTGGTGTATCTGCTTCGATTTCAGAAAACGGCCGTTGTAGACGAATTACCGGAAGATGATATTCCTTTACCATTATATAAAACCGTTCTTTTTCTTGGTTTGGGTGGTGTTGCACTTTGGGGAGGTTCTGAACTTTTAATTGAAGGAGCAAAGAGTATGGCGTCGTCTTTTGGAGTTACAGAACGCGTAATTGGAGTTACAGTTGTTTCAGTTGGTACTAGTATTCCTGAATTAGCGGCTTCTATAATTGCTATTATTAAAAAAGAAAAGGCAATCTCATTGGGAAACCTCATCGGCTCCAATATTTTCAATCTCCTCGCGGTTCTGGGTATAACCGCAATTATTACCCCAATACAAGTTATAGATGAGGGCTTGCTATCAAATGATATTTTTTGGATGTTGGGAATATCCTTCTTGATACTTCCTTTAGTTTTTGTACCGAAAGGACTTCGTTTAGGATGGAGAGATGGATTAATATTAATTGCTATCTATATCTTATTTGTTTATCTCACTTTACAATAAAAAAACCGCCTTATTGCTAAGACGGTTTTTAATTATAATCAACAACTAAATTAACTTATACTTTAGCAGACTTTACAGTCTTAATAATTCTTCCTGCAATTTTGTATGGATCACCATTTGAAGCCGGTCTTCTATCTTCTAACCAACCTTTCCATCCGCTTTCTACTGTAGCGATTGGAATACGAATTGAAGCACCTCTATCAGAGATTCCGAAACTAAATTCATTAATAGACTGAGTTTCGTGCTCACCAGTCAAACGTTGATCGTTAAACTCACCATAAACTTCAATATGTTCTTTTACTACTGGGCGGAAAGCTTCACATATTTTTTCGTAGGTACCTTGGTCACCACATGTTCTCAAAGTAGTGTTTGAAAAGTTGGCGTGCATACCTGAACCATTCCAATCCATATCTTTTCCTAACGGTTTTGGATGATAATCAATATAAAAACCGTACTGTTCTGTTAAACGATCAAGTAGATATCTAGCAACCCAAATTTCATCACCAGCTTTTTTAGCTCCTTTTGCGAACAGTTGAAACTCCCATTGTCCTGAAGCAACTTCTTGATTGATACCTTCAAAGTTGATACCAGCAGCGATACATAAATCAGCATGCTCTTCAACTAAATCTCTACCATGCGTGTTTTTACCACCAACTGAACAGTAGTACATGCCTTGTGGAGCAGGGTAACCACCAATTGGGAAACCTAAAGGCAATTGAGTAGCAGTATCCATGATGAAATATTCTTGCTCAAAACCAAACCAGAAATCATTATCATCATCATCAATAGTTGATCTTCCGTTTGATACATGTGGCGTACCGTCCGCATTTAATACTTCAGTCATTACTAAAAACCCATCCTTTCTTGCTGGATCTGGGAATATAGCAACTGGCTTCAATAAGCAGTCAGATGAACCGCCTTCAGCCTGTCTTGTTGAACTACCGTCAAAAGACCACATTGGACAGTCTTCTAATTTACCGCTAAAGTCATTTACAACTTTGGTTTTACTTCTCATGTTTTGAGTTGGAAAATATCCATCCAACCAGATGTACTCTAATTTTGCCTTGCTCATAATAGTGGATTAATTACTTTTTGTTTTAATAGGCGGTAAAAATAATTTTTTTTATCAAAAACCTCTATTTATAGGGGTGTAAATCGTTAAAAGTTATCAATAATTTGTTAACCCCTATTTAAATTAGGGTTAATTAATAAATAATCATTTTTATAGGGTGAATATTGCTAAATTGTTAATTTTGTGGTACTGAATTAAATAGGAAGAGATCATGATGAGATTTGAAGCATTAGCCAAAAGCCATAATAGAGAATCAGTACGTATTGAAGAGTTAGAAAAACGTTCTGATTTATTCGCAAAAAACGTTTTCAATAACAGTAAAATGTTGCAATTCCTTACAAATGAGGCATATAGTAAGGTGCAAGCTGCTATTTTTTCTGGGAATAAAATTGACAGAAAAATTGCAGACCAAGTTGCTGAAGGAATGAAAGCCTGGGCTTTATCAATGGGTGCGACACATTATACGCATTGGTTTCAACCTTTAACCGGTGCCACCGCTGAAAAGCATGATGCCTTTTTTGATTTAATGCCTGATGGTCGAGGAATTGAAAAGTTTGGAGGAGGGCAATTAGTACAACAAGAACCTGATGCATCTAGTTTTCCAAGTGGTGGAATTCGAAATACTTTTGAAGCAAGAGGGTATACTGCTTGGGATCCGACTTCGCCAGCTTTTGTATATAAAACCACGCTTTGTATCCCCACCATATTTGTTTCTTATACAGGTGAAGCTTTAGACAATAAAGCACCATTATTGCGTGCATTGCATGCAGTCGATGAGGCGGCAACTGGTGTTGCACAATACTTTGATAAAAATGTTCGCAAAGTTCATGCAACTTTGGGTTGGGAACAAGAGTATTTTTTAATCGATAAAGCACTTGCTCAGTCAAGACCTGATATTTTAATGACAGGACGTACTTTAGTCGGCAGTTCAGCTGCTAAAGGACAGCAATTAGATGATCATTATTTTGGTGTTATTCCTAATAGGGTGCTTAGTTTTATGAGTGCCTTAGAGAAGCAATGTATGCTTTTAGGGATTCCTGTAAAAACAAGACATAATGAAGTAGCTCCAAACCAGTTTGAACTTGCACCAGTTTTTGAAGAGGCGAACTTATCTGTTGATCATAATTTATTGTTGATGGATGTTATGGACGAAATCGCAGACAAACATGGTTTTAAAGTCCTTTTTCATGAGAAACCTTTCGCAGGAATTAATGGATCAGGTAAACATAACAACTGGTCTCTCGCCACTGATACTGGGGTTAATTTATTAAGCCCAGGTTCTACGCCAATGAAGAATCTACAGTTTTTAACTTTTTTTATCAATACAATTAAAGCAGTTGATACTTATGAAGAATTGTTACGATCTTCAATTGCCTCGGCAAGTAATGATCATCGTTTAGGAGCAAATGAAGCACCGCCCGCAATTTTTTCCATTTTCGTGGGTAAACAATTAAGTGATGTTTTAGATGATTTAGAGGGCGTTTCTAAAGGTAAACTATCACCTGAAGAAAAGACAGAGTTGAAGCTTAATGTAGTTGGTAAGATTCCTGAAATATTACTAGATAATACAGATAGAAATAGAACCTCTCCTTTTGCCTTTACAGGAAATAAATTTGAAATGCGCGGTGTTGGGTCCAAAATGAATTGTGCCAAACCAATGACGGTTTTAAACACCATTGTTGCAAAACAGTTAGTGGATTTTAAAAAGGAAGTTGATGCTCTAATAGATAAGAAGAATCTTAAAAAAGATGAGGCTGTATTTAATGTCTTACGGGAATATATTAAAACTTCTAAGCGCATCCGTTTTGATGGCGATGGTTATAGTAAAGATTGGGACACAGAGGCACGAAAAAGAAAATTAAGTAATAATAAAAATACACCTAAGGCTATTCAGGTACTGACCTCAAAAGACAGTCTCGCCCTTTTTGAAGCAACAAAGGTCATGAATGATAAGGAATTAGTTGCACATCAAGAAGTTGAACTCGACAACTATATATTTCATCTACAAATTGAGAGCAGTATTTTAAACGAATTGGTTTACAATTACATTGTACCCGCCACCTTAAAATATCAAAATTTGTTACTTGAAAATATCGCTGGTTTGAAAGATGTTTATGGTGCAGCGCATAAAAAACTGACCGAACCACAATTGAATATTTTAGAGAAAATGGCAGAGCATATGGTTGCAGCTAAAAAATTGGCTGATTTGATGACACAGGCTAAAATCAAATCTGACAAAGCAACTTCTATAGCAAAGAAGGCACAGTCGTATTGTGATGATGTTAAACCATATTTAGATCAGATTAGAGAGCATGCTGATGCTCTTGAACAGTTAGTGGCAGATGAACTATGGCCACTAACGAAATACCGTGAATTGCTTTTTACAAAATAAAGCATCGTTAACGCCAACTAAAAGTCGGAGTTTATATATTAATATAAGAGAAAGAACTAAAGGGTTTAGCGAACAAATCTTTTTTCCATAATTTACTGTAATGAATTTGACACTAAAAGATATTCAAGCTGCAAAAAAACGTATTACCCCATACATTATAGAAACCCCAATTCTGACATCATCGTTATTAAATGAATGGCTTGGTCATATAATTTATTTTAAGGCAGAGAACTTTCAAAAAATAGGAGCTTTTAAAGCTAGGGGAGGAGTAAATACTTTAGCTTGGTTACTAGAAAATGGTCGCAAGCCAAATCATATTGTGGCAAATAGTTCAGGTAATCATGCACAGGCAGTAGCTTATGCAGCGAGGCAATTTAATATCCCTGCAACTATATTTATGGCGGCCTATTCTTCTAAAGTAAAAGTGCAGGCTACCAAAGATTATGGTGCTGAGGTCGTGTTGAGTGAAACTCGAGATATTACCGATGCTAGGGTCGCCGAAGCAGCAAAACAAGAAGGCACTTATTGGATTCCCCCCTTTAATCATGAACAGGTAATTTGTGGTCAGGGTACAGCAGCTTATGAAGCATTATCAGAATTAGGTCATATAGACGCCGTTTTTACACCTTGTGGTGGCGGTGGGCTCACTTCTGGTTCATTAATCGCTACACGTGGTCTCACACCACAAGCCAAAATGTTCGGTGTAGAACCGTTAAATGCTAATGATGCGGCTGAGTCTCTAAGAAAAGGAAGTATTCAACGTTTGCCTGGGGTGCCAGATACTATGGCCGACGGTGCTATGACTATGGCTGTCGGTGATATTACTTTTGAGTATTTAAAACAGTTAGATGGTTTTTATGAAATTGAAGAAGAATACTTGGTGTATTGGACGCAATGGCTAACACATTTATTAAAATGCAGAATAGAACCGACATGTGCTATGCCTATGGAAGCTATTCGACGTTGGTTGCAAACTCAAAAGTCAAAACAAAAGGTATTGATGGTGATTTCTGGGGGTAATGTAGACCAACCAACAACTCAAAAAATATGGAAGAAAGATTATTTGACCCAAAAGCCCAAATTATTCCTGTAATAATCGCTAACAGTTTAATCCCCTTTCAAAAAAGAATTGAATGACATAAAATGTAAAAATTTGCCAATACCGATTTATAATTGTTGTATGCCGTAAAATCCTGATCTATGAAACATATTTTTTTCTTCTTAACAATAGTTCTTTTATTTTCTTGTAAGCAAGACCAAACCAAGGTGAAAAATGAACTAACTATTGAAGGCCTGCAAGAATCTGTTGAAATAATTAGAGATAAATGGGGTATCAACCATATATATGCTAAGAACCAACAGGATCTCTTTTTTGCTCAAGGATATGCGGCTGCAGAAGACCGTCTTTTTCAATTTGAGATTTGGAGAAGACAGGCAACCGGCACGGTAGCCGAAATTCTTGGAGAACGAGAACTCAATCGTGATATTGGTACGCGTCTTTTTAAGTTTAGAGGTGATATGACTACAGAAATGAATCATTATCATGATGACGGAGTAGAGATCATTACCGCCTATACCAATGGAGTTAATGCTTATATTGATGCCATATTAAAAACGCCTGAAAATCTTCCACTTGAATTCAAAATATTAGGTATTGAACCTCAAAAATGGACTCCTGAAGTAGTTATTTCTAGGCATCAAGGGCTTTTAGGTAATATTGGTCAAGAACTACAAATTGGCCGTGCAGTTGCTGCTGTAGGTGAAGAAAAAGTTAAAGAGTTGTATTGGCTACACCCTAAGGACCCTAATCTTAAGATAGACTCCAAAATCAATACTGATTTGCTCTCTGATGATATTTTAGGCTTGTACAACGCTTATCGCAAATCGGTTAAATTTCAAAAAGGAGATGTGGTGCTAGCCTATCAAAATGATATGGAAATGGAAGCGGTATCATCACTTTTTAATGGTAAGGATGATTCTTTAGCCATAGGGAGTAATAATTGGGTTGTTAAAGGCGAATTAATGGAAGATGTTAATACATATATGGCTAATGATCCTCATAGAACAATAGCTGTTCCGTCGCTAAGATATATGGCACATTTGGTGGCACCAGGCTGGAACGTAATAGGGGGCGGTGAACCAGAAATACCGGGTATTTCTATTGGCCACAATGAATATGGTTCATGGGGTTTGACTGTTTTTAGAACAGATGGGGAAGATTTATATGTTTATGAATTGAACCCTGAAAATTCAAACCAATACAAATACAAGGGTAAGTGGAAAGACATGGAGTATATTTCTGAAACGATTAAAATAAAAGATCAAAACGATACTATTGTTAAGCTTTCTTATACCCATCATGGCCCTGTTACTTATATCGACAAAGAAAATCATGTAGCTTATGCTGTTAAATGTGCTTGGCTAGAACCGGGAGGATCTCCTTACTTGGCTTCTTTAAGAATGGACCAGGCTAAAACCTGGGAAGAATTTAGAGAGGCCTGTAACTACAGTCATATTCCCGGAGAAAATATGATATGGGCAGATAAAGAAGGAAATATTGGTTGGCAAGCGGTTGGTATAGCACCAATTAGAAGAAATTTTAGTGGTTTGGTTCCTGTACCGGGCGATGGTCGTTACGAATGGGACGGTTATTTGCCTATTGTTGATAAACCGAATAGTTATAATCCAGAAACTGGTTTTATAGCAACAGCGAACCAAAATGTAACTCCCGAAGATTATAAACATTGGGATGCAATAGGTTTCTCGTGGTCAGACCCCTATCGAGGTGACCGGGTGAACGAAGTGTTGGAATCTGAAAAGAAAATGACTATGGAAGATATGAAAGCGTTGCAAACAGATTATCTTTCTATACCTGCCCGCATTTTGGTTCCAATGTTGCAAGGAATTGTTTTTGACGGAAAAGCTTCAGCGGCAATGGAAGAACTAGAAGGTTGGGATTATAAGCTTAAATCCAATTCAATAGCGGCAGCTATTTATGTTGCATGGGAAAATCAGCTGAAAGCTTTAGCTGATGAACAATTTATACCAGTAGAGGCTAAGAGTATTATTTCTTCTATACAAATGAAACGTATTGTAGATTGGTTGGTTGAACCAGGTGATAAGTTTGGAGCAAACTCAATATTAAGCAGAAATCAATTTTTAGCTACGGCTTTTAGTAATGCAATTGAAGACCTTGAGAAAAATCTAGGATCAGATATCAAACAATGGCAGTATGGGCAAGAAAATAATAAACATACTTACATGGAACATGCCTTGAGTGCTGTTTCTCATGATTCTATTAAAAACAAGCTCAATTTAGGTCCCTTGCCTAGAGGTGGTAATGCCTATACACCGGGTTCTACCGGAGGTAATTTAAAACAAAGTAGTGGAGCATCTTTTCGCATGATTGTGAATACTGGTGATTGGGATGCCGCTATTGGAACAAATGGTCCAGGTCAATCGGGAAATCCAGAAAGTCCATTCTATGACAATTTATTTGAACCTTGGGCAAATGACAATTACTTTCCGGTCTATTATTCACGAGATAAAATAGATTCAGTAGCGGTAGACATAAAGATTTTGAAGAATTAAAGTCATTCCAAACCTCGAACAGAATAACAATTAAGGTAGAATAATCTAACAGAAAGCTTAAATTCCTTAGGGTTCTAAAACTTTGAAATTAATTATCTTGCCGTGGTTAATTTTATTTTACTAACAACAAAACAAAATAGTAAGCGAAATGCAGAGATTTAGCGAAAAGTACATCATCACAAAAGACATGGAATGGGAAAATCTTGGAGGAGGAGTATCAAGAAAATTCTTAGGCTATGATAATCAAATTATGATGGTGCAAGTAAATTTTGAAAAAGGCGCCTTAGGTGCTCCACACCAACATTTTCATACCCAAGCAACTTATTGTGTGTCTGGTAAGTTTGAATTTGAAATTGATGGAGTTAAACAGATTGTTGAAGCTGGTGATGGGGTTTACATTGAGCCGAACTTATTGCATAGTGCTGTTTGTTTAGAGGAAGGAATGCTGATTGATACTTTTAGTCCTGTAAGAGAAGATTTTCTAAATGGCGGAGAGGTTTCTTATTTCGGAGATAAAGACTAAGAAATAGTTTAAGGTAAATAATTATCTCTTTTGATTATAGTTTTAAGAGCATAGTAATTTTGGCTCTTAAAATTAAGTCCGTTTAAATCTAGTATGCCTCATATATTAAAGAATAAAAACCTCGAAATTTTAATTGATTTACCTCATGAAAATTATCGGGAAACTCGGTTTGATTGGAGTGGTAAAATTATTGAAGTTAATTTTGAAAATGTGACTTTTGGGATTACTGAAACACCCAAAGCTGCCTACCAACACCATAATGGTCGAGGTTTTTTTAATGAGTTTGGAATAGATTCACCTTTGGGTTTTGATGAGGCTAAAAAAGGTGAATGGTTTCATAAAATAGGAGTGGGCTTATTAAATAAAGAGGACGATAGTTATTCTTTTGTAAATAACTACAAGGTAAAAACTCTTAATTTTTCTATCCAAAAATCAACTGATAGCATTAATCTGGAATGTAGTTCTGAATTGGTTCATGGTTATCAGTATATTCTCAAGAAAGAGATTCAGTTGCTTGAAACTGGTTTTCGAATAAATTATTGGCTAGAGAACATAGGTGATAAAACTATAAAAACTACCGAGTATAATCATAATTTTTTGGCTTTTAATAAGGAATTAATGAGTAATGACTATAGGTTGGTATTACCTTTCGAACTAGATAGTGGCCAATTTGATGAAAACGTTAATCCGGAAAATTTTGTTCAGTTTAAAAATGACCAATTGGGTTTTTCAAAAACACCAAATGAAGTATTCTTTTTTAGTTATCTCAATGGCAAGAAGAAAGTTCCGGCAAGCTGGAAGTTAGAAAACAGCAAATTAAATATAGGTATTAAAGAAGTAGGTGATTTTAAAACTTCAAAAGTTAATGTTTGGGGTTGTAAACATGTTATTAGCCCTGAATTGTTTTTTGAAATTGCATTACATCCAAAGCAAAGCGTAAGTTGGTCTCGAACTTATACTTTTTACAAATTGTAAGTATAGTATAAGTATCAAATATAGGCGTTCACAACCTATTGACAACTTCTAACTTCTTTGTTTAATCTTCTACCAATCGATTTCTTATTTTTGCCCAAACACCAAATTAATGTCTTCAGATACCAGTAAAAGATATGCACAACGCGGCGTTTCCGCATCAAAAGAAGATGTGCACAATGCTATCAAAAATATAGACAAGGGCTTATTTCCTCAAGCGTTCTGTAAAATAGTACCTGATTATTTGACCAATAGTGAAGAGCATTGTTTGGTCATGCATGCAGATGGTGCTGGTACTAAATCTTCTTTAGCTTACATGTATTGGAAAGAAACTGGTGATTTATCTGTTTGGAAAGGAATTGCTCAGGATGCTCTTATTATGAATGTTGATGACCTTATTTGTGTTGGTGCTGTCGATAATATCATGCTTTCTTCTACTATAGGTCGTAATAAAAATTTGATTCCGGGTGAAGTTATATCTGCCATAATCAATGGGACTGAAGAATTAATAGAAGATTTGAAATCTCACGGAATGACGATTCATTCTACGGGCGGTGAAACGGCGGACGTAGGTGATTTGGTTCGTACAATCATTGTAGATTCTACGGTTACTGCGCGCTTGAAGAGAAGCCAGGTTATTGATAATGCTAATATTAAAGCTGGTGATGTTATTGTTGGTTTATCATCATTTGGGCAAGCAAGTTATGAGAATGAATATAACGGTGGTATGGGTAGTAATGGATTGACTTCTGCACGTCACGATGTATTTTCAAAATACCTAGCAGAAAAGTACCCGGAAAGTTTTGATGCTGCTGTACCTTCGGAACTAGTTTATTCAGGTCACACTTCATTAACCGATTCTATTGAAAATTCACCTGTAGATGCCGGTAAATTAGTATTGTCACCAACAAGAACTTATGCGCCTATCGTTAAAAAATTATTAGAAAAATATAATTCAAGTGATATTCATGGAATGGTGCATTGTAGTGGTGGTGCACAAACAAAGATTTTACATTTCATTGATGAATTACATATCATAAAAGACAACCTATTTGAAATCCCGCCACTATTCAAACTAATACAAGAGCAATCTGGTACGGATTGGAAAGAGATGTACCAGGTATTTAATTGTGGTCATCGATTAGAGTTATACGTCGATGAGAAAATTACAAAAGATATTATTGCTATATCTGAAAGTTTTAGTGTTGATGCTCAAATTATAGGTCGTGTAGAAGCATCTGAAAACAAAAAACTTACTATTGAAAGTGATTTTGGAACATTCCATTATTAGGCATACGATTAAGCATAAAACTCCGTTCTTTTTATAAACCCCAATGCTATGGAAAGAAAAAAATTTTTAAAAACGATAGGAGCAGGAGCAGCCTTTGCAGTAACATTCCCTTGTTTACATTCATGTTCTTCAGATGCTGAAGAAGATTTAGAAGTATTTCCAGTTCCAACAGGAGTGGATTTTACGGTTAATTTAACTGACACTGAAGCAGCACCTCTTGCCACTAATGGTGGTTTTATATTAAAGAATTTTGTGGTAATCGCACGTAATTTAGAAGGAGAATTAGTAGCCGCAAGTCAAGTATGTAGCCATCAACAAACTGAAGAAGTGCGTTTTATTTCTGATGATGGTGGTATTTTTAGATGTAGTACTCATGGGTCTAGGTTCTCTCAAACAGGAACACCCTTGAACACAATTACTAGTAACCCTTTGAAAGTCTTCAATACAGAATTAAATGGCGACATTCTAAGGATTTTTGAATAAGTAACTCCATTACTATGAAAATGATAAAAAGAATACCATTAACGGTATTATTCTTTCCTATCTTTTTAGTTGCTCAAAACTGGGAAACGAGTTATAACAACGCATTAATAAAATCAAAAGAAGAGAACAAACCCATAATCCTCGTTTTTGCAGGTTCAGACTGGTGTGCGCCATGTATTCTTTTAGACAATCAGATTTGGCAATCCGAAGAATTTAAGAACTTTTCTAAAGAGAACTATGTGCTTTATAAAGCTGATTTTCCTAGAAAGAAAGCCAACAAACTAAAGACGGATTTAGCTTTACAGAATGGTGAGCTTGCTAAAAGGTATAACCCTAAAGGTTATTTTCCTTTGGTTGTTGTCTTAAACCAAGATGAATCGATTTTAGGTACGACCGGATATAAAAGAAAGGAACCAAAGGCGTATATTAGGTTGCTTAATTCTTTTATTGAATGAGATTGTATCCAATATTCTTTTTCTTGATTATCTCGTTTTCGAGCATGGCCCAAGAAGACCTAGTTACAGTATCTAGAGTTTTAAAATTAATGGGCACTCGATTTGAAATTACGGTGGTAGCCCAAAATGAAGATATCGGCTATATAAATATTGACGAAGCAATTGCTGAAATCAAAAGAATTGAAAAAATAATTTCTTCATGGGACTCCAATTCTGAAACTTCACAAATAAACAAAAATGCCGGATTGCAACCGGTAAAGGTGAGTACAGAACTTTTTGAATTAATCGAAAGATCGAAAAAAATATCTAAAATCACAGATGGAGCTTTTGATATTTCTTATGCTTCTTTGGATAGAATTTGGAGGTTTAATGGCGAGATGAAAAAGTTGCCTTCAAAAGAAGAAATAGATAAGTCAATAAGTAAAATTAACTACAATGATATTGATTTAGATAAAGAGAATTCTACCGTATTTTTAAGAAAAGTTGGAATGAAGTTGGGTTTTGGTGCGATTGGAAAAGGATATGCAGCAGATAAAACCAAAGCGTTATTAATTTCGAAAGGCGTATTAGGAGGTATAATTAATGCGTCTGGAGATTTAACTACATGGGGAACCAAAAACACCGGAGAAAAATGGATGGTGGGTATTACCAATCCTTTAGATACAAAGAAAATGTTTTCTTGGCTTCCGGTAATTGAATCATCGGTTGCTACATCAGGTAGTTACGAGAAATATGTTGTAATAAATGACGAAAAGTATTCGCACATTATTGATCCGCGAACTGGTTATCCAACAAAAGGAGTTAAAAGCGTTACTGTTTTCGCTAAAAAAGCAGAATTGTGTGATGCTTTGGCTACCGCAGTTTTTATCATGGGCAGAGACAGTGGTATTCATATGATTAATCAACTACCTGGTGTTGATGTGGTAGTTATTGATGAAAATAATGAGATAAATAAGAGTTCAGGAATCATTTTTGATTCTTCAAAATAGACTTAGAAAAATGAAAAAATTGATACTACTATTTTTGATTTTGATTGCTTGTAGCTCTTGCGTAGTGCTAAAAGAGTATGAAAAGGTTTATATCAATGATGCCGAAATGCAATTGAGTTTAAAAGGGATGGATAGATTTGAAACAAATTTTCAAATTTACCGAGAAGCGGCTTCAGGGGCCAATGGAGGTAAATCTGGCGGTGGATGCGGGTGTAACTAAATCCCAAATTTACAATTGATAGAAGGATAAATTTTCTGATTTAGTTTAGTCTTTTCATTTTTTGGTCAATTATTTAAGAATAATTATAACTGTGTATTTTGAATAAACTTTTCCTTATACCCTTGCTATTTGTTTTTTGCTCAAGTTCTGGACAGCAAACAGACACGGACTATAAAAAACGTGTTTTAGAAGCTGGTGAATTAGAAATGTTGTTTAGTTATTACAGTCAAGATGGTCAGAACGCGGCTGTAAGTGGGGGTGAAGGAACAGAAGAGCTGACTGATGCTACTTCCTCATTAGTTCTGAAGTTACCTTTAAATGACGATGATGTATTGACAGTTGATGTTGGTGTTTCCGCTTATACCTCAGCCTCATCCAGTAACGTTAATCCTTTCGATGGTGGTGGTTTAGCAAACCCTTTTAGTGCCTCTTCTGGAGCTTCTAAAAGTGATGTTTTGGCTTACTTTAATCCAAGTTATACGCATAGCTCTGATGACCGTAATAAGGTTTGGAGTGCTAAGGCATATGTATCAAATGAATATGATTACTTTTCTATTGGCTTCGGGGGTTCATACGCATACCTTTTTAACGAAAAGAACACTGAAGTTTCTATTAATGTTCAGGCATTTCTGGATGGATGGAATCCGCAATACCCAGTAGAATTAAGAGGTGGTTTTGAAGGAAATATAGTTGGTTATAACCCTACATTTAATAGGTTTGACAAAGAAGGTAGAAACTCGTATTCCGCTTCCTTGAATATTTCGCAAATACTAAGTAAGCGTTTACAAGGTTCCTTGTCCATTGATATAGTTACACAGAATGGTTTGTTGAGCACACCTTTTCAACGTGTTTATTTTGGTGATGTTGATGATTTTTTTATTGAAGATTTTCAATTAGCGGATGATGTTGAACGATTACCAGAAAATAGGTTAAAATTACCTATTGGTGCACGTTTAAATTATTTTGCTAATGACTTATTAGTTTTAAGGTCTTATTATCGTTTATATTTTGATGATTGGGGTATTACGGCTCACACCTTCAATCTTGAGGCGCCGATTAAGTTGAATGACACTTTCACTTTATATCCTACTTACCGATATTATACCCAAACAGCTGCTGATTATTTTTATGCTAAAGAGGTTGCACAATCAACCTTTGAATATTACACTTCAGATTTTGACTTGTCAGAATACAGCGCGAATCAATATGGTTTCGGCATACAATACAAAGATATTTTTACTAAAACCAAACTCTTGCTTTTTGGTCTTAAAACTGTAGATCTGCGCTATAGTTATTACAATCGGAGTAATGGTTTAAATGCCTCAATAATTACTTTAGGAACTACTTTTATCATCGATTAACTCAATGCTCAAAATAGTGTCTTTTAAAAATCGTAAATTCGCTGAACTATACGACGATTGAAATATGCTTGATAAATTGAATATTGTAAAGCAACGATTTGATGAGGTTTCTGACCTTATTATTCAACCAGATATCATTGCTGACCAAAAGCGTTATGTTAAATTGAATAAGGAATATAAAGACCTTAAAATTCTTTGTGACAGACGTGATGACTACATAACACTAACTAATAATTTAGCTGAGGCAGAAGAAATAATTGCTGACGGAAGCGATACTGAAATGGTTGAAATGGCCAAGATGCAACTTGATGAAGCAAAGGAGGCTATACCCAAATTAGAAGAGGAAATAAAATTACTACTAATACCAAAAGACCCAGAAGATGAGAAGAATGTGGTGATGGAAGTGCGAGCAGGCACAGGTGGTGACGAAGCAAGCATTTTTGCAGGTGACCTGTATCGCATGTATGCTAAGTATTGTGAGTCAAAAGGTTGGAAAACCAATATCATGGACCTAAGTGAGGGGACTAGTGGAGGTTATAAAGAAATTCATTTTGAGGTTACTGGTGAAGATGTTTACGGAACTTTAAAGTTTGAAGCAGGAGTGCATCGTGTACAACGAGTGCCACAGACTGAAACACAAGGTCGTGTTCACACTAGCGCGGCAACGGTTATGGTGATACCAGAGGCAGAAGAGTTTGATGTTCAAATTGACCCAAAAGATGTTCGAATTGATTTTTTCTGTTCATCAGGACCTGGGGGGCAATCTGTAAATACTACCTATTCGGCTGTTAGACTAACTCATGTTCCAACCGGACTCGTTGCGCAATGTCAAGATCAAAAATCGCAACACAAAAACAAGGAAAAAGCTTTTAAGGTTCTTCGTTCTAGATTGTACGATTTGGAATTGGCTAAAAAACAAGAAGCCGATGCGGCTAAAAGAAATTCACAAGTAAGCAGTGGTGACCGTTCAGCAAAAATTAGAACCTATAATTATCCTCAAGGCAGAGTTACAGACCATAGAATTGGACTTACTTTGTATGATTTACAAAATATTATAAATGGTGACGTTCAAAAGATTATTGATGAGCTCATGTTGGTGGAGAATACAGAGAAACTAAAAGAAGCCTCAGAGATATTTTAATGAAAACGGAAGCACTAATTAATCAAATTAGAAAGAAACAATCTTTTCTTTGTGTAGGGTTGGATACTGATTTAGAAAAATTACCATCACATTTATTAAAAGAAGAAGATCCCATTTTTGAGTTTAATAAGGCAATTATTGAGGCCACACAAGAATTCTGTGTTGCTTATAAACCAAATATTGCTTTTTATGAGGCTTATGGTATAAAAGGTTGGAAATCTTTAGAAAAAACTATTGATTATTTAAATACCCATTACCCCGAACAGTTTACTATTGCTGATGCAAAACGAGGCGATATAGGAAACACTTCGACGAGATATGCAAAAGCTTTTTTTGAGGAATTAAACTTTGATTCTATCACTATAGCGCCTTACATGGGTAAAGATTCTGTTGAGCCGTTTTTGGCTTTTAAAGACAAGCATACTATAATATTAGCTCTTACATCAAATGTTGGTGCTTTTGATTTTCAAACCAAAAAAGTTGATGGTCAAGAACTTTATAAAATGGTTTTGAGTACTTCAAAAACTTATGAAAACCCTCAAAATTTAATGTATGTGGTTGGAGCAACAAAAGCTGAATATTTGAAGGATATTCGAAAAATAATACCTGAGAGCTTTTTATTAGTTCCTGGTGTAGGTGCACAAGGAGGTGACTTGCAAGATGTATGTAAGTTCGGTATAACCGAAAATATAGGCTTGTTAGTCAATTCAAGTAGAGGGATAATTTATGCCTCATCAGATGAGCATTATGCGAGCTCAGCTAAAGAACAAGCAAAAAAAATACAACTTGAAATGAAAATAGAACTTGATAAACTAAAGTAGACTTTCAAGCGTATTTTTAATGCTCTGAGCTTTTGATTCAAAAAATTCTGCTAATCTCGTATCGATATTCCCAATACTTGATGCTTTTTCTAAAAAATGTTGATATCTGTGCTCTAAAATAGCTATAGCATGACTTCCACTTGTGATTGGTGTAACTGCCCCAACCCTGCAATACTGATTTTCCATTCTTAAAAGATTTGTTATACCAAAGATACGTTCAAAACGAATTTTTGGATGTATGGTAATCAGTCTACACGTCTAAAAATCAGGCAGTTTGTCTAATTTTAACTCTTAATTAGCATTCTGCTATAGTTTGAGAAGGTTTGTTGGTAAAAATTTAACGTATTTTTAGTCAAAATATTTTCTTGCTTCATTATACTACATATAAGCATAAATCATCAAAAGAATGGGTAACATTTGTTCATGGAGCTGGTGGCAGCTCCACCATTTGGTATAAGCAATTACGAGATTTTAAAAAGCATTTTAATATTCTTTTACTTGATTTAAGAGGGCACGGGAATTCTAAACCTAATTTAAAAGATGCCTTTAATGATAAATATACCTTTGATTCTATAACGGAAGACATCGTCAAGGTCATTGATCATGAGAAAATTGAGAAAACACATTTTGTAGGCATTTCATTAGGAACCATCTTAATTAGAAATCTTGCAGAAAAGTATCCGAACAGAGTTGCTAGTATGGTTATGGGTGGTGCGATTATGAAATTAAATTTCAGATCACAAGTGTTAATGCGTTTAGGGGTAATTTTTAAATCCATTGTTCCCTACTTATGGCTTTATAAGTTTTTTGCATTTGTTATAATGCCAAATAAAAACCACCGCGAATCGCGCTCATTGTTTGTGCGAGAGGCCAAAAAACTTTACCAGAAAGAATTTATAAGATGGTTTAAATTGACTTCTGAAATTAATCCATTACTTCGATTTTTTAGAGGTGCAGACATTAAAATCCCTACTTTATATGTCATGGGTAAAGAAGATTATTTGTTTTTACCCACAATAGAAAAGATTGTAAAACATCATAAAGTTTCGGAACTTTTTGTGGTGCCAAATTGCGGGCATGTAGTAAATGTGGAGAGGCCATTGGTATTTAATGAAACCGTTATTAAGTACTTGGCTTCTTTAGAAAAGTAAAAACTTCAACTTTTTATAAAATAAAAAACCGGTGCGAACACCGGTTTTTAAACTAACTAACTCAAAAAAATGCTAACTCAAATAACTCGTACAAAGCTCAGTTAATATCTTGAAAACAAGGTTAACCAAACTTTAGCAATTTGTTATAATTGCTTTGTTTTCTTACAGTTATAACGAGCTTTAAACATGTTTATTGTAACAGTTTCATATTAAATAAACGTTAATCTTGAAGTGTAAATACGCGTTTCAATAAGTCGGTTGATCTTGATGAAACTTTATTCCTTATTTCTTTTTCTTCTATCGAAATCATGGTGTAAACACCTTCCAAAGCTTCTTGCGTAACATATTCTGTTAAATCCGGGTTTACATCATTTGTAAGAGGAAGTGTATTGTATTTAGTAATTAAATTAGACCATATCTGATCGGCACCTACTTTTTTAAATGATTGTTCTATTATAGGATTAAATTTCGCGTATAGTTTAGAATTCGTTTGTTGTTCAAGATAGGTAGTTGCAGCATTGTCTGCACCCAATAGAATATTTTTAGCATCTGTAAAACTCATGTTTTTCACTGCATCTACAAAGATTGGTGTGGCTTCTCTAACCGCATCTTCCGCAGCATTATTAAGAACTTTAAGCCCTTCATCGGCTAGTTTACCTAGACCAATATCGCGCAAAGTTTTATCTACCTTACTAAGCTCTTCCGGAAGAAGTATTTTAACGAGTTCGTTTTTAAAAAAACCATCTTGAGCACTTAATTTACTGACCTGCTTCTCTATTCCAAAATTTAAAGCTTCTTTTAGCCCACTTGCAATTTCTCCATTACCAAGTGCACCAGCTTGAGGTAATTGGTTAACGACTTGTTGCAACTCATTACAGCCAAATAGTTGAAACGCAGCTAAGCATAATAGGATTTTCTTTTTCATTTGTTAAATTTTAAATTAGAGTAATTACAAGCAATCATCTTAATTAAGTAAAAATGACCGTCTTATTGTTATAAACCATAGTCTTGCGTTGTAAGTGGAGTTTAACCGCTCTTGATAACACAATTTTCTCAAGATCTCTTCCTTTCAAAATAAAGTCTTTTATGTGATGTGTATGTGATACTGCAGTGACATCTTGCTCAATAATTGGACCAGCATCTAATTTTTCGGTAACATAGTGACTCGTAGCTCCAATAATTTTAACTCCTCGTTCATAGGCCGCGTGATAAGGTTTAGCTCCTGCAAATGCAGGTAAAAACGAATGGTGGATGTTAATTATTTTGTTGGGATAAATTGAAATTAATTTTTCACTAACAATTTGCATGTATCGAGCAAGAACAATAAAATCAATATTTTCTTGCTTCAAGAGTTTGAGTTGTTGTTCTTCTGCTTCCGATTTTGTTGTTTTTGTTACAGGAATATAATGAAAAGGTATGTTGAATTGATTGGCAATGGATTTAAGGTCATTATGGTTACTAATTATAAATGGAATTGTTACCTCCAATTCTCCTGAATTATATCTGCTCAATAAGTCGTAAAGACAATGATTATATTTCGAAACAAATATTGCCATTTTGGGTTTTACTCCGGCTTCATGTATGCTCCATTTCATTTTATAGGGTTGGGCTAAATCCTCTTCAAATTCCTTTTTGAATTTAGTTAAAACTTCTATTTTTTCGAAGACACATTCTAATCGCATAAAGAAAACACCCGTTTGCTGGTCAACGTGTTGGTCTAAATAAATGATGTTACCTAATTTTTTGTGTAAAAAACCAGTAACAGCACTTATAATACCAGAGCTATCAGCACAATGAATTAATATGGTAAGTTTCACAAGTTCTATTTAGGGAATAAAATTATACTATTCTAAAAAATGAAACCCGAAATGACTACTCTTTTATAAAATTATAAGTAAACATGTATTTTCTTTGCATTTATCGTAAATTGCAATACAAAATTTGATCTTTTTTTATCAATGGAGCAAGTAAAGCCATATATCCCAAAGAATAAAATACGAATAGTTACAGCTGCGTCTTTATTTGATGGTCATGATGCTGCAATTAATATAATGCGTCGTATCATTCAATCAACAGGTGTTGAGGTAATTCATCTAGGTCATGATCGCAGTGTTTTAGAAGTAGTTGATTGCGCTATACAAGAAGATGCTAATGCCATTGCAATGACTTCTTATCAAGGTGGCCATAATGAGTATTTTAAGTATATGCATGACTTATTAGAAGAAAAAGGCGCTGGGCATATCAAAATTTTTGGAGGGGGTGGAGGTGTAATTCTACCAAGGGAGATTAAAACATTAATGGATTATGGAATTACTAGAATTTACTCACCAGATGATGGAAGAGAAATGGGGCTCCAAGGAATGATAAATGATTTAGTAAAAACAAGTGATACTGCTGTTCCGAAACTCAGAAATTCTGATGACAAATCCATAATTAGTTTATTAGTGGAAAAAGATGTCAATACCATTGCAAGATTAATTTCTTTAGCTGAAAATAGACATAATGAGTTTGAATCTCATTTTTCCAGCATTAAGATTGATAATAATATTCCTGTTTTAGGAATCACTGGGACTGGCGGTGCAGGCAAGTCGAGTTTAGTTGATGAGTTAATCAGAAGGTTTTTGTTTGATTTTCCAGAGAAACATATTGGTGTTATTTCCGTAGATCCATCTAAAAGAAAAACGGGTGGAGCACTATTAGGAGACCGTATTAGAATGAACGCAATAAACAATGAACGAGTTTATATGCGCTCATTGGCCACTAGACAATCTAATTTGGCCTTATCAAAACATGTGAACGAAGCGGTTCAAGTATTAAAAGCAGCCCAATATGATTTAATCATTTTAGAAACATCAGGAATTGGACAGTCGGATACAGAAATAATTGAACATAGTAATGCTTCTTTATATGTAATGACTCCAGAATTTGGTGCTGCAACCCAATTAGAAAAAATTGATATGCTAGATTTTGCTGATATGGTAGCTATCAACAAATTTGACAAAAGAGGTGCTTTAGACGCTATTAGAGATGTAAAAAAACAATACGTTCGAAATCATAATCTTTGGGAAGTAAGCCAAGAAGATTTGCCCATTTATGGTACAATAGCCTCACAGTTTAATGATCCAGGAATGAATCATTTATACCAAAAAGTCATACAAACTTTACGGAGCAAAACAGAGGCTCGTTTAGAATCAAAATACGCATTCAATGACGAAAACGAAGTCAAGAAGCAATTTGTTATTCCGCCATCGCGAACACGATATCTTTCCGAAATAGCCGAAATCAATAGATCGTACGATAACGATGCTCAAGAACAGGCAAAAATTGCTCAAAAATTATATGGTCTTTATATGACAATAGCATCAATAATAAATGATGATGAGTTGTTGAAGATTGATAAATCAGGAATTGCAAATGATGCGGTGAAGTCAAAAACCACCAATGAAAATAAGAGTCTGGTGACCGGTTTGTTAGAGGAGTTTGATAAATTAAAAATGGATTTAAATCCTTATAATTGGAACCTGATTTTGAATTGGAATGCTCAAATTCAAAAATATAAAGCCCCAATTTATTCATTTAAAGTTAGAAATAAAGAAATTCAAATTGAGACACATTCGACGTCCTTATCACATTCTCAAATTCCAAAAGTAGCACTACCTAAATTTAAAGCTTGGGGTGATCTGTTATTATGGATGTTACAGGAAAATGTTCCTGGTGAATTTCCTTATACTGCGGGTATTTATCCGTTTAAAAGAACTGGTGAAGACCCTACTAGAATGTTTGCTGGCGAGGGCGGTCCTGAAAGAACGAATAGAAGATTTCATTATGTAAGTTTTGGAATGGAAGCTAAGCGATTATCTACAGCTTTTGATTCCGTTACACTTTATGGTAATGATCCAGGAAAACGTCCTGATATTTATGGTAAGATTGGTAATGCCGGAGTATCTATCTGCTGTTTAGATGATGCTAAAAAGTTATATTCAGGCTTTGACTTGAGTTACGCAATGACATCAGTAAGTATGACCATTAACGGCCCAGCACCAATGCTTTTAGGGTTTTTTATGAATGCTGCAATTGACCAAAATTGCGAAAAATATATTCATAAAAACGGTCTGGTTGAAAAAGTGAAAGAAAAAATAAATACCATATTTAAAGAAAAAGAAGTTATTAGACCAAGTTACTATGGAGAATTACCTGAAGGTAATAACGGACTTGGACTTTTACTTCTTGGGGTTACAGGTGATCAAGTATTGCCAAAAGATGTCTATGAAACAATAAAGGCTGAAACATTAAGTCTAGTTAGGGGTACGGTTCAGGCTGATATTTTAAAAGAGGATCAAGCCCAAAATACTTGTATTTTTTCCACCGAGTTCGCTTTACGTTTAATGGGTGATGTGCAGTCTTATTTTATTAAGAACAAGGTTCGAAATTTTTATTCTGTTTCAATCTCAGGTTATCATATTGCTGAGGCTGGTGCTAATCCCATTTCACAATTAGCCTTTACTTTATCTAATGGTTTTACATATGTGGAGTATTATTTAAGTCGAGGAATGGATATTAATGATTTTGGACCTAACCTTTCTTTCTTTTTTTCAAATGGAATTGATCCCGAGTATGCTGTTATTGGAAGGGTTGCACGTAGAATATGGGCAAAATCAATGAAGGAAAAATATGGGGCAGGTCCACGTGCTCAAATGCTGAAATATCATATTCAAACATCAGGTCGTAGTCTACATGCGCAAGAGATAGACTTTAATGATATTAGAACAACGCTACAAGCCTTATATGCTATTTATGATAATTGTAACTCATTACATACTAATGCTTATGATGAAGCAATTACTACCCCTACTGAAGAATCAGTGCGCAGAGCTATGGCTATTCAGCTCATCATTAATAAAGAATTAGGTCTTACGAAAAATGAAAACCCTCTTCAGGGATCTTTTATAATTGAGGAGTTAACTGACTTAGTTGAAGAAGCTGTTTTAATTGAGTTTGATAGAATTACAGAACGTGGAGGAGTATTGGGTGCTATGGAAACCATGTATCAACGTTCAAAAATTCAAGAAGAAAGTTTGTATTATGAAACTTTGAAACATTCTGGAGATTTTCCTATAATAGGCGTAAATACGTTTTTAAGCTCAAAAGGCTCTCCAACAGTACTCCCCTCAGAAGTAATTAGGGCAACTATTGGAGAAAAAGAAAATCAAATAACTACACTTGAGAATTTACATAAAGGAAATATAAAAGAGTCAAAAAAACTTTTAAGTGAATTAAAACAAGTAGCAATTGATAACCAGAATATTTTTGAAGAATTAATGGAAGTAACTAAGTATTGCTCCCTAGGTGAAATAACTAATGCTTTATTCCAAGTTGGTGGTCAATATCGTCGCAATATGTAATTGCTATTTGAATGAAAACCTAGATTGTTATTTAATTATCATCACTAGTTTGCAATGATTTTCTCCACTGCTTAAAATGAGAACGAAAAATTTGAATTTCTCTTCGAAGTAGATGAACATATTCTTTTTCTTTGACACCATCCTTTTCAAGTCCATTGCAATAAGAAAGTATGTTCCGGGTCATTATATTAATAAAAATTAGATTTTTATTACGAACAACACCAGATTTTGAAACAGTAACCTCTTTTATATTTGAAGAGATCAATGAAGCATCTACAAACAACGCCTTTGCAATTTCTGTTCTCAAACCTTCTGATTTACTATTTGAAAAGAAATTAGAGTCATGAGAAAAATAGTAGGCAATTGCAGTAGTTAAATCTTTTAAAACCAAAGATTTTTGATATACCTGAAGGGTGTTAAAACTACTATTTTTCATCTTTTATTTAAGAAATTCTTTACATAAAGGTACATCTCAAAAAAATAAATTAACTTTACTTTATCGCTATAGAAAACATAAATACTTTAAATATTAAATAAATATTATCAAATTGCTTTGAATATTAAGGTTGATGAATTAAGCTTGAAAATTCTACATTGTTTGCAACGCAATGCGAGAACTTCATTTGTTGAAATAGGAAAGGAAGTTGGTCTTACTTCTCCGGCGGTTGCAGATAGAGTGAAGAAGATGGAAGATGTTGGGGTTATTAAAAACTATCGTGCACAAGTATCTCATATTCATTTGGGTTACCAATTAAAGGCAATGATTACGGTTCGTGCATTTGTTGGGAAGCTTAAACCATTTTTAGAAATCATTAAAACTTTTGATGAGGTTTTAAACTGTTATAGGATAACTGGAAATGAAAATATAATAATGGAGGTTGTATTAAAAGACCAATTTCATCTAGAAAAGTTTATAGATAAATTAATAACTTACGGGGAAACTAGAACACATATTATACTTTCTGATGTGATTTCAAATGCAGCGATTAGTAAACAAAAATAATCTTGTTTTGTGTATGTTTTTTTTGGCTAGATTTTTGATGTAATTAAGATATGATAAAAAAATACTTGCCTTTTTTCATCTTCTTTATTTTAGTTCAGCTTTCCAATTCGCAAGAGTTAAGACTTCAAAAAGGATTAATAATGGATTCTATTGCAGTAAAGGATTCTGTTAATCACACTTTTGCGCTTTATTTGCCGGAAAGATTTGAAATGAAGGGCAGTTGGCCAGTTCTTTTTGTTTTTGACATGAATGGAAAGTCAAAACAAAGTATGGCCATGTTTAAAAATGCTGCGGAGGCTAATGGGTATATCTTGGCTTCTCCAAACATGGTTAATGATAGTTTGACGGTATCACAAAATATTTTAAATGCTGATATGGTGATACGGCAAGTAAAATCATTATTTCCTGTTAATAATAATAGGATATATACTGCAGGCTATTCGAGCGGAGCTCGTTTTGCAAATTTGGCACCTATCGTTATCAAGGATATTAAGGGAGTTTTATCAATTGGTGCATCGTTGGTAAATACGGAATTATTGTTGACTAAAAATCCTTTCCATTTCGTTGCAATTTCTGGCACTGAAGATTTTAATTATACTTCTCTTATTGAAGATGAGAAGGTTTTAAATAGATTGAAGTTTCCGAATAATTTGCTCTTTTTTGACGGGGGTACTGAGTGGCCAAACCCTACTTATATTGAAAAAGCACTGTCCTTATTTGATCTTTCCGCCATGGCTAAGGGAAATATTCCGAAGGATAGTTTATTTATAGCACAAAATTATAAGAAGGAATTAAAGGATATCGAGGTGCTGCAAAGCACAAAAAATCTTTTGCTTACTGAACGATTAATAAAAGAAACTATCACTAGTTATAGAACCTTGATACCTATTGATTCTTTAAAAAACGTTCAAAAAAGTTTAAAGAAAGATAAGTTATACAGGAGTTTAAATAGAATTCAAAATGCCGTACTTTTCAAAGAGAATTTACTGCGAGAAGACTTTGCATATTATTTGGAGGAAGATATACTAACGTATAATTATAATAATTTGGGATGGTGGAATTATCAGATGACCCAAATTAATGGATTTATTTCTGGTGATAGTAAGCTTGAACAACAAATGGGCAAGCGTTTGTTAGGTTATGTTAATGCGCTGGTGGAAGATAATATTGACTTAGTTCAAGCAGAGCCAATTGCTGATGATGAGGCGCTAATTTTATTACTGATGCTAAAAACAATTACCGAACCGGATCAAATTGATAATTATATTAAAGTGATTTCAATTGCTTCAAAGAATAGCGATTATGGAACGGCACTTTATTATTTAGAAGAATTGCTTAAAAAAGGATTTAAAAATAAGAATCAACTTTACAATATTGAACACACCACCTTATTTAAGATAACGCCCGAATTCAATAAATTGATTGAAAAATATTTGAACAATGCCCGTTACGAAATCAAGGACGAATAAACCGTGGTATCTCTTCTAAATCCCAGTCAATTACTAATCCACCGGCTAAAGATTCCGCAATGTCTTTCCCATATAAATACTCGCTAAGATACAGCGCGGCTTCAAAACTTTTCGCACCACCTGCCGAAGTAATATATTTTCCATCGTGCACAAAAAGCACACTGTCTTTAACTTCAAGTTTAGGGAACATTTTTTTGTAGGTTTCAAGATCACTAGGGAATGTCGTTGAAGCAACATTGTTTAATAATCCAGCTTTTGCCAAAACGAAAGCACCATCACAATGTGAAGTCATAAATAGGGCTTTTTTATCTACTTGCTTTATGAATTTTAACATCTCCATATCTTCTAAATCTGAATCCAAATGATGCTCTGCACTTGGCACAACCAAGATGTCAATTTTAGGAATTGAATCTTTAGTATAGTCAAAATCTGGAATTATTCGTATGCCTTCAAATGAAGTGATAGGATTTAAGGTGTTAGCTACTGTAAAAGTATTCATTGCCTTAATACCTTCTCGGTACTGGGTGTGCTGAAAAATATCAAACGGCGCGGTAAATTCGGTGTTGTATACACCGTCCATTATTAAAAATGCTACATTGTACCTATCTTTTTTAATTTGAGGTACATATCTGGCTTCTTCTCTTTTTTTTGTTTGACATGATATGAAAAGTAGCGAAATGACGAGAATGAGGTATTTGTTTTTCATTTTGAATTAAAAGTAAGTTTTGCAAAGTACAATAGCTGGTTTAAGAATAAAACACATTCGTCGTATTTTTACTTCATGAAGCAAATAACAATGATACTTTTTTTAGTTTTTATTTCTTGTAAACAAGGGAAAAAATATCATGAGACTTCCGATAATCAAATGGTTTTTATTTCTAATTCAATTACTGAAATATTGGAACATAGGAAAAAGATAAATGAAGATTTTCAGAACCCTGAAATTTCACCTTTGCCCGATAGATATCGTAAAGACTTTGATGCATTAGACTTCTTTGAGCCAGACACCAATTATATAGTGTTAGCACATTTTAAAAGAACACCAGATGCATTACCTTTTATGATGAGTACAACTACTGATGAAATTAATGAAGAAGTAGTTTATGCTGTTGTCAGTTTTGAATTGAATGGAAAAACACACCAATTAGAGGTGTATCAAAACTCAGAATTAAAAACCCAAGAAAAATATAAGGACTATCTTTTTTTACCTTTTTTGGATAATACTAATGGAGAAGAAACCTATGGTGGAGGACGTTATATCGATTTAAAAATTCCTGAGGGTGATAGTATTTTAATTGACTTTAATAAGGCTTATAATCCGTATTGTGTTTATAATAAAAAATACTCCTGCCCTCTAGTGCCAAGGCAAAATCATTTGAAAACTAGAGTTTTGGCAGGAGTAAAAGATTTTATAAAAAAATAAAATCCCCCAACAATCTTGCTAGGGGATTTTGTCAATTATGAATATTTTGAATTAATCAAAAGAGTAGATTGCTGCTAAAGTAAAGGATGAAAGAGAGTTACTTGGGTCAGTAGCACTGCCAAAAGGCTCAACATCATTACCCCAGCTATCTAAACGAATTTCTGGTTTAATAATTAAGTTACCAGTAGTATAACTGCCAGTTAATGTCGCTGCAAGTACTGGTGTGTCGTCAAAACCATCTTGAGTAAAGGCAACATATTCTCCTCTTAGACCAAGAGCAAAACTATCTGAAGTTGTTATTTGAGGGTAAAGCGCTACACCATAGAACCCGCTATCTGTTTCTGAGTTTTTGTTGTATGCCGCATTAATTCCGAAGAAAAATTCGTCAGAAACATCAAAACCACCAGTATAATCTATTTCAAATCCTAAACCATCATTTTCTCCGCTATCATAGTAAAGGTTAAGGTATTGGCCATAAAAACCTAATTGAGCTCCTAAAGAAACTTCTCCGGTTCCGGTTACATCATTAGTATCCCATGGGTTCATTACAGCTAACATTAAACTTACATCATCAGATAATGTAAAATCTGCTTTTAATCCCATATGAGAAAAAGGACCATTAGAGAATAAATGTGATACACTATAGTTAAAGTTAGCTTGTGGAGCAATAACCTCATAACCTAAAAATGTATTAAATCTACCAATAGTTAAGGTAGTTCCTTCTGATACGTTCCAATATGCGTATGCTTGGTTGATTATACCATTTAATACATCGTTATTAAAAGTAGCTTCAGTACCTCTTGGGCCAAAAACTAAATCAACAACCACACCGGTATTTCCTGTTTCATAGCTCCCAACTATGTTCGCCATACCAAGAGCAAAACCAGTCTGGTTAGCAAAAGAGGTAAATGAATTTGCTTCATCCACTCCAGCCTCGCCAAAGGTGGTTCTGTAGTAAGTGTCCACGCTACCTGCTAATGATAAACTTGGTTTTGACTCTTCATCTTGAGCAAAAGCAACGGTTGATACAAGAGCAAAACCTGCTAAAAATATATTTTTTATGTAATTTGTATTAATAATCATTTTCATAATGTTAAGAATTAATTACCCCTACAAAAAGAGGTGTTTTTGATAAATTAAATGTGTAAAAGTGAAAAGGTTATTTACGGAGCGTTCTGCAAAACGCTCCGTTTTTTATTTAATGTTGATTCATTCTAAAATCAGCATAGGCATCCATGCCATGTTCGTGTATGTCTAGACCTTCGATTTCTTCTTTTTCAGAAACTCTTAATCCAACAACTTTCTTGATAGTGAATAGGATGATAAATGCCGTGAGTGTACAGAATGTAGCTGCTGCTCCAACTCCAGCAAGTTGAATCAAGAACTGATCCATACTTGCCATAGATCCGAACAAACCAACTGCTAAAGTTCCCCAAATACCACAAATTAAGTGAACGGCTACAGCGCCTACAGGGTCATCTAATTTTAGTTTGTCGATTAGTGCAATACCGAATACCACAATAACTCCTCCTAGTAATCCAATAATTACTGCCTCATTTGGTGACATTAAATCAGCACCAGCAGTAATACTAACTAGACCACCTAAAATACCATTTAAGAACATGGTTAAGTCATAATTTTTGTACTTTATTAAAGAAGTGATAAATGCAGCTACACCGCCGGCTGCAGCAGCTAAGCATGTAGTTACTAGTACTAATGAAGTTAATTCAGGATCAGCGGATAATACTGATCCACCGTTAAATCCAAACCATCCTAACCAAAGGATAAGAACCCCTGCAGCTGCTAAAGGTAAGTTATGGCCTGGTATAGCTTTGGCTTTTCCATCCTCCCCAAATTTTCCTTTTCTAGCTCCTAATAAGAAAATTGCTATTAAAGCAGCCCATCCACCTACAGAGTGAACTAAAGTTGAGCCCGCAAAATCATAAAATCCAAGACCGTCTAACCAGCCTCCACCCCATTTCCATGCACCAACAATTGGATAAACCAATCCTACATAGATAATAGTGAAAACCATAAATCCACCTAATTTTACTCTTTCAGCTACTGCACCAGATACAATGGTTGCAGCTGTTGCTGCGAACATTCCTTGAAAAAGAAAGTCTGTCCACCAAGTGTAACCTCCATCTGCATAAGCAGCTGTCATTCCGCCTTCTGGAGCTGCAATACCAAAACCTGCGAATTTAAAAATACCCATATCTCCATCTTCGAATCCTGGGTACATAAGGTTAAAACCACCGATGTAGTATAACAATAGACCTACACAAATGATAAATACGTTTTTGAATAAAATGTTTACTGTGTTCTTTTGTCTTGTCAATCCTATTTCTAAGAAAGAAAATCCTAGGTGCATGAAGAATACCAATGCGGTACACACCATCATCCATACGTTATTTGCTGTAAATAATCCTGCTTCCATAATATAATTTAAAAAGTTGGTTAGTTTAATTAATTGATTCCGGCGTGTCCGCTCTCACCAGTTCGTATTCTGTAGGCTTCTGAGATTTCAGAAACAAATACTTTACCATCACCTACATTACCGGTTGATGCCGTTTTGATTAGGGTATCCACTGTTTTTTCTAGAAACTCATCAGATACTACTATAACTAGGTATCTTCTTTGGATATCTGTTGTACTGTAAGTAATACCGCGATATACATGACCTTGTTTTTCATTTCCAACTCCAGTTACGTCCCAATAACTAAAGAAGTTGACCTCAATTCCATGAAGTGCTTTTTTCACTTCATCGAACTTTGATTTTCGAATAATTGCCTCGACTTTTTTCATAATTGATTTTGTTAGTTAAAGAGCCAAATATATGTTAAATGAATTATGACCTATTAGAAAAACGGGTGTGAAGTGTCATTTTTATCATATAAAAAGAAAAACCCCTATTTTTTTAGGGGTATATTAATTTAATGTTATGATAATTAAAAAATCTTAGAATAATGGGTTTTGAGATTTTTAGAAATTCTGATAATTTTTAACAATAACTAGGTTCAATTGTTTTAATTCTAACAATTTTAAAAATCAAAAAAATTATAGAAGAGTTTAAAGAAGTCGTGCTACCCAAATACCAATAGTAATGGCAATTATTCCGATGACTATACTTGATAAGGTATAAATTGAAAAATGGAATAGTGCGCCACTTTTTAAAAGTGAATGTTTTTCAAAAGCAAAAGTTGAAAATGTTGTGAAACCACCGCAAAACCCTGTAGCTAACAGGAGTAGTTGATTCTCATTTAATAATTGGCCCTTAACGGATAAGGTTAATAAAAAACCAATTAAAAGACAGCCGATTATGTTTACGGCAAATGTGCCTAGATAAAAGTGCTCAAAAAACGAATTAAAGTATTTTGATACGACATACCTCAAAGTACTGCCAATCCCTCCACCAATAAAAACTAAAAGAGCTTGTTTCATTTGCTCAAATTTAGGTTTTAAATGGTTTAATTAGAAAAAATATAAAAATAATAATAGAGTGTATTGACGCTAAGGGAAGTATTAGCGACAAATTTAATTAAACTGCCTTTTTATATTTGGTCTCAGAATATTCTGTAGGAAAAAGTTTAGCAATAGGTGTTTCAGAAGTCTTCATGAGCGGTTTCTTAAACCTGTCTAAAATCCCTTTAGAGCTCAGGATTAAAAAGAGAATATTCATAGCTAATAGAGAAAAGAAAATGAAGAAAAATGAAATCATCGTACTAAATTATTAACACTGTAAAAGTACGTCTTTTCTTATATAATTGACTTTTTAACCGAATAATGTTGTCAAACGTTTGATTTTTGTTGCGTAAGCAAAATATCTGTTAATTTTTAAGGAAGTGTTTAATTAAAAACAAGATAATTATGAAAATCGTAAAGGAAATTAAGACCCATTTCACTCCTTCGTAGTTTTTTAAATGGAGTTTGTTGTCTTTCTTATACATAAAAACAATAACTAAAGTGAAAACTAGTATAAAAAGTCCGGCAAAAATTAATTGTCCTGTAGAGAACATAGTTTTTCTATTTTTACGCAAAGCTAATGCAAAACATAATCAATGAAAAGTAAAATTCGAGCAGTAAAAGAGTTTCATGAAGCTTTTGGTCTTGGAATATTAGATAATCCTAAGGCTAATTTGGGAAAATCAAAAAATGAACTTCGTTTTAATTTGATGGATGAAGAGAATCGAGAGTATTTGGAAGCAGCTGGTGAAGGCGATTTAATTGAAGTTGCTGATGCACTAGGTGATATGCTTTATATTTTATGTGGTACTATTCTTGAACATGGAATGCAACATAAAATAGAAGAAGTTTTTAATGAAATCCAAAGAAGTAATATGAGTAAGTTAGGTGCCGATGGTAAACCTATTTATCGAGAAGATGGTAAGGTACTTAAAGGGCCAAATTATTTTAAACCAAATATTGCCAAAATATTAGAAAATTAAAAAAGCGCCAAATTTGGCGCTTTTTTTATACTTTATATCTCCAACCAAATTTATCTTCGGCGCGATTGTATTGAATATCAGTTATTCGTTTTTTTAACAGCGATGCAAAATTATCTTGTAGTTCTGGCAGGTCATAATCAACACCTTTGTGACCAAAAGTAGAAATCGGTGAAACTACTGCAGCGGTTCCCGCACCAAACATTTCTTTAAGTGCTCCAGATTTAGCTGCCCTGACAACTTCAGTTACAGTAATCTTACGAACTTCGGTCTGTATGCCCTCATCTTCTGCTATTTCCAAAATACTTTTTCTTGTAATACCATCTAATATACGATCACTGGTCGGACCAGTTATTAATGTGTCGTTAATTCGAATAAAAATATTCATCGCGCCAGCCTCTTCGATATATTCATGCGTATTATCATCAGTCCATATGACTTGATTATATCCTTTTTTAACGGCTAATTGTGTAGGGTAGAATTGCCCAGCGTAGTTACCACCAGCTTTTGCATAGCCAACGCCACCATTAGCTGATCTTGAATATTTTTCTTCTATCAATACTTTTACTTTTCCTGAAAAATAGGCTCCGGATGGAGCACAACAAATGATGAATTTATATTCATCGGCCGGAGAAGCATGAAATCCGTTACCAGAAGCTAAAATGAAAGGTCTAATGTATAAAGAACTACCAGGGTTTGAAGGTATCCAATCTTTTTCTAAACGAAGAAGTGTTGTTAGTCCTTCCATGAAAATTTCTTCAGGAATTTCTGGTATAGCAAGGCGTCTGGCTGAAATATTAAGCCTTTTGTGATTATTCTTTGGTCTAAAAAGCCATGTTGCTCCCGAACTATCTTTATAAGCCTTCATTCCTTCGAAAATGGACTGGCCATAATGAAATATTTTTGCCGCTGGATCCAAGGTAATAGGTTGGTAAGGCATAATCTCTGGAGTTTCCCACGCTCCGTTTTTATAATCGCAGACCAACATATGGTCCGAATAAACACTGCCAAAAGCTAGGTTGTCAAAATCAACCTCATTGATTTTAGTTGTTTTCGATTTTTCAATCTTAATATTTTTTAACTGAGCTTCCATAGTAATACCTTTGAAAAAAATAAAATTAGCTAATTCTAATAAGTTTTTTTCCTTTTATTAACTTTAAATACTAGTAAAACTCATAACACCACAAACTTTTTTTAGATATGAAAACTTTTAACATTTTGATTGTGATATTCTTAATGATTATAGCTCAATTTTCTCAAGCCCAAGATGATATTTCAACAGGCCAATTTGGTTCGTCTTTTGATAAAGTAAAGAGTAGTGAGGAAAATTGGAAAGTTTATGAGGGTTTAAAAGTTGCTGATACCACTTTAATCCAATTGAGTGGCAAAATAACTGAAGTCTGTCAGGCTAAGGGATGTTGGATGAAAGTTGATTTATCCAATGGGCAAGAGGTTTTTGTGAAATTTAAGGATTATGGCTTTTTTGTGCCTTTAGACTCTTCTGATAAAACTGTAGTAATGAATGGAAAAGCATTTATCGAAGAAATGTCTGTTGAAGAACAAAAGCACTACGCCGAAGATGAAGGTGTTGCCAAAGAAGAGATTGCAAAAATTACTCAAGTAAAAAAAACGCTTCGTTATGAAGCGGATGGTGTTTTAATAAATCAATAAAGTGAAAAGAAGAATCATCACAACATTAGATGGTTCCAAAACCATTCAAATAGAGGATTGGAATGAACAATACCACTCTAAACACGGAGCAATTCAAGAGGCTTATCATGTTTTTATTAAAAATGGTTTAAGATATTTTAGTCATCGACAAATTCAAATTCTTGAAATTGGTTTTGGAACTGGACTTAACGCATTAATAAGTTTAATTGAGGCGCCAAAACAACAATTAAAAATACACTATGTTGGTGTCGAGGCCTATCCGGTAAGTGAAGTAGAAATTTCTTCTTTAAATTATATTGATTTATTAGAAGCTAAAGAGTTCGAAGAGACATTTCGACAAATGCATACATCAAATTGGAATGAGAAGGTTAGACTTTCTTCAAATTTTGAATTGACCAAACAGAAGAAAGATTTTACAACTATAAATGAAATCGGTTTGTTTAACCTTATTTATTTTGATGCATTTGGAGCTAGAGTACAACCAGAACTTTGGACGGTTTCAATTTTTAAAAAAATGTATGCTGCTTTAGATTGGGATGGCGTTTTGGTTACCTACTCTGCTAAGGGCAGTGTTCGCAGAGCTATGCAAGAAGTAGGTTTTGAAGTAGAAAGACTTCCAGGTCCACCAGGTAAGCGTGAAATGCTTCGTGCTTTTAAAAAGCTAAAATCAGAATAACCTTTTAATTGTGAATTCACACTTAATTATACGCTTTTCAAACTTTAAACAATTGTGTTAAACCTTAATTAATGCCTATTAATCAGCACTTTAATTCAATTATATTTGTTTAAAATGATTGTATGAAGATTTTGATAACGGGTGCGACAGGGTTAGTGGGTAAGGCCATTGTTAAAGAATTACATGCTAAAAAAATTACAGTTAATTATTTAACTACAAGCAAAAGTAAAATCGTTTCTAAGAAAGGTTATCAAGGATATTACTGGAATCCCAAGGAATCCGAAATAGATATTAATTGTTTTAACGATGTAGAAGCTATTATTAATTTGGCGGGTGCGACTATATCAAAAAGATGGACAAAATCTTACAAAAATGAGGTTTTGAATAGTCGAATAGATAGTTTAAAAACTCTAAAACAAGGACTCGAATTATCTGATACCACTAAGATTGAAACATTTGCATCCGCTTCTGCAATAGGAATTTATCCAAACTCTTTAGGAACTTTTTATACAGAAGAAGAAACTAAAGTTGATAATAGTTTTTTAGGAGAAGTAGTAAATTCTTGGGAAGACGAAATTGAATCTTTTAAAGAATTCGGATTTAAAGTATCTAAAATACGTATTGGTTTAGTACTCTCTAAAGATGGTGGTGCTCTTCCAAAAATGGCGGCCCCAATTAAGAATTATGTTGGTGCTGCTTTTGGTACTGGTGAGCAATGGCAGTCGTGGATACATATAGATGATTTGGCACGGCTATTTACTTTTGTTGTTTCAAACAAGCTTTCTGGTATTTATAATGCTGTAGCCCCGAACCCTGTAACCAACTCTAAAATGGTCACAGAGCTTGCCAAGGTATTAGGGCGTTCAATAATATTGCCTAATATTCCTGAGTTCGCAATGAAATTGTTGTTAGGAGAAATGGCTTATTTATTATTCGCTAGTCAGCGTGTAAGTAGTCAGCGAATCGAAAAAGATGGTTTTTATTTTAATTATCTGAATATATGTAAAGCTTTCGAGGCCATTTATGATAAGGATTCCAATAAACGTAGCCCTGTGTCAGATTATAAAAAGGAATTTGCCTAGGCTATATTTTCAAATTAAAAATGAGGAATCCGCTTTTGGCGGATTTTTTTGTATTTATTGGTGACATTTTGACATTTTAAGACAATTGGCAGTACTTTTGCCATCTTAAATTTGAAAATTAAAATTTAGATTAATGAGCAAGAAAAGTAAGGTTCAAGAAATGGAGGAAGAAATCGATAAAGAACAATCTGTTAATGAAACTGAGCTAAAAACTGATAAAGTTAATGAAGGTGTGGAAGATAAAGATGAAATATCAGTTGAAGATCAATTAAAAGAAGATCTTGCGAAAGAAAAAGATAAATTCTTGAGGCTTTTTGCGGAATTTGAGAATTTCAAGAAGCGAACCTCCAAAGAGCGAATGGAGCTTTTTAAAACGGCTGGGCAAGATGTAATTGTTTCCATGTTGCCAATTCTTGACGATTTTGATAGAGCATTGAAAGAAATTTCTAAGTCAGAAGACAATGAACTTTTTAAAGGTGTTGGCTTGATAAGCAATAAGTTTAGAGAAACTTTGAAGAATAAAGGTTTAGCAGAAATGGAAGTTGGAGCAGGTGATGTTTTTGATGCAGAGATTCATGATGCCGTAACCCAAATCCCTGCACCGAATAAAAAGCTTAAGGGAAAAATTATTGACGTAATTGAGAAGGGTTTTACCTTAGGAGATAAAATTATCCGTCACCCTAAAGTAGTGGTTGGTAACTAATTAAAGAATAAAAAGCACCAATTAAATTAAACACATATTTTGAAACAAGATTTTTACGAAATATTAGGCCTTTCAAAGGGTGCAACAGCAGCTGAAATTAAGAAAGCTTATCGAAAAAAGGCGATAGAGTTTCATCCTGATAAGAATCCGGGAGATTCCAATGCAGAAGAAATGTTTAAAAAGGCGGCTGAAGCTTATGAAGTTTTAAGTGACCCTGATAAACGAGCTAAATATGACCAATTTGGTCATGCTGCTTTTGAAGGCGGTGGCTTCGGTGGTGGTGGAGGTATGAACATGGATGATATCTTTAGCCAATTTGGAGATATTTTTGGTAGTGCTTTTGGAGGCGGCGGTTTTGGAGGTTTCAGCGGTTTTGGAGGTGGTCAAAGACGTGTAAAGGGAAGTAATCTTAGGATAAGAGTAAAGATGACACTTGAGGAGGTTGCTAATGGTGTAGAAAAGAAAGTTAAGGTTCGCAGAAAAGTACAAGCCGATGGCGTTACATATAAAACTTGTGGAACATGTAATGGTACGGGTCAAGTCACTAAAATTCAAAATACAATTCTTGGTCGTATGCAAACTGCAGCTACTTGTAGTGCTTGCGGTGGTGCTGGTCAAATTATTGACAAAAGACCAAGTGATGCAGATTCTCAGGGTTTAAAAGTTGTAGAAGAAACTGTTTCAATTAAAATTCCAGCGGGCGTTGAAGAGGGTATGCAACTTAAAGTTTCCGGTAAAGGAAATGGTGCTCCCGGAGATGGTATATCAGGAGATTTATTGGTAGCTATTGAAACGGAAGAGCACAACACTCTGAAGCGCGAAGGCGATAATTTACATTATGACCTATATATTAGTTTTTCTGAAGCTGTTCTCGGAAGTTCTAAAGAAATTGATGCGGTCACTGGAAAAGTAAGAATTAAGCTGGAGTCTGGTATCCAATCGGGAAAGATACTGCGACTAAGAGGTAAAGGTATTCAAAGTCTAAATGGATATGGTAGTGGCGATTTATTAGTACACGTGAATGTTTGGACGCCAAAAGAGCTAAGTAGAGAGCAAAAAGAGTTTTTTGAACGCATGCAGAATGATGATAATTTTGCCCCCAAACCCGAAAAATCTGACAAATCATTCTTCGAGAAAGTAAAAGATATGTTCTCTTAAAAGTTTTACTATTGCCAATAAAATAAAAAACGTATATTTGAACTAGATGCTGTTCGCAGTGTCTATTTTCTTTTTCATAGCAATTTTTTTCCCATCCTTGATTCGTTAAGGGTGGGTTTTGTGATTTATGGCGATAATAGATTCTTAGAATCACCTTTTAATCTTCACATGGGTTATTGATTTTGCGCATTTTTAAATAGATGTATCTTTGATAAAATTGATTGTATGAACCACATTCTTATTGCTGAAAATGTTTCTAAAAAGTTTGGGAATCATACAGCATTGAGCAATATTTCTCTTGAAATTCCAGAGAATTGTATATATGGTCTATTAGGTCCGAATGGAGCAGGCAAGACTACGCTAATTAGAATTATCAATCAAATAACTTATCCCGATACAGGCCATGTATTATTTAATGGTCAACCTTTAGCCCCTAAACATATTGCAACAATAGGTTACCTACCAGAAGAGCGTGGACTCTATAAAAGTATGAAAGTAGGTGAGCAAGCATTATATCTAGCTCAATTAAAAGGGCTTTCAAAGACTGAAGCTAAGAAAAGATTAAAGTATTGGTTTGAGCGCCTTGAAATTGGAGATTGGTGGAACAAAAAAATACAAGAGCTTTCAAAAGGAATGGCTCAGAAAATACAATTTATTGTAACCGTACTTCATGAACCAAAACTGTTGATTTTTGATGAACCTTTTAGTGGTTTTGACCCCATTAATGCTAATAAAATAAAAGATGAAATTCTAGAGTTAAAGAAAATGGGTACTTCCATTATTTTTTCTACTCATCGAATGGAATCTGTCGAAGAGCTTTGTGAGTATATAACTCTGCTGCATCAATCGGAAAAAATATTAGACGGAAAATTGACTGATATTAAAAAAGCTTACAAGAATAATAAGTTTAAAGTGGGATTAAATGTTAGCAATCCAAATGATCAATTATTAGAACAAATCAAAACTTCTTTTGAAATTACAAATGAAATAGTTGGTAATGATGTAAATCAAATTGATTTTACATTGCAATTATCAAGCCCAGATACTTCATCTGCATTGAATAGCTTAGCGGCAATTGGTACAATTAATCATTTTGAAGAGCTAATACCTTCTGCTAATGATATTTTCATTCAAAATGTAAATGCACGAACTAAATGAGTAAACTTAAACTAATCATCAAAAGAGAGTATTTGGCAAAGGTTCGTAATAAGTCCTTTATTATAATGACCTTTTTAAGTCCTATTCTAATGGTTGGAATGATAGTGCTTATTGCGTTTTTGACCAAAGTTAATGATAGCGAAAAACGCATCATCACAGTTTTAAATGAAAGTGATTTTTTTTCAAATTCTTTTAATCCAAACGAAAGTATTTCCTATATAAAACTGAGAAATTTGAGCTTTGAAGAAGCGAAAGATTCAACCATTTCTATGGGCAATTATGGACTTCTTCATATTTCTAAACAAGAAAATTTAGAAGCAACAGCTAGTCAAGCCTTTTTTTATACAAAAGAAAGCCCAGTCAGTAATGTTGTGGAACGATTAGAAACTATTTTTCAAAATAGATTGCGTCAAGGAAGATTGCAACAACTAGGGGTTTCTGCAAAGGATTTTGCTGATATTGACGAGAATTTTGAAATCAGAACATCAACTTTTGAGGGTGAACAAAATGTCAAAGGTATTAATGAAATTAAAGCTGTAATTGGCGGTGGGTTCGGATATTTAATTATGATGTTTATAATCATTTACGGTGGTTTTGTAATGCGCAGCGTAATTGAAGAAAAAACTAGTAGAATTATTGAGGTTATAATTTCTTCAGTAAAACCTTTTCAATTGATGTTAGGGAAGATAATAGGTACTTCTTTAGCAGGTATAACCCAATTTGCAATATGGATTTTTTCCGCCTCCATTTTACTTTTTGTCGCTATGCTTTTACTTGATATTGATTTAAATGCTTTGAGTGCTAATCCGATGATGGAACAAAATGCAATGGTTAATATGGCAACATTACCTGAAGCTTCGAGTAATGATATGCAAGTTTACGCTGAGGAATTTTTTAAAATTCCATGGGTATTATTATTGAGTTCGTTTATCATTTATTTTGTGCTTGGTTATTTAATTTATAGTTCCATATACGCAGCTATAGGAGCTGCAGTTGACAATGAAACAGATACTCAACAGTTTATATTCCCTATAATCCTACCTTTGATGTTAGCGATTTATGTGGGTTTCTTTTCAGTATTTAGTAATCCACATGGGCCAATAGCAGTAGGATTTTCTTTATTTCCGTTAACATCACCTATAGTAATGCTAATGCGTTTACCTGGTGGTTTAGGTGAAGGTGGAGTTCCTTTATGGCAATTTTTGACAAGCATTATATTCTTGATAATTACCTTTTTAGGAATTGTTTGGCTTGCTGCAAAAATTTATAGAGTCGGTATTTTAATGTATGGAAAGAAACCTACTTATCGCGAGTTGTTCAAGTGGCTCAAATATTAACTAATGATTCAAGACAAAGCAAAAGACATAAAAGAGATTATTGAAAAAGATATTTGGGGCTCTATTCGAGAGTTTCTTAATTGGGGTTTCCACTACGGAGAAGGTTCAAATTCAATACATATTACCATAGGTCTTTTGTTATTGCTCACATTAGCCTTTATGATTACGGGGTTTGTTCTAAAGTGGGTTAGGAAGTTTTTTACCCGAAAAATGGACCAAGAAGATAAACTAAAGTTTATCAGTATTTTCAAGTTCATTAAGTATGTAGTTTACTTGGTAGTGATTCTTTTAACAATGAGTGCTGCCGGTATAAACGTTACCGTAATTTTAACAGCGTCTGCAGCGCTATTTGTGGGACTAGGATTAGCCTTGCAAGAGTTATTTCAGGATATAATAGGAGGTATTTTCATTATCGTTGATAAATCTTTAAGGGTAGGCGATATAGTTGAGGTAGATGGCAAGGTAGGTAAGGTTTTTGAAATTAAGTTAAGAACTACTAGGGCATTGACTAGAGATGATAAGGTTATTATTATTCCTAATCACAAATTCATTAGTGATATTATTCATAACTATACACAAAATCATAAAACCACAAGAGAAAAGGTGAACGTTGGTGTAGCTTATGGTAGCGATGTCCAATTGGTAACTCAGTTGTTAGAAGACGTTGTAGATGGGCAAAAAGGTATTTTAAAAAATCCTAAGCCTTTTGTTTTATTTGAAGATTTTGGAGATTCTGCTTTATTATTTTCTATCAATTTTTATATCAATGATAGTTTTAGTGACCCTAGAATAAAAAGTAGTATTCGCTATGAAATAGATACTAAGTTTAGGGAGAATAACGTTAGCATTCCGTTCCCACAGCGCGATGTTCATTTATATCAACATCAGCTAGGCTCAGATAAGTAATCTTAATGATAAACAAGCTCTTTCCGTCAGTATGTATTGTTTTAATGCTGATTCAGTTCTCAAATACTTGTGCTCAAAGTACGGATTTAGTCAGAGTTGAATACCTCAGAATACCTGAGAACGAAAGTGGTATTCAAACATCACGATACAAGTTTTTATTGAATGCTCCTATTAAAGTAAATGAAGAGAATTATCTAATTATTGGGGGGGAGTATAATCAATTTGATGTTGATTTTTCACAACAATTACCTTTTGATAAAAGTGAATTACAAAAATTACATATTATTGATTTGAATTTGGGTTACATTACTAAATGGAATGATAACTGGCGTTTCATTGGTATTTTGACTCCGAGACTCGCTTCAAATTTTACAGAAGGGGCAATGACCGATGATTTTTTCTTCAATGCAACAGCAACCTTGTGGAAAGAGAAGAAAGATGTTGAGAAGCCTTTTAGAATAGTGCTTGGCTTAACGTATAATAGTACAACAGGGCTTCCTATTCCGTTACCTTTAATTAGTTATTACAAAAGATTTCATCCTAAATGGTCTTATACGCTTGGAATTCCTAAAATGAATTTTAAATATCACCCAAGTAGTAATCATACGTTACAATTGGCATTATTATTGGATGGTTACTTTATAAATATCCAGGACGATATCTTATTGCCGGATAACACCTTGGGATCTAGAATTTCATTGTCCGCTTTAATAGGTGTAATAGGTTATCAATACAACATCACTAAAATGATGTCATTGTATGTTTTAGGAGGGCGTTCGTTGATTCAAGAAGGAATTTTGCGCAATGACCGTCGAGATAGAACTTTATTATTGAATGATGAAGCAAATTTTTATCTTAGAACAGGTTTTAAAATATCAATTTTTTAAAAAAAGCACATGTCAAAAATATTGGTCATAGAAGATGAAGCAGCCATAAGAAGGGTGTTAGTAAAAATACTTAGTGAAGAAAATGATGCTTATAATGTCATGGAAGCAGAAGATGGTTTAAGAGGAATGGAAACCATCAAAAAAGATGATTTTGATTTGGTGCTTTGTGATATTAAAATGCCTAAAATGGATGGTGTTGAGGTCTTAGAAGCGGCTAAAAAAATCAAACCCGAAATTCCATTTATAATGATATCAGGGCATGGAGATTTGGATACTGCGGTTAATACGATGCGGTTAGGCGCCTTTGATTATATATCAAAACCACCAGATTTAAATAGACTTTTGACAACTGTTCGTAATGCTCTTGACAGAAAAGAATTGGTTGTTGAAAATAAGATTTTAAAGAAAAAAGTAAGTAAGAATTATGAAATGATAGGTGATAGTCCTGAAATAGGCATCATCAAAGACATGATTGAAAAAGTCGCGCCTACCGATGCTCGAGTTTTAATAACTGGTTCAAATGGTACAGGAAAAGAATTGGTAGCACATTGGGTGCACGAAAAGAGTCAGCGATCTTCAGCACCTTTTATAGAGGTTAACTGCGCTGCAATTCCGTCTGAACTTATTGAAAGTGAGTTGTTTGGTCATGTAAAAGGGGCCTTTACTTCCGCAGTAAAAGATAGAGCAGGTAAATTTGAAGCTGCAAATAAGGGAACTATATTTTTAGATGAAATTGGTGATATGAGTTTATCTGCACAAGCAAAAGTACTGCGCGCTTTACAAGAAAATAAAATTTCAAGAGTCGGTACAGACAAGGACATAAAAGTGGATGTACGTGTAGTTGCAGCAACAAATAAAAACCTAAAACAAGAAATTGAAGACGGTAAGTTTCGAGAAGATTTATACCATCGTTTGGCTGTTATTTTAATAAAAGTACCGTCATTAAATGACCGTAGAAATGATATTCCTTTATTAATTGAACATTTTTCTACTAAGATTGCGAATGAACAAGGGACAGTCAAAAAGAGCTTTTCTAAAAAAGCATTGGAATTATTAAAAGGTTATGATTGGACCGGCAATGTTCGGGAATTACGAAATGTTGTTGAACGGCTTATTATCTTAGGTGGTAATGAAGTTAATGAAGATGATGTAAAACTGTTTGCTAGTAAATAATTACTTGGCAGGACAGCCCTCTAAACTCAACAAAGCATTATAAGTAATCTCTTTTACGCGAACGTGGTAATAAATTTTGGCCTCTGATAGTGATTTGTCACCAAGTTTCTCTTTTGTTTTCGTATGTATTTTTGAAATGAAATTAAAGGCATCTCCGCACTCTACGTGTTCTAACACATTTTGTAAAGATTGTTCAAATTGAGAAACATTTAAATCTATAGCTTCTTTTAACCTTTTTGCTTTGGGTAAAATTACTCCACCTTGTTCGTTTAATACTTGTTTTGTGTTAAGTACTAAGACATCATTACCGTAAGTGGTATTATCTCCATCTTCAAATTCCTCTAAGGCATTAATACTAATCATGGTGCTTTTTAAAGCTGTTTGTAGAAATGATTTAGAAGCCTCTAGTGAGTTTGTTTTTGTAGCTTGTTTTAAGTTTTGTTCTGCTTGTTTAATATTTACCAAAGCATTTTCGCAACCACAATCTTTAAAATTATTTTTAGTCTTGTTGATGCCTTTTAAAGCTTTATAAGCGTAATATTTCGCTTGCTCTAAATCGGAAGACTCAATGGCTAATTGGGTTTGACTCTTTATGAAAACAGAATGTTGGTTAGCAAAGGCACAGGCATTAATAGTGGTGAATGAAGCCATTAATAATAAGAACAAAACACCCAAAATAGTGGCTATTAGTAATACAACTTTTCTGTAGGTTTTCATAAAAATTGATTTGGTCTTCCAAAGGTAGTCTAGAGTCAAAACGAATAAAAATTCCATCGGTTAAATCACTTTTTTACTCTTTAAAAGGAAGAAAATTCTCTAAATACCGACGAAATACATGCTGCATTTCATTTAGAGTAAATGCTGAAAATTGTTTATATTTCTGGCTATGGATAATATAGATATCACCCATTATCGAGTCGATAAACCAATTAAGCTTTCTGAAAGAAATACCCTGGATAATTTAGGACAAGATAGCAAGGCCCTAAAAAAGAAGCTTCGTAATGTCACACGCGAATTGGCCGAGTTTCAAAATACCTTGTATGCGCATGGAAAGTATGGTGTCTTAGTCTGTTTGCAAGGTATGGATACAGCTGGAAAAGATAGCCTAATACGAGAAGTTTTTAAAGAGCTAAATGCAAGAGGTGTTGAGGTTCATAGTTTCAAAGTGCCTACCGAGTTAGAGCTTAATCATGATTATTTATGGAGACATTATATAGCATTGCCTGAAAGAGGCAGGTTTAGTGTTTTCAATAGAACACATTATGAGAATGTTTTGGTAACTAAAGTTCATCCAAATTATATTTTAGGAGAAAACATTCCTGGTGTTGAGAATATTGAAGATGTAAATACGGAGTTCTGGGAGAATCGATATCGACAGATAAATGATTTTGAAAAGCACATTGCTGAAAATGGAACCTTAATTTTTAAGTTTTTTCTGCATCTATCTAAAGAAGAGCAACGACAACGGTTGCTAAGGCGTTTAGAATTGAAAGAGAAAAACTGGAAATTCTCACCTAGTGATTTAAAAGAGCGAAAACTTTGGGATAAATATCAAGCCTGTTATGAAGAGGCAATAAATAAGACCTCAAAACCTCATGCGCCCTGGCACATTATTCCTGCCGATGATAAAAAAGCAGCAAGAGTACTTGTCGCTTCAATATTATTAGAAGCGTTAAAAAAATACAAAGATGTACAAGAGCCTGAGCTAGATGAAGAAATAAAAGCTAATTTAGAAACCTTCAAACAAGAATTAGAAAAAGAGAAAGAATGAGAATCACCCTTCTGATTGCCCTTTTAACTTTAAGCACTGTATTTTCACAGACTGCTGATGAAAAACAAATTAAGGCTATTTATGATATGGCCCTTACAAATGGTAAAGCATATGATTGGCTAAATCACCTTTCTAACCAAATCGGTGGCAGACTTTCTGGTTCCGTGCAGGCTCAACAGGCAGTGGACTATACAAGAAATCAACTTGATTCTCTAGGTTTAGATAGGGTTTGGCTGCAACCAGTAATGGTGCCGAAATGGGTTCGTGGCACACCCGAATTTGCATATATCGAAACGAAGCCTGGCCTAACTACAAATGTGCCAATCTGTGCTCTGGGCGGATCTGTCGCTACGCCAGATGTCGGCATAAAAGCTAATATTATTGAAGTAAAGGGTATTGAAGATTTAGAAAAACTAGGTATTGAAAACATAAGAGGAAAAATTGTTTTTTATAACCGTCCGATGGATCCAACTAAAATTAGCACATTTAGTGCTTATTCTGGCTGTGTAGATCAGCGCTATTCTGGGGCTGAAGAAGCTGGTAAATATGGGGCTTTGGGGGTTATTGTACGCTCCATGAATTTAAGACAAGATGATTATCCGCATACGGGTTCAATGAGTTATGGCGACACCCCAGTGCAGAATAGAATTCCCGCAGCGGCAATTAGTACAAAAGGGGCTGACTTATTAAGTACTACTTTACAGTTAAACCCTGATATCAACTTTTATTTTAAGCAAAACTGTAAACAGTTTGATGATGTAGAATCTTATAATGTCATCGGGGAGATAAAAGGAACAACCTACCCAGATGAAATCATGATTGTTGGCGGTCATTTAGACTCTTGGGATTTAGGTGATGGTTCTCATGATGATGGTGCTGGTGTTGTGCAAAGTATGGATGTTTTAAGATTGATTAAGGCGAGCGGTTACAAACCCAAACGTACTATTAGAGTTGTTTTGTTTATGAATGAAGAAAACGGACTTAGAGGAGGTAATAAGTATGCTGAAGAGGCAAAAAGTAAAAAAGAGAATCATGTTTTCGCTCTAGAAAGTGATGCAGGTGGATTCACTCCTAGAGGATTTTCGTTTGATTGTTCTGACGAAGAATTTGCCCAGGTTCAGGGTTGGAAAAAACTTTTTGAACCTTATTTAATTCATATGTTTATAAAGGGTGGTAGTGGTGCTGATATAGGTCCACTTAAAGACGAAGGCCTCGTACTTGCCGGTCTAAGACCAGATTCCCAGCGATATTTTGATCACCATCACGCTGAAAATGATACGTTTGAACATGTGAATAAAAGAGAACTAGAGTTAGGTGCAGCAACCATGACTAGTCTTATTTACTTAGCCGATAAATATGGTTTTGGTATTCAAAAGAAAATTAAAGGCTAATCATTCTTAGTAAAATAACCCTGATTAGATACGGCAGAATCGCTAACTGAAATACTTGCTGTTTTAAACCAAACCTCGGCATAGTTTCCATCAGCATATTGTTTTTGAATATCACCACCATGGGTTTCAGCTCCGGAGCACCAATTTTTATTTACCTCTGGAGATTTTCCATTGGTTTGATTATAAGAACCTAGCTTAAAAAATAATCCTTCACCAGTATAAGCTGAAATACGTTCTACACCATCTTGACCAATTGGCACAAATAATTTTTGAGTTTGTTCAGGAATTTCGGCTTTGTTTGCGTATTCTGAATTAATCAAGTTTTTTGTAAATGATTTGGTTTCATGACCATCGCTCATAAACTTTAAATACATAATGCCCTCTTTTACTTCTATTTGGTAACTAAATTCTTCGCCTAGAGCTATGCCATCTTTAGGTTCGTCAGGATATGTGTTTTCTTCATTGCCTACAACAGAAAAGTCGTTTCCCCAAACTGCTGTAGAATAATCCCATCGTCCTGAGTTATCGTCACCTGCAGTATTAATTTCATAATGCCAAAAAACAGAACCTTTATTATGACTTGGAAACTTCTTGTAAAAAATTTTGAGAGGTTCATTTTCATGTCCATCGGCGCTATGTATTTGACCGACAACTACGGAATGAGTTGATGCAACCCTTGCATCACCAGTACTAGAGACATTCATCACTTTAAGTGTAGCTGTTAATTTATCATTCGCGGTTTTAGGATACCATTTTTTTGCTTGAGCCAATTCTGTTCTAGTATTATTTGATGTTCCATGGGTATTGCCAGCGTTTGGAGCTTTGTATACTACCCAATTGCTTTTACCATCATTTACGGTATAAAAGAAATCTTTGTGTTCAAAATTATTTGCGATACCAGCATTAGACCCATCACCTAAAATTAATTTCCAATCGTCAAAAAATGGAGTTACCTCACTGGCATATACTAATTTTTGAGTTTTACCTATGTCAGCCGTGACTTCCGTTTTTTGTTTTGATTCACCACCAGGGTTTTTGCAACTATGCAAAGTGAAAAAGATTATCAGGGCTAAGTAAATTAGTTTGATTGGCGAATATGTCATACAGAATACTTAATGATTATATATTTAAAGCTTTGGTCTAAGATAGCAAAAAGAGATAGGATATAATTTGCTTTTGTTCGTAGCAGGAGCACTTAATTTTCTTTGAGCCTAAAAACCATTACCTTTGCCGCTCAATTAAAATGAGTAAAATGCAAGAAGGTATATACGCAAAATTTAATACTACAAAAGGTGAGATTTTAGTAAAACTTACTCACGATAAAACACCAGGTACAGTGGGTAACTTTGTTGCCTTGGCTGAAGGAAATATGGAAAATGAGGCTAAACCACAGGGTAAACCATATTATGATGGATTAAAGTTCCATAGAGTTATTCCCGATTTTATGGTTCAAGGGGGGTGTCCTCAAGGTACTGGAACTGGTAGTCCGGGTTACCAATTTGATGATGAGTTTCACCCAGATCTTAATCACTCTGAACCTGGAGTACTTTCTATGGCCAATGCAGGACCTGGAACTAATGGTAGTCAGTTTTTTATAACTCATGTTCCTACACCTTGGTTAGATAACAAACATACTGTTTTTGGTCATGTTGAGTCAGGTCAAGAAGTTGTTGATACAGTTGCTCAAGGTGATACTATTGAAAGTTTGGAAATTGTTAGGGTAGGGGATGAAGCGGAAAAGTTCAATGCTATCGAATCTTTTAGAACCTTTGAAGGAGCAAGAGAGAAAAGAATCGCCGAACTAAAAGCGCAAGCTGAGGCTGCAATGGAAGAACTAGCTGCAGGTTTTGATAAAACCGATTCTGGCTTACGCTTTAAAATGATACAAAATGGTTCAGGTATAAAAGCCGAAAAAGGTAAAACTGTTTCAGTTCACTATGAAGGAAGTTTGCCTGATGGTCAAGTATTTGATTCCTCATTCAAAAGAAACAAACCAATTGATTTTCAATTAGGTGTAGGTCAAGTGATTTCTGGATGGGATGAAGGTATTGCACTATTAAAAGTAGGTGATAAAGCCCGATTTGTAATTCCTTCTCACCTTGGATATGGTAGTGCTGGTGCTGGTGGTGTTATTCCTCCTGATGCCACTTTGATTTTTGATGTGGAATTGATGGATGTAAAATAGGAAAGTATAGTTGGCCTAACTATAATAGTATAGTTTCAACCAAAAAAATAAAAAGCTTCCTTTCAAGGAGGCTTTTTTATTTTGCTCTATTAACGCTTAACAATAACAAAAATAAGTTGATTGCAAGCAAGAAAAGTAGAATTGTAAAAAAGGTATTCATTTGACTGTGGTTTGTTATTTAAAATGAAAGATGCTTTCACCTATAACAGTTAAACGAAGAAAAACCCTACTTATTTTTTAAAATCATTAACACTTATAAATAAAAGTGCAAAATTGATAGCAAGTAGGCCAATTAGAACCCATAAAAAAGTTACCATGGCTATTGATTTTAGTTGGGGAAACCGTAATCATTTAATTATTAGACGTCACATGGCTTTTAAGTTGCGTAAAGTTCAAACAAAAAAGTATAAAAAAAAGCCTCCACAATAAAGTGGAGGCTTTCATATAAAAAAGTGTGCTGTTTACCTTAATCTATAACTTGTACATTTACGGCGTTCAATCCTTTTTTACCTTGTTGTAGTTCGAATTCTACATTGTCACCTTCTCTAATCTCATCGATTAAACCTGAAATGTGTACGAAGTGATCTGTGTTTGAACCTTCTTCAGTAATAAAGCCGTAGCCCTTTGAATCATTGAAGAATTTTACTGTTCCTTTACTCATAATAAAAATAATAATTAATTTGAGCAGCAAATGTACGTTTAATTTGTTGACAATGAAGGGCTTTATGTTAATTTTTGGTAAAATTTACGTTGATATAGCCGCTGTCAGGCTGATATCTGATTAAAAATTTGAAAATTACCGAAGAAGAAATATTTTGTTTTAGTATTAGTCACGAAAAGTTTGGGCATACAAATCTCTTTTTTATATTCACAATACTTCTTTTATTGTATTTGTTTTTAACTTGAATTAATCATAGTTTCTTAATTTTAACTCATGGATAAAACTGCTTTGGAACAACTGAGGTACCCTATTGGAAAATATGAAATTCCTACTCCAATTAAACCGGAACATTTAAGCGAATGGATAGCTGTTTTAGAGCATTTGCCTGAAAAATTATCCAAGTTGGTAAATAGACTTTCTAATGCTCAATTAGAGACTACTTATCGCCCAGGAGGTTGGACAGTTAGGCAACTAGTGCATCATATTTCTGATAGTCATCATCATAGTTATATTCGTTTTAAATGGGCTTTGACTGAAGATAATCCAGTGATAAAGCCTTATCTAGAAAAAGAATGGTCTAGTCTTTTTGATGCCAAAACTGCGCCTATTCAATTGTCATTAGATCATCTAAGTGCCGTACATGCTAAATTGGTCTATTTGCTTAAAGGATTATCAACAAAAGATTTAGAAAGAAGGTTTACTCATCCTGATGGAAATGAAGAAACAACACTCGCTGAGAATATAGGTCGATATGCTTGGCATGGTAGTCATCATTTAGCACATATTGAAAACCTTATTACTAGAAAAGATTGGTGACTAAATATTTTTAGACATTAACCACATTTCTTTTTCTTTTTCAAGGACTTTAGGAAGTTCTATGAAAGCTTCTTTAATGATTTTATAACCATGTTTAAGATAAAATGAAAGTGGATTTCCCTTTTTCATCGTGTACAACCAAACCACGTCTTTTTGTTTATTCTTAGCTAAATTTTGTACAAAGTCGAGGGTCATTGTTCCAATTCCTAAGGATGAATAATTTTTTAAAAGATATATTTTGTTTAGTAACAAATTGTTTTTTGATAAAAAATTACCTTTTTCATTGTTTATGGTAAGATTTAAAATACCCACATCTTTTTGGTTACATTGAATTATATAAAAAAGTTGATGCGAATCTTTTAAGGCATCTTTTACAGATTGTTGAGTCAGAAAGGCATCTATAAAAGGCGTTGGGTCTGAATTTTCCCAAAGATGTAAGTAGTGTTCTTCGTAGGATTGAATACCAACTTGTAAATATCTTGTGAGGTTTTCTTCATTAACTGGGATAAAATTCAGATTCATGATAAAATTCAATTAGCTTCACCACCTTCAGGGCCATAAAACAATACCCAAGTTGAAAAATCTTCAGTGAAGTTTTCAAAACGATGTGCAACTCCTGCCGGTACAAAAAAGAAATCTCCAGGAGCAACCGTGGATTTGGTTTCTCCATTTATAAAATGTCCTGTTCCTGAAACAATAATATAAACTTCATCATAAGAATGAGGCTTTTGCAAATCAACTTTAATTGGCTTGTAAATTTCTACAGATAAAGAGCCGTGTTCAAATAATTTTAAGAACTTACTTTTTTGATTGGCAAGCTTTTGTAATGCTTCTTTCGGGTTAATTTTCATAATTATCCATTAACCCATTTTATATTACAGCCAATACTAGGTTTTTGAATTTCTGATATTTTCAGTCCAGCTAAAAGATTATCTATAGCATTTCTTAAGTCTTTTCCGGATAAAGCAATTCCATTACCAGGTCTTGAATCATCTAATTGGCCTCGATATCTTAATTCTAAATTCTTGTCGAATAAGTAGAAATCTGGGGTACAGGCAGCATCATATGATTTGGCTACCTCTTGACTTTCATCGTATAAATACGGGAAAGTATAATCTTCATTTTTTGCAACTTTGGTCATTAGATGTGGAGCATCTTGAGGATAGTTTTCAACATCGTTACTTGAAATTGCAATAATGCCAATTCCCTTTTTTTGATACTCATGACCTAGCTTAGCCAATTCTGGATTAACATGTAAAACAAAAGGACAATGATTACAAATAAACATGATAACAGTACCTTTTTCACCTTTGAGTTCTTGAAGGCTTAAAGTTTGTCCACTAACCGTATCAAAAAGTGAAAAATTGGGAGCTTTTGTACCTAATGGTAACATGTTACTTGGTGTGCGAGCCATTTTATTGGTTTCAATTGTTCATCTAATTTAAAGACGTTTAATGAATTGTGATAATCATTAAGCTTTTAATTTTTATTTGTAATTAACCTCACTTGCTGGTCTACACCAGTCATCTGCCAATGCCCTAAACTAATCGGGATATTTCCAATAGCGTTTAATTGGTCAAAGAATTCTTTAAGCTGAAATTCCTGATTATTAGCTTCCTTCATTTTTGCAAAGTCGGCCATAGCTGCTTCGAGCAAATATTTACCCGTGATATAGCTTGTTCCGTAACCAGGTTGTCTTAAGTAAAGATGTTGTTCAAAAATCAATAGCTCTTTTTCAGTTTTCATCCAGCCACGTGGTGTAAACTCTGAATGAATTCCTCCTGCTTCTTCCATTGTCATTTCATTAGCATGGGCATAAAGTGAGCCGAGGCCTCTCGCCGCTCTTTGTGCAATCATGATATACACTATCTCAATTACCCTTGGGTTGTTATCATAAAGCCCGGCATCCATAAACATTTCTTCTACTGCAGTTGCGGTCCCCTCGTTTCTTGAATCAAAAATATTATAGAGTAATGGTCCTTTTCTAATTTTACTTTTATGTGGTTCATTATCCATTCGGGCTAATTCAAACCAGTGATAAAAGTGAGAGTATAAAGGGCCAGGATTGTAATGTCTTCCAATTTCAAAAAAGTTGCGTTTCTCCTCTGGTATAAAAGTTCCAAGATGTTCATATAAGGCAGGTTTGAAATAATCTTTAACGGTGACAATTTCTTTGTCATTTAAAAATTGTAACAACTTATCTGCAGATTTTACTGTCATTTTATCAAAATCGTCTGCGGTATTTGCTGCCGTAAGTCTTGGTAAGTCTTTATTTTTATGCTCCTCTAATTTTAAAGCCGACCAAGCTCTGGATAATTCTCGTTTTAAAAGTAGTACTTCATCATCCCATGTCATTGGAACTAAATGTACATTTTGCAAATACCATGTATAGTTCTCTTTACCAATACCTGATGGACCTGTCTTGCTTTTACCTTTGATTTCAAGCCATTTGACCAATTCATCAGTAGCTAAAATGGCAGTATCAATTGCACTTACTAAATCAGCTTGGTCTTTAATACTCTCCCATGCTTTAATTGTGCTAAGGTTTCTAGCTTGTGAACTTATATCTCGGATACCGGTTACCCATAAATCCTTAGCATTACCAGTTAAATTTTGCCTTGCTTGCTCATAAAATTTTGGTATGAGATTAATTTCATTCAATAGTTTTTGTTTTGATGCCTGGTTTAGTGGAAAGTCATAAGTCCAAATTTCAATTGTGGCGTGATTTGTAGGCCCTTCATGAGCGGGAACGTCACTGCGGTTCATCCACAATACTTTATAAAAAGCTGGGTCACGTTCCCAGGGTTTTAAAATATTATAGTTAAAATCATAACCATTCATTTCTGCCCAAACAATGTGCCAATCAACTTTTTCTTCAGTCAACCAATTAGTGGTGTCAATGGCCATTAGTTGGGCCTGTAGGGACTTAAAAATAGGCCAGCGTTTTTTAAAAGTATTTAAGGTGTAATCCGGAACACTATCAGCTTTAGGCGGGTTTTCAAAGCTTCTCCATTCTTTAAATAGCAACTCTAGTTCTTCATATGACGGACTAGGTTGGTTTTGATTTTTTTTAAAAGAGAAAAGAGTAATGGCTATAAAAGCTATAATTAATGAATAATAAAAACGTCTCATCTTGAATTACTTTTTAAGTTGAAGTAGAATTAAACTATTGAATCCACTATATCGAATATAAAGTCTAATAAGATATGAAATTAAGTCTTTTAAAACGTATGACTTTTTTAAGATATTTTCGGAAAATAGGTTTAAGGGTAGTGCGACGTACTTTTTAGATTATCAAATTAAATTCAAAAAAAGATAGAGTATATTGCTCTTCATAAATTTTAAGTTCTTGGAGCAACTAATAGACAATGTTCACATAAACTTTGATTCAAATACACTGTGGTCACTCAATTTAGCTTTGGCTTTGGTCATGTTTGGGATAGCGTTAGAAATATCTGTTAATGACTTTAAGCAGTTGTTACAAAAACCAAAATTGGTTTTGACAGGAGTGTTTAGTCAATTCATAGTATTACCTCTAGTTACCTTTTTATTGGTCTGGTTCACTAACCCTACACCTAGTATTGCTTTAGGTATGTTTATGGTTGCTGCTTGCCCTGGTGGTAACATCTCAAACTTTATTACACATTTGGCCAAAGGCAATTCCGCATTATCAGTTACACTTACTGCAATAGCAACTTTACTTGCTATTTTCATGACACCTTTGAACTTACAGTTTTGGGGAAGTTTATATGATCCTACAGCCGCTATTTTAAAAGAGGTAGCCATTTCTCCTCTTGAAATGATCAAACTTGTTTCATTATTATTAGGATTTCCTTTGTTATTAGGTATGTTGGTGAATCGTTTAAAACCAAAATTAGCTTTTAAATTGTCGAAGTATTTTAAAATAGGATCGCTCTTATTTTTTGTTGTACTAATCTTTCTAGCACTATTTAAAAACAGGGATATCTTTTTAGATTATGTTTTTTACGTTTTTTGGCTAGTATTACTTCATAATTTGATTGCCTTTATTACAGGGTTTTCTCTAGCAAAGTTGATGGGTTTTTCAAAAAAGAATATTCGAAGTATCACAATTGAAACGGGAATTCAAAATTCAGGACTAGGATTACTCTTGATTTTTACTTTTTTTGATGGACTTGGAGGGATGGCTATTCTCACTGCTTTTTGGGGTATTTGGCATTTAGTTTCAGGTTTAATCTTAGGCGGACTCTGGGGATATGAGCCTAATAAAAAAGAAGAGTTAGTTTGAAAAAATCAGTATATTATTTTATTAAGAATTTGATATCACTAGGGCTTTCATTTTATTATAAATCAATTGAAGTTAAAGGTCTTGAAAACATTCCTCAAAATAAACCCGTTGTTTTTTTATCAAATCATCAAAACGCCTTGTTGGATGTATTGTTAATTGCCACCAGGTGTTCTAGAAAAACATGGTTTTTAACGCGTGCTGATGTCTTTAAAATTGCTTTGTTACGACCATTATTTCAATTTTTACAAATGTTACCCATTTATCGTTTAAGAGATGGGAAAACTTCACTAGCTAAAAACCATGCTATTTTTGATAAATGCTCTGATTTACTAAATAAACAAGAAGCTATTTTAATTTTTCCTGAAGCCAACCATAATCTTAAGCGACGAATTAGGTCTTTAAGTAAAGGTTTTACTAGAATCTTATTTAATGTACTTGAACAGCATTCAAAGAGTGATATAATTTTAATTCCTATTGGTCAGAATTATCAGAATCCAACCGATTTTGGAGATAGCGCAATTTTGCATTTTGGAAAAGCAATTCGTGTGCAAGATTTCATTTCTGATAATAAAAATCAAAGTATTCAAAATTTGAAGTCCGAAGTATCTAAAGGTCTAAAACAGCTAACAACACATATTGAAAATGAAGAAGACTATCAAGTTGTAATTGAACAATTGGATTTCAATGAAGTTGATTATTTACGCCCAAAAACCATAAATAGTTATTTGATTAATGAGAAAGCAGAGATAAATACATTACCAAAACAAAAAAACACTTTACTGTCCAAGATTTTTAGAATATTGTTCTATTTAAATAATATTCCCTTTGTATTAATTTGGAGAGTATTATTAAAACCTAAAGTACCTGAAGCAGAGTTCATGAGCACGTTTAGGTTTGGTTTTTCAATGATAATTTATCCAGTTTTCTATCTATTATTCTTATTGTTTTCGGGCGCTTTTATTCCTATAAAAACAGCATGTCTTTTAGTGATTGGACATGCTGTTTTGAATTTATTCTTAATTAAGAATCCTCTTCAAAGGAATGAATAGATAAGACTACTACATCATTTCACCAAAGAAAATAGCGTTCATTAATAGTTTGTTTGTACCGTACCAGAAAGCTCTAAAATTAGTGTTATCTGTGAATAAAATCACCTTGCCTTGACCCATACGATTTACCTTAAAAGGCACACTGTTTTTTATGAGTTCTGCATTTTCCTCAGATATATAACCACTTTGTAGCGGACTGTTAGTGTACTGAATAGGATTATTATAGCTATTCTTGTCTGCTTTAAGATAAATGTTCGTATTTCTAAATAGCGAAATTTTATCATTCTTATACCCAAAGTTAATTGGATGTGAGCGGTCTAATTTCGCTTCGAAAATTGCACCGCCAGTCACTTGGGCTCCTAAAAAATCTCTTCTTTCTTCAAAAGAAATGTTTTTGGCTATTAAAGTGTCTTTTTTCATTTCGAGTTTCATGAACTCATATTTGTTAAACCAATTGGCAGTATTCCTATATCCAATAATGGTTCCACCTTCTTTCACCCATTTCTTTAGTTTCTCTGTTTTTGATTTGTTGACCATATTACTACCCCAGCCACCAGGCACAATGATATCAGTGTAGTGACTTAAATCGGCACTACTTAAATCTCGAGTATCTAGTTTAGTTAACTTCATTTGATAACGCGTGTCAAAAAGATGCCAAATTTCACCCGCATCATATGAACGAATTCCGTCGCCAACTAAAATGGCCACTTGTTGTTTTTTAATAGGGTCAAAATCATTGCTTCCTAAATCAATTCCTTTTGTAAGACCTGTCGAAACTGCGTTAATATTTAAATAACTTTCTTCTGCAACTTCTTTCAAAAAATCATAAAGTTCTTTTCCATCAAGTTTTTGATTTTGAACAGGAATCATTATCGTACCATAATCATAGTTTTTGCCTTGTAACGAAAAAGGTGATTTTGCCGTTTTGGCTCTTAAACCTTTTTCAAGTATTCTATTAAGTGCTTTGGGTGTATAATACTCATTCCATTCAAAGAGATAAGCGTAAGTACTTTGACCACTAACCGAGCTGTTTAAAGGTTTAAAATCTGTAATCTGTGCTCCTGCATTGGCTAATGAAGTGATTTCCGCATAGTCTACATTAAATGCTAATGGAAATGTCCAAGCCGAAATATCATAAAAAAGACTATCAGTAAACGTCGTACGCTTTTCGAACATCGCTTGTATTAGTCTTGGGTTTTTTTGATTGATGGGCACTATATAACCTGCTCCTTTTTTATAGGCCTTTCCGCTAATAGTTACATCATTTGCTAAATCATGAAATTTAATTTGATGACGGTTCAAAATTTCGGCTAAATGCCAAGCTTTTGAGGCATCTTTACTATCACCAAAAACATAACCTTTAGTTTTACTTCTGGCTGCTTCATTTTTGATATCAGTATAGTATTTTCTTTGATAATCTAGAATTTTACTACGCATGTTTTCTGCTGCTTCAATGGTTGATAGTGCAGTAGTAAATTGATTACGAATCGTAAATGGAAAAGTTAAAATACCATTTTCACTTTCTTGAATATGACCTCTAGAACTGCCTTGCTCAAATAAGATGCCAATACTTCCATTAACATCAGGAAAGGTGGAACCTTTACCATAATAGTAGTCATCATAATTTTCTTCAGAGTAATACAAAGAACCTATTTTGTCTAAGGCATTTGCATGGTAAGTACCTATTTCTTTAGTCAATTCTTGATTAATTTTCGGAGTTAACGGATTAACACGAGTGGGTTCACCTGGTTGAAAGAAAAAGGTTGAGTTAGTACCCATTTCATGATGATCAGTTAAAATATTGGGTAACCATTTGTGAAAGGTTTTTATTCTAGCTCTACTTTCCGGTAATTGTACTGGTAACCAATCACGGTTCATGTCAAACCAATAATGATTAGTTCTACCCCCTGGCCATACTTCAGAATATTCTCTATCGTTCTTGTCAGGATTAAGATTAATACTGCGATTGGTGTTAGCCCAATACGCAAAACGTTGTAGACCATCAGGGTTAAAACTTGGATCTAGTAATATCACCATATTATCCAATTTTGCTTCAATTTCTGGACCTTGAGCAGCTGCCAAATAATAGGCATAAGCAAGAGAAGCATTAGAGCCACTAGGTTCATTACCATGAATTGAAAAGCCTTGATAAACAACTATTGGCATTTCAGCTGTATTCATATTGCCAGAACCACTTTCAGTTAATGCAATGTGGTCTTTTCTAATTTGATCAATATTTTGATGATTTTTAGCAGATGTAACAGTTAATAATAAAATAGGTCGCCCTTCAAAAGTTTCTCCTCTTGTTTCAATAGTTATACGATTACTTGCTTTAGCAAGTGTTTGCATGTAAAACATGAGCTTGTCATGAGTTACATGCCATTCGCCTACTTCATGACCAATTACTTTCGCTGGTTTCGGAATTGATTCATCATAGCTGATGTTTTTAGGTAAGTAATAATCAAGTGTGATTTTTTCTTGAGCAAGTCCAATAACATTTATAGCCAAGAATGCGATTACTAGTATTTTTTTCATTTTAGGTGGTTTGAATTAGCATTTCTAAAAATAAAAAACGACCTGCGTAAACAGGTCGTTTGTTCTGATTATTTTAACTTTTTACTAAATGTCATCAAAACTTACATCCGTAAAATTACCTGATGTAGTTCCGCTTTCATCAGTAGAACTTTTCGGAATGTCTTCTTCCTTTTTAAAATCTTTTTGGTGACGTTCAGAAATAACCTCGGTTCCTTTTTCATCTATAATGTAAGTCATCATTTCTTCCATGATGTCTTTAAAAGCGTGAAAATCTTCTTTGTACAAATAAATTTTGTGCTTTTTGTAATGAAAAGAGCCATCATCGTGTGTAAACTTTTTACTCTCTGTTATAGTCAAATAATAATCTCCGGCCTTTGTACTTCTTACATCAAAAAAATAAGTCCTTCTGCCTGCTCGTAAGACTTTGGAGTAAATTTCTTCCTGATCCATTAAATCTTTTTCGCTCATAATAGGTTTAGTGTTTTATAATAGGGGAAACATTGTAATCTATCAAAAATGTAAAAAAAAAGCTAATCCAGCAACTTTTTTGCTATTCTTTCTCGGTAAGTTGATCCAAGTAAAGTTGTTGATAGTAGCCTTCCGTATTGTTTAATTCTTCATGATTTCCTTCTTGTAAAATACTGCCATCTTCTAGGATAATAATTTTATCTGCATTTTTAGCAGAAGAAACTCGATGGCTAACAATTAGTGTGGTTTTGTCTTCTGAAGCCTGTTTTAAATTCTTTAAAATTTCTTCTTCAGTTTCAGTGTCGACAGCAGATAAACAGTCGTCAAAGAGATAAATTTTTGGACTCTTTAATAAAGCACGAGCTATTGAAACTCTTTGCTTTTGTCCTCCACTCAAGGTGATTCCTCTTTCGCCTAGTACGGTGTTATATTGATTTGTAAATGCCATAATATTTTCATGAACGACAGCATTTTTAGCAACAGTTTCAATTTCATCTATGACTGCATCTTCTTTACCAAATCGAATATTATTTTCAATAGTGTCTGAAAAAAGAAAAGCATCTTGAGGAACAGCGCCAATTGAGCTTCTAAGGCTATTAAGGTTAACTTTTTGAATCGGAGTGCCATCTATTAAAATTTCACCTTTAGTGGTATCGTATAATCTGGCAACCAAATCAAGAATAGTTGATTTGCCTGAACCTGTCTTGCCTAAAAATGCTACCGTTTCTCCGGGTTCAATAGTAAAAGAAACATTTTTAAGGGCTGTAATATTTGTATCCTCATAAGTAAAAGAAACATTCTTGAATTCAATTTTTCCCTTTACCTCATTTGTTGTCAAAACTTCATTTTTAATAGTCGGTTGTTCCTTTAAAAATTCATTTATTCGTTTTTGGGAAGCTTCTGCTCGTTGTACAATTGAAGTGAGCCATCCAACAACTGCTACAGGCCACGTTAGCATATTCACATATAAGATGAATTCTGCTATAATACCCAGTCCAATTTCACCATTAATATATTGTTTGCCGCCGATATAGATTACAAACAAATTACTAATACCAATTAATAGAATCATCAAGGGAAAAAACCAAGCATTAACTTTTGCCAAGTCCATACTCGTATTTTTACCTTCTTCGGCTAAATCATAAAGGTCATTGTTAATTGATTCCTCTAAATTATATGCTTTAATAACCGAAACCCCAGAAAAAGATTCTTGAGTAAAAGTTGAAAGTTTAGATAAGTATTCTTGAACTTTTGTGCTACGCTTATGAATAATCTTACTGATTTGGTAAATCAAAACAGAAAGAATAGGTAAGGGTATTAAGGTATAAAATGCGATAGTAGGAGCCTTAATAAACATTAAAGGTATAAGACAAACAAATAGCGTTAATGTTTGAATGCCGTACATTATTGCTGGTCCGCCATACATGCGAACTTGGGTGACGTCTTCACTAATACGATTCATTAAATCGCCAATTCTATTTCTTTTATAAAAGTTGAGATTTAAATATTGATAATGGTCGAAAACCTCGTTCTTTAAATCATATTCAATGTACCTTGATACGTTGATTATAGTTTGTCGCATCAAAAAAGTGAATAAACCAGATAGAAGAGCAGCCCCGATAATTATAAGTATATATTCAAAAAGGAGGCCTTTTACAATGCTGCCTTCAATATTGCCATCAACAAATTCTTTAATAGTATCAACGGACTTACTTACATAAGAAGGCATAATAAGAGAAAATACCCTCGCGATAATCGTAATTATAATTCCTAAAAGAAGTTTAAATCTATACTTTTTAAAGTATTTATTGATATGCCTAAGTTCTTGCATAAAAGATGTTCGCGGTTTCTTGGTTTAAGACAAGTCTCAAAGATATGGGTTTGAAGAACAAACTAATGTTATAAAACTGATAAGATAAAAAAGAACCATAGGTCTAATAGAAATATAAGCTTACTTTTGCCTCGTAAAATTTCACCAATCATCTAAAGTTCTTTAAAAATGCTAACCAGACGGCATATTCGAGTAAAAGTGATGCAATGTATATATGCATTGATTCAGTCAAAAGACAATGCTCTTGAGAAACAAGAAAAGTTTCTAAAAGTTAGTATTGAAAATACCTATACCTTATATCTTCTAATGTTGAGTCTTTTGATAGAATTACATCAAATGGCTAATAAACACGTGGTTCATGCCACAAAGAAATATTTAGCTGACACTACGGACTACCCAGATAAAGAGAAATTTGTAAATAATAGGCTTTTACTACAATTAGCTGAAGACGAGAATTTAAAATCCTTATTAGAAAATAAGAAAATTCAAAATTGGTATTTGAATGAAGAATATGTGAAGATTATTTTTAAAGAAATTATGTCAAGCAAAATGTATGAAAGATACATGATGTCTGAAAAAGACAGTTTTGAAAATGACGTGGATTTTATTATTGCCTTATTCAAAGAAACAATAGCTCCCAATGAAAAAATATATGAATATTTTGAAGATGATAAATTAACTTGGGTAGATGACATTCCAATTGTAAATACCTTTTTAGTTAAGCGTCTTAAAAAGTCGAAGCCGAACAATCCAGTGAATTTTTTTACTCCGGCATTGTTAAAAGACGATCAGGATATGGTTTTTGCTAACGATCTTTTGGTGAAGACCTTATTAAATAATGAAAAGTGGGAGAAAGAAATAGAAGGTAAAACTCCTAATTGGGATAAAGATAGAATTGCCGAGATTGATTATATATTATTAAAAATGGCAATTTGTGAATTGCTTAATTTCTCTTCAATACCTGAAAAAGTCACCATCAACGAATACTTAGAGATTGCTAAAGAGTACTCTACACCAAAGAGTAGTATTTTCATTAATGGAATTTTAGATAAGTTGGTCAAAGAGTACAAAACAGATGGGAAATTACAGAAAATAGGTCGCGGCTTGCTTTAATACTATAATAAAGAGTAATTCGTTATTTTTGTATAAATAAAAATTTATAATAATGAAAAGAACAGTAACTGCCTTAAGTGTTATCGCACTTTTGTTTATTTCAATGTCTTGTAAAGAAAAAGCAACAACAAAAATTGTAGCTGATAATGTAGAAACTGCTACTGAAAGAGATGAGGTTGCCAAAAAAATACCTGTGATGTCTTTTGATAAGTCAGAACATGACTTTGGTCAAATCGTTCAAGGAACACCACAAGAAACTATTTTTACTTTTACCAACACTGGTGATGCACCGTTAATCATTACCGATGCTAAAAGTAGTTGTGGTTGTACAGTGCCTCAATACCCAAAAAATACACCAATCGCTCCAGGAGCCTCAGGCGAAATGGTTGTGAAATTTAATGGTGCAGGTCAGAATCAAGTGACTAAAACTATTACGGTTACAGCAAATACTCAAAAAGGTTCTGAATTATTAAGAATAAAAGCTTTTGTTAACCCTAAAGGTGCTGCTCCTTCTGGACCAGTAAAAAGCTAAAAAAATTATATGGAAGGATTAGGACAGTTTTTTCCGCTAATACTGATTTTTGTTGTGGCTTATTTTTTTATGATAAGACCACAAATGAAACGTCAGAAGGATGAAAAGAAATTTGCGGAAGCTTTAAAAAAAGGAGATAAGATAATAACCAAAAGTGGACTGCATGGTAAAGTAACGGAATTAAATGACAAAGATGGGTCTTGCGTTATTGAAACAATGGCTGGTCGTTTAAAATTTGATAAAAGTGCCATTTCAATGGAAATGAGCAGAAAGCTGAATCCTGCTCCAGTAAAGAAATAAAATTCAATTAAACATTGATTTTTAAGCACCTGTGTTAACAGGTGCTTTTTTTATGTTCAATTATTTGGTATCTTTTTACGAAGACAAAACACTATGGATAACCGCAGGAATTTTATCAAAAAGAGTTTTATTTGCAGCACTAGTTTGGGGGCCTCACTACTTTTTCCAGTCGAATTATTAGCAACTGTTCGTAATAAGGTAAGTCCAAATGATACTATTCAAGTCGGTCTTATTGGGTGCCGTGGTATGGGCTTTACAGATTTAATTTCCATGCTTAAGATAAGTGAAGTTAAAGTGGTAGCTCTTTGTGATGTTGATAAAAATGTCTTAGAATCTCGTTCCAATGATTTGAACAAAGCTGGAGTCAAAAAACCAAAATTGTACCAGGATTATAGAAAACTTTTAGATGACAAAGATGTTGATATTGTTATCATTGGAACCCCAGATCATTGGCATTGTCTGCAATTTACAGATGCCATAGCTGCAGGAAAGGATGCATATTGTGAAAAACCTATTGCTAATTCTATAGCCGAGAGTAAGACAATGCTAGATTTTGTTAATGCAAATAATAGTATAGTGCAGATTGGCCAATGGCAAAGGAGTCAGCCCCACTTCGTTGATGCTATCGAATATGTTCACTCGGGTAAATTAGGTCAAATTCGTTTGGCAAAAGCATGGGCTTACCAAGGATGGATGAAATCAATACCAGTTTTACCAGATAGTTCGGTACCAAAAGGAGTTGATTATAATATGTGGCTAGGGCCGGCTTTAAAAAGACCTTTTAACCCAAATCGATTTCATTTTAATTTTAGATGGTTTTGGGATTACGCTGGAGGATTGATGACGGATTGGGGGGTGCATTTAATGGACTATGCGCTTTATGGAATGAAAGCAGGAACGCCTAAATCTGTGATGGCTTTAGGAGGTAAATTTGCATATCCAAATGATGCCCAAGAAGCTCCTGATACTTTGCAAACCGTTTATGAATATGATGACTTTTCAATACTTTGGGAGCATGCAACCGGTATTGATGGAGGTAATTATGGCCGCGATCATGGTATTGCTTTTATAGGAAATAATGGAACATTAATACTTGATAGAAGTGGTTGGGAAGTTATTCCTGAAGATGAGCGAGAAGATTGGGATAAAAATTTAGGACCAAAAATAGATGCTATTCCTCTACAAACAAATCAAGGTAATGGTTTGGATTTGCATACCAAGAATTTCATAGAATCTGTAAAATCAAGAGACAGATCTACTTTAAATGCTCCTATTGAAGTAGGCTACGATACTGCTTTAGTATGTCATATGGGAAATATTGCTTATAAATCAGGTAATAGAATTTACTGGGATAAACAGAAAGGGATTTTTGATAATGCAAAAGCAAATGAACTAATTATACCAACTTATCACAATGGTTGGAACATTCCTAAATTTTAGAGATGTACCAAATCAACAGTTTTTATACTTATCATTAAGTCCAATGCCTTGCTTAATGAGTGTTATAGATTTTTCAAGACGATTTATTTTGGTTTTCTCTTGCTTTGCAGTATGAATGTATTCGCAATATTCATTTTGTTTGTATGTAGATAATTTACCAAATGCAGTTTTTGCTTTTTCATCTTTAGACAAAGCCTCAGCTAACAACAACGGAATTTCAAGTTGTTTAGCTTTTTTCTTTGATGCCACGAGTACTTTGCCTTGTTTTTGATTTTCAATGGCTTCCTTTATATAAGCTAAAACAAGTTTTTTATCAATGTCCTCAATAGCTTTAAATTTCCAATGCCTCATGGCTTTTGTTTTTCCTTCTTGAGCATTTTCTAAAACATTAAAAGGATCGTTCAAAAATACTCCGTTAAAAAACCAAATGCCGAAATGACTTTTAAACTTACAAATTGCGAAAATGTTTTTACTGTTAATAGTGTAAGTAGGAAATTGCCATTTATAAGTTTCTTCTACTGGCGTGCTTAGGGCAATAGTTCTCAGAGCCTCAATCCCTGTTTGGTAATGGTGCTCTTCGTTAAAATAGGAAGCTATTTTTTCTAACTTGTCCATTTATACTTCTTAAAAGTTTTCAATTCAAGATAGCAAATAGTTTTTACCTTAAAACTTCTCTCCGGTTAGTTGACAAATTTTAACTATTGTCTTTACCGCTTTTTGCATGCTTTCTAAAGGCACATATTCATATTTTCCATGAAAATTATGACCTCCAGCAAAAATATTAGGGCAGGGTAAGCCCATAAAACTTAATTGAGAACCATCAGTACCACCTCTTATAGGCTTTATGATAGGTTGAATACCTAGTTGTATCATGGCTTCTTCGGCAATTTCAACAATATGATAGGCCGGTTCAATTTTTTCTTTCATATTGAAATATTGGTCATTAATTTCAACTATGACTGAATCGGGGTATTTTGAATTTATTTTTTGGGTAATATCTTTAATCAAATCCTTTCGAGCCTGAAATTGTTCTTCATCATGATCACGAATAATTAATTCAATTTTGGCCTGTTCAATTTCTCCACTGATATGGTGAACATGAAAAAATCCTTCAGTGCCCTCGGTAGTTTCTGGCGTTTCTTCCGGTGGTAAAAGGCTTAAAAATTGATTTGCTAAAACAAGAGCATTAATCATTTTGTCCTTTGCATATCCTGGGTGAACACTTTTGCCGGTTATGGTGATTTTTGCTCCTGCGGCATTGAAATTTTCATATTCCAATTCTCCAACTTGACTACCATCTATAGTATAGGCCCATTCAGCACCAAATTTTTTTACATCAAACTTATGGGCCCCTCTTCCAATTTCTTCATCAGGGGTAAAACCTACCCGTATTTTCCCGTGTTTAATTTCAGGATGTTGAATCAGAAATTCCATCGCCGTTATGATTTCTGCGATACCTGCTTTATCATCTGCTCCAAGTAAAGTAGTACCATCTGTGGTGATTAAAGTTTGTCCTTTATATTGCAGTAGATCTTCAAAATATTCTGGCGACAGAACTATGTTTTTTGTGGTGTTTAAAAGTATTTCTTTCCCATCATAATTTTCAATAATCTTTGGTCTAACATTATAGCCACTGAAATCAGGTGTGGTATCAAAATGTGAAATGAAGCCAATGGTTGGAATCTCCTTTTCCATATTACTAGGTAAGGTTGCCATGATATAAGCATTTTCATCAATAGAGACTTCTTGCATTCCAATTTTATGTAGTTCTAAAACCAGTTTTTTTGCTAAAACCCATTGTTTTTCAGTGCTTGGTGTTGTGTTTGATTTGGGGTCGCTTTGGGTGTCAATAGTCACATAATCTAAAAAACGGGGTAGTAGTTTTTCCATCAATAAATGCTTTTCATCAAAAATAATGTTTATTCGACCGTAAATATTCGAATTCGTTATTTTCACTTAGTATATTTCGAAGGTTTAATTTGAGTTCATTTGAAAGAACAACTACTTTTTATTTTCTCCATATTAATATTCTTCTCGTCCTATGCACAAGAAGATTGCTATTTAGGTATTGGTGGTAAAGATGATGTCATTATTACAGAAGTTTTTGAATTAACAGAAGAACAAACTGAAAATTTAAAAAATTGGGGTGCTGAGCTGAAGTTCAGAAATGAAATTTTTGAATTAAAAGCAAATAATCTTCTTAAGAATCATGCCCAAGCTTCACCGGAAGATTTACTTAAAATGTCTTATAATTATAAAGCTCTACTAGATAGTATGGCGGCAAATATGAGGTTACTAGACAAACGTATGTTAGGCACATTTACTAATAAGCAGTATAATGTATATATCATGCTCTGTAATCAATTGTCGAGGAGTCCGATTTACACCTCAAGGTCAGTGAACGAATAATTCATATTTTTATAACCTACTCTTTTTATAGTTTCTATTTTTGCAAAAAATTAGTCTTAATGTATAAGTTCGTTATCCGCCCAATTGTTTTTTTACTTGATGCGGAGACTGCCCATTATTTTTCGTTTACTATGATTCGTTTTTTTTCTAAAATTGGTTTAGGACTAGTTTTTAGAAAGCTATTTGTGGTTAATGATAAAAGGTTAGAACGTGAGGTTTTTGGATTAAAATTTAAGAACCCTATCGGTCTTGCGGCTGGTTTTGATAAAGATGCTAAATTATATAATGAGTTTTCAGATTTTGGTTTTGGCTTTATTGAAATAGGCACCTTAACGCCAAAGCCACAACCAGGCAATCCAAAGAAGAGACTGTTTAGATTGCTTGATGACCAAGCTATTATTAACCGAATGGGCTTTAATAATAGTGGGGTTTTTGATGCTGTTGAGCGATTAAAAAAGAAGCACCGAGTATTGGTTGGTGGCAATATTGGAAAGAACAAAGTCACTGCAAATAAAGATGCCGTTAAAGACTATCTCATCTGTTTTGATGCGCTTTTTGAGCATGTTGATTATTTTGTAGTCAATGTAAGCTCGCCGAATACCCCTGGTTTGAGAGAACTTCAAGATAAGAAACCACTATCTGATATATTACATAAGTTGAAAAGGGCCAATATTAAGAATGCTCAAAAATTTGCTAAAAATGAAAAACCTATTTTACTTAAAATAGCTCCAGATTTAACAAATGAACAGCTAATAGATATTATTGATATCGTCAGAACTACTAAAATTGACGGCGTCATCGCTACCAATACTACAATTGCTCGGAATCATTTAAAATCTCATTTAACCTTGGCTGAAGAAAAAGGAGGATTAAGCGGTAAGCCTTTGACAAATAGAAGCACTGAAGTAATTCGGTTTTTATCAGAAAAGAGTAAAAAGGCTTTTCCCATTATCGGGGTAGGTGGTATTCATTCTGCTGCAGACGCTCTTGAAAAAATAGAAGCAGGTGCTGATTTAATTCAGTTATATACTGGATTTGTTTATGAAGGACCTAGTTTGCTAAAACAAATCAATAAGGCTATCTTGAAAAAGGAATCATAAGTCTTTTTCAAATGAAGTCATTTACTTTAATCATTCTTATTTTTTGCTCGCTAAGCGTTTGTTCGCAGAAGTCAAAAGAACCCAAAACTGAATTTTCTAAAATGTACTTGCCAGTATGGCAGGAAGCTAAAATGCATTGTTTGCAAGTGGCTAAAGCGATGCCTGAAGATTTATATACTTATAGACCCACTGCAGAAAGTAAAAGCTTTGCAGAACAAATGGTTCATATAGGATACACTATTGAATTATTGACTAAAAGATATGTTGAAGGATTAGAAGTAAAACCAAACAGCCCTGATGCTGGTAAAATGAGTAAGCAAGATATTCTATTGCTTCTAGAAAAGGGATTTGATTATACCACCAATGTAATTGTGACTATAACACAAGAAAAACTAGACGAAACTTGTATTATGTACCATAGTGGAAATACTGTAAGTAGAGCTTTTGCTCTTTTCTATGTACAGGATCATATGGCAAACCATAGGGCAAAATCGAATCTTTATTTGCGAATGAATAATATTAAACCGCCAGAATATACTTGGTAGCCTATTTGGTCCAGTAATCTACCACGGTAACATCTTCAATGAATGGTGAAGCAATAGTTACAAAGGCTTGATGCTCTGGATGTGGTAAGTAAATAGCCCTGTCTTTTTCAGATTTAAAAGTAACAAAATAGCAATGAGTAAAGCCCTTGTTTAGGCCTTCTGGGCTATTGTTTAGTCCCCACTCATATGCTTTAATTTCTTTGATTTTTGAAGGTAACGCATTAAAACTAGTTTCTATTTCTTTCAACTTTTCTGCAGAAGTGTCTTCTTTGAACTTAAAGAGCACTACATGCCGTAACAAGCTATCTGCTTCTTGTTTATAATTATTTTCACTGAACTCAGTAAACTTTGGGTTGTCATTGGTAATAAAGGCAGAGCTGATCATAATGATTATGCCTATAAGCAGAAGATTGAAAGTAAATTTTTTCATAAATAGTTTTTGATTATTTCAGATGAAAGATACAATTATAGTATTTCGTATTTTCAAGAATTAAAACAAAACAACTCTATTGAACTACGAAATTCTTATCGCTTTCATATTTGCAACTGCCGCTTTGGCAATTTCACCTGGTCCAGATAACATTTTTGTTTTGGTGCAAAGTATTGCAAATGGTAAAAAGTATGGTTTAGCAACAACAGCAGGTTTAATGACCGGTTGTTTAATTCATACTACTTTATTGGCTTTTGGAGTATCAGTTTTAATAAAGGAGAACGAGTCATTATTTTTTATAATTAAACTTTTTGGAGCTTTATATCTTTTGTTTTTAAGCTATAAAGTTTTTAAAAGTGATGCTCATATTGATTTTCCTAATCAAACGGGTACAAAAAAAAGTTTTGGAAAATTATTTCAAACTGGGTTTTGGATGAATGTCCTGAACCCTAAAGTGACAATATTTTTCTTAGCTTTTTTTCCTGGATTTCTTTTTAGTGAAAGTTTAAACACAGTTATTCAGTTTTATGTCTTGGGTTTTCTTTTCATAGGGGTCTCGTCAATTATTTTTGGATCTATAGCTATTCTAGCAGGTAAAATTTCCAAGTATATTACAAAAAACAGTAGTGCAGGGGTGTTTCTAAAGTGGATGCAAATCATGGTTTTTATATCGATAGCAGTTTATCTATTGCTATCGGATAAATAAGCTTAATTTTATCATATGTCGAAGGATAAAGTTAAAGTAATTGAATGCCCAAGAGATGCCATGCAAGGTATCAAAACCTTTATTCCAACAGAACAGAAGGTCAGGTATATTCAGTCTTTATTAGGTTGTGGCTTTGATACTATTGATTTCGGCAGTTTTGTTTCTCCTAAAGCTATTCCACAAATGGTAGATACTGCCGAGGTTTTAAATAGCTTAGACCTTACTAAAACCAAAAGTAAGTTGTTGGCTATTGTTGCAAATACTAGAGGAGCTAATGATGCAAGCAAACACGAGCAAATAAATTATTTAGGTTATCCTTTTTCTATATCAGAGAACTTTCAAATGCGTAATACGCACAAAACTATTGAAGAGTCTGTTGAAACGTTAAAATCAATATTAGAAATTGCCAATTACGCCAATAAAAAGGTGGTTACTTATATCTCTATGGGTTTTGGAAACCCCTATGGTGACCCATGGAATGTTGAAATAGTTGGGGAGTGGACAGAAAGACTTGCCGAAATGGGAGCCAAAATACTTTCTTTGTCAGATACAGTAGGTACTTCAACACCCGAAGTTATTGAATATTTGTTTTCTAACTTGATTCCAAAATATCCTGAAATAGAATTTGGAGCACATTTACATACGACGCCAACTAAATGGCACGAAAAAATAGCAGCAGCTTTTGAAGCAGGTTGTCGAAGATTCGATGGTGCTGTGCAAGGTTTTGGTGGATGCCCAATGGCTAAAGATGAATTGACGGGTAATATGCCCACAGAAAGAATGCTATCGTATTTTACGAAAGAAAAAGCCGAGTCAGGAGTAAACTGGATGACTTTTGAAGCAGCATATAATAAGGCAACTGAATTATTTGGTGCTTATCATTAAAAAACGCCCAATAAAAATTGGGCGTTCAAAGCCGTATAAAAGACAATTTTAAATCTTATTAATAACGAATTTCTAATCCTCCAAAAATTCCAAAAGGCATTCCAGGTCTTAGACCTGCAGGTACTCTAGCTACTGCATAAGTCTCATCTAAGAGATTCATCATATTGGCCGTTACTGCGATGTGCTCGCCCAAACGATATTTACCACCTAAGTCCAGAATTAAATTTGAAGCTACTTTTTCATTTTCTGGAATTCTTCCGGTACCAGCTTGCGTTCTGAAAGCACCATTAAAACGACCATTAAAGTTTATTTCATACTTCTCGTGTTCAAAAGAAATAGTAGTGTTTAGTTGATGCTTTGAAAGATAAGGTAGCTCGTCTCCAATTGTAACTTCTCCCCAGATATCATTCTCACTTCCGAAGCTATTTAAAAATTCTGTATCGGTCAATGTGTAGCCTATGGTGATTGGTAAAACAAACCTTTCTGAATTTGGTAATAGATTATAATTTAGTAATACCTCGAGACCTTGTACTTTAACTTCACCAGCATTAAATTGATCTAGTGATCCTGTGCCTCCGGAAGCAGCTAAATCACTCCCCAATAAATTACTATAATCATTAAAAAAACCAACTATTTCACCGGTTAGTCCTCCATAAGAAAATCGTGTGCCTAATTCGTAGTTAATGCTCTCTTCCGGTTTTTCACCTTCTTGGTTACTTGGTGGAGAAAACCCCTTATGCACTCCGCCGAATAAAGATAAGTTTTCAAAATTATAATTGAATCCTACTCCCGGTATAAAGACATCAACTTTATTTTCGCGTTCTGTTAATTCAACCCCTGTTCTTTCAATATCATTAGTTCCGTAATTCATTCTACTAAGGGTAATGTTTTCATAACGAATGCCAGGGGTTAATGTTAAATCTTTATACTTAAGTTTATATAAAGCATAAGACGAAAAAGCTTTTGCATCGCTAATTCTGTTCGCATTAGTGCCTGGGGTGCCTGCACTAGTTATTTGCATAATACCATTTATTAAACTGTAGTCATCTACCCATTGAAAGCGGTCTTCTTCATCAAAATGATAGCGCAAGCCCACTTCTATATCATGAAAGGTATTTTCACCTGTCCAATGATAGTCTAGTTTAGTTTGTACTCCGGTAGAAAGATAATTTCTATTATTGGCTTTTACCCCAAGTACATCGTTATCGCTGGTATTGGCAGCACCACTAACAATATCATAGTAAGAAGCGAAGGTGACGGGGTCCTCTATGATATTAGCAATTCCTTGATTTTCTCCATTTACTGATACATAATCTAGTTTGTACCAATTACGACTAAAATCATTATAGTACCCAACAGTGGTTATTCTAAAGTAATCACTAAATTTTAAGGTATGAGTTCCCATGAATTGGAGATGTTCCGTATTCATTTGATCAACTTGTGAACCGGAGTACCGGCGAAACGGAGATATAATAAAATCAGTTTGTGTTAATCCTAAGTAGGTTTCATCAGAGGTTTCATCTGCGTATTGAAATTTAACCTCAAACTCGTGGCCCAGTTTCGCCTCTGGATTGGTGTTAACCTTAAATTTAGCTACTAAGTCGTTTTTGTCAAACCCAGTATCAGCGCCATCATCAAGCTCTTTAAATCCATTAGAATTATAGTTAAGATACTCAACGGAATACCCGAAATTCTTTTTGCTATCACCTAACTGTGCATGAAGGCGACCACTTTGAAAACTTCCATAACTAGAGTTGATGAAAATTCCAAAATCATCAGGAACTTCAGTAGATAGCATATTAATTGCACCTCCTGTGGTATATGGACCGTATTGTACTTGACTACTTCCTTTCAAAATTTCTACAGCCTGCATTCTTGCAATTGTTGGAAAGTAGTAGGCTGAAGGCGCACTATAAGGTGCCGGCGCTATTAAAACTCCATCTTCCATTAGCGTTATCTTTGAACTACGTTCCGGTGAGGTACCTCGTAAACTAATATTAGGTCTAAGGCCGAATCCATCTTCCTCATACACATTGACGCCTGGAACACTTCGTAATGTTCTATTAACATCGGTATAATTGAATTTCTTTATTTCTTCTGGTGAAATATAATAAGCAGATCCAGTTCTATTTTTTGCCTCGAATTTGCTACCTAAAATGACCTTGGCTGAAAGTACCACTTCCTTTAAACGAATTGAATCGATTAGCTGACTTTGATTTTGCTGTGCAAAAGAGTAAAAAGTAGCTATAATTAATGATAAACTTATCTTTTTGAACATTTGTTTTAATTTAGACTGATTAAGAATAATGATACAAATGTAAAAGAGGTTTCTATAAAAACAAAGTTTATTTAGATTAATTAAAAATAATAAAACATTAAGTTTTCATTAACAAGGAATTAGAGCTAAATTTTAACTTTTAGAACTTAAAGGCAACATTAGGTGTTTCTAAAACACTAACTAAAAAACAGTATCTTTGCACGCAATTAATCCGTAATTGCAATGGAAGCTCACCTAAACAAAATTCTCGGCGAAGGCCTTACATACGATGATGTTCTTTTAGTGCCAGCCTTTTCAGAAGTGCTACCTAGAGAAGTCAGTATTCAATCAAGATTTACTCGTAACATAACGATTAATGTTCCTATTGTATCTGCTGCTATGGATACTGTTACAGAAAGCCGAATGGCAATTGCTATAGCTCAAGAAGGTGGTATTGGAGTTTTACACAAGAACATGACCATTGAGCAACAAGCAATTAAGGTTCGTAAAGTAAAACGTGCTGAAAGCGGAATGATTTTAGATCCGGTTACAATGCCTCTTAACTCAAAAGTAAGTGATGCCAAGGCAAATATGAAAGAGCATAGTATTGGCGGTATACCAATCGTTGACAATGGCGGTAAGTTGATTGGAATTGTTACTAATCGAGATTTACGTTTTGAAAAAAATAATGAAAGACCAATTTCTGAAGTGATGACCTCAGAAAACTTGGTAACTGCTGCCGAGGGAACTTCACTTTCTGAAGCCGAAGATATTCTGCAAGAACATAAGATTGAAAAACTACCTGTGGTTGACGCCAACTACAAATTGGTTGGGCTAATTACTTTTAGAGATATAACTAAATTGACGCAAAAGCCGATTGCTAATAAAGACATGTATGGTCGTCTCCGTGTCGCAGCAGCCTTGGGTGTTACTGGTGATGCAGTCAATAGGGCAGAAGCCCTTGTTAATGCAGGAGTTGATGCGGTTGTTATAGACACAGCTCATGGACATACTAAAGGTGTTGTTGCAGTTCTAAAAGAAGTAAAGAAAAAATTTCCTCAATTAGACGTTATTGTTGGTAATATAGCCACCGGAGAAGCTGCTAAATATTTGGTAGAAGCCGGTGCTGATGCGGTTAAAGTGGGTATTGGACCTGGCTCTATTTGTACCACTAGAGTAGTAGCCGGAGTTGGATTTCCACAGTTTTCTGCTGTACTTGAAGTTTCAGCAGCAATCAAAGGCTCCGGTGTGCCGGTAATCGCAGATGGAGGTATAAGATATACAGGTGATATTCCTAAAGCAATCGCAGCAGGCGCTGATACTGTCATGCTGGGTTCATTGTTGGCTGGAACAAAAGAATCTCCTGGTGAAACTATTATCTACGAAGGACGTAAATTCAAAAGCTATCGTGGTATGGGCTCTGTAGAGGCTATGAAACAAGGATCAAAAGACCGGTACTTTCAAGATGTGGAGGACGATATCAAAAAATTAGTTCCTGAAGGAATTGTAGGTCGGGTGCCATACAAAGGTGATCTTTTTGAAAGCATACATCAATTTGTTGGTGGTTTGCGTGCGGGTATGGGTTATTGTGGTGCTAAAGACATTGAAACCCTAAAGGAGACTGGTCGTTTTGTGAAAATTACAGCTAGCGGAATCAATGAAAGTCACCCACATGATGTTACGATTACCAAAGAAAGTCCGAATTATAGTAGGTAATTAGCGCTAAATTTCCTCTAAGTCTTTAATTTGAATTCTTCTAAATCATTTGCCTATGTTTGCTGTAGTTAGCGACATGCAATAATGAATTTCATTGAAAACCCTATTTATGTTTTAACCGTCTTAGCACTTATGGTGCTGCTATCGCTCTATGCGGCAAAAAAGAAATGGGGAAAACCTTTTGGTGCGGCCCTTTTAGTTATTGTTTTTACTGCTATCGTAGCCAATTTTAAATTAATTCCGTCTGCTTCGAATTCTATTCCTTTGTATGATGTTATTTTTAGTTATCTAGCGCCAATTTCAATTTTTTATTTACTATTGGGAGCTAACTTAAAATCTATTAAAAAAGCAGGCGCGCCCATGATAGGGCTTTTTCTAATCGGGTCTTTAGCGACTGTATTAGGAATATTGGCCTCATGGTATCTAATTTCGCCGCAAAACGTTCTTGGCGATGATGGCAAAATCTTGGCAGGTATGCTTACAGGTACTTATACCGGTGGTAGTGTTAATTTTAATGCTGTGGCCTTGGCTTATGATTTTCAAAAAAAAGGAACTCTCTATGCAGGTGCGATTGCAGTAGATAATGTAGTTACCGCTATTTGGGTTGTAATTACAATAGCTTTTCCAGTAATACTACGAAAGCGCTTTAAAGATAAAAAGCTTAGTACTGAAAATAGGACTAATGAATTGAATAAGGAATCCTCTATGGATTTAAATTCCTTTGCTTGGTTAATTTTTATAGGATTAAGTTCATTCTTGGTTTCGGAGTTTGTTTCTATCTGGTTGCCGAGTATTCCGTCAATAATTACACTTTCAACAATTGGAATAGTTTTGGCTCAAACCCCCTTTATTTCTAAACTTAATGGTTCACATGAACTAGGGTTATATTTAGTTTACTTGTTTTTAGCTGTGATTGGAGCATATTGTGAAGTTGGAGCTGTAGTAGCTCTAAAAGAAGTTGGGTTAACACTGCTCTTGTTTACATCAATAGCAGTACTTATTCATGGTTTACTAATAATAATTTTGGGAGGTTTATTATTCAAAGATTGGGACATGATTTCTATTGCGAGTCAAGCTAACGTTGGTGGAGGGACGTCGGCAATTGCCCTAGCAGAAACTTTTAATCGCAAAGAATTAATACTTCCAGCTATTCTGGTAGGTACTTTAGGAAATGCCTTAGGAACTTATCTAGGTTTTATGGTAGTGGCTATATTGTAAATTACTTACCAATACCTGTATACGATTTCCAATCCTTGTCTTTATAGATATCATCTCCAAAATAACGAGCAATCTGAAGAAAAGGTTCTACTTTTTGATACCCGGGTACGGGAGAAAGCATTTTTAATTTTTCATCTAAAAAGATTACCGTCGGGTAGCTCATTTTTCCTTGTAGCAGTGCTGCCGCAAGTTCGTGGTAACCACGTCTTCCTTGAGGAACAAATTTGAAAGTTCTGCCATCATATTCAATGGGTTCTTTACCTTCAGCATCCATTTTGACCATATAAAAGTTTTGGGCCATGTAAGCAGCTACTTCAGGATTTTGAAAGGTTTCTTTATCCATTTTTTTGCACCAGCCACACCAATCGGTGTAAACATCAATAAAAATCTTTTTTGGATTCGCATCTGTTTTAGATAAGGTTACAGCTTCATCCCAAGATACCCATTGCACCTGTTGAGCGGTCAATGTAACGGTAAAAAATAAGCCTGTGATAACTAAAAACTTCTTCATAATTCCGCTTTCTTTCTATAGTCCGAAGACTATATCAAAACTAACGAAAATTGTGCCAAATTATTTCGCGGTCACTTTTTCTACTTTTTCTTCAAAAACTTGAGATATATCAACCTGATTTTTAAGTATATCATCAAATGTTTCTCGCTCGCGAATTAGGTGGGCTTGATTTTTATAAAATAATACTTCGGCTGGACGATATCTAGAATTATAATTACTTGCCATAGTAAAACAGTAAGCCCCAGCATTTTTAAAGGCTAAAATATCACCTTCTTTAATTTCATTTATACGACGATTGCTACCAAAGGTATCTGTTTCACAGATGTAACCAACAACAGAATAATAGCGTTCTCGACCATCAGGATTTGAAATATTTACAATTTCATGATTAGAGCCATATAGCATTGGGCGAATTAAGTGATTAAACCCAGAATCAACACTAGCGAATACTGTTGATGTAGTTTGTTTAACAACATTAACTTTAGCTAAAAAATAACCAGCTTCACTTACTAAAAACTTGCCCGGTTCAAATGCTAATGTTAATTGTTTTCCATACTCTTCACAGAATTCATTAAAACGTTGTGTTAGCTTTTTACCTAATTCTTCGATGTTAGTTTCAATATCCCCAGTTTTGTATGGTACTTTAAAGCCACTACCAAAATCAATAAATTCGAGGTTTTTAAAGTTTTTAGCAGTTTCAAAAAGAATTTCAGAAGCATAAAGGAAGACATCAATATCTAAGATATCACTCCCTGTATGCATATGAATTCCATTAATATTCATGTCTGTCAATTCAACGATACGTAATAAGTGTGGAATTTGATGGATACTTATACCGAATTTAGAATCTATATGACCAACAGAAATGTTTGAATTACCGCCTGCCATCACATGTGGATTAATACGAATACAAACAGGAATATCTGGATGTTTGCTACCAAATTGCTCCAAAACAGATAGATTGTCGATGTTGATTTGAACTCCAAGTGCAGCAGCTTCTTCAATCTCTTCTAAAGAAACACCATTTGGGGTGTAGATAATTGCCTCAGGTTTGAAACCTGCTAATAGGCCAAGTTTTACTTCTTGTATTGATACCGTATCTAAACCACTACCTAAACTATTCATTAATCTAAGTACAGCAATATTCGATAATGCCTTACAAGCATAATTCAAACGTAAATTTTCTACGCCATCGAAAGCGTTCGTAAGTCTTTGGTATTGTGAGGTAATTTTATCGGCATCATAGACATAAAGTGGTGCACCGTAATCTTCAGCAATTTTCAACAATCTATTAGAATCCATAATACCAATTTTTATCAAATTTAAAATAGGTTTTCATGTGAAACAAGAAATTATTCAGATAATTAAATAAATACAACAAATTGTTATAAAAATAACAAAGTGTAAAGTTGTCCTATTGTCTACTTGTTCTTATTTTAGAAAAAAAATATTTGCACTAATGAAATTACCAATGTTTCCATTACAATCTGTTTTCTTTCCTGGAGAGACTGTTCCTCTTCACATTTTTGAAGAGCGTTATCAAGAATTAATTAAAGATTGTCGTAGTGAGGCCATAACTTTTGGAATTCCTGTTTACATTGATAAAAAAATTGAATTTGGAACAGAAGTACAATTAGTAGAAGTTGTAAATACTTATGAAGGTGGTGAAATGGATGTGGTTTGCGTGGCTAGACAGGTTTTTAAAGTTGTTTCTTTTGAGAATGAAATGGGAGATAAGCTTTATGCTGGGGGCGAAGTAGAATTTTTAGAGGCTAATAATGATGCGGATGAAAATTTGCGTTCTGATGTGCTTGCAAAAATTGAAGAGTTATATCAATTAATGGCTGTAGAATTGCCAACGGTCCCAGCCGATAAATTTAATAGTTATGCTTTTGCACATAAAATGGGATTATCTTTTGATCAAGAATATGAATTGTTGCAACTTACCAATGAAATCGAAAGGCTTCATTTTATTAGACTTCACTTAGAATCAACTATTGCTATTTTAAAACAAATAAATACAACAAAAGCTGTAATTGAGATGAACGGGCACTTTAAGAATTTTGATCCTTTAGATTTTGAAGATTTTAAGGTGGACTAAGGTTTTTGGTTTCATTTGTATTCAATTCTTTTGTAGATAATTATTAAATCTACTACTGGTTCCCTATTTTTGTGGCCAAATAAAATTTTACATTCATATGAACCTTCACGAATATCAAGGTAAAGAGATTTTAGCAAGTTTTGGAGTACGTATTCAACGTGGTATAGTTGCTCATAATGCTAAAGAAGCGGTAGATGCAGCTAAGCAGTTAACTCAAGAAACAGGTACTGGGTGGCATGTTATTAAAGCTCAAGTTCATGCAGGAGGCCGTGGTAAAGGTGGTGGTGTTAAATTAGCTAAAAACTTAAAAGAAGTAGAAGAAATAGCTGGAAGTATTATAGGTATGAATCTAATAACACCTCAAACTTCGGCTGAAGGCAAGAAGGTTCATCAAGTACTTATTGCGGAAGATGTGTATTATCCCGGTGAATCTGAAACTAACGAATTTTATATGTCGGTTTTACTTAATAGAGGTACGGGCAGAAATATGATTATGTATTCTACTGAAGGAGGTATGGATATTGAGGAAGTTGCAGAGAAAACACCTCATTTGATATTTACAGAAGAGATTGACCCTGCTGTTGGATTAATGCCTTTCCAATCAAGAAAGATTGCTTTTAATCTTGGGTTATCAGGCACTGCTTTTAAAGAGATGACCAAATTTGTTGCGTCATTATATAAAGCTTATGTACAAAGTGATTCAAGTATGTTTGAAATCAATCCAGTTTTAAAGACTTCGGATGACTTGATTATGGCGGTTGATGCTAAGGTTTCTATTGATGATAATGCATTATTTAGAAGAAAACAATATGCTGAAATGCGTGACCTAAGAGAAGAGAACGCTATAGAGGTTGAAGCAAGGGCTGTAGGGCTTAATTACGTTGATTTAGATGGTAATGTAGGTTGTATGGTGAACGGAGCTGGTTTGGCTATGGCAACAATGGATTTAATTAAGATGGCTGGTGGTGAACCTGCAAACTTTTTAGATGTAGGTGGAACAGCAGATGCAAAAAGGGTAGAAGAAGCTTTCCGTATTATTTTAAAGGACACCAATGTCAAAGCTATCTTAATAAATATTTTCGGCGGAATTGTCCGTTGCGATAGAGTTGCACAAGGAGTGGTAGATGCTTATAAAAATATGGGTGATGCTATTAAGGTTCCGATTATTGTTAGATTACAAGGTACTAATGCTGAGTTAGCAAAAGAGATTATTGATAATTCTGGATTAGCAGTTCATTCTGCTGTTCAGTTTCAAGAAGCTGCTGATAAAGTAAAAGAGGTGTTAGCTTAAGCTAAATTTCTCTAACTATAATTGAAAGGGTGATGTTTATGTAACATTGCCCTTTTTTTGTTTTGATAGTGAACTGAATGAATTATTGATTTAAAAATATCAATTCCAATCAATCCATGATTTTTCCATAGTTATTGTTAATAACAGGTATCAATCATTTATATAGGTAGTCAAGTTTGAAATATGCTTCATAAGTGAATTCATTGTTACCAAATTTATTAAAGTATTAAATAGCACTTTGACCTTAGTATAGTCCTTCTTTTCAATCTAATTTTGAACAGAGTAAGAAATAGGGAATTCGATAAATTATTGTTAAAAAAATACACATCATGTAACAATTTCTTTTTTTGAACGTCTTTATAATATTACATCATCAATCAATTATTAATCAATCTCCTAAAAAATAATCGGAGATAAAAACAACAAGTCATGAGAAAAATTAGCCTAGTATTGGTTGCTGCTACTATGTTTGCAGCTGTTAACGTATCAGCAAATAGTAATGCTGAACCTGTAAATCCTACAAAAAATTTATCTACCCAAATTCATCAACTGTTAGAAAGTAATTCTTTTGACGTTGAAGAAGATTTAACTGCGAAAGTGCAATTTACTATCAATAAGGATGGTGAGATTGTTGTTCTTTCTGTTGATACAGTAAATGATTCTTTAGAAGGCTTTGTTAAAGGGCGTTTGAATTATAAAAAAGTAGATGACATTGATTTTAAAGAAGGCAGAACATACACAGTTCCTGTGAGAATAGCTGTATAAAGTATAGTTATTTGAATTAGCTGAAAAATCCTGAAAACATTCAGGATTTTTTTATTATACGAAATCCAGTTTCTTGCAGTTATAATAAAGTAACCCTTTCTTTATGAATACCTACCAAGACAAACTAAGTGTGTTGAGTGAACTCATAGCCTTTGCTAGAGTTGATCATCAAATTAAAGAATCAGAATACGATTTTCTTCTTAGTGTAGCCAATCTACTTGAAATAAAAAAGGCATCGTTGGATACTTTGTTAAAAGAAAAAGCCTCTATCAAAACACCAAAAACAGAATTGAAAAAAATCGTTCAATTTCATCGTTTGTTATTATTGATGAATGTTGATCAAGAACAGCATAAAAAGGAGATAGAGCAATTGCACAATATCGGACTTTGGATGGGGCTAAGGCCATCAGCTATAGGCCAGGTACTTGAAATAATGCATAAATACCCTAATAAAATAGTACCGCCACAGGTACTCATTAATATCTTCAAAATACATCAAAATTAGACAAAGTGTCATTATGGCATTTCCATCTCAAGAAAACAAGTCAAAATGACAGTTGTTTCTTGTTGGTATATCTTTTGACTATGTATTGGTGATAATAATTTTAAAATTTATTCACCATGAGTTTAGTTAAAAGAAACAATTTAATATTCCCAAGTTTAATGAATGATATCTTCAATCCTGATTGGTTTGGTGGTATTGAAAACATGAATCATAATATTCCTGCAGTAAACATTAAGGAGAATGATAGTGACTTTGTCATTGAATTATCTGTACCTGGCTTTCAAAAAGATGATTTTAACATTGAGTTAGACAACGATGTGCTTACTATTTCATCTGATTTAAAGAAAGTGAACGAAAACAAAGATGGAAAGTTTACCAGAAAAGAGTTTTCACATACTTCATTTAAAAGAGCATTTACACTGCCTAAAACTGTAGATGGTGGCAAGATTAATGCACAATATGAAAGTGGAATTTTAAAGCTGTTAGTACCAAAAAAAGAAGAAGCTTTGCCGAAACCAAAGCGTTTAATTGAAATAAGATAAGTGTATTATGGGGCCAATTTGGTTTTCATAATGGTTGGTTGATTAGTTGGTTAGTATGGAGAGCGTCACTTTTTAAAGTGGCGCTTTCTTTTTATTCTTGTTCTTGTAGCATTTTAATCTCATCACGAAGTTTGGCAGCTTCCATAAAATTTAGCTCTTTTGCGGCTTTTTCCATTTCTTTTCTTTTTTGTTGAACCATTTTTGCTTTTTGATCAGGCGTCAAATAAGCTAAATCTGGCTCTGCTGCTCGCAATTCTTCTTTTTGAAAATGATAGGTAGATACCGAATTTTTTGCTAAAGCACTGTCCAAACTTTTATTAAGGGCTTTAGGTACCATATTGTGCTTCGTATTGTAAGCGATTTGTTTTTCTCTACGATAATTAGTTTCGTCAATTGTTTTTTGCATGCTGTCCGTAATCTTGTCGGCATACATTAGTGCTCTACCATTTAAGTGTCTCGCTGCACGACCAACGGTTTGTGTTAAAGAACGATTACTTCTTAAAAACCCTTCTTTATCTGCATCCAAAATTGCTACTAAGGATACTTCTGGTAAATCAAGACCTTCACGTAGCAAGTTTACGCCAACTAAAACATCGAATATCCCTTTACGTAAATCTTGCATAATCTCGACGCGTTCTAAGGTATCTACATCACTATGAATATAACGACAACGCACATCAATTCGCGAAAGGTATTTTGTTAATTCTTCGGCCATTCTTTTGGTAAGGGTGGTTACCAATGTACGTTCATCTAACTCCACCCTTTTTTGAATTTCTTCAATTAAATCATCAATTTGATTTAAACTTGGTCTAACTTCAATTATCGGGTCAAGTAATCCAGTTGGTCGAATAACTTGTTCCACATATATTCCCTCACATAATTGTAGTTCATAATCTGCTGGAGTTGCACTAACGTAAATGGCTTGGTTTTGCAATGCTTCGAATTCTTCAAATTTCAAAGGTCTATTATCCATTGCTGCAGGCAATCGAAAGCCATACTCTACTAAATTCTCTTTTCTTGATCGGTCACCACCATACATTGCGTGAACTTGTGGTATTGTAACATGACTTTCATCAATAATCATCAAATAATCATCTGGAAAATAGTCCAATAAACAGAAAGGTCTTGTACCAGGTTCTCGGCCATCTAGGTATCTTGAATAGTTTTCTATTCCTGAGCAATAGCCTAGTTCTCTAATCATTTCCAAATCAAAGTTTGTCCGTTCTTCTAAACGTTTGGCCTCCAACGGTCGAGCGATATCTTTAAAATAATCAACTTGTTTTACTAAATCATCTTGGATAAGATGAATGGCGTTTTGTAGAACATCTGGCGATGTTACAAACATATTGGCTGGGTAAATATTTAAACTATCATATATTTCAATAACCTTATTATTGAAAGGGTCTAGAGCTTCTATTTCTTCAATTTCATCTCCAAAAAAATGAATTCTAAATGCATGGTCAGCATAACCTGGAAAAACATCAACAACATCTCCTTTTACTCTAAAATTTCCATTTCTAAAATCTGCAGTTGTTCTAGAGTAGAGACTTTGCACTAATTGATGTAAAAATTTGGTTCTAGAAATTACCTGGTCTCTTTGTATTGAAATTACATTTTTTTGAAATTCAACAGGATTACCAATACCATACAAACACGAAACAGATGCAACAACTAATACATCACGGCGGCCAGATAGTAATGAAGAGGTGGCGCTTAATCTTAGTTTTTCAATATCCTCGTTAATTGAGAGGTCTTTTTCAATATATGTTCCGCTAGTTGGAATATAAGCTTCTGGCTGATAGTAGTCATAATAAGATACAAAATATTCTACAGCATTTTCTGGAAAAAATTGCTTAAACTCAGAATACAATTGCGCAGCTAGTGTTTTATTATGAGCTAAAACTAGAGTAGGTCTTTGCACTTCTGCCACCACATTAGCCACGGTAAATGTTTTCCCTGAGCCAGTTACTCCTAATAATGTTTGATGTGGTTCACCGCCTTCTATACCTTTAGCTAATTTATCAATAGCCTGTGGTTGGTCTCCTGTAGGGGTAAAATCTGCAACAACCTTAAATTTCATATGGTAAAAATACTAAAACGGAGGGTCACAAAAGCTTGTCAAAATTTAAGATTAACGCTTAAGGGTAAAAAAACCTTGAACTTCTCTAGCATTATCATCGATGGCTTTGAACCAATAACCGCCCGATGGCAAAGGTCTTCCATTGAAGGTGCCATCCCAACCTCTAGAATTCTGATCTATCTCGGCAATAAATGTACCATATCTATCAAAAATTTGTATGCTTGCTAGAATAATTTGTTCCCCTTGTGGCTGAATAAACTGCCAAAAATCATTAGTTGAATCACCATTAGGTGTGAAAAATTTTGGAAAACCTTCAACGGTTAAATCTTGAACAAAACTATCTTCAACAATTCCACATCCGTTTTTATCTCTGACATATAAGGTGTGTCCACCTGGTTTAACTGCACTAAAAACATTACTGTCTTGATATGGGCCTGTAATATCATCTATGGCATATTCATAATCGCCAGCACCACTCACTTGCACTTCAATTCTAAGGCCTAAAGCGGTCTCAGAAACTACAAGGTTGTTAATTGTAGCAATCTCAGAAGAAACTACATCAAACTCTAAAATGGTTGGACACTCGATAACTCCACCAGGTTGAGAAATTATGGTATACGCTTCAAGATAATAACTACCAGTTTGTGTGATAGTGACCTCATTTAATTCGGATAATAATGTTTGTGTTCCAAATTCATCAAAATTCACCCAACGATATCCATCAGCACCAATCGGAGCGGTAATAGTTAAAGGGTCAGAATTTTCACAAAATGAAAACACACTTGGTAAGGTAATATCAGGATTGAGTGAAACAAACTCACCGGTATCTTGGTCTAAGAAAGGTCCGCAGCCCAATAAAGTGGAAAAAGTTTCTTGGCCACAGGTAATTGCATCACCTGAATCATTGAAGGGAGTAATGGTAATAAAGAATGTACGATTCGGTTCAAAATCAATAACGAAAGTTGAATTGGTAAAAAATGTTGCATTATTAAGAACGTCGGAACCGTCTGGGGTAGTACCAATAGTAACGCGATAACCTGTTGCTCCAGGTACAGCCACCCATTCTAAAAGTGGTGTTAGCGGAATGTTGGTTGCCCCATTTAAAGGTTGAATAAGACTTGTGCAACTTGGTAGGGGTGCTACAGCTCCTGTTCTGAAGGTGAATTCAGTACAACTTAAGGCCGTGCCATTTTCATTTCGAGGTATAATTTCCACATAAATTAACGTGTCTGGTGGAAATTCACCAGCTGGATTAAAAGCTAAACTTTGCACATTAGTAGTTGCAATATCACCAAGTCCAGGTGCGGTTCCAACAATGATATCATAGCTCGTTGCCGTAGCGGCATAATTCCATAGAATATTCGTGAATACACTTACTCCAGTTGAACCATTTACAGGAGTACGTAAGGTAGTACAGCCTGGTGCTGTAGTAACGTCAACTGTGGTGAATGATTGACTGTCACATACGATATCAGTACCGCCTTCAAATAAAAAATCTAAAATGATTGTTACGAAGACCTCGGTATTTTCTGGAAGGCCAGTCTCCGGTGTAAAAGAAGTTGCGCTACCAACAGAGGCCTGACCTAAATCTGATTGTCCAGGTGCTGTACCTAACAGAATCTGATATCCGGGTATTCCGTCTACTTGGTCCCAAGTAATTGTAGCATCAACAGGCACATCGACTTGACCACTTACTGGACTTAGCAGTGGAGGACAGTCTTGCGTAAAACCCGAGGCACAAATACATAGTGCAAGTATAAGGAGCAATTTTCTTTTCATACAGCATCGTTCAAACGAACTGTAATATAGTGAACTTCTTTTAGGCTTAAAAATTTGAAGTATAATCGTCTTTAAACTTCATGTTTCCTCTTTTTAAGTGCTTTGATAGCAACTTGCAATGGAAAAAGAAAAGCAAAAAATTTCTTATAAATCGCGTTTTTTTAATAAAGCATATGACAGGTAAATAAAAATAGCTGTCCAGGCGAATACTATTAAAATTTCATACCAATGTACATGATAATCTAAAATAACATTTTCTCCTACTTGATCGGCTACGGTCTGCACTGCTTCTAGTCTTGTAATTGGTTGCTTAATTAAATTAAACATTGATTGTAGTGGAAAGAACCCCATTATAGTCTCTGTTGTATCGCCGTCAAAAAGTTTCCATCTGATAAGTCCTCTTATAATCCCTTCTAGAACTTGCCAAATAATTAGAAAACCAAGGGCAAAGGCTGAACGTTTGACTAAAATGCCCAAGAAAAGACAAAAGGAGAAGAAACCAACAAGCTTGATGAAAAATGCTAAAACGAATTCTAAATCAGAAAATATTATGGACATCTCATTGTAATCAGAATAGAACAGCCCTAAAATCAAAGAAACAACAAAGACAAAAACAGTTGAAATCAATGAAAACGAGATTACTGTTAAGAATTTTGATAAAATAAACTCCTTTTTAGATAGTCCATCAATCAGATTTTGCTTTATAGTTTTGTTGCTGTATTCATTGGCCATCATAGACACAATAACGATGGCTAAAAACAATTTAAAAAATGCTGTTACAAAGGTGTTAAAATGCCAGATATATGGGAAATTGAAAATACCTATTTCTGCTAAATGAAACTTCACCGGCCCAATGTCGAATTTTATTGCAGCTACCAAAGCAATAGAGGTCAACAATACAAAATAAGAGGTAATTAATATTTTACTGGCTCTATTATTCCAGAGTTTTATGAATTCTATTTGTAGTAAACGTACCATTTCGTTTGGATTAGTTGTTTTTGGTTAATTCTAAAAATTGCTCTTCAAGACTCTCTCTTCTTTTTACCAAATGAGAAAGCACAATTCCTTTCTCAAATAAGATTTTATTTAAAGCCTCTGCATCCATATCTTCTTTTAAATAAGCAGTTATGATTCCATTATCAGCTTCAATCTTACTAAAACTTGTATTATTGTCTAAAACTCCTTTAAGTTTTTCCATTTCCACGGCACGTAATTCAAAGAAGCCATGACTGGCAAGCATACTATCAACAGGGCCAGAATATAGCTTTTCACCTTTTCTTAAAATGACCACATGTGAACATACTTTTTCAACTTCATCTAAAAGGTGTGAAGCTAGAAGAATGGTAGTTCCCAGACCAGCAATTTTCTTAATTATTTCCCTAATTTGATGAATACCTTGTGGATCTAAACCATTGGTTGGTTCATCTAATATTAAAATCTCAGGGTCATTGAGCAGGGCAGAAGCAATTGCAAGTCGCTGCTTCATACCTAAAGAGTAGGTTTTGAATTTGCTGTCTTTTCTTTCCCAAAGACCAACCAATTCTAATTTCTCTTGAATTTTATCAACCGGAACTTCTTTGATTTTGCATACCAATTTTAAGTTCTGAATGGCTGTCATATATGGGTAAAAGTTTGGGCGTTCAATAATTGCTCCTACTTTTTTTAATGCTTCGTGGGTTGATGTGTCACCATTGAACCAACTGAATTCTCCTGCTGTTCTATTAACAACATTTAATATGATTCCTAATGTAGTTGATTTTCCGCTACCATTTGGGCCTAAAATACCATAGACATTGCCCTTTTCTATGGTGAATGATAAATTTTTAACTGCGGTAAGATGTCCAAACTTTTTGGTAAGATTGGATACGGTTAGTATAGTGTCCAAAACAGAATTGGTTTTTTGATTGTTATAGAAGTATGACGATATAGGTCATAAATTGTTACAACTTCTGTTTAAAAACATTATAAGAACGAATATTAATAGTTAGTCTTGGTTAACGCGAAGGGTAATTCTTCGGTTGGTAATGATGTTTTTTGGACCAACATTTAGTTCAACTTCATTAGAGATGGTAGTATCATCGCAAATGAAACTTGGATTTGAGAGTACAACCCTAAATAGATGACCATCTAAATTTAATTCTGGTTGTATTATAGTGAGTTGATCCGTTTGTGCTCCCATGTATTGGCTGCCGTCTACAATATCATTGTAATTTGCACCGCCATTAATACTTACTTGCCATTGATAATTATAAGTGTTGTTCTCTGTAACGACAAATGTGCCGTTATTTGGTAAAAGTACTTTTTCGTTATTGGGTTGAATTGTTATAATAGGCCCACTTCCAGACTGTTGAAAATCAAAACTAGTATCATTATTTGAATCATTTGGAGTTGTATAGCCATTCAAACCACCCGATACTGCCCCATTTAACACGTTATAACCAGTTCCTTGAAGTTCACCAGTAATTGAATTACTTTCGGTAAATCCTGCTTCGATAACATCATTACATCCATCATTATCACTATCAATCTCATTGTAATCTGGAGTGCCGTCATTATCAGTATCTATGGAATCGTAGCCGACATCTAAAACGCCGCTATCTGCTGTACTTTCAACAATATCAAAAAGGCCATTTGTACCTACACTTCCATTACTAGCATCGATAATACCATCATTATTTGTATCTAAGGCTCCGTTATTGTTTTCAACAACATCAAAAATACCGTCGTTGTCAGCATCGACATCATAATTATTGAATACTCCATCATTATCTGTGTCCGGACAAGTTGGAGAAAAACTAACGGTTATTTGAATATCATCAATAAAATTCCCCACACTTATGCTACCTCCTGCAGTTGATATGGCTTCGAAAATAAAGAATGTATTATCTTGATTATTTGGAACGGTATAGGTTCCAGAATAATACCCCCAACTAGAAGTTCCATCCGTCATTATGGCTTCAGTAGTAGCAGAAATTAAGTCAGAACCTATTCTTACTTCGGCGACATCAACGCCACTTCTACCTCTATGTCTGACGGACCAATTTACTAATGAGCCTGGAGTCAAACATAAAATTTGATAAAGAGCGGAATTTTGTGTTGCATTAAGCTCTACAAATTGGTTCCCTTCAAAAGATGGAACTCCTAAGAAGCCAGTAGACCAAATTTCAATGCGGTTATCTGTTGCTGTTGTAAGCCATCCAGGTACGCTATTTTCATTTCTTAATCTATAGCTACTATTTGGGATTACTGGGTTTTCAAAACCTTCATTGGTTATTGGTTCTAAACAAACATTAATTGTACATTCTTCTTCATCTAGTACTCCGTCATTGTCATCATCAAGATCACAAATGTCTCCAACTCCATCGCTATCATAATCTTCTTGAAATGGGTTAGCCTCAGTCGGGCAATTGTCAATGCTGTCATTCACGCCATCTCCATCGGAGTCTTGTGCAAAACCCATTGAGACTAGAAATAAAAAAGATAATTGTATTAAAATTTGTGGTGATTTAATCAAAGTAGATGTCTAAGTTTAAAACAAAGCAAGACATGCAAATGTCCACTGGCAATTATTTGTGGTAAAAGTTAAAAAAGCTGTGGTATTTAATCGATAACCGTTGTATAAACCTTGATTTAGTGTCAAAATAAAAAGTCTCTTGAATATCTGATTCAAGAGACTTTTTATCATAGGTTTTGATTAAACTAATTATCGATAGAGCGTAAAATGACCGATGAATTCTCGCTGGTCACTTTCACCATTTAGCTTAATAATATACCAGTAATCACCAGTTGGTAAATTCGTGTCATTGTATAAACCATCCCAACCTTCTGCGTTATCTTCTAATCGGTATACTTTACGACCGTACCTATCAAAAATATTGATAAATATGTTTGGGTATTGATCTATGTTTTCTGGTATCCACCTATCATTCAATAAGTCACCATCAGGGGTAAAGAATGTCGGTATTTCAATATCAATGAACTCCATATATATTGAAGCCATCGCTTCACAGCCGTTGGCATCAACCACTCGTACCGTATAAGTATCTGTTCTAGTAATATAGAAAGTGCTTTCCTCGCCATTGTCCACATCATTGAAGTAATACGTATATCCTTCTAGGCCACCAGATACTGAAGCTGTGATTTCGTTCATATTAGATTGTTCAGCAACTACCATTAGTGGCATAAAATCTTCTATTTCAAAGTCTATGGAATTGACACAACCATTGGCATGTGCAATTGTTAAAAAGTGCTGCCCAGGGCTTAGGTTTGTAAAATTAGGGTCTAATACCATGTTTGCTGGATCGTCTGTATCAATGCCATATAAAACGTCTTCTGCTACAGTTTCGTCTTCAAGGGTAACTACTATACGATTGTCTGGTACATCACCCGAACATTCATATACTACTTCAATACCTGCATTAATATTTGCGCCAGCAGCAATTTCGATTATTTCATTAGAAGTACAATCATTTGCATCTTTAATGAAAACTACATAGGTATCACTAGCTAAACCGTCAAAAGTCATTTGATCAGCAACGAAATCACTATCATTATTACTATTCAAACTAGTTCGGTAAGGTGCTGTTCCACCTGTAATTGTTAAAGTGATAGTACCATCTTCATCGCCAGCACATATTTCTGGAGTGGCCGTATAGTCTATTTCAATTACATCAGGTTCAGTTATTTCGAACTCAATTAATTCAAAACATCCATTACTATCTTGCACCACTACATCATAAGAACTTGCCATAAGACCAGTAAATATGTTGCTTGAGTCGAATTGGTTTAGAGTAGGTGTTATCGCATATTGATAATCTCCACTACCACCAGTAACATTAAGCACAATACTACCGTCTGCGCCACCATTACAACTAATATTAGTAATTACTGGATCAACGACTAAAGGTGTAGGTTCGTCTATAATGATTTCTGAAGAAGTCGTTTGACAATCTTCACTTTGCACACTTATATAATAAGTACCTTGAGGTAAATCGGCAAAAACATCAGAACTTTGATATGGTCTAATTTCACCAGTTAATAAAGCATCTGAGAATAAACCATATTGATAATTTCCTAAGCCTCCGTTAGCACTTGCAATGATAACTGCTGTGCTATCGCCATTACAATTAATAATTGCTCCACTGGTATCAATATCTAAAGTTAAAGGTTCAATGGAATTCAACGTTATTTCATTTGAAATTGTTGAAACGCAATTGAAGCTATCTTGTATATAATATTGGTAAGTGCCAGCAGGTACATTGCTAAATAAATGGGAATTAGCACTATTTGTTTCGTTCATGGCATTAAAGTTAACACCATCAGTACTCCATAAATACGGTGCTGTACCTCCCATGGCACTAAGCTCAAGTTCTGCCCCCGACAAACAAGTTAAGTTTGCCGTGGTTAATAACATTCCTCTTGGTTCAACAGGATTAATTATTTCAACAATACTAGATTCAAATGAACAATTCATGTCATCTAAAACTGTAATACTATAAAATCCTGCGCCTAAATTATCGAATGCTGGTAAAGTTTGCGTGGTAGAGCTTTGAATCAAGTTCGTACCTAAAGCATCATTATAACTGTTCAATATATATCTATAATTTGAGGTAATATTTCTTGGGTTCAAACTTATGGATACCGAAGCATCAGTATCGCCCTCACAAACTAAAGTTGTCGCGGCTATATTACCGGAGATAGGATCTGGCAGAAGTAATTCAAATGCATTTGTGAACGTAGTTGAACAACCTAAGTTATCTGTAACTTCAACACTATATTGTCCGGCGCTTAAACCTTGGAAAAGATTAGAACTAACTTGTAAGGCATCATAAACTACACTTGTTGTTGTATTAGTTAAGATAATATCATAGGGTGACTCGCCACCAGCAATGGTAATACCAGCACTACCTTGGTCATTGCTGCATCCAACTTCGGTCAAATCAATCGGCTCAAGTGTAATTGGTGCACTTGGAGTAGTAATATTGAATGATCTAATTTGTGTACATTCTGGAAAACCATCTTGTATAACTTCAACAATGTAATTACCGGCAGGTACTGCAATTGCGGCCGTAGGACCAAAATCAGGAGAAGCCCCATTAATTATAGCTACACCGTCATCCGAACGGTCTGCAGGAGTGCCGTTGGTATCAAAAATATTGTAAGTAAAACTGCCAGTGTAAGTGGCATCACTCATAGTCAAGCGAATACTTCCGTCACCACCAAAACAAACAACGTCTGTCAATTTTTCAACCGTAACGTCAAATGTATTTGGTTCTTCTACATTATGAGTAACAACCGTTTCACAACCCGTATTAATATTTGTTACCGAAAAAGTATAAGATCCAGGTTGTAAATCGCTGAATTGATTATTTGCTAATTGAGCAGTACCAGAAGGCAACATTCTAAATTCATAGTTGGCAGGATTAGCCGTAAAATTAGTAATACTGCTAACTATATCTATAGAAATATCCTCTCCTAGATTGCCACAGGAAATAGCATCATCTATATGAACTGTTGGTGATCCTAGAACATCGAACGGTGCTATAATCGCCGTTGTCGAGCCAAAGCAACCATTATCATCATATACATTTATAGTGTAAACACCACCTGCAAAATCGGTTTCAATATATGTTGTATTTGTTCCCGACTGCACTGTATTTGGCGCTTCAACTGCGACTGTATTTGGATCATCTTCTTCAATGAATTCGTACCTAATAAAGTTTGAACTACCACCGTTTGCTCCACTTACAGTGATTGAAGCATTATTTGCGGTGTTACCAGAAGTACATCCAAATTCAACAATTGTCGGAGCCGGTACACTGATAGTACTTGGTTCAGATATTGGAATGTCAACACTAATGACTTCGCAATTATTGGTTGCAGCGTTACCAGTCACAGTAATGTTATAACCATTTGCTATTGCAGCTCCAAGTCCGGTGAAAGTTGCAGAATTTCCGGTAGTGCTTGTTGGCGCAATATTTGTCGCTACACCATCTCTTGATGTTATTTCGAAAGTATATGGTGCTGCAGCCCCATTAGTAGTAGAAATTGTTATGCTACCATCATTTGCACCTAAACAAGAAATATCAGTTGATATAATATTAGGGTCAATTACAGGTACAATTCTATTCGGTACATTGATTACAAATTCTCTATCACAATTTGCATTACTAGGAGTATTTGTATCAAAAATTGTGATGGTGTAGTCACCAGGCATTAATGTCTGATAATCAAAATTAGTTCCGGGTACTGCGGTTTGAGCAACTGTCGGAGCACCGGCAGTATTAGTAATACTGTACTCGTAGCTTCCAGAACCATCTAGTATATCGATATTTATAATTGCTTCTGGTGAAATAGTACAGTCAATTAGTTTTGTTAAAGAGGCATCAACAGCTAAAACTGGGTTAACTATAAAATTACTTTCTAGAGCTGTACATCCATTTCCATCCATTACATAGACATCATAAGCACCAGGAGTTGCATTGGTAAAAACACCACCATTATCCTCAAAAGAAGTAGGAGTTGGGTCGCCAGTTGCTACCATTGCATAACGCAGATTTCCTGCAACTGAAACACCAACTGCATTTACTGTGATTGGTGAAACACAGTTATCTTGTGTTACACTCAAAGTTGGGTTAGGGGCTAGGGATAAGGTAACAGTGTTCAATACAAATGGGCAGCTATATTGGTCATACAGCGTTACGGTATAATCACCTGCCGGCGAATTTACAGGAACTTCTATAGGATTGTCTATTGTGCCAGTTAATGTTGTAAAACCTACTGGACCGGCAAGATCATAAGTATAAGGGTTACCACCTCCGCCGGTAATACCAGTAACTGATATTAAACCTGGTAGATTACAAGAGATATCTCTAATATTAGTAGCTAAAGCGCTTAACGGAGCTAGCTCTGGTATATAAGCGTTCTCACTTGCACCTCGACAAGCATCAACATTACCGGCATCTACTTGAGTAATTTCTATGTAATATTCACCTTCTCCTAATAAATTAGTGGTAACAGTACTACTAAATGCAACTATTCCACCACTAGTTTGAATTGGGGTGTTATTCCCTAATTCGAATATCTCCCAATGCATATTTGGGTACGAAGTATCAGGAGTTAAATTGAATGTTATTTGACCAGTAGTTGCTCCTGCACATGTTGGAGTTATATCTGATGTAATTTCAATTGGTAAATCTACCAACGGAATCTCATTTACGTTCACATTACTTTGTCGAATACAACCAGAACCATCTCTAACATAGAATACATATGTTCTCCCAGGAACTAAAACAGGAACTTCAGGATATTGAGCTGTCGTTGGGTCAATGTTTGCAAAAGTATGTGAAGTCCCACTAGGTACATTATTTACCCAAACATTAGGGTCCAAAATAAAAGTATTGAAGTTTGCGGGATCATCTGTATAGGTGTAATCATATCCTCCAGTGTCATCACCTTCACTACCTTCCACGGTAACTTGTAAATCATTACAACCAATAACAATAGCTGATAAAGTAATATCTAAGTCATCAAGTGGAAAAGGAATTAAATAGCGATCAAAATCCTTTTGACAGAAAACACCAGGTGAAACTTCTACTCTAATAGAAGGGAAAACCTCTGTCCCTGAAAATGTAGGATTTGCTACTGAACCTCTAAGTTCATTAGAAACTTGCCAAGTTGTACCACCATCATTACTGTATTCTACAGTACCAGTTGGTGTAACAATATTGTCAAATTCAAATCCGAAGTCACTCTCGACAGTGCTTGCACAAGCCGCAGGTAGTATTGGAAAAATATCCGCAGTTATTTCGATTGCGTTATTAATGGTAATTGTTGTTGAAGTGATGTCACAACCATTAACATCTGTTATGGTTACTTCATAATTCCCAACACCAATACCAGCATAGTTTAAAGTGGTTGTTGTTATGTTAGAATTACTTCTACTATAATCGATACCGTCAGCCGGGCTTAAATCGACTAGAGAATAAGTATATGGGCTAGTGCCTCCACTCAGGGTAATATCTACTGAGCCAAGTCCGTCAAAACATTGAGGATCAGTTGGTGTAGCTGTGACTGTTAAAGGAGCTACAGGGGTTAGTATGATATCTTCAGTTAACGATGTACAAATAGCAGGGGCGCCATTATTATCTTGAACATGAATATCATATCCACCTGGATTAGCGGTTGCCATTACTTCTGTTATAGTTAAGGTGTTTGTAGCAGTAAATAGACCTGTTGGGTCGCTGTTTGCAGGTACAATGGCATAAAGTAAAGTTCCATTACCACCTGTTGCATTAACAGTTATTAAACCACTATTACAGGCACTTAGTGCTGTAACATCAACATCAACAATCATTTGAGTATTAATAACCACCGTTTGAGTGTTTGGAGCATTTGGACATCCAAATTGATCTCTTACTTCAATGTCATAACTTCCAGCTGAAAGTCCATCAAAAGTATGTGTGGTAGCTGTTGATGGGGTAGGAATTATCCAAGGTCCACCATCAATTCTAAATTCGTAGTTTCCATTGCCAGCTGTAACATTTACTACAATTGAACCATCATTTGTACCAGAATAACAAGCTGTTGGGGTTACATCAAAAACAATATTGTTTGGAGCTACAATAGTGACAGGGGTAGTAGATACCACATCGCAACCATTTTGATCCCTTACTCTTACTACATAATCGCCGTCAGTAATGTTAGTAAATTGAGTATTAGTTTGGTAAGCTGTAATTACAGCACCTCCAGAAGTTTCTAGTTGATATTCATATGCTGGATTTCCACCTGTTGCTGACGCTTCCAGTGTTCCACCAGTATTAAAACAAGTGAAATTTGCTGTTTGAACTAAAGACGGAACAATTACATCTGGTTCAGTTAAAGTTGCTGCAAAACTCGTCGTACAAGTATTATCGCTAACTTTTCTAATTTGAACCGTATAACTACCGTTTATTAAGTTGCTTGGTGTTGTTACTGGTGAACTTAAAGAAGTAGTCCAAATAATACCGCCATCAGTTGAATACTCAAATCCGGTTGCGGTATCAAAGTTGGAAACTTGAAAACGTATCGCACCATCGGAACCTCCATTACAACTCGGGTCGGTTGTACCTAAAAGATTAGCTGAGAATTCTTGATTATCTTCTACGATAACTGTTAAATCAACTGTCTTTTCACAAACTTCAGGTAATTGGTATGCCTGAATATCATCTAGGATAAGTTCGTTACCGTCGTCACCGCCTTGATTGCTTCTAAGGACGATACCTACATTTGTATTGGCTCCCGGGTTAAACGTTATTGTTCGTTCATGCCAATCATCAGCATTTGTGTTTTTTGGTATTTCAGCTGTGATTACATTATTTAAAATAGCACCAAATGCATCAATTAATTGAATTTCAATTTCTGGATTATTTCCAGCTGATCCGGTGGAACGTAAGTTGTAAGCATAAAATGTAATAGTAATATCCCTATTTGGTAAAACCTCGATATTACTTCTTTGCCATACTACGCTATTGAGGCCCACTAAATTATTACTTGGATTAATGGCGAAGAATCTACCATCTGTTAAGCCAGAATGATCATTTGGATTGCGATAAAAAGAAACTGGATTGGTGACCAAATTGGTTACAGCATATTCGCCATCAACCAAGATTCCTGCTGGACCTAAATTACAAGCCGTTGTAGTACCATTCTGAGGTTCATAACAATATCCAGGACCTATTTCTCCAATTTGGGTAGTTAATCCCGCTCCAAAATTTTCAAAAAATACTGTGCTTTGGGCCGGAGTAATACTGCTTGAGTACCCAACAGTTACCGTATGTGTGCCATCCGCAACATTAGTAAATACATTGTTATCTAAAGGTGTGTTTCCTGTACCGTTCAAAGTATAAGAATAAGTAAAGTCACTAGTGTTTGAAGGGTTTATGGTTATATTACCAAATCCATCACAATCATAATCAACCACCTGATTAAAACTAGGGTCAGTGGCCGAAGCAGGGACGGTTAAATCCATATCAAAAGTACAACCTAAGTCATCTCTAAGTACTAATTGATAGTTACCTGCTAATAAATTTTGTTCATCTATTGGTCCAAAATTAGCACCACCATCAAAACTATATTCATATGGAGCTTGACCTCCATTTGGGTTTAATATTTTAACTAATGCACCTGTAGTATTACAGGAAGCATCTTCAATAATAGTTGCGGAAGCCGTAAGTCTATATGGTTCTACAATTTCATATTCAAAAGTTTCAACGCAATTGGGCCCGCTTGTACCACTTGAGTCCATGACAGTAATGGAATATAAACCGGCTGGTAGATTTAAGAATGAATTGCTGTTTTGGTAGTTAATTCCGCCATCAAGGCTATATTGATATGGAGCGGTACCACCAGTTACACTAACTGTAAGTTCGGCATTCGAAGCACCTGAACAAGTTATTCCAGAATCTGAAGCCGTAATTACTGGACTTCCGTAAAAATCAATACTTATAGTATTCGAAATTGCAAAGCATCCATTACCATCAATAACAATAAATTCATAGTCTCCAGCATCTGTACTATCTCTGAATAAGAAATTTGAAGTAGTTTGCAAATCAGCCGGAAGAATATCAGACGGGTCTGCATATAGATCAGTTCCATCTTTACTCCAAATTGCCATAAAATAATCTGGGTCAGGAAGACCATTACTAGGAGTAACAGTTACAATACCAGAATTACACGTTATATGTTCGGAAACTACGGCACTTAATTGAGGGTCATCAATTTCAAGTACTGAAATTTGTTGTGAATCAAAACAACCATCTTGGGTACGAGTAATGATAATATAGTCTTCAGGGTTGACATTTGTAAAAGTGTATGTATTACTTGTTAATGCAGGTTGACTGCTAACTAAAGAACCTTGACCTCCATTGCTACCATCATCAAGTCGCAGTTCATAACTGTAGTTAGGTAACGCATTTAAAGCTTGAACGGTAATGGTGCCTAAAGCATTACAATCGGCAGGAGTGGTAGTTAAATCAACACTAAAATCTCTTTCTTGGATACCAATATCTGGTGTTTCAAAAATACAACCACCAATTAATGGAGTTCCATCAACTGGGTCTAATTGCGTCACCTGAACCTTATAAACACCACTTGTTGTAATATCAAAATTTGGTCCGTTATTAGCATTGTATGGTACAATTACATTATCATTATCCGCAGCATCAACAAGTTGAAAACCATAACCAGAACCTACATTGGTAATTCTGATGTTACCTGGTGTGCTACAAAGAATATCAGACGCAGTGTGTTGAACGTCTAACTCATTTTTGAACACATTAAAGTAAAAACGACTGAAACAACCATTGAGGTAGTTGATAACTACTCTAAATTCGCCACTTTCAGTAAGTGTAAAGTTGTCTGTTGTTGCTACAGTATTCCAAGTACAAGTACCATTTTTATTAGCACAATCATCACCAGTATCTGAACAACTAGCTTCGTCAAGTTTTTCCCAGGTGATTCCTTGTGCATCTGTGATACCTAATTGAATAGTAGCTTCGTCATCTGCACCACATAAAAATATTTTTGGTAATAAATCTCCATCAATAGAACAGGTTACAATCTGACCTTGCATGTCATTGTCGGGATTGGCATCACCATTTACTTGATTAAAATAATCAACAATAGGGTTAGTTTGAGTTGTTCCGAAACGTTCTACCGTTATACGTTCTACTAAATCAGGACAGGTTCCACCTGCAGATTTTTGAACAATATAGTCTCCGATATTTGTTACGAATAAAGTACTTGGATCACTGTCCGGATCACCATCATTTTGGGCAATATCAGTTCCGTCAACTACTCCATTACTATTGGTGTCTAAAAACCAGTTATAAGTTGTAAATCCTGAACCAGCAGTTAAAATGGTATTATCACCACAAAGCTGTACCGTTCTAGCTTGATTACATCCTGTTAAATCATTAAGTATTGAATTACTCGCAACTTCAGGTGTTCTAGGACAAGCCGTAATTGAAGGAGAGCCGTTTTCGTCTGTAAAAACAGCAGTATTAGTTTCTCCTTCGTAAGTAGAATATGCTAAATTTTCTAAAGTTGAAGAACATGCTGCAACAAATTCTGAACAATTAGCTGCAATTGTTACTTCAATTCTAATACTATATTGTGGATCTCCAACTTCTACAAGATTATCTGGTATTTGAAAAGTAAGTTCATTGGTTACCGGATCATAAGAAGGAGCCGGTGTTCCTGGCGCGTTAGATAGGTCAGCAGTATTAAAAGTAACGTTGTTAGGTAAAATATCTCTTATTGAGTAGTTTACTGCATCATCATCACCGGTGTTTTGAAATCGTAAAACGTACTCAAAAGTTTGCCCAAGACTAACATCTTGACCATTAATATCATTTCCACCTAAGTCTTCAGAAGTATTTTCTAAAAGAATTTCTGGTGCAAGTACTCTTACATAAGAAGCATCATTTACGGTTCCATCAACCGGATCAACATCAGGTGTTCCATTACCGTATACTCCATCGTCTCCACCATCAGCATTTTCATCTTTATAGAATTCATTTGCATCACTACAACCGTCATTATCACTATCTAAATCTAAGCTATCTGGAAGGCCATCATTATCAGTATCTCTACAAACTGGAACATCCGCAATATTAATTTTTATATCGTCAATAAAGTTACCTACCGAAAGACTCCCACCAGCTGTTGATACCGCTTCAAAAATGAAGACGGTATTAGTTTGACCTAAGGGTACTGTATACGTTCCGGTGTACAAGCCCCAAGCGGTATTATCATCAGTCATTGTACCTTGTTCAGTCGCCGATGCAAGGTCAGCACCAATTCGTAGTCGCATAACATCTGTACCAGACCTACCTCTGTGTCTAAAGGACCAATTCATTACTGTACCAGGTGTCAAACATAAATTTTGGTAAAGCGCTGAGTTCTGTGTGGCATTTAGTTCTGCAAACTGATTTCCATCAAAAGCATCTACACCTTGAAAATTATCAGACCAAAATTCAATATTTCCATCAGTGGATGTTGTTAACCAACCTGGAACACTAGATTCGTTAAGAATTCTATAAGTAGCATTAGGAATTACTGGAGATTCAAAACTTTCATTTACTATGGCTTCAAAACAAATATCTGCTGCACATTCTTCTGTATCATAAATACCATCATTATCATCATCTAAATCGGTTATATCTCTAACCCCATCGTTATCATAATCATTATGAACAATAATGCTTGTTGATGGTATATCTTCAGATGTGTTGGTATCTACTTGATCTTGGGTATGTGTTACAGTATTGGTTAAATTAACTAAAGGTAAAATATCTATTTCATCACCACGAACTTCAAGCTCTAATTCTGCCGTAAGGCCACCGTCAAGAGTTCCAATATTCCATGTATTTCCGCTCCAACTACCATGTATAGTAAAAGCACTTACAAATGAAAGACCTGCTGGAAGATTATCGGTTAATTGTAAATTTGTTATGGGACCAACACCAAGGTTTCTTACTTTAATTGTAAAGGTAGCGGTTTCACCTTCCATTATTTCTGGTTTGTCAACCGATTTATTTATAACAATATCTGGATCACAATAGAGCGCTCTAATTATATTACTGTCATAAGTACAGGGTCCTTTGGTTCCTCTTACGAAGAAGTCTCCTGCACCTAATGGTTGATAATTTGGACTATTAGCTCCAGGAATAAGAACACCGTCTTCAAACCATTGGTAAGCATCAAAATTACTAGTAGCTTCATATATTTCTGAACCAACAAAACAACCGGAACCTCCACGAATTTCTAAAATCACTTCAGGTACGGTATCAAAACCGGAGAAATAACCTGCAACACCACGTGCTCCGTTATAACCAAAAAATCCAACCGCCATGGGACCTGTAGATTGTACATCTACATTGCCATTTAGATTTGGTATAAAAAATGTTTTCCAATCGCTTGAACCCATTACTGGGGTTGAAGCCGGTAGGGTAACGGGCCCATTACCATCAGTGACCTGTATATTAGTGTCGGGAGTATTGACTGCGGCAATAATAGTTACTCCACCAGTAACATCAGTACCTGCCATATTTCTAATGTCAGGAATGTTATCCATAACATCTGGTAAAAGACAGTTAACTGGTGCCACAAAATTAAGACCTTGAGTATATGCTGTTGACGCACCCGCCATACATTGATAAGCATAAACGTCTTTAGAAGTTTGTACAAACATATTTGCACCAACAGTATTTGCAGAGAAATATGAACTTGGAATTTCATAATAGTCACCTTCATCTATCGTAGCAATTGGAAGAGTCCCTCCATTCACATAAATTTGAGTGTTATCGTAAGTTGCAATAACTAAAGGGAATTCTGTCCATCCATTAGCATTACCATTACCTCTAACAAAAACATATTCTTTACCTAGTCTATTTTCAGGAACCGGTTGGTCAATACCGGCATCTCTGTTTGAAGCCCCAACTTGTCGACCAAAGTTTATAGAACCATTACTGATTACAATATCTTTATCAGATTCAACAGTTGCTCCAATCCAACCATCTTCGTGTGCTTGGGTTGGTGCTGTACCAATATAAGTCTCAAAAACAAAAGACTCATTGGCATTCAAAGTAATCGTATAAGTATCATCAGTTATCCCCGCTCGGTCATTACCTACTCTAAATTCACAACCCGGATCATATCCGAAAAGCCGAACTGTAGTATTATCTTCAGTAGCCATTATACCTAGTGTATTCGATTTTGAAGAATGTGAACCTAAATTTGGTACACCACCCCATTTAAAACGTTGGCCCATGGCTTGCCTACCTTTTGCAGTTAAGGAAGCTGATTGCGCAGAACTACTTCCGCGATAGTTTACATAAAACTTATTTCCGCTTGGTGATTCAAATCGTAATCCGCTATTATTTAAAATAACACCTGTATTGGTGTTATTTACTAAAATGATATTGTTATCACCATTGCTCATGGAGTAGACAGCTGGACTTACATTCGAGATATTGAACGTTGCTACAGGTGTTGTGCTAGTACCTTGGTATGCATTAACAGTAAACGTTGTTGGTTCAGGAGTAGACAAGTATACCGCTTGCTCTCTTATACCGGCATTATTTTGACCTTGCTTTAAAGGTGGTAGATAATGAAGATCACTTAGTTGTGCATTAATAGATAAACTAAATCCTATTACGAAGAATAAAAACAGAATTTTTTGGCGCATTAGTTTAATTTTATGGGTATTTTTCATTTTACCGAACTTCAAAAAAACTATAACTACTAGAGGTCAGCAATAATATGTTGTAAAACCCCCTTAGAATGTTGGTAACGCAAGGAATTGTGTAAATTGGCAGTAAGATTTATTTTTACTTTGTAAGTACTTGAAGTTAAATATGTAAGCTTTTGTAAGAAAAAACGGAAAAAACGTTTAAAGGGTGCTAAACCGTTTTCAAGGCTAAATGTGATTAACTAAATACCAGGAAAATGTCGGACGAAAAGTTAATGTCGAAAAAAAAACCAGCTTTTTCCGTAAGCAAAAAGTTAGATGAATATTTAAGCTATTATAGTCGAAAAATTGAAATCCCAATTTTTTATGAAGACTTGCTAAGGTTTTCTGGTTCAGTAACCGTATATGATTCCAATGATCAAGATACACTTTGGATAAGAGTTTATTATTCCGAGTTTGAACGCAAAGAAATTGATGATAGTTTGAAAAAGGTATATTCTATTCTTCATTCAGATGGTAGTAATAATATACATCAATATCTAAATGTTGATGCTGTTGATTTTTGCACTTTCGGAAATTCAAAACCATTCCGAATTAAAATCAGAAATATTCTAAATGATAATTTCACTTATTTCTACGTGAAGAAAACTGATGCTTCTCGTATTTATGGTTTAGAATTAGAGCACATGTTGTCACCTTATAACTTGAATTTTTTGGTTTATAAGGATACCCTCATAGAAGAACATATTGCTGGTATTCCTGGTGATGAGTTCATTAAAAATATGTTGCCAAAATGCTCCGAACCCGAAAAGGCACAATTAGCTAAAGAATTTGTAAAGTTCAATGAACGCTGTATGATTCGTTTATTGGGTGACATGCGTTCGTATAATTATGTTATTGTGCCTGTACATGATTTTGATCATGTGGTTTATCGCATTAGAGCAATAGATTTTGACCAACAGTGTTTTGAAGGAAAATTAAAAGTGTATCGCCCTCAATTTTTCAAAGAGAATTATCAAATGGTTGAATTGGTCAGAGGTAAATTGTTGCGAGATTCAGTAGATCAATATAAATTAGAAGAACGTTCAATTGTAGCCAAAAGAATATTGAGCTCTGGGGTTCGGATAAAAAAATTGAGGAGAATATGTAAAACTGACATCATTTCTAATGAAGAGAACATAAAGATGCTTGCAGAGCAAATTTATGAGTTGACGTTAGATGTAAATTTTAAGCAATGTAAAACTATGGGTGACGTACTTGACCTTGCCTTAAATTTTGTAAAGCGAAATTATGAAGATGTTAGTATGAAACAGATTATTGAGCAAAACATTAAAATTTCTTAATATTTCAGAATTATATTTAGCTCTTCTGCTCCTTATTAAAATATACTAGGTAGTAATACATTTGACGTTCTTCATCCCAACCCTTTTCTACAAACTTTTCAGCTGATTCTGGATTTATAAAATCCATTTTAATTTGAACGTTAGTATCTAAATTAATGACGTTTTTTATTTTTTTACGAGCATCCGAAACTGCCTTATTAGCAATGTCAAAATTTGAAACATCTTCAATACTAAATTTAGGCCCCTTTTCAACTTTATAATGTTTGAATTCTGGTATTAGTTCTGGATTTTCAATTACCTCATTTAAAAAGTTAGACTCTTCAAAAGCATCATTTTTCGCAAAATGATTTACTGCACGATTCATAAATAATACTTCTTGTTGTTTATCTTCAGCAGGAAGTACCACATCTTTTGCGAAGTTTTGGCAAAATTTTAAATAGTTTTTTGTTTTGAAATTGTCGTCGGAAAGTGGTTCAAGACCTAAAAAGTTCTCTAGCCAATATTTTGCGTCATAGCGATTGCTATCAACCGATAAAACTTTATAGCCTTCTTCTTTAGCTTCATTAAAAATTAGGCAACCTTTATCAAGTTTATTAATATTAATACCTTGTCTAATTATAATTTCTAGGTTTTCACTTTTTTCTTCAAATTGCAAAAAATCGTGTTTTAATTCGCTTTTGAATATTCCGACCCCGTCAACTTTTTGGTTGTCTAAAACCAAGTCAGAAAAGTGAACTACATATACCTCACCACTTTTTATATGCGGATGATTAGATTGTTCAAATAAATGAGTTGTAATGTTTTTAGAAATTAAATGCGCCTTAGAGGGCTCAGTGAATATTTCAGAAACAGCTTTATATATTTCATTAAATTCAACATCTACTTCGTTAGAAAATTTAAAATAATTCTCTTCTTTTTCACGAAAGGGTTTAAAGAAGTATTCTTTTAAAAGCCCAGACATTTCATCGTTTAAACTGTAAGGTTCGTTGGATAAAAAGACACCTTCATTTTTATTTTTATTTCCTACTCTGTGCAATGAAACACTTTCAATTTGTGCGTTATAGAAGTTGAGCATGTGTGCTTTTAAAAATTATTTATTAAAAAGATTAGCTTTTTTTAAAATATGAATTAGTTCCAATTTTCATCAAAATCAAGATCACCGTAATTGTCTAAATTATCATCAAAATCGATTGATGGTTTAGATTCGAAATTCTTTTCAGGTGGTGAGTCTGGTAATTCACCAAAACTAAATAGAATATTTGGGTAAGCACGCCCGTCCTCTTTTTCAACAATATCGGCCAATTCTACAAAGAAAGTCCACATATTGAAAAAGTCATATACGTAAATTAATTTTGGGGATTTTTCATTTAAAATAGCATCCAGATTGGTTTCATTCATGAGCATCACTTCAGAACCGTTCTCGCTCATATCAAAGAGGGCAATTTCCTCATCTTGATTCCATTCTTCATCACAAGTATAAAATGAAGCCATTTCGTTACCCATAAAACCAAACGCTTGGGTGATGGCATTATGAAGCTGTTCCATATTTTGTTCAGCTTCGATTTCAAGGTCTCGAAAAATGTCTTCTTGAGTATCAAGAATAATTCTGATTTTATAAATCATCCTTTAAAAAATTGGGTGGGGGTAAAGTTACAAAGATTTGTCACTTTTGTTCCATAAAGATGCTTCTAAAACAAGATAAAACTGAATTCCGAAAAGTAAGCTTGCTAAAACCAAGTGCAAAGGTTGACTTGCAAAAGGAAAATCAAAATAATACATCAGTATACCTGTTCCTATTTCAAGAAAGAGTATGGTAATTACCCAATTTATTTTTTTAAAAGGCAATTTAGATTTTCTAATCTTCCAAAATAAATAGAAGTTTAAAAATAAAACGACAATGGATAAGGAACGATGAATATAAAACTTAATAGTAGGGTTTTCTAACCATAAATTTTTAGCAGTTTCACCTACTGTATCTATTTGTTTATCAACAAATTGCCTCACTTGTGTACCTAAAATAATCTGAACTAATGTTAAAACAAGGGCGCTTGTAAATAAGAGTTTAATTTGATTTCTAACTTTTACATTCAATGATCTTTTACTTGCCGTAAAAATTAAAAATAAAAGAAGCGCTACAATAACCAGCGCCATAAACATGTGCAACGTAATTTTAACCGGTTCCAATACAGAGTAAACAACAGTTGCGCCAAGCCATGCTTGAAAGCCCATACCGAAAACCACTAGCCAAGAAATTAGTGTTATTTTTTTATCGCTTGACCAATATTTTAGTGATAAGAGTGCTAAAAAAAGTGTGGCTAAACCAGCTAAAGCTCCAAGTAATCGATTTATATATTCAATCCATGTATGCCAAACATTAAATACAGCATAATCATGTTTGGTGTACATTTCCCAGTTTATAAGGTCTATTTTATCGGTTGAGGTAAAGTTGTTTTTTGCAACTTGAAGTTCTTCATTATAGATTATTACTTGCCCTTTTTCAAATTCATGATTAGGACTCCAAAGTAATGTTTCGACATCAGTTGGTGGAACATAATACCCGAAGCATTTAGGCCAATCTGGACAGCCCATACCACTGCCCGTCATACGAACCACAGCTCCTGCTATAATGACTAGATACACTAGTACTAAAGATATTTTTGCAAGTTTTAAAAAGTTTGTGCTCATAGACTTACTGGTTTTAGGCCAATTTTTTCTCCTTCAACCAACATATATTCGAATGCTTCGTCGTGCTCGTTAGCAATTTCCCCTGTCAAAATAGCCTCTTTAATGGCCTCTTTAATTATTCCGATTTCTTTTGAAGGTTTTAAATCAAAAGTTTTCATAATCTCTTCACCTGAAACCGGCGGTTGAAAATTTCGAATTCGATCTCGCTCTTCAACTTCAATTATTTTTTTTCGAACTATTTGAAAATTTTTGAGATACCGTTTTTGTTTTTTTGGATTTTTAGTGGTGATATCCGCTTCACAAAGGGTCATTAAATTGTCAACATAATCACCAGCATCAAAAACCAAGCGTCTAACAGCTGCATCGGTAACATGATCTTCAGAAAGTATGACGGGTCTAGAACTCATTAGTACCATTTTTTGAACAAACTTCATTTTATCATTCAATGGCATTCGAAGTCTTTTAAATAATTTAAAAACCATTTTCGAACCTACAAATTCATGTGCATGGAAAGTCCATCCAATTTTTTTATCAAAACGTTTAGTGGGTGCTTTTCCAATATCATGTAATAGTGCAGCCCAGCGTAACCATAAGTTATCTGTGGTTTTTGAAATATTGTCTACCACTTCTAGTGTATGCCAAAAGTTATCTTTATGTTTTTGGCCTTCAATTTCATCAATGCCTTGAAGAGCTGTTAATTCAGGCAGAATGATTTGCAAAAGACCAGTTAGGTGTAAAAGTGAAAAGCCAATTGACGGTTTATCGGATTGAATTATTTTATGGAGTTCATCAACAATACGTTCTTTTGAAATAATATTAATTCGTTCTTTATTCTCAGTAATTGCTTTTAAAGACTGCTCTTCAATTTTGAAATTGAGTTGTGTTGCAAAACGAATAGCCCTCATCATGCGTAAAGGGTCATCTGAATATGTAAGCGATGGTTCTAAAGGTGTACGTAATATTTTTTTGTCTAAATCACTTAGTCCATTAAACGGATCAAGTAGTAAACCATAGTTTGTGCTGCTCAACGAAATTGCCAATGCGTTAATGGTAAAATCTCTTCGGTTTTGATCATCTTCTAAAGTGCCATCTTCAACTATCGGGTTTCTGCTGTTTCTTTGATAACTCTCTTTTCTCGCACCTACAAATTCTAGTTCTAGGCCTTCATACTTAATCATTGCAGTACCAAAGTTTTTAAAAACTGATACTTCGGTATTTCCTCTGAGTTTTTTAGAGATAGCTTTCGCTAGCTCAATGCCACTGCCTACGGCAACAATATCAATATCTTTTGCAATACCTCTTTTTAAAAGAAAGTCCCGTACAAATCCGCCTATAACATAGCAGTCTAACCCTTGTTCATCGGCAGTTGTGCCAATGGTTTTAAAAACAGGATTTGTTATGGCTTCTTTGAGGTTCATTATAATTTGTTAGAGCTTAGGTACATTATTATTTTCTGATGATGCGTACCATATTATCGTTACCAATTTTAATTATGGAAGAAAGTTTTTGGGACATTTCCGTCTGCAAATTTACGACATAGTCAACGCCTTTTAAAATTTTGGAATCTATCTCCTGAAAAGATTTTGGATATGACTGGTTTTCTAAATTTGCAATGGTCGCTATTATCGGTTTTCGAAACTTTCCGATCGCATACTGACAAAATTTATCTGATGTTACACGTATAGCAGCGGAACCATCTCTATTTCTTACATTTTTCGCAATGGTTTTTGGATTATCCAAGACTACGGTTGTAGGTTTTTCTGCGATATCAATTATGTCATAGACCACTGCAGGGATGAAATCAATTTGTTGCTCAAGCATAAATTGGTTGGCGATTAAACTTACTAACCCTTCTGGGCTTGTTAGTTCTTTTAACTTCAAAATTTTATCAACCGCATTAGGGTTGGTTGCATCACAGCCAATTGCCCAGACTGTCTCTGTAGGATAAAGGATAAGTCCACCATTTTCAATAACTCCAACACAATTTATTAAATTTTCTTTAAAGGAATTCAATAGCTCTAATGAGATTATTCTAATCATTAAAAAAAATGACCTTCTATTTTTCTTCAGTTAACTTTAAACTTCAGTGATATATTTTTGACCTTTTGGAATTTTAGGCAATTTAAGATGTTCTCCAATAATTTTATTATACTCGTTTGGTTTGAATTCTTGTCTACCATCCCCAGGGTAAAAAGTCATTTCACCAAAATATATTTTATTATTCACATAATAGAAATCAACTCTTACAAAAGGAAAGTCTGATGCCAAGATTCTGGCCAACTCAATCATCTTTTTAAATGCCTTGGGTTTACCCAAATTGTTTTCAAATAATGGAATGTTCCCTTTTCTAATAGGTAATTTTTGCCATTCTAAATCCATGAAGACCCTTTTATGTTCTGTGCCACGACCTATGTCAACTTGCACCATATTTGGAGTTCCGTTAAAGCAATAAAACTTAAAATCATCCAGAACACTTTTTCCAGGTTCATCCATAAATTCTTCAACTAAAAGTCGGGGCGGTACATTTTTATATGCCCATTCTAAACCACCTCGATAATATTGATTACGTGATAACCATTTTTTAAACAGCAAACGGCTTTTTACTTTATTGATTTTTTCTTTATTGGTAATAATTAAATTGAAATTGCAACCGTGAGTAGCTTTTACCACAAATTTCGAAGGAAGTTCTTCAAATTTGATACCATCAGCTTTTGTGGTAATCGCTAAGACCCGATTAAGATATTCTTTTCCAATTTTTCTTTCAACATATTCACGAACAGCAAATTTATCAACTAATTTAGTGAGTATTTCAGGTTGATAATAGACTTTCAACCACTGAATCTTTTCATTAAACTCAATGGGATTTTCAAGATTTAATTTTTTTCCGGTGTAATATTCGTAGTAAATTTTGACATAGAGATCAGGGGATAAAAACTTCATTTTTTTTAAGATTCCTAAACCAAGTTTTTTAAGCATTTTACCTTTATTTTTAAAAGTCTTGCAAAGATAAACTAATCAACTTTCCTATTTTTGCCAGAATGGATACACCTAGAATATCGATAATCATAAGTACTTATAATGCGGAGGAATGGCTTGAAAAAGTACTTTGGGGTTTCAATTGCCAGACTTTTAAGAATTTTGAAGTTGTAATTGCTGATGACGGTTCAGGCCCCAAAACCAAAGCACTCCTTGAAGACTTGGGTGAAAAAGTATCTTATGAAATTGTTCATGTTTGGCAAGAAGATGATGGTTTTCAAAAGTCAAGAATTCTCAACAAGGCGGTCAAGGCCTGCAGTGCTGATTATATAATTATGACTGATGGTGATTGTATACCGAGAGAAGATTTTGTTCATGTGCATCACATTAACAAGCAAAAAGGATACTTTATTTCGGGTGGTTACTATATGCTTCCGATGAATATTTCCAAGCTAATAACCCTCGATGATATTCAAGAGCAGAGATGTTTTCAAATAGATTGGTTGAAAGAAAAAGGAATTCCAAAAACATTCAAAAATAATAAGCTAACTGCCAGTGGTATTATTTCTAAGTTCTTGAATACCATAACGCCAACAAATGCAAGTTGGAATGGCCACAACTCGTCAGGTTGGAAGAAAGATATTCTTAATGTGAATGGTTTTGATGAGCGTATGCAATATGGAGGACAAGACCGGGAATTGGGCGAGCGACTTTTTAATTTTGGACTAAAATCGAAGCAATTGAGGTACAGTGCAGTATGCGTCCATTTAGATCACAAAAGAGGGTATAAAACGCCGGAATCAATAGCAAAAAACAGAAAAATTAGAAAAGAGACCAAAACCCAAAAACATGTTTGGTCGCATTATGGCATAACCAAGTAGTACGCCAATTGATTTTTCTTCTCCAATCTTTTAAGTTCTCTATAGCGTTCAAAAACACTCAAGGAATTAAGATAACAGATGATAATACCTTTTTTTCCATCTAAGAAACCTAGCCTGATGATATACTGATGTATAAATTTCCAAATGGGTTTAACAAAATATAAGAGATAGTTAAAGTTTTTTTCTTTGTAGAAAGCTTCCTTGGCCTTTAATCTTCCATAATGAAGCATTTTTGCCTTATAATCTTCATAGTCTTTGTAGCAGTAATGTGTTAGCTTCTCTTTTAAAATACAGGACGTACCATCAACATCTAAGGTTTCGTGAACTAATTTGGTGTCTGTGTATTTTACCTTACTTTTTCTAAATAAACGATGGTTTTTATCAGTTTGCCAGCCACTAAACTTTAACCTTTCGTTTTGAAACATAAAAGTACGATAGAACCAATAAGCCTCGCAAGCATCAGGTGTATTGATTGTTTCTGTTATTTCTTCTTCTAATTTTTTGGTAACTACTTCATCGGCGTCAACAAATAAAACCCATTCATTAGAAGCTTGTTCTAGAGCAAAGGATTTTTGCGTTGTAAAATTAGTGAATGGGTGCTGAATTACCTTTACATTAGGAAGGTTTTCTAAGTATTCATATGTACCATCTGTGCTATATGAATCAACCACGATAATCTCATCAGCAAATAAAATGGAATCTATACACTTTTCAATGTAGCCGATTTCATTATAAGTAATTACTAATGCAGATAAATTTTGCTTTGGGGTATGCATTTAAATCTAATTTGGTATTCATACGGCCTAGTTCTGCAATTTATAACTAAAAAAAAACAAAAAAATTATAAAATCGCTATAATTTTCTTACAATTTTAAACGGCAACGTCGTATTCTCTCAGAGCATTGTTTAATGATGTTTTTTTGTTGGTGCTCTTTTTTCTTTTTCCAATGATAAGCGCACAAGGAACTTGGTATTCACCAGCATTAAATTTTTTGGTATAGCTGCCAGGTATTACAACAGCGCCAGCTGGGACTATTCCTTTTCTTTCAATCGGTTGGTCGCCAGTAACGTCGATTATTTTAGTAGATGCGGTTAGCACCACATTGGCACCTAAAACAGCTTCTTTTTCTACGCGAACACCCTCAACAACGATACAGCGAGAACCAATAAAAGCATTATCCTCTATAATTACAGGTGCTGCTTGTAAAGGTTCTAAAACGCCTCCAATACCAACACCACCGCTTAAATGAACGTTTTTTCCAATTTGGGCACAACTACCAACGGTAGCCCAAGTGTCAACCATAGTTCCTTCATCAACGTAAGCGCCAATATTTACATAGCTAGGCATCAAAATGGTTCCTTTTGAAATGTAGGCTCCATGACGGGCAACTGCATGCGGCACTACCCGAATTCCTTTTTCCTGATACCCTCGTTTTAATGGGATTTTATCATGATATTCAAAAATGCCTACTTCTAAAGTTTCCATTTTTTGAATTGGAAAGTAAAGAACCACACCTTTTTTAACCCATTCATTTATTTGCCAACCTTCTGATGTTGGTTCAGCACAACGTAGTTTTCCGTTATCAAGTAATGCGATTACTTCTCGAATAGCGTCTTGGGTTTCAATTTCTTTTAAAAGCTCTCGGTTATCCCAAGCCTTTTCAATGAGGTCTCGCAATTTATTCATGGTGTAAATTTTTTGGCAAATATAATTCTACTACTGCAATAATTCCTTCAATTTTAAAAGCATAACAATTTTAGGTTTATTTTTGCCAAAATTTCAAGATTGGCACGAATACTTGCTCTGGATTATGGAACAATAAGAACAGGAATAGCTATTACTGACGAAATGCAGTTAATAGCTTCTGGTTTGACCACAGTCCTTACAAAAGATCTTTTACCATTTTTGAAAACGTATTTTACTGAGGAGAAAGTCGAAACAGTTGTCTTAGGAGAGCCTAAACAAATGAGCGGAATTCCTTCAGAATCTGAAAATCAGATACTAAAATTTTTAGATAAATTCCAAAAACAGTTTCCTAATATCAATGTTGAAAGGCAGGACGAACGTTTCACTTCAAAATTAGCAGTCCAAAGCATGATTACTTCTGGCGTAAAGAAAAAACAACGACAGAACAAAGCTCTTGTAGATGAAATAAGCGCCACAATAATTCTTCAATCATTTTTAGAAAAAAACAATTAGGATGATTCGAAGATTAGAAGTTTTTTTAAATAGAAAAATTAGAGTCAATTTCAAGAATTATTACCAAAGGCAAGATGTTCAAAAACTTGAAAACAAAAACTTTGTACTGATAAGCCGCAATTGTTGGGGTGGTCAAGTATATCAATGGTTAAATCTACCCTATAATACACCTTTTGTTGGGCTCTTTTTGTTTGGACCATGCTATATGAAATTACTTAGTAATTTTGATGAGTATATGAATATGAATCTTCAATTTCGTGAGGTTTCAAAATACCCCGATGCCTATAACAATCACCCAATTGGCCTTTTAGGTGATATTGAGATACACTTTCAACATTATAAAACTAAACAAGAGGCTAAATCTAAGTGGAATAGACGTAAAGCAAGAATGTTGAAATATGACAAGAGTAATTATTTTTTTAGTATTTGTGATAGACGTGGAGTAACAAATTCAGATATTGAAGAATTCCATAAACTGAAATATAAGAATAAGATTTCTTTTTCTTTTAACAAGATCCCAAGCCTAACAAATTTGCAGCACATTAAATTCATTCAAGATTTAAGCAAGAAAAAAGGTGCCCCACCTAATGGGAGGAAAAGATTTAAATTGACATTTTTGTATTTTGATTTAGTACACTATTTAAACACAGGCAACGTTTTGCGAACAAGATTTAAACAGTAAATAGATGATTTTACCTATTGTGGCTTACGGAGATGCCGTATTGCGAAAAAAAGCGATTGAAATTGATAAAGACCATCCAAAATTAAAAGACTTGGTTGAGAATATGTGGGAAACTATGTATAAAGCCAGTGGAGTTGGATTGGCAGCCCCACAAGTAGGACTTTCTTTACGATTGTTTGTAATTGATGCTACTCCCTTTTCAGATGATGAAGATTTGAGTAAAGAAGAACAGGAAATTTTAAAAGGATTTAAAAAGGTTTTTATAAATGCTAAGATTGAAGAGGAGACTGGGGCAGATTGGGCTTTTAATGAAGGTTGTCTTAGTATTCCTGACATTCGGGAAGATGTTAGTAGAAAAGATACAATAACCATAACTTATCAAGATGAAGCTTTTAAAACCCATACAGAGACTTATAATGGTTTAGTGGCTAGAGTTATTCAGCATGAGTATGATCATATTGAAGGAATTTTATTTACTGACAAGCTTTCTTCTCTTAAGAAAAGACTTTTGAAGAGTAGACTTGAAAAAATTTCGAAGGGAAAAATTAATATAGACTATAAAATGCGCTTTCCTAGTCTTAAAAAAGGACGTTAAGTAGGTTAAAGTGTATTGAAAAGTATAAATTTGCGCGCTAAAAAGGAACAAATGGCATTAGACAAAATCTTATCTATCGGTGGTAAACCAGGTCTTTATAAATTGTTGACACAAACCCGTGCAGGTTTTGTGGGTGAGTCTTTGATTGATGGTAAACGAATTACCGTTGGTTTAAGAAACAACGTGAGTGTTTTGTCTGAAATTGCTATTTACACACTTGAAGAAGAAGTTCCATTAAGAGAAGTTTTTCAAAAAATTAAAGAGAAAGAAAAAGGTGCCAAGACCTCCATTGGGCACAAAGAAGAAAAAATTAAGTTAGAAGAATATTTCTTTGAAATACTACCTGATTATGATGAAGATAGGGTTTATGCCAGCGACATAAAAAAGATAGTTCAATGGTACAATATTCTTCATGAACAGGGTATCACTGATTTCTCTGAGTCAGATGACGAAGATGTCGCTAAAAGTGAAGAGGAATAGTTTTTAAAAGATGACAAGGATTTTACTTTCATCTACTTAATCTTTCTTTATCTTCTCAATAGTATACTCGCTTTTTTCCCAATCAATTAGTTTAGATGGGTAATAATTAATATTCATTCGTTCAAGAAAAGGAGCCTGCTTGGCTAGTCTTTTTTTATAATTTTCCCAATCTCTATTAGTTTCAGTCGACCAACTCAATTCGGAATAGCCAATAGCTCTAGGAAAGGCGAGATACTCTAGTTCTTTAGAATTGCTAATAGTTTCAGACCATAGTGGAGCTTCAACACCTAAAATATTTTCCATTGGTATTCCGCTATAAGTTTCCGGTTTCCATACATAGGCGGAGTCAACAGGAATGAATGCTGCCCAATGCAATCCATATTCAGAGAGCGGGTCATATTGCATGTCTAAATAGGTTTTTTTTGCCGGTGACAGTATCACCTTCATGCCCTTATCAGCAGCAGCTCTTGCATTATCCATGCTATTCCAAAATTGTGCTATTGAAGTTGAGTCTATATTCGCTGTGGCTACTTCATCCCACCCAATCATTTTTTTACCGTGTTTTTGAACAATTTTTTCTACTCGCTCTACAAAATATTTATAATCATTTTTCTTCGTCACATGACTTTCATCACCTCCGATATGAAAATAAGGACTGGGGCTAATTGACGAAATCTCTCTAACAACATCATCAATAAAACTATAAACAGTGTCTTTGCTAGTGTCAAAAGTGCTAAAACCAACATGAGTGCCTTCATAGAGCTTAGGTGATTTTCCATTACCATTTAAAAATGGGTATGAGACAGAAGCCGCATTTGTATGACCAGGCATATCAACTTCCGGTAGAATCATCATATGATGTTTAGCAGCGTAATCAACTATTTCTTTATATTCTTCTTGTGTATAAAAACCACCTGATTCTCCACCCACTTCAGTACTTCCTCCGACTTCAGTAAGTTTTGGCCATGATTTTATCTCAATTCTCCACCCTTGGTCATCAGTTAGGTGCATATGTAGCACATTAATTTTGTAGTAAGCCAAAATATCAATAAACTTTTTGACCTCTTCAACACTAAAGAAATGACGGGCTACATCCAACATTACACCTCTAAATTCAAAATTAGGCTCATCCATTATTTTGCCTGAAGGAATAGGCCAAATAGAGTGTTCATTTAGTGAATCATTACTTTTCTCAGGAATAATTTGCCTTAAAGTTTGAACACCTCTAAATGCTCCTTCGTTAGTTTTTGCATTTAAAATGATAGAGTCTTTGGTGATATATATCTGATAAGCTTCATTCTCTTGCAGTTCTAATTCGTCTGTTTGGTTAATATAAATTACTCGGTCAACGGTACTACCTTCAGTATCATTTACAGGTAATCGAAGCCCGGTTTTAGATTGAATTTTAGATGATAAAAAACTACCGACTTCATCAATTCCACCTTCCGTAGATGACGTATAAATTGCAGTGTATTGGTCCAAAGCAAAAGCAGAATTTGTTGCAATAACTTTTAAGGGCAATGGAATAAGAGCTTCTTGTGCTAAATCCGTTTTAGGTACTACAATTTCTTTTTTAGGCTCAGTACAAGCTATACCAACTAATAAAATTCCAAATAGAATAAGTTGCCTAGAAATTAGTGATTTTGCCATAATGTTAATTGTAGATAATAAGTATTTAACCTCATTCAAAGATAAGAGGGGCTAATCATATTAAATCGTATTATTTTTTCAAATTTTGATAGTATTATGGTAAAAAGGGTTTAATTCTTTCATACCATAAATCATATCCTAATGTATTCATGTGAAGCCCGTCTTCAATAAAAATATCTGTTCTAACTTTTCTGCCGTTAAGCATAATGTCCCAAACGTTTGCATACTTTATATGAGGATTTGATATTGCCATCTTCGAAAACCGTTTATTTAAACGTTTATATTTTCCTTTTAATTTCCACCTAGAAATACTCGGTTTTGCAGATATTAAAACAATCTCAGAAGAAGGTAACTTATTTTGAATTTGTTGAATGACTTGTTCAGTTGTCTGTATGATTGATCGGGGCCGTATTTTGGCAAAAATGTCGTTATCTCCCTCATATATGAATACTTTAACAGGTTGGTATCGTAGTACTAGATTATCCAAATGATATAATAAATCTGAAGTTTGTGAACCGCCAAATCCGGAGTTTAAAACCTGGTATTGAGGAAATCGTTCTTGTACGTCTGTCCAAAAACGAATACTTGAACTTCCGGTAAACACAATGGTTTCTTTACTATTATCCCAAATACTATCATTACGATGAACAATATCATCAACTTCGTTTTGAAAATTATTTTGTGCAATTGCTTGAAAAGAAATAAAAGCAATTAAAAGTATTATGGCGTATTTAATCATGGTGTTTTCTTTTTAGTGATACCTTCTACCAAGGACCAATCGTAAAAACGTTCAATCCAATTATCAGAGGGTAAGCCGTTTTTACGCATTCCAAATCCATGACCGCCTTTAGAGTACATATGCAGCCCTACAGGCTTGCCTATTTCAAGCATGGAAGAATATAACTCAATAGAACCTTTTGCTAAGCCAAGAGGGTCATCACTTGCGCAAATAACAAGCATTGGTGGGGCGTCATCCTTTGGCGTTTGTACAGGCATTGCATCTGTCCAAGCGTACACAGGAACTAGAAAATCAGGACGATTGCTGATAGAATAATTGTACGAAACCCCCATTGTAACAGCTCCGCCTGCTGAAAATCCCATAAAGCCAATTTTAGTTGGATCAATAGCATAAGTAGCTACATTTTCTCTAACATAACTAATCGCATTTAAGCCATCTTGGATAGAATAGGGTATTATTTTAGCTACTTCTTCCCCAATTTTTTGTGGATTTGCTTGTGCTAATGCGGTAATGTCAGCAACGCCATCTTCCCCTGTAGGCACTAGTCGATATTTTAGTACAAAACCGGTTATTCCTTTCTCTGCTAACCATTTAGCTACTAAGTTTCCTTCACTTTCTATACTATGTGCATAGAGCCCTCCGCCAGGAGCTATGATTACTGCGGTACCTGTATTCTTTTCTGCAGAAGGTCGAAATACTTTCATGGTTGGTACGGACACATTCGTAACGACTTGGGTTTGCCAAATATTTGAATAATATTCTTTCTCATTATTTTCCCAAACAACATCATCTATCTTATTATATGGTAATTCAATAATGTCTTGTGCATTGATAGTGCTAATTGCTAAAAGTAAAAATGCAAAATGTGAAACTTTCATAGTATTTCTAGCTTAAGATTTAATTTGTTTAGTACGAATACACCAAAGACCAAAAAAGGTCAATAGCCCATTTAAAGGTAATAATTCATATCCTAAAACATACCCGCCTAAATAGGCTTTGTCAATATTGGCTATAAGGGCTATTGTTGCTACTGACAAAACACTTATTATCCATACCCATTTATCTTTAACTTGATGTTCGGTAAAAATACCAAAGGCAAATAAACCCAATAGCGGTCCATAAGTATACCCAGCAACGGTTAACAAACTGTCAATAACGTTGCTGCTCAGAATATATTTAAAAGCAATTATTACTGCAATGAGCGCCAAACTCATCCATACATGAGTTTTTTTTCTAATACGCTTTTTTTCTAGTTCGTCTTTATCTTTTAAATCTAAAAAGTCAACACAAAAAGAAGTTGTTAGTGAGGTTAGGGCACTATCAGCACTGCTGTATGCAGCTGCAATTAAACCAAGCATGAAGGTAATGGATAATGCGAGACCTAATCCGCTATTTAACGCAATTTCAGGGAAAAGTAAATCCGTCTTTGGGCTACCATCCATCAATGGCATAGAAATATTATTTTGGCCAGCATACAAATACAATAAAGCCCCTAAAAGCATAAATAAAAAGGTGACACCAACAAGTACAAAACTGAAGGACACCATATTCTTTTGGGCATCTTTTAAATTTTTACAGGTAAGATTCTTTTGCATCATATCTTGGTCTAGACCTGTCATACAAATGGTAATAAACATACCGCCAATAAAAGATTTTATAAAATGATTTCTTGCTAAAAAATCTTCGGTAAAAATTATTTTATTGTATTGCTTGAGTTCAACTGAAGTTAAGAATTCACCAAAACTCCAGTCTAATTCTTTATTAATTAAAATGATAGACAAAATCACTGCTGCAATCATAAAGGCCGTTTGTAAAGTATCGGTCCAAACAATAGTTTTAATACCTCCACGATTCGTGTATATCCAGATTAATAAAATGGATATAACAACCGTGATTTCGAAAGGTATTCCAAAGTCATCAAATACAAATTGTTGTAATACAATGGCAACCAAGTATAGTCTAAAAGCAGCTCCTAAAACTCGAGAAACAAAAAAGAAAAAAGCACCAGTTTTATGACTTACTACACCAAAGCGATCTAGTAAATACTCATAAATTGAGGTTAGGTTTAGTCTATAGTAAATGGGAAGTAATAAAAAGGCCACAACGAAATAGCCAAATAGGTAACCCAATACTACTTGAAAATATCCGAATTGTGATGTTTCTACCCAGCCCGGAACTGAGATGAATGTAACTCCTGATAAAGACGCACCTACCATGCCGAACGCTACCAGGTACCAAGGAGACTTTTTTCCCGCTTTAAAAAAATCGGCATTAGAATCATTTTTACCAGTGAAATATGAAATTAGAAGTAGTACAATGAAGTACGCTGCTATAAGCAAGACTATTTGACTAGCTGTCATAAAATGATTTTATTTTGCAAAGTACAAATAACTCTAATCATAAATGTAAAATCGTAATTTTACGACTTCAAGAGAAAGAATGGAATACGCATCAAAGCTTTTAGAAAATGCAGTTTACGAGGTGTCGCAATTACCAGGTATTGGTAAAAGAACAGCTTTAAGACTAGTGTTGCATATTTTAAAACAGCCTGAGCAACAGACAGTGTCGTTGGCCGAAGCTTTAATTAAGCTGAGAACAGAAATTAATTTTTGCAAATCTTGTTACAATATTTCAGATACAGATTTGTGTGAAATATGTTCGAATTCAAAACGTGATACTTCAGTGGTTTGTGTTGTTGAAGATATACGCGACGTAATGGCAATTGAAAACACGTCACAATACCAAGGTCTTTATCATGTTTTAGGGGGTAAAATATCTCCAATGGAAGGTATTGGCCCACACGATCTTAACATTAGCCCTCTAATTAATAAGGTCAAAGAAGGTGAGGTTAAAGAATTAATTTTTGCATTAAGTTCAACTATGGAGGGTGATACTACTAATTTCTATATCTACAAGCAATTAGAAGGAATGCAGGTGACTACTTCGACCATAGCAAGAGGAATTGCTGTAGGTGATGAATTGGAGTATGCCGATGAAGTTACTTTAGGTAGAAGTATTTTAAATCGAGTCCCTTTTGAGAATTCTATGAAAGCTAATTAATTTTAGTTAAAAGCAAGAAGTACGAAAAGTAGATTTTTGTACGTTAAAATCAATGATAAGGGCTTTTTTGTAGTATTTTTGCAAAATATAAGCCATAAACGATACTTTAATTAGGAATATGTCAAAGTTTGAATTGAAATTACCTCAGATGGGAGAAAGTGTTGCAGAGGCAACATTGACTACTTGGCTCAAAGAAGTGGGCGATACTGTCGAACTTGATGAAGCCATTTTTGAAATAGCTACTGATAAAGTAGATTCAGAAGTGCCAAGTGAGGTAGAAGGGGTTTTAATAGCAAGAAATTTCAACGTTGATGATGTTATTAAAGTTGGTGAGGTTGTAGCTGTAATAGAGACTTCTTCAGAAGGTTCAATTAATATTGATGACACAGAAGAGGCTATTTTAGTTGAAGAAACAATACAAAAACCTATAGCTGAAATTGAGCAGCAAGTAATTGAAGCAAAAGAAACAATTGCACAACCTGCTCAAGATTTTTCAAGTTCGGATCGTTTTTATTCCCCTCTAGTAAAAAATATTGCCAAACAAGAAGGTATTTCTATTAATGAGTTAGATAAAATAGCGGGAACGGGAAAAGAAGGTCGAGTTACTAAAAATGATATTCTTGATTATGTTGGTCAAAGAGGACAATCTACCAGTCCATCTGCCGATAAAAATGTAGTTAAACCTAAAGATTCAGTTAGCCTAGGCAATACTAGCGTTAATAGCGAAGCAGAAAAAACTATTGCTAATTCAATGACCAAAAATTTAGGTGACGAATTAATACCAATGACAAGAATGGGTAAATTAATTGCTCATCATATGGTAGAAAGTATTACTACATCAGCGCACGTTCAAAGTTTTGTTGAGGTTGATGTTACCAATGTTGTAAACTGGAGAAATAAAACAAAGAAAATTTTTGAACAACGTGAGGGTGAAAAGTTGACTTTTACCCCGATATTTATGGAAGCTGTAGCCGTCGCGCTAAAAAAGTACCCTATGATAAATATCTCTTTAGAAGGGGATAACGTCATCAAAAAGAAGCATATCAATATTGGTATGGCCGCTGCCTTGCCAGATGGAAATTTAATTGTTCCAGTTATTAAGAACGCAGACCAATTAAATTTGGTTGGTATGGCTAAAACGGTTAATGATTTGGCTAATCGTGCTAGAAATAATCAATTAAAACCAGACGATATTAAAGATGGTACTTATACCGTCACTAACGTGGGTAGTTTTGGGAGTATCTTTGGAACACCAATTATTAATCAGCCACAGGTAGGTATTTTAGCCCTAGGTGCAATTCGGAAAATGCCATCTGTCATTGAAACTGCAGAAGGAGATTTTATAGGTGTTCGTAGTAAAATGTATTTATCACATAGTTATGACCATAGAGTTGTTAATGGTGCTTTAGGAGGCATGTTTGTAAAAACCGTAGCCGATTATTTAGAGGCCTGGGATATTAATAGAGAAATCTAATTATTCTTCTTTCTTTCTGCTTTTACTTTTCTAATTTTAGGGTAGTTAAAAACTAAAAAAAATGAGGTCTTTTTTCATTGTTGTAATTGCTATCGTTCTTTTCTTTAGTAACATAAATGCTCAAGATACATCGTCTTATCAAAAAGAGATATTTGAGTTAGATAATAGGGCAATGCCCTACAGGCTATTGTTGCCAAAAGATTTCGATGAAAATAAACAATATCCTTTTATATTGGTTTTACACGGTGCTGGGGAACGAGGTAATGATAACGAATCTCAATTAGTTCATGGTTCGAATTTGTTTTTAAAAAATGAGGTTCGGGAAAAATATCCTGCCATTGTTGTATTTCCGCAATGTGCAACTAATAGCACATGGGCAAGTATTGGATATGGAGGTAACGGACAATTTACTTATTACAAAAAAGGTCAACCAACTAATGATATGCTGTTGTTGGAGGGGCTCATAAAATCTTTAAAAAAGAAATATAAAATTAATAAAGATCAAATGTATGTTGGTGGTTTATCTATGGGTGGAATGGGTACTTTTGAATTGGTTCGTCGAAATCCAAAAATGTTCATCGCTGCGTTTCCAATTTGTGGCGGTGCAAATCCAGCTATAGCTAATAGAATTAAGAAAACTCATTGGTGGGTTTTTCATGGCGATGCAGATAAAGTTGTACCATCAAAATACTCTACTTCTATGGTGAATGCACTGCAAAATGTAGATTCAGATGTAACTTATTCTTTATATCCGAATGTCGGCCATAACAGCTGGGATAATGCTTTTGCCGAAGCAGAATTACTACCTTGGCTATTTTCCATATCTAAATAATATCTTATGCAGCTGAAACTTACAAAACCAATTTGCTTTTTTGACTTAGAGACTACAGGTATCAATGTTGCTAAAGACCGTATTGTTGAAATCTCTATTTTGAAAGTATTTCCTAATGGAAATAAAGAAAGCAAAACATGGTTAGTGAATCCTGAAATGGAGATTCCTGCCGAAGTAATTGCCGTGCATGGTATCTCTAATGAAAAGGTAGCTAATGAACCAACTTTTAAGCAGTTATCAAAAGAAGTTTATAAAATGATAAAAGATAGCGATTTAGCTGGCTTTAATTCAGACCGATTTGATATACCCTTGCTAGCTGAAGAAATGTTGCGTGCAGAGGTTGATTTTGATATGAAGCATATGGTTTCAGTCGATGTTCAAACAATTTTTCATAAAATGGAAAAAAGAACCCTTGGTGCTGCTTATAAATTTTATTGCGATAAAGATCTAGATGGTGCTCATAGCGCAGAAGCAGATACATTAGCGACTTATGAAGTATTATTGTCGCAATTAGAAAGATATCCTGAATTAGATAATAATGTTAAAAAATTATCTGAATTCACAACTCGAAAACAATCTTTGGACTTTGCTGGTTTTATAGGAGTAAATAAAGATAAAGAACCAATTTTTGCTTTTGGAAAACATAAAGGAAAAACTGTTGATGATGTTATGGAGAAAGAACCAGGGTACTTTGGATGGATTCTGAACGCCGATTTTCCTTTATATACTAAGAAAGTTTTGACACAATTAAAATTGAGCAAGTTTAACAACAAACTATCGTAATGCGTTTGTTTCTTTTTTCGATTTTTGTTTCATTCAGTTCATTTTCCCAGAATATAGATTTTGAAGGTGTTGTGTTTGATACCAAATCAGGGACCCCTATACCATATGTGAATATAAGTTTTCTCAACACATTGGTAGGTACATCTACTGATGATAATGGTCATTTTATTATTGAGATTTCTGAAAATTTACTTAACAATAGGGTTCATATTTCATCCTTAGGATATAAAGACACTATAATGCCAGCCGAAGAAATCTATAAGATGAAAAAATTAAGTTTAGTTGAAGAAACTTACGAATTAGATGAGGTAGTAGTTTCAGAAAAACTTGGCGATGCAATAGTTTTAAATTCCATAGCTAGTTACGATATTACTAGTGGTTTTGACTCTTCTTCAACACCTTGGGTATTGGCCTTATATTTTCCCAATATTGGCGCGAGTAAAAAATATTTGAAGAATGCTACTATTTTTTTTAGGGATCAAAATGAATTTAAGAGTGGTCAGTCTAAATTTAGATTACGCTTTTATGCAGTAGACCCAGAAACCAAAAAACCATCAACTGATTTAGTTCGAAAAAGCTTGATTTTAGAATCGATTAAAGGAAATGATTTTACCTCTATTGATTTAGATGCTTTAAGTGTTGAGATGCCAAGAGACGGAATTTATGTGGGTCTGGAGTGGTTGTTTATTCCATACAACTGGTATAAGAAAGAAGATAAAAACAACTTGACGAATGAATCAATGATTGAAGATAGGTTCGCACCAACTTTTGGTGGTGTTTATTCTGAAAACCAAAATTATAAAGTGATGATTTACGGAATGGGAGAGTGGCAGGAGTTTAACGTAAAGTCAAAAGGTAATAATAAGAACTTTATTCCGGCAGTAAGTCTTAAAGTAGTTAAGAGATAACTAATATTTAAAAAATTATCTATGAAATTGATTTGTATAGGCAGAAATTATGCCGGTCATATTGACGAATTGAATAATGAAAGACCTTCAGAACCTGTTGTTTTTATAAAGCCCGATTCTTCGATCCTGCCTAGAGAACAAGATTTTTATATACCCGAGTTTTCCCATGATGTTCATTATGAGGTAGAGGTGCTTATTAAGATAAAAAAGGTGGGTAAACATATAGCCAGACAGTTTGCGCATAAGTATTACGATGAAATTGGTTTAGGAATTGATTTTACAGCTCGAGACCTTCAATCTAAGTTAAAAGCAAAAGGATTGCCATGGGAAAAGGCGAAAGGGTTTGACGGTGCTGCGGTGATAGGTAAGTGGATAGCTAAAGAAAAGTACGAAAATATTGACAATTTAGGGTTTTCATTGTTAAAAAATGGGGAATTTGTACAAAATGGAGATACATCGCTGATGCTGTGGAAGATAGATGAGTTAATTTCTTACGTTTCGACCTATTTTACCCTCAAAAAAGGGGATATTCTCTTTAGTGGTACCCCTTCAGGTGTTGGTAAAGTAAATGCAAATGATTACCTTGAGGGAAGAATTGAAGGTGAGCAATTTTTTGCTATTAATGTGAGATAATGATTTACAATTTAGATAAGATTAACGAAATGGCTGAAGGTGATGAAGATTTCATCGTATCAGTAGTTTCCGTTTTTCTAGAAGAAGTTCCCGAAGATATTGAGGCTTTAGAAAGTGCAATTGCCTCTGAAGATTTTGAGCAGATTTATAAAATGGCTCATAAAATAAAACCTAATGTTGATTTATTGGGTATGGAACAAACACGTGCTAATGCTTTAGAGATTGAAACCTTAGGCAAAAGCGCAGGTAATCTTGAAACTATTCAGGAAAAGTTTGCACTACTGAAAAAAGATGTTGAGCAGGTTGTTGCAGAATTGCAAAAAGACTTTGATATCTAATTGCTTGACTTTCGAGCTAAAAATTCCTTTTATTACTTTTAATCCCTGATAATCTTTTTTTCATTTAAATGGGTTTTATGCAGGCAGAAATCATTACAATAGGTGATGAGATATTGATAGGTCAAATTGTAGATTCTAATTCAGCTTTTATAGCGAAAGAGCTTAATAAAATCGGAGTATCAGTGTATCAAATCACTTCCATTCAAGATGATAAGCAACATATTTTAAATGCTTTGCAAGAATCAAATAGGAGGAGTCAAGTCGTAATTATTACTGGTGGACTTGGTCCAACAAAAGATGATATTACTAAACATACTCTTTGTCATTATTTTGAAGATACTTTGAAGCAGAATAAAACAGTTTTATCACATATAGAGATGTTGTTTAAAAAGTTTGTTTCTACCCCAATTTCTGATTTGAATAGATTACAGGCTTTAGTACCAACAAAGGCTGAGGTACTTCATAATAGCTTTGGTACAGCGCCAGGTTTATGGATGGAAAAGGATGGAACATCCTTTATTTCTTTACCGGGTGTACCTTTTGAAATGAAAGGTTTAATAACTAATGAAGTTCTTCCGCGAATTATAGAAAAATACGAACGACCACATATCATTCATAAAACTATAATGACTTACGGTTTGGGTGAGAGTGCTATAGCCATGAAAATCGAGAACTGGGAAAACAATCTTCCTGAGGAAATAAAGCTAGCTTACTTACCTAGTTTAGGTCGAGTTCGATTGCGTTTAACGGCAAAAGGAAAAAATAAGGAACAGCTTCAAACTAGAGTTAATAATGAAGCTAAAAAATTATACCCACTTATTGGTGATATCATTTATGGCGAAGAAGAAGATGATAATTTAGAGGCAGTTATTGGTAAGATGTTAACTCAAAAGCAAATGACATTAGCAAGCGCTGAGAGTTTTACTGGCGGTAAAATTGCGGAACAACTAACGGCAATTTCAGGTGCTTCTAAGTATTTTAAAGGTACTGTTGTTAGTTATAGCACTGAATCCAAAATAAATGTACTTGGCGTTGATGAAAATTTAGTAAAAGAACATTCTGTAGTCAGTGAAGAAGTAGCCGTGGCAATGGCTAAAAATGTGAAACAGATTTTAAATTCAGATTTTGCTGTAGCAACTACCGGAAATGCGGGTCCAACAAAAGGAGATTCCGAAGAACCAGTCGGCACGGTCTTTATTGCAATAAGTACTCCAGAACTTACATTTGCTCAGAAATTTACTATGGGAAATCACCGAGAACGTATTGTTCAAAAGTCGGTTAATAAGGCTTTTGAAATGCTTCAAAAAGAAATTCTAAAATTTTGAGACTTAATTTTTGTCTGTCTAACAGAAATAACTAAATTTGCACCCTCAATAAAATCACTCAAAAGTAAGAGAGATGTCTAAAGTTTGTGAAGTTACAGGTAAAAAGGTGATGTTTGGAAACAACGTTTCTTTCTCTATCAATAAAACGAAGAGAAGATTTGACGTTAATATTTCTAAAAAGAAATTCTACATCCCAGAAGAAGATAAGTGGGTAACGCTTAATGTTTCTTCTAAAGGAATTAAAATTATCAACAAGAAGGGTATCTCAGCTGCTTTGAAAGACGCTAGAGCTAAAGGTTTTGTGAAGTAAAAGATTAGAAAATGGCAAAGAAAGGCAACAGAATCCAAGTTATACTAGAATGTACAGAGCATAAAGAATCAGGTATGCCTGGTACTTCACGTTATATTACCACAAAAAATAAAAAGAACACACCAGACAGAATGGAGATTAAAAAATTTAATCCTATTCTTAAGCGTATGACTGTTCATAAAGAAATCAAATAATATTTAGGACATGGCAAAGAAGACAGTAGCAACCTTACAAGGAAGTTCAAAAAGATTGACAAAGGCCATCAAAATGGTAAAGTCACCTAAAACAGGTGCTTACACATTTGTTGAGTCCGTTATGTCACCAGAATTAGTAAATGATTGGTTATCTAAAAAATAATCTTTTACGAGAACATATATTTAGAGAGCCGCTTTTTAGCGGCTCTTTTTGTTTAATAAAAATGCACTTACTTTCCTATCTTTGATTTTCAACAATACATTATAATGAGTCTGTTTAAAAATATATTCTCTAAAGAAAAGAAAGAGACACTTGACAAGGGCTTAGAAAAATCTAAAAGCAGTTTTTTTGGCAAGTTAAGCAAGGCTGTAGCTGGAAAGGCTAAGGTAGATGACGAAGTTTTGGATAATTTAGAAGAGGTATTAGTAACTTCTGATGTTGGTGTAAACACTACATTAAAAATTATCGACCGTATTGAAGCTAGAGTTTCAAAAGATAAATACTTAGGTACTGATGAGTTGAATCAAATTCTTAGGGAAGAAATTGCTGGTTTACTTTCTGAAACACATGTAGGCGAGGATATTGATTTTTCTTTACCAATTACGCATAAACCTCATGTAATAATGGTGGTCGGTGTTAATGGAGTGGGTAAAACAACAACTATTGGTAAATTAGCTAAACAGTTTAAGAATAAAGGTTTAAAAGTGGTTTTGGGCGCTGGCGATACCTTTCGTGCTGCAGCAATAGATCAGTTAGAAGTTTGGGCTAATAGAGTGAACGTACCGATTATTAAGCAAAAAATGGGTAGTGATCCGGCTTCAGTAGCTTTTGATACTTTAAATTCAGCTGTAGCAGATGAAGCAGATGTAGTTTTAATTGATACCGCAGGTCGTTTACATAATAAAGTCAACTTAATGAATGAGCTTTCAAAAGTTAAGCGTGTAATGCAAAAGGTAGTGCCTAATGCACCTCATGAAGTGATGCTGGTATTGGATGGTTCAACGGGTCAGAATGCTTTTGAACAAGCCAAGCAATTTACCAAAGCCACCGAGGTAACTTCGTTGGCTGTTACAAAATTAGATGGAACAGCAAAAGGTGGAGTAGTTATTGGAATTTCAGATCAGTTTCAAATACCGGTAAAATATATTGGAGTAGGAGAGGGAATTGATGATTTACAGGTATTTAATAAATATGAGTTTGTGGATTCTTTTTTTAACTTATGATAGTTGAATACGCAATCTTACCTACTAGAGTTAAAGCCGTAATTATTGATAGCCTAATTATTGTCGCAGCAATGTATTTAATATCTGAAGTACTAGATTCATTTGAAAATGTTGCGGTATTAATCAAGATGTTTTGCTTCGCCCTAATTCTATTATATGATCCTATTTTTACAAGTTTGTATGGTGGCACAATAGGCCATTCATTTTGCAATATTTCAGTTAAAAAGGAAAGTGATTTATCTGAAAATATATCATTTCCCTTAGCAATCTTGAGGTATTTAATTAAAACAAGTTTAGGCTGGGTTTCTTTAATCTCTGTAACAGCCAATGATAAACGTAAGGCAATTCATGACTTTTTAGCTAAATCTGTGGTAATAGAATCTTAATAGAATATATGAAAGCGATACTTCAAAATATTTATATCCTAGCCTTATTTTGTAGCTTTTCATTGATTTCTCAAATAAATCACCCTAAAGCAAGTCCGTTTGCACAAGTAGCGCAAGAAATAGGTTTATCAAAGGTATCTATTACATATTCTCGGCCATCAGCAAGAGGAAGAAAAGTAATAGGCGGTTTAGTGCCATATGGTCGAATTTGGCGTGTAGGTGCAAATGAAAGTACTAAAATTAGTCTTGATACCGACTTTATGATTCATGGTCATGCGCTATCAAAAGGGGTATATGCTGTTTATGCTTTTCCTGAAGAAAAAGAGTGGCAGATTGTCTTTCATACCAATGTGAGTCATTGGGGTGATGGCCGTAAAAATTATAATCCAGAAGAAGATGCTTTTCGCATTAAAGTAAAACCTGAAAAAATTCCATTTCATCAAGAAAATTTTTTAATAGCTTTTGATTCCATCACTCATAACTCAGCAAATCTCAATTTACTTTGGGAAAACACCAAATTGACTATTCCGATGTATGTAGACACTGACAGTCAAATGGAGTTAGAGATACAAAGACAACTCAATGAAAACCCAACTGCACAAACGTATTACGAAGCGGCTCGCTATTTACAGGAACAAGAAAAAGACTTTGAAAAGGCTTTAGGGTATTTAAATAAGGCCTTGGAGATTGGTGGTGATACTTATTATTTTCATCGAGTAAAAAGTTTAGTACAGGCTGAACTTAGGGATTTTAATGCTGCTATCTCATCTGCAAAAAAATCACTTAAGATTGCTTCAGAATTAGAAAAAGATGAGTTTGTTCGTATGAACGAAATCAATATCAAAAGGTGGCAGAGCCTTCTTGAAAAATAATTTCTTTATTTCTCACCGATGTTGAGAAGTCTTATATTTAGATTTCTTTCAATAAAATCAATCGAAATGACACCAATTCTATCCTTAAATATTAAAAGACTTTTAATAGTTCTCATTACTATTTTTTCATTTTCTTGCAATCAGGAAAAGAAATCTAAAGACGTCCCACTACATGTACTTTGGAAACCTTACAATGATTCTTCTGAAGTGTCAGAAAACTCAGAACATGAAAAGGTTAAAATGCGTTATAAATTTATTCAAAGCAAGGTTTTAGACAAGAATGAGGTATTTCAACCTTTGTATGAAGAGGTTTCTCAATTTTCGGAAGTAAAATATGAAATGATGAAACCTTTAGTGTTGGAGCAAGACATTCCGACCTTGCAAAGTCATGTTTCTAAAGGTAAATTTAGTTATGTAGAGTTAACCCAGTTCTATTTATATCGCATTTACAAATACGAATTACCAAATGAAACTACATTAAACTCCATCATAGCTCTGAATCCACACGTAATTGAAGAAGCTAGACAACTAGACAAAAACTCTGATGGTCAACACGCCATCTATGGAATGCCAATTTTATTAAAAGATAATATTGGTGCTTTGAATATGAATACAACTGCTGGGGCCATTGCTCTAATGGAAAATAAAACTGATGACGCTTTTATTGTAAAGAAGTTAAAAGAAAAGGGAGCCCTGATTTTGGGCAAAGCTAATTTAAGTGAATGGGCTAATTATTTATGTAGTTGCCCAAACGGTCAAAGTGCTGTAGGTGGGCAAACCTTAAATCCGTATGGTCGTCGCGTTTTTGATACTGGTGGTTCAAGTGCTGGAAGTGGTGCCACTACTGCTGCCAACTATGCAGTAGCTGCAATTGGAACTGAAACCTCGGGTTCAATTTTATCTCCATCTGGTCAAAGTTCTGTAGTAGGTTTAAAGCCTACTATAGGTGTATTGAGTAGAACAGGGATTGTCCCAATTTCTAGCACATTAGACACACCAGGTCCAATGACCAAAAATGTTATTGACAACGCTATTTTATTTGATGCTATGCGGGGTCGTGATATGAAGGACTCAAAATCTATACACTCTGAATGGCCAACTAATTGGTATCATTCATTTTCATTGACTTTTGAAAATAAAAAGTTAGGTGTTATTAAGAAATATCTTGAAAATGATTCTATTTATAATGCAACGGTAAAAAAACTAGAATCAGCTGGGGTTTCCATCATTGCTTTTGACCCACCAGATGTTAGTTTTGATGGTTTTTTATCAATATTGAATATCGATATGAAATATGATTTACCAAATTATATCTTCGAAGAAGTCAAGAACCTTGAAGATACTAGTCTAAAAGATATTCAGGATATAGTGGATTTTAATTTAAATGATTCTTTGGTAAGGATTCCATATGGTCAAATTCGGTTTGAAGGTATTCTAAATGATTCAACTACATTAGAAGAACTACATATAATAAAGAAAAGATTAAAAAATAATGGGCGCCATTTTTTTGATAAAGCAATTGACGAATACGGTTTAGATGCCGTTTTGTCCATAAACAACTATGACGCGGGTGCTGCAGCGATTGCAGAATACCCTGCTTTAACAGTTCCTATGGGCTATAAGAAATCTGGTGAACCAGTCAATTTAACTTTTATTGCTAAGCAATATGAGGAAGCCAAACTATATGAACTTGGAGCTGCTTTTGAAGCATTGAGTAGAGTCAGAATAATACCTGATTCTTATAAAGATTAGTTGATAAAATTATTCAATAAACCCCATAGTTCATTGTCAAAACTTGAAGGTCCTAATAGGTTTTAACCAGTATAGGTATTTAATTTTCATCTAAATACAAGAATTTCGATAGTTTTTGTTGTGAAAGCTTATCTAGTTGATATTAAAGCTTAATCAATAAAATCAATTAGTCGAAAGAAAAAGATAGCCTTAAAAAAGAAGCAATAAATTTTGGACTTAAACTCATTAAACTAATCTTGAAATGCTATTTTTACCCAATAATTGGATTAGAATTAAAATATTAATTCTCCAAATTATGTTAAAATTAGAGCATTCGAGATGGTTTTTAGTTCTGCCGTATTTTTATTCATATTTCTTCCATTAGTTTTATTTATAAATATAATTTTAAAAGAAAGGTATAGAAATCCTTTTGTTTTAATAGCAAGTCTTTTTTTTTACGCCTGGGGCGAGCATATGTTGGTGCTCCTTATGGTCTCGTCAATATGTATTAATTATCTTGTTGGTATAACAATATCATATTATCATCAAAAAGATAATAAAAGGGGAGCAGTTTATATCTTAGCTCTAGGGATACTTATTAATCTTTCGATTTTATTTTATTTTAAATATACCTATTTTATAATAGAAAATCTTGAATTATTAGGCTCCTCCTTTGAATTTGAAATAGACCTTATAGTACTTCCGATAGGAGTATCATTTTTTACTTTTCAAAATATTTCTTATTTGATTGATGTTTATCGAAAAGAAGTGGAGAGCCAGAAAAATTTGTTTCATTTAGGCCTCTATGTTTCTTTGTTTCCGCAACTAATTGCTGGTCCAATAGTGAGATACGTTGATATTCAGAAAGAAATTCAAAAAAGAATAATTACCAAAGAGTTATTTCTTTCTGGTTTAACGCGCTTTATTAGAGGGTTAGGAAAGAAGGTTCTAATTGCCAATACAGCTGGGCTAATTGCTGATAATATATTTTCTTTTCGACCTGATACCATTTCTAGTGGAATTGCGTGGTTAGGAATTATATGTTATGCTTTACAGATTTATTTTGATTTTTCTGGTTATTCTGACATGGCCATTGGGCTTGGTAGAATGTTAGGTTTTAATTTTAAAGAAAATTTTAATTATCCTTATATTTCAAAATCAATTCAAGATTTTTGGAGAAGATGGCACATTTCCTTATCAACTTGGTTTAGGGACTACCTTTACATACCGCTTGGAGGAAATAGAAAGGGAAAGAACAGAACATATATTAATTTAGTGATTGTTTTTTTTATCACTGGTTTATGGCACGGGGCTAGTTGGAATTTTATAGTTTGGGGCCTTTATCATGGTTTTTTCTTGTTAGTTGAAAGAGTTAATCCTTTTCAATTGCCACGGAGAATGAGATTTTTAAGTCATGTATATTTGATTGTGGTGGTATTGGTCGGATGGGTATTTTTTAGAGCAGAAAACTTACCTTATGCGATTGACTATATTTATCAAATGTTTGCTTTTCAAGAGGGTGTTAACTTCACTAGTCTGCTATATGTAAATACTTATACCTGTTCAGTAATTTTATTTGGTTTTTTATTGGCGACACCAATAAGAAAAAAAATAAAGAATGTTTTAATAGAACGGGTAGCTTTGGGAAAACCTATTTTTTTTGTTAGGTATGTTATATATGGAATACTGTTTTTCTTTAGTATTTTAGAATTGGCACAAGCCACTTATAACCCATTTATTTATTATAGATTTTAAATCAATTTCATGGTCAATCGATTAATCATAATAGGTAAGGGTTTTTTAATTTCGGCTTTGCTGGTTTATCTTTTATTCAACATAAAAGATAAACCAGCTTTTATAGAATTAGAGATTAAAGCAGAGTTTTTGCAAGATGATCACCTTCAAGTTTTTTATAAATATCTTGGACAAGAAAAGTTTACAGAAAAACAAAGTACAAGAATCACTTTTGAAGGAAAACAAGGGATTCGTAAATTTAGATTGAAATTACCTGTAATTAAATCATTACAAGAGTTAAGACTTGATTTGGGTCAAAATAAGAATCAGAAAGAGATAAATATTAGGTCAATTGATCTTATTTCTTTGGGTACTAGAGCTAAATTGAATCTAACGGACAGCTATTTTAACTCTAATGAGTTTATTGATATTCAAGGTGATAGAGTTTATTTAAAACCTCTTAATAATCTTTATGATCCATTTTTAACTTCTAATAACGAAGTGTCCAAACAATTAATAAATCTAAGAGTTCCACAGCCTATAATTGAGAAAAAATTTATTTATTTAATCGGATGCATTTTTTTTATTTCAATTACTACTTTTTTATTTTCTTTAAATACAATATTTTATTTTAAACAAACGATTGAGAATGTTTTCTTGATATTCTTTTTTACTTCTATATTCTTGCCAACCTTACTATTAAATTTGAAATCTGATAAAAATGAAATAGAAAAGAGAAAAATGGCGTCAAAGCCAGAATTTACTTTTAATCAGAATTATCCAGCTTTATTTGAAGACTATTTCAATGACAATTTTGGGTTTAGGAACAATTTAATTGAATTATCTGCTTTGATAAAAGTCAAAATTTTCAAATCTTCTCCAAAACCTGAAGAAGCCTTATTTGGTAAAGATGGATATCTGTTTTACAATTCTCTTAAAGGTTCCATGTATTCAAGCTATGCAAATAAGAATCTTTACACCAAAAAAGAAATAGAAGAGAAGTATCAAGAATTATTAAAACGAAAAGTTTTTCTGAATGATCAAGGTATAATTTATGTATGTGGTTTTTGGCCTAACAAACACTCTATTTATTCAGAAAAATTGCCATTTTCTATGAAAATGCAAATAAGAAATGAGTTGAATTTAAGGACTCAGATAACTTCTTATTTAAAACAGAAAAACTTTCACTTTTTTGATGTCACCCAAGATCTTATGAAAAGTAAACTACAATATAATTTATACAGAAAGTTTGACACCCATTGGAATTCGCACGGTGCTTTCGTGGGATATAAAAGTTTTTTCAATATAAATTATGCTCTTTTAGGTGTTAAGCCGTTTGACTATGAAGACTTTAAAATTTCAAATATAAAACATGATTTTGGAGATTTAGCAAACATTATGGGTGTTGAAAAAATGTCGTATACTGATGATTTTCCGGTGTTTGAATTTAAAAAAGGATTGAATTATTTTAATGAAACAAACAATTTTAATTTCGATATTGAAACAAAGATTACAAAAAACCCAAACTGCGGAAATGAATTAAGGGTTCTTATCTTTGGAGATTCTTTTTCTAGAGCATTAGTTCAGTTTATCTCTTTACATTACTCAGAAGTCATATACCTCAACTCTAGTTATCAACAAACCATGATTCAAGAATACTCACCAAATATTGTTATAACTACAAAGGTTGAACGGGATATTAAATTTCTGTAAACCTTAATTTATCAGAAGAGTTAGTCTCTCCCAAAGTTCATTGTCAAAACTTGAAGGTCCTAATAGGTTTTCTCCTGTATCTTCTCCCATTCTTACAATTACCAAACCTTGACTTGGAACGATATATAGTTTTTGGTCGTTTTTACCTAGGCCAGAATAGGTGTCTGTTGGTGCGTTGGGTATCAATTCACCATTAAATTCTAATTGAGAACCTGGGGCTCTGTATGCAGATTTGCCATTTAACCACCACAAATAACCATAAGCGTCATTTATATTTTGTGAAGTAGATTTCATATCACTTATATAATTGGTGTCGGCCAAAATAGTTTCTCCGTCCCAAATACCATTGTTTAGATTTAATAAACCAAATCTAGCCATGCTACGAGCAGTACTAAAATATACGTTGTTCAAGTCATTGGTAGAAAACCAGAAACCATCCATGCCTATTCTATCCCTTAAGTTTGTATTAAAATAATCGGACCAATCTTCCTGAGTTGCACTCTGAACTACGCTTTGTAATAAAGTGTAAGGTCCGTTATGGTAAGCCCAACGATTACCTGCATCAGAAACATATGTCAAACAATTGGCTGTAACACAATCAAACTGCAAATCATTCAAACCAGTGGTCATTGTAAGTTGATGCCAAACTGTAATTAAATCTTCCTTCTCTTCTTCTAATGAAGTCCAGTTTTGTCCTAGATAATTTGAAGATTTATCGTTAATACTCAAAAAGCCATCTTCTTGTGCCAATCCTACTGTAAAAGCGGTCAAGGTTTTACCTGCTGAAGCCCAATACCAACTTGTATTTTGTGTGTGGTCATCAAAGTACCATTCTACTAGTAATTGTCCATCTTTTAAAATAATAAAGGCTTTAGTGTCATTCTGATCTAAAAAATCTCTTAAAGGTTCTTCAGCACTACTATCCCAACCAGCTTCGACTACGGACATGGTTTCCCAAGTTGCCGATTGTAAGGGTGGAAAATACAAATTTCTAACTTCAGACTCTTCTTGATTTTCAGTATTGGTATTACTTGGTTCAATGCTATCTGTAGAACATGATATTATAAAAAAACTTATTAAGATATATATGATTGAATTTTTCATCAGTTCAAGGTTTTAGATTTGGACTCTTAAAGGCTTTAAAAGTTTAACGTACTAGCTAAAGAAATATGCATTAAAATCGACCAATTGCAGTGCTTGTTGTATTTTTGCCCTCCATTCAAAGAATATGCGGACAAAATCACTTAAAAAGAACAAAATCAACGTAGTAACCTTAGGCTGTAGCAAGAATGTTTATGATTCCGAAGTTCTAATGGGACAACTTCGAGCGAATAACAAAGAGGTGGTTCATGAAGAAGAAGGCAATGTGGTTGTAATTAATACTTGCGGATTTATAGCGAATGCAAAAGAGGAGAGTGTTAATACTATTTTGGAATATGTTCAAAAAAAGGAAGCCGGAGAAGTGGATAAGGTATTTGTTACTGGATGTTTAAGTGAGCGATATAAGCCAGATTTACAAGTAGAGATTCCTAATGTGGATGAATATTTTGGCACAAGTGATTTGCCAAATTTATTAAAAGCTTTAGGTGCAGATTATAAACATGAATTAATTGGTGAGCGCTTAACCACAACACCTAAAAATTATGCGTATTTAAAAATTGCTGAAGGTTGTGATAGGCCTTGCTCTTTTTGTGCAATTCCTCTAATGCGCGGGAAACATAAAAGTAAACCGATTGAAGAATTGGTTCAAGAGGCAGAAAAATTAGCTACAAAAGGGGTAAAAGAACTGATATTAATAGCTCAAGATTTAACCTATTATGGTCTTGACTTATATAAGAAAAGAAACCTAGCTGAATTACTTCAAAAATTGGTTGCTGTTGATGGAGTTGAATGGATACGTTTACATTACGCTTTTCCGACTGGTTTTCCTATGGATGTGTTAGATGTAATGAGAAATGAACCAAAAATTTGCAATTATATTGATATTCCGTTGCAGCATATTGCTGATCCTATTTTAAAAAGTATGCGTCGCGGAACTACAAAAGCCAAGACTACTAAGCTTTTACAAGATTTCAGGGCAGCAGTACCTGAAATGACAATTAGAACTACCTTGATTGTAGGTTATCCTGGTGAAACTGAAGAAGATTTTCAGACTTTAAAACAATGGGTTGTGGACATGCGTTTTGAACGTTTAGGTTGTTTTACTTATAGTCATGAAGAAAATACACATGCTTATGGTTTAGTAGACGATGTTCCTGAAGAACTGAAACAACAACGCGCTAATGAAATTATGGAGGTACAATCTCAAATTTCTTGGGAATTGAATCAAGAACGCATAGGAGCAATTTATCGCTGCATTATTGACCGTAAAGAAGGTAATCATTTTGTAGGCCGTACGGAGTACGATTCTCCTGATGTTGATAATGAAGTTCTCATTGATGCTAAGAAATATTATGTGAAGATTGGTGATTTTACCAAAATAAAAATTACAGAAGCATCTGATTTTGATTTATACGGTGAACCTATTTCATAAAAAAAGCGCAATCATATCTAATTGCGCTTTATCTTTTTTTTACTTAATTTTATTCTTGTTCTGGAGACAAAAGGCTGTAAACAAAACCAGCAAGTATTGCACCTAAAATTGGAGCAACCCAAAACAACCAAAGTTGTGGTATAGCCCAGGAACCGTCTGCAAATAATGCTTGACTAGTACTACGAGCAGGGTTTACAGAAGTATTTGTTACAGGGATACTGATTAAATGTATTAAAGTTAAACCTAAGCCAATAGCAATACCGGCCATACCTTTTGGAGCTTTAGAATGAGTAGCGCCTAAAATAATCATCAAGAACATAAAAGTTAATACCAATTCAGCAAAAAAGGCAGCAACCATATTGTAACCAGCCGGTGAATGTTCACCAAATCCGTTGGCGGCAAATCCTCCAAGTTCGAAACCTGGTTTTCCAGTGGCAATAACATACAAAACGGCAGCGCCAGCAATTGCGCCTAAAAGCTGAGCAATAATGTAAGGAAACAAATCTTTTTTGTCAAAACGACCAGCAACAGCAAGACCAATAGATACGGCCGGGTTTAAATGACAACCAGAAATATGACCTATTGCATAAGCCATAGTTAAAACGGTTAAACCAAAGGCCAATGCCACCCCTACAAATCCAATACCAAGTTCTGGATAGGCAGCGGCAATAACAGCACTACCACACCCGCCTAATACGAGCCATAATGTTCCAATAAATTCTGCGATTAATTTTTTCATGATTTCTAAATTTAGTTAGTGTTCTAGTTTAGAAACCATTAGACTTATAAAGTCACATATGCTATTAACTTTTCAACCGTTGGGTGATCATTTCCTCCAGCTGGCTCAATAGTAATGTTTAGTGATTCTGCTTTATCTATATACTTTAGGGTAATAAGCTCTTCATTTGTAGGTAATAAACCCATATCAATCATTTCGCCATCAACATCACTCCACATTTGGTACGTGCTGTTATTTGGGAGTTCAGGCAAACCCTGTGCATTAACAACGACCATTTTATTTTCATGGTTCACATAAGCCACCGCTCTTGAATTTGGTACTAAATCATTTCCATGTAATATGAGCGGTATTGTTTTCGGTCCGTTAATGGTTTTTAAGCGTTGATTGGTTAAAATATAATTTTCTTCCAAAGCATTTAATCGTTCTTGTAAGACCATTGTTTGATTTTGCAAAGAATTATAGTTTGTCTTGGTATTTTGCCAACGATTAAACATTAAGAATGAGGTCATAAAAAATAGAACAGCGACACTTGCTGCTGCATAAAGCCAAATTCTTTCTTTAGACTTTTTTGTTGATTTATGAAGCTTTGTTTGTAATTGAACTTTTACATAATCTGGCGGGCTTATGGCATTTTCTATAGCCATTCTTTCGAAATCTTCTTCTAAAAGTTCAAATTGAGTTCTTAATTGTTCATCACTAGCAATGGCAGCAATGACCTCTTGGCTTTCAAGTGATGAAAGCTCGTCTAAAAGGTATTTTTCTAATAATCCGTTTTCTAATATTTTCTTTCTATCCATCATCAAAAAGTTTCTATTAGTAACCCAATGATTATCAACTCATGACTATAACTTTCGCGAAGCAAAACTAATGCTTGACGAATATAAGATTTGAAAGTACCCAAGGGAACTCCCATCTCTTGATTGGCCTCACGGTGGGTGTAACCCCTAAAATACACTAAAGAAATAGCTTCTTGGTGATGAGGTTCTAATTTGCTAATTGCTCCGTTGAGTCCATTAAAATCTGATTCAGGTTCTAATGTTGCTTTTCTAGTATTTACACTTAATTCTTCACTTTGGATGAGCAAGTCAGGTTTTCGCAAAGAATTTAAAGTAACATTTTTTGCAATGCGATAAGCCCAAGTATAAAATTTACCCTTTGAAGCATCATAAGAGTCAATTTTTTGCCAAATCTTGATAAAAGTCTCTTGTAATAAATCTTCAGCCATTACCTGATTACGGCACATTCTTATAATAACACCAAATAGAGCACCTGAATACTTATCGTATAACAAGTACAGCGCGTCTTTATCCTTTTTGGATAATCGACTGATTATTTCAATGTCCTCTAAGTTATGGGGCATAAGCGATGTTAAAGATATGATAAAATAAGGTTGAACTCATCCAACGGTATTTTTAGGGTGTAAATAAGAACATTAAACATTGAAAAATTAATAATTCTATTAAACAATTAAAAACACAAAAATGAAAAAAGTAATTTTTATTCTTTCAACGGTAGCATTAGTTTTATTTACACAATCAACAAATGCTCAAAAATCTCAAAACATTGTGGATATTGCAGTATCTGTAGACGATTTCTCAACTTTAGTTACTGCTTTAAAAGCAGCAGATTTGGTTGGGGCACTTCAAGGTGATGGTCCTTTTACAGTTTTCGCCCCGGTGAATTCAGGATTTGCAAAAATTGATGCAAATACATTGAATTCTTTACTTGAACCGGCAAATAAAGAAAAACTGGCTGCAATATTAACTTATCATGTAGTAGCTGGTAAAATTGTAGCTGCTGATGTTGTTGCGGCATTAGAAAAAGGAAATGGAAAAGCAGAATTAACGACTTTAAACGGTGGTAAAGTAACCGCGGTTAGCAAAGATGGAGGTATCTTCTTAATGGATGCTAATGGTAATTATAGTAAAATAGCTAAAACAGATGTTATGGCTTCAAATGGTGTAATACACATTATCGAAGATGTTGTAATGCCTCAATAATTTCCCAAATGTATTTATATAAGAACCATCGCTTTTAGCGATGGTTTTTTATTTTACTATACATTCACAAAAGGTTCGTTCAATATAGGTTCTTGCTCATTAAGAGTTAATGCGGTTTGAATGGTTTGACTCCAAATAGCATATCCTTTTTTGTTAAGATGTAAACCGTCGCTCAAATATAATTCAGGCCTTGGTCGATTTTCAGTAGTAATCATTCTAGCAAAAACATTGATGAATTGTGCGTTGAGCTCACCAATAATATATTTTGATAATAAAAGATTGGTTTCAATTATTTGAGGAATTAAATATGTTCTTTCAACACTTGGTTTTAAGCTAATAAAAGCTAATTCTACGGCATCATATTTCTGATGAATTAGGTCTACCAATTCCTTGCAATCTGCGAGTACCTCATGAGGTGTTTTGCCCTCAGCTAAATCATTCTCTCCTGCATATAAAACAATTTTACTTGGGTTTACGTTCTGAAATATTTCTGAAAAATAGTGGGTACACCATGAAAAAGAAGACCCTCCAAATCCTAAATTTAAAACATGTAATGGATGTAAGTCTTTTTTCATGTTTACCCATAAACGAATGGAAGAGCTACCATAAAAAGTAATAAGGTCATTTTGATGATTTAGCTTGTTTACCCTATTCTTAAGTCTTTTAATCTCGTTACTCCATATCTCTGGCGGATTAGACAATTCTTCAGAGTTTATTTGCTTAATCTTAAAATTGTCCGCTTCTTCAATAGTTTCTTGAACATAATTAGCATAGGTCTTTTGATAAGCTTCTACAAACTTAATTAAGTCTTTAGTTGAATTCGATTTTACATATTCGCTGACTTTAAAAGGAGCCAAAATTTTACAATAGTAGAGATTGTCTTTTATTTTTTTATCAAAATTAACAATTACAATAGGGATGATTTTTGGTTCTGGTTTTGAGTTGAGAGCAAGTTTAAAGCTTCCTAACTTAAAAGGACCAGGGGAATTTTCAGTTTTATATGAAGTGCCTTCCGGGCTAATAATCAAATTATAGCCATTTTTTAAATAGCGTTCTCCGTCTTTATAAAAAATACTTCTCACTTCTTTTTTGGTGGTGGAAGACTTATGTTCTGATTCTTTTGTAAATACATTAATATGTCCTAGTTTGTTGTAGTAATTTTGATGTCCATATTCTTGACCCTGACCAATACGAACAGTTCTAATACCAGGTTCGCCATATTTTTTATCTAAAAGCATAGCGCTCACAAAGTGGGAATCTAATGTTATTTGAAAATTGTTGTTTAAAGTATAAAGCTCATCATTAATAAGATGATTATAAATGAATATATTTCCGCTTTCTTCGGGCATGTTTTCCCAACCTTCGATGTGATATGCCAATGGTTCAAATAAGTCTGTAGTTGCTTTTGCGCAGGCCTTTCTAACTTGTTTAGAGTTATTTAATTTGTTGTTTGCTACGGTTTCATAAATATGATGTAAACCATCAATAAAGTCTAGTTCTTCTTTGTCATCTTTTAAAAGCTCAAGACTTAATGAGGCCAAATGTCTTTCTAAAGAAGTTCCTTCGCTTAATAGATTTTCTAGAATATTATAAGCTATTTTTTTAGTTGTACTGTTTTTTAAAAGATGATTGATTTGATGAAACTTAGAAGTTAATGGAAGTCTTGACTTGTTGTTTTCAATCAATTGAAACACTGCCTGAAGATTGTATTTACCGAAAAGACCAATATATCTTAAAAAGGCGGCATTAATTTGATTTCCAATTAGCCATAAAAGTCGTTTATAGAATTGTTCTTCAAAAGAAGGCTCGTCTTTGATAAGTATTGAGAAATCTTTGTAGTCAATAAAATAAACTGCTGTTTTCTTTGTAGTAATAGCTGAGCAAATATCTTTTTCATCAATCAGCGAGGACCATCCAAAAATAAATCCTGCATTACTTATTGAGCGTTGTTTTATTTCAATATTATCCACTTTTCTTTTGATGCTTACTTCGCCTTCAATGAGAATGTATACACCGGCTGCAATACGGTCTTGTATGTATAAAACTTCATAGGGTTCGTATTCACGACGTTCGGCAATAGCTGCTAATTTTGAAAGCCTACCCTCGTTAAATTGGTCAAGAAAAGGAGAACAACGCATTAGGGCTATGATTTCTGAATTATGAATTTCAGGCTTCATAAAAAACTCTTTATCTCTTGTTAGGGGATAGGGTTGAACAGGTTGCAAAAGTTCTACTTGTTTTAGTAAAGCAACTCTAAGTTGATGATATAATTTTGAACATATATTTTGTAATAGTTTGTTCTGAATATCTTTTTTAAAATGATTCTCAAGTTCAGCAATGGTTACTTCGAAGAAAATGGAATCATGAGAAGAAACTACAGTTTTGTAGTGGTATCTTTTTGCGGGTAAAAGACCACTTAAACCTATAGTACTAAATGGTTCGGAAATTTGACATACTAAAATTTCTTGATTAGTTTCTTGCAGTGCAATAAAATAGTCAAAAGCTCCTTGAATTAACCATCGGAAGGTGGTTACTTCTCTATGAATATCAGAAATAATAGTGTCTTTCGCATAATTTCTGGTTTTACCTTCAGGAAATAAATTTTTAAGTAAAGAAATCTCAATCTCTTCTTTCAACGGTTGTCAGTTTGGCGTTCATAAGTATTGAAACTATGAAAATTGAAAGAAGTAGCCAGTGATATTGAGAATTAAAGAGAATGTGGAAATTTAAACTAAAATGATTGACGTATTCTAAAAAAAAGGACCCAATAAATAAATATTAAAAAATTGATAGTTTTTTATTTTCGGCCTAATTCATAATCATATAACTCTCTTCCTAATTGAGCCAAAAAAGGTATGCCTATATCGTCATATTCATAATTGTCATCATTAAAGACACCATCGCTATTGACTAAAATTGTAGCAGTAACTAGAAAATCTATATTGTTTTTGGTGTCTTTTATGTAGGCGCAATCGGTTAAAGTTCCATAAGCATAGCCAACCTTATTATAAATTTTTATGTAATCTGGTATAGGCTCCTTAGTATCACCGTACATAAAGAACTTACCATAGCTATCATAATATTCTGCTTGGTTATAACCAGTGTTTTTTGGCAAGGTATGCATAGCATGGAGTAAAAACTCATGCTGATTTTTATTGAGTTTAAAACGTTCTTCTTCAGGAAATTGATTTGGAAAAATAATCCTTTTAAGCAGCTCGTGCTGCGAGTTAATTGGATAGTAATTTTTTAAACCAAAATCAAAAGGTTCTTCATAAAGAGAATCACCAGCATAAAACCCATCACCTTTTTTTACTCCGTTGAATTTTAGTTGCTCCGGTATCTTTGAGGTAATTGATTCTGAAGTTGTAGTTGTACTATCATTTAGATAAATCACTAAGGGTTTTGTGGTTACTTCATCAGCATTAATTGTTGATAGCCTATGTGCTATTCTGAAGGGTTGAAGTCCTTTTAATCTAATTCTATTATTTAAATCATCAAACCCTAAGAACTCAATCAGTCTGTTATTTGCGTCGTTATCACTAACAGCAAAAATTTCTTCTATCGATCGCGCAAAGTTGCTTTTTATAGAATCACCTTCTACATAAAAGTTTGAATATCTATTTAATGAATCTAATTCATTAAGTTTTTCTAGTGTTGCTACTGCTGCAGGAAATTTAACTGTACTCGCAGGATAGAAGTAATTGTTTTTTTCAACTTGAAAGTCATAATCTGTAAAGATAATGCTGTCGTTTAGTCTATCTATTTTGGTATAACGTATTTGAACTTCATGTTGTTCAATACTATCTGCTACAACACTGATTTTTCTGTTTTCTGATTTAAGTGCCTCAAGTAAAGGATTTTTAGGTTCCTCTTTTTTGCACGAAAAAATTAGACATACGAATACTAAAAAGTATATTTTTTGAGATTGCATAACCTTTAGTTCTTAATCTAAATATAATTCTCCTCTATGCGGTTTTAAGTCGTCTCGGGCTTGTATCATTTCAAACTCGGCAACAACCAAAAAAGCAATACTATGCATATCACTTAAATGGCCAAATCCTGTAGTATCAAATTTTAATTCTTCATTTAAAACATATTCTTGCAAATGTTTTTCATAATGCTCGGCGGTTTTAGCCGCAGCTGGGCCTTTAAAATCCCAAATGAACTTAATTTTTCTGTCAAGAATTTTTTCCATTAACGGTTCTAATTTATAGATGGTTTTTATTTAAGCCTTTAATACGGTTGAAAATACTAAAATATTGATTTACAGCTACACTAAAAATGTGTTAATCAATTCCAAACAGCTTGTGTGGCTTTAAGTAATTGTTATTTTTGCGCAATGCTTTTTTTAAAACATCATAATAATAAGTACTTCTTTCTTATTGGGGTACTTTTTTTAGTGTCTTGTGGTTCTTTCTTTAAAGACGGTGAAGATACTTTGCCAATAGCTAGAGTAGGCGAGTCTTATCTTTTTGCTGAGGATCTTGAGCCCTTTATCACAAAGGGGATGTCTAAACAGGATAGTACAGCCTTTGCCGTTAATTTTATAAACAAATGGGCTTCTAAACAACTATTACTTTCTAAATCTAAAATTAACCTATCAGAAGAACAGTTGAACGAGTTCAACCGGTTGGTTAATGATTATAAAACTGATTTGTACACTCGTGCGTATACTGAGGCTCTGGTGCAACAGGCAAATGATACTGCTATTAGTAGTTCTCAATTAAAGACTTTTTATGAAGGTCAAAAAGAGAACTTTAAACTGAATGAAAAAATAGTTCAGCTTAGATTTGTTGAGTTGCCAAATCAATTTTTAGATAAAAATGTAGTGGTTGATAAGATTAAATCATTTACCGAAGACGATAAAAACTATCTTGACTCGATTGGGGTTCAATTTAAGAAGATCCACTTTAATGATTCAATATGGGTCAGTGCATCTAGAGTGCTAAATGAAATAGCCCCGCTCAATAGCACCAATGAAGATAGGTACTTAAAGAAATCACAATTTTTTGAATTACAAGATTCATTGGGGGTATATTTGGGTAAAGTTACTGGTGTTTTGAATGTTAATGACATCGCACCGCTTTCTTATATAAAAACAGATATCAAAAGAGTACTGTTAAATCGGCGACGATTAGAGTATGTAAGAAAGTTAGAAACGGAAATTATAGACGAAGGTATTCAGAAAAACGAATTTGAAATATATGTGCAAGAAAATTAGAATTTTTACAGCTTTATTTTTTGTAATTGTAATTGGAGTATCAGCTCAAGAAACTAAAAGTAGTGAGTTGACTACTGAGAATAGTGATGAAGCTAAAGACACTGTAGTAATAGGTAAAAGAGTAAAATTAGATGGTATTGCTGCAGTAATTGGCGATTATGTAATTTTAGATTCTGATGTTGAAAAAACATTAATTGACTTAAAAAGTCAAGGGGCTACTACTGATGATATTACTCAATGTCAATTACTAGGAAAACTAATGGAAGATCGTCTATATGCCCACCAAGCAGTCCAGGATAGTTTATTGGTCTCTGATGACCAAGTAAATGCCACTAGTGATCGCCAAATTCAACAATTGACTTCGCAGGTTGGATCAATTGAAAAAGTATTGAAATTTTATAAAAAGCCTGATTTAGCCAGCTTCAGAGCCGAACTTTTTGAAATAAACAAATTGCAAATGTTGTCTCAAAAAATGCAAGGTAAGATTGTTGAAGAAATCGAAGTAACGCCTGAAGAAGTACGACAGTTTTTTTATAAAATACCAGAAGATGAACGCCCTGTTTTTGGTGCTGAATTAGAAATCTCTCAAATTGTTAAACAGCCTGAACCATCAGAGGAGGAAAAGCAAAAAATTATTGATAGACTTAATAATATTAAACAAGACGTAGAAGAGAATGATGCAAGTTTTAATGTAAAAGCAATACTTTATTCTCAAGATCCTGGTTCAAAGTCTAAAGGTGGTTTTTATAGTATGACTAGACAAACACCTTTTGTTAAGGAATTTAAAGATGTTGCTTTTAGTTTACAAGAAGGTGAAATTTCGGATCCTTTTGAGACACAATTCGGATATCATATTATTATTGTCGAAAAAATTAGAGGTCAAGAGGTCGATTTAAGGCATATTCTGTTAAGGCCTGAAGTGTCCGATGAAGAAATGTTAAAAGCTTCTCAAGAATTAGATTCAATCAGGCAGCAGGTTTTAGATGGTAAATATACTTTTGCCGAAGCTGCTCAAAATTTTTCTGATGAAAAAGAAACCAAATTTGATGGTGGTCTTTTACGTAATCCTGTAAATTTTGATTCCAAGTTTGAGTTAACTAAAATGGACCCTACCTTATATAATCAAGTACGTAATCTTAAAGACGGTGAAATTTCAAGACCAACACGTGAAGATGATCCTCGAGGTGGCCCGTCAAAATATAAAATCATGCAGATTTCAAATCGTTATGATGAACATAAAGCGGATTTTGCAAGGGATTACATAAAAATTCAAGAATTAGCCTTAAGGGATAAGCAGTTTAAAGCTGTACAGAAATGGTTAAAAGAAAAAATAGATGACGTTTACATTCATGTTGATAGCGAAAATAGAGATTGTGATTTTGCTAATAATTGGGTAAAAAACTAGTATGTCAGATGTAACCGCTATTGAAAATCTTGTTCAAAAACACAAGGCCCTAAAGTCTGAAATTGCAAAGGTAATTGTTGGTCAGAATGAAGTTGTTGACCAAATTCTTTTATCTATTTATACTGGCGGTCATTCTCTTTTAATTGGAGTGCCAGGTTTGGCAAAAACTTTAATGGTAAATACCATAGCTCAAACCTTAGGTTTAGATTTTAAACGTATTCAGTTTACCCCAGATTTAATGCCAAGTGATATTTTAGGAAGCGAGGTTTTAGATCAAAACAGAAATTTTAAATTCATAAAAGGACCAATTTTTGCTAATATTATTTTGGCAGATGAAATTAATCGTACGCCCCCTAAAACTCAGGCCGCGCTTTTAGAGGCCATGCAAGAAAGGGCAGTAACAATTGCTGGTCAGCAACATAAACTTGAACGTCCATATTTTGTTTTAGCCACACAAAACCCTATCGAACAAGAAGGTACTTATCCTCTTCCAGAGGCGCAGTTAGATAGATTTATGTTTGCTATCAACTTGTCTTATCCTTCAATTGAAGAAGAAATAAATATTGTAAAGTCTACAACTGCTGATAATTCAGTTGTGCTCAACACCTTGTTTAGCGCTGATGCGATTAATGAGGTTCAGAGTTTGATTCGTCGCATTCCCATAGCTGATAACGTAGTTGATTATACAGTACGTTTAGTAAACAAAACGAGACCTAATGTTGAAGGTGTTTCTGATTTTGTAAAGAACTATATTGAATGGGGTGCTGGACCTCGAGCTTCTCAAAACCTAGTATTGGCTGCTAAAGCACATGCTGCGGTCAATGGTAAATTCTCTCCAGACATTGAAGATGTTAAAGCTGTCGCCCCTGGTATTTTAAGACATCGTATTCTTAAAAATTATAAAGCAGAGGCTGAAGGTATTTCTGAAGATAATATTATTCAAGAATTGTTGTAAATAATAAAAACTGTATTGGTTATTTTTAGTTGATAAAATGACAATTATGGCCATAGGTTTACTTGCTTTTTAATAAAAGTGGTCTCATACCCTAATGTATTATTTTATACCCGACTTCATTTTTGTAATTTTAGCAAATTGTAATACTAAAATATTTTTGCAGAATGGCGTTTGACATTGACATGATTAAAGAAGTCTATGCTACCATGGGAGAAAGGGTAGACATAGCAAGGAAATTAGTTGGAAAGCCTCTTACACTGGCTGAGAAAATATTGTATTCCCACCTTTGGGACGGAAATCCTTCTAAAGTATTTCAAAGAGGAAAAGACTATGTCGATTTTGCTCCTGACCGCATAGCTTGTCAAGATGCGACAGCACAAATGGCTTTGTTACAGTTTATGCAGGCTGGAAAGCCAAAAGTTGCGGTACCAACTACGGTTCATTGTGACCATCTTATTCAAGCAAAAAGCGGAGCTGCTGTGGATTTGAAATCTGCGAACAGTAGTAGTGCCGAAGTTTTTAATTTTTTAGAATCAGTTTCTAATAAATATGGAATAGGCTTCTGGAAACCTGGCGCTGGTATTATTCATCAAGTGGTTTTAGAGAATTATGCATTTCCGGGTGGAATGATGATTGGTACTGATTCGCATACTGTGAATGCAGGTGGATTAGGAATGGTTGCTATTGGAGTTGGTGGCGCTGATGCTGTAGATGTTATGGCAGGTATGGCTTGGGAACTTAAGTTTCCAAAACTAATTGGAGTTAAATTGACGGGTACTATTTCAGGTTGGACAGCGCCTAAAGATGTTATATTAAAAGTTGCCGAAATACTTACTGTTAAAGGTGGTACAGGAGCAATTGTTGAATATTTTGGACCTGGAGCTAAAGCATTATCATGTACCGGTAAAGGTACTATTTGTAATATGGGAGCTGAAATAGGGGCAACAACTTCAACTTTTGGCTACGACGAATCAATGGAACGCTATTTACGAGCTACTGAAAGAGCTGATATTGCTGATGCTGCTAATGCCGTTAAAGAGCATTTAACTGCTGATGATGAGGTTTATGCAAACCCAGAACAATACTTTGATCAGGTTATTGAAATCAATTTATCTGAATTAGGACCTTTATTAAATGGACCATTTACTCCAGATTTATCAACTCAAATTGGTAATAGTATGACTGAAAAAGCCACGCAAAATGAATGGCCAATTCAAGTAGAATGGGGATTAATAGGTTCTTGTACCAATTCATCTTACGAAGATTTATCAAGAGCTTCATCTATAGCACAGCAAGCTTTAGATAAAGGATTAAAAATGAAGGCTGAATTGGGAATTAATCCTGGTTCTGAACAGGTTAGATATACAGCGGAACGCGATGGAATCCTCGGTATTTTCGAAGAATTAGACGCTAAAATATTTACTAATGCTTGTGGACCGTGCATTGGTCAATGGGCTCGTTATAGCGATCCAAAAAATGCACCTAAAAATAGTATAGTTCATTCTTTTAATAGGAACTTCGCAAAACGTGCTGACGGAAACCCTAATACGCACGCTTTTGTTGCTTCGCCAGAAATTACGGCAGCAATTGCTATTGCTGGTCGATTGGATTTTAATCCTTTAACTGATACCTTAATCAATGAGAATGGTGAAGAGGTAAAGTTTGACGAACCAACTGGGTGGGAATTACCTCCAAAAGGTTTTGAAGTGGAGGATGCTGGATTTATAGCTCCGATGGAAAATGGAAGTGGCGTTGAAGTGGTTGTTGCACCAACTTCTGAACGTTTACAGTTGTTAGAACCTTTTGTTCCAATACAAACAGAAGATTTACAAGGTGTTAAACTTTTGATTAAAGCTTTTGGAAAATGTACTACCGACCATATTTCCATGGCCGGACCATGGTTGCGTTACCGAGGTCATTTAGACAATATTGCTAATAACACCTTAATTGGTGCTGTCAATGCATATAATAAGAAAACCAATTTTGTTAAAAACCAATTAACTGGAGAGTATGGCGGTGTTCCGGATACTCAAAGAGCATATAAAGCAGAGGGAATTAAATCAATTGTAGTAGGTGATCATAACTACGGTGAAGGTTCATCAAGAGAACATGCAGCAATGCAGCCACGTCATTTAGGCGTTGCGGCTGTCTTAGTAAAATCATTTGCAAGAATACACGAAACAAACCTTAAAAAACAAGGTATGCTTGGGTTGACTTTTGTAAATGAAAGCGACTATGATTTAATTCAAGAAGATGACACCTTCAACTTTGTTGACATAGCATCATTTGCACCAGGTACTCCCCTTACGCTTGAAGTAATTCATACAGATGAAACTAAAGATACTATAATGGCGAATCACACATACAATCAATCTCAAATAGATTGGTTTAATGAAGGATCTGCTTTAAACGTTATTAAGAAAGAAAACGCATAAATTGATATAAGCAAAACTAAAAAGCTCTTGAGATGTCAAGAGCTTTTTGGTTTTAAAGAACCATTGTATATGGCCATAAAGAAAAAGACAGTTTTAAATATAACTGTTATATTATTCATTCTTTCATTTTTTGTGACACCTCTTGGACACTATGGAAAGCTATTTTTAAATAGGATTTTTTCATTCTCACCGTACATAGTGGATGAAGCTAATCGAAGACAAATAACAGATTTTGATTGGCGTTTGAAAGATGCTGAATGGAATTTAGTAAATTTTGAAAAATCGAAGGGAAAAATTACTCTCATTAACTTTTGGGCATCATGGCGCTTACCCAGCGAGGCTGAGTTAAAAAGTATTCAAGATTTATATAATCAATATAAAGACCAGGTTGATTTTTATATTATTACAAACGAGAATCGACCGCCGGTTGAGGAATTTATGCAGAAGCATGATTTCACTTTTCCTGTTACTTATTTGATAATTGGTGATAAGTCAGCGGTCGAAGTGCCTGAAAAACCCCCTTATTCTTACCTAATTGACCAAACTGGAACCATTGTTATAGAGCAAGATGGTATAGCTGATTGGAATACTTCTACTGTTCGAGATTTAATTGATGATTTGATTGCTCGTTAGAATGAGTCAAGTTACTACCCTTACTTTTTTTAGATTTTCAAGTTTTAAAGAAAAACTTTGGGCTTTTACAATGATGCAATTTGCTCATAAACATCTTTCCAATATAAAAGGCCAACAGTTTTATAAACTTTTAGGTACCGGTCAAGAGGGTTTCAGCCCTAAGCCAGATTTTTCAACTTACGCCATAATTCAGGTTTGGGAGAATGAAACTTTTGCAATGGATTATCATCTTTCTAACCCATTAGTCAAACGCTATAAAGAAAAGTCGATTGAGCATTTTCAGGTCTATCTTAAAAACATCATAGCTCGTGGTGAATGGGCAGGACTAAATCCTTTCAAAAAGAGTAGTGATTTATCAGATATCCAAGCTTATGCAGTTATTACACGTGCTACTATTAAAACCAGGTTATTAGTGAAATTTTGGAAGTTCGTACCTAAATCCAGAAAAGGGCTAATGAAAAATGAAGGATTGCTTTTGACTAAAGGAATAGGGGAGTTACCTTTTAAAAATATGGCCACTTTTAGTTTGTGGAGAAGTCTAGATGATTTAAACAAATTTGCATATCAAACTAAAGGACATCTAAAAGCAATTGGAAAAACACGAGAATTGAAGTGGTATTCTGAAGAGCTCTTCGCCCGTTTTCAACCTTATAAGTCCTACGGAACGTGGTTTGGTGAAAACCCTCTAAATTCTATTAAATAGGAAAGTAATAGAATAATCCAAAAAATAATACCTGCGCAAAGAATAGATGTATTGATATAGTACTATTTCCTTTAATATTTGAATAATGCAGTATTGTTTGTAAGATTATACCAATGGCCAGCCACGCAACATAATTATCTAGTGGAACTTGTCCTTTGAATTCCCAAAAATCAAACACCGGAGCACTTTTTTCCATTAAAAAATCAAGACCTACCATTAAGACAGCTCCGAAGACAATTTTAGACCACTTTTTCAGCTTTAAAATTTTAGCTATTTCAGCAGTAATAAATGTTAGTAAAGCCCAATACGTGCCTATTAAATATGGCACACCATCAAATTTGAGACCTAAATTTTTACCATAACTATATTGACCAAATAGTAAGCCGTAATTAACTCCTAACCATTCCGCTAACATTCCAATCAAAAAAAACAAAACGAAGAATACCCATTTCTTTTTAGTGTTCATGGAAAAAAGCCAAACGAAAAGCACTAAACTAATCAGTAAGTTTAATGGTGATTTTGAAATAAACCAATTAGTGTCACCCCAATAAATACCTATGGCCCCTGAAATATGAAAAAGCCAAATGATTCCAACTCCGAAGGTAACTCGCGATATTTTATTTATGATATTTTCAATCATTAGGTATTACGTCAATTAAGATTTTGGCAGAAAATAAGCAAAGTGGAATACCGCCACCCGGGTGCACAGATCCACCGCAGAAAAATAGGTTTTCAATTTTTGTACTAAAATTTGGATGTCTTAAAAAAGCAGCGAATTTAGAATTACTGGCAGCACCATATAAAGCTCCTCTATGAGAGCTTGTGCTTGTTTCAATACCTACGGGGTCTAAAATAAATTCAGTGGTAATGTAACTTTCTACATCAGTTTTAAAAACACGATTAATTTTCTCTACAATAGTGGTACGGGCTTTTTTAATTAGTTCGGGCCAGTCTTGACCATAATTGCCTGGAGCATTAATCATAACAAACCAATTCTCTGAATCTTTTGGAGCGTCCTGGGTATTTTCCTTGCTTGTAATATTGATATAAACGGTTGGGTCATCATGCAAAGTTTTCTCATCAAAAAGCTTTTGAAACTCTTTCTTGTAATTAGCGCTAAAAAGGATATTGTGTAAATCGAGTTCTGGAAACTCTTTGTTTATTCCCCAATAAAAAATAAGCGCTGAACTTGAACGTTCTTGTTGTAATACTCTTTTCGGCTGTTTTTGTTGAGTTAGTAGTTTCTTATAAGTTGGATATACATCCATGTTACTTACAACTATATCTGCTTTTAAAGCTTCACCATTACATCTGATGCCTTTGGCGATATTGTTTTCAACTATAATTTCATCAACCTGTCGATTAAAATGAAATTGTACCCCAATATCTTTCGCTAGTTTATATATAGATTTGGTTATACTATGCATTCCTCCTTTAGGAAAATAGGTTCCGAGGTCCATCTCTAAATGAGGAATCATAGACATAATGCCTGGTGTTTTAAAAGGTGAAGACCCATTATAAGTGGCATACCTATTAAATAGTTGAATGAGTTTAGGGTTTTTAAAATACGATTTGTTTTCAGTGTCTAGTGATTTATAGATACCCATTCCACCGATACGAAGAAGTGCTTTTAATGTTTTTTTAGAGAAATACGTACTTGATTTATGGAGTGATTTTTCAAGAAAAATAGAACTAGTATGCTCATATTTTTTTTTATTATTAACTAAATATTTTTTGATGTTTTCTGACGACTCGGAAAAGACTTCGGCTCCTTGAATGGCAAAAGTATCTGAATCTGCTGAAGCCTGAAATCTTGTACCATCTTCCCAAAAATAATTGCAGATAGTTTCTTTTCGTGAATATTGAAAATAGTCTTCTGGTTTTTTACTATGTAGTTCAAACAGTTCAGTGACTAACCAGGGCATGGTAAATAATGACGGTCCTAAATCAAATCGATAACCATCAACAGTCTTGGAATGTAATTTTCCCCCAGGATACGAATTCGATTCAAAAACAGTTACATAGTATCCTTTTTTGATTAATCGGATTGCAGAGGCTAATCCTGCTATTCCAGCGCCAATAATAATGGCAGTTTTTGGCATTACTTTTTAAAATACTTAAAAGGAACTACAAGCATTCCGAAACATTCTCCATGGTCCTTACCTAAATGTTTATGATGCATTTTATGTGCTCTTCGAACACCTTTTGCGTACCAATTATTGGCGTTTCTTAATAGCTTAAATCTTTGATGAATAAATATGTCATGAACAACAAAATAGGCAATACCGTACGCGAGAATACCGAAACCTAAAGGGTATCCATACCAGAAACTAGTTTCGGACCCTAAATAAAAACAACTCATACTCACAACAGCATAAAAAATAAAAAAGAAGTCATTGCGCTCAAACCATGAATCATGATCTTTTTTGTGATGATCTTGATGCAGCTTCCAAAGAAAACCATGCATCACATATTTATGAGTGAACCATGCCATGAATTCCATTGTAGAGAATGTTCCTAAGAAAATGACAATCCAAAGAAAAATTTTCATTGTACTAAACCAATTGAAGTTTGTAATTAACGTAAGATTTCGCTAAAAGACCAAATTTTTGGTAATTAGGAACACGAATTCTAGTATTCTTTATTTCAAGAGGAGGCGTATTTTGAAGTTTTTGTAATAGTTTGTTATAATATTTATACGCTGTATAAACACCAAACTTAGCATCAGCTGGTAGTCTTTCAATACCAGAATAGCCCAATGCAAAGTCTGTTTTAATTTCGTCCACGATTCTCTTTTTAGAAACTTCGTCTAGCTCCAACAAATTTGTGTTTGGAAAATACGAACGTTCTAGAAGCTCAAAATCAGCTTTCAAATCTCGTAAGAAATTGACTTTTTGAAAAGCAGAGCCTAATGCCATTGCAGACTCTTTTAATTCTTCGTATTGCTCTTTATTACCATCTACAAATACACATAAGCACATAAGACCTACAACATCTGCAGAACCGTAAATGTATTCTTTATATTCAGCATTTGTTTTATATTGTTTTTTAACCAAATCCATTCGCATACTTTTCATAAAAGAAGCCACAAGATCAAATGGGATATCATATTTATGATAGGTATATTGAAAAGAATTTAAAATTGGGTTTAAACTAATTTTATGCTCAATTGCATTTTGCAAATCTTTTTCGAAATTATTGAAAAGCTCTTCTTTATTATAGTCATGAAAGGTGTCGACAATTTCATCTGCAAAACGCACAAATCCATAAATATTATAAATATCGCTTCTTATTGAAGTGCCTAACATTTTAGTTGCTAAGGCAAATGACGTACTGTATGATTCAGTCACTATTTTACTACAGTCGTAAGACACGTTATCAAAAAGAGATTTCATTTTAAATGTGTTTTTTAATAATCAATTCGGAGACCAATTTACCTGATATTAAAGACGGAGGCACTCCTGGCCCTGGCACAGTTAATTGTCCGGTAAAGTATAAGTCTTTTACTTTTTTACTTTTTAATCCAGGTCTTAAAAAAGCAGTCTGGGTTAATGTGTTTGCCATTCCGTACGCGTTGCCTTTAAAAGAATTATACTCTTCTATAAAGTCGTTGACACAGAAGCTTTCTTTAAATATAATGTTATTTTTTACATCCTGCTTTGTTCTTAACGCGAATCGATTAAGAATAAGGTCAAAATATTGATTTCGTAATTGTTCTGTATCCTCAAGCCCTGGCGCAATAGGAATTAGAAAAAAGCCCGTTTCACAACCTTGAGGCGCCATACTATCATCCGTCACTGAAGGAAAATTTGCATAGAATAAAGGTTCGCTAGGCCATTTCGGATTGTCATAAATTTCTTCAGCATGTTTTTCAAAGTCAGTATCGAAAAATAGATTGTGATGCTCTACATTATCTAGTTTTTTATCAAAACCAACATAAAATAATAAAGAAGATGGAGCGTAAGTTTTCTTATGCCAGTAGGCCTCAGAATATTGTCTATAGTTTTTATTTAGCAGAGTTTCACTGTGATGATAATCTGCTCCGCTTATGACAACATCAGCATATATTTTCTTTCCATCCACTTGGATACCGGTTGTTTTTCCGTCCTTGACTTCTATTTTTTGAACTGCAGAATTAACATGAATATGTACACCCAAGTCCTCGGCCAATTTTTTCATGGCTTTGATAATTTCATACATACCACCTTCAGGATGCCAAGTGCCTAAACCGAAATCAGCAAAATTCATAAAACTATAAAATGAAGGCGTGTTACTAGGTTTGGCACCTAAAAACAAAACTGGGAATTCTAAAGTTGAAATTAATTTTGGATTTTTAAAACGCTTTCTTACCTCTTGACTTATAGTTTTAAAAAATTGATCTACTCTTAAAACAGTGTCTTTAGTTACAAGCTCAAATGGGGATAATCCAGGTCTAAGCACTATTTTATTAATGGCGATATCATAATTCTCTTGGGCTTTATTTATAAAACTTCTAAGATGTTCTGAACTTCCTTTTTCAATGCGTTCAAATTCATCACATATCTTATCCATACAGTCACCGATTGTAATGACTTCATCAGAAAAAAATATTTTATAGGCAGGGCTTAACTTGTTGAGTTTATAGAAATCAGAGGTAGATTTACCAAAATCATTAAAGAATTTTTCGAAAATATCAGGCATCCAGTACCAACTTGGTCCAATATCAAAAGTGAATCCTTCTTTTTTTAATTGTCTAGCTCTACCACCAACAGTTTCATTCTTTTCAAAAACTGACACATCAAAACCTGCTTTGGCAAGGTGACACGCTGCAGATAACGACGAGAAACCAGATCCAATAACTACTACTTTCTTCATATAATGTAATACGCTTACGCTAAACTATTGGTTAATTTTTCAATAGAATTAAATGTTTTAATAGAATCCGGTAGTGTTTGTTGCGAAATATGTTGCACTTGATGTCCAAGAATCCAAAGCTTAGAATTGCCAGACTGATTTAATGTGGTATTGAATTGTTGTATATATTTTCCAATTTCATCTTTGTTTGGAGATACTGTGAAATAAGAAACAAAATGAAGGTTGTCATAGTACTTTAATAAATCTACCAAGTTTTCAATTGGCATTGTTTGCCCAAGGTAAATAGATTTATAGCCTTTTAAAATAATTTCATAGTTAAGATATAAAAGCCCTAATTCATGAATTTCATTTTCAGGTAAGAATAATGCAAAAACCTTGTCTTTTCTAGTAGGCTCAATGAGTTGTAACTTCTCAGTATTAATGTAAACCTTTTGTTTAATCAAATTAGTTATAAAATGTTCGTGAGAAGGACTTATGGTATCAGTTTGCCATAAAAGCCCTAACTCATTCAAGAGTGGAATAAAAACTTCGTTAAAAATGTCTCTAAAAGAACGCTCTGCGAGTAAGATATTGTAAGTGTTGAAAAATAGGGTCTGATCAAAATTTATCATTGACAATTTGAACGCATTGATAGCATGACTCTTTTCACTATTCTTGGCTACAATTTCCCGGACTATAACCGGAATTTCGCTTTCAGGAAGTTTCGCAATTTTTGATATTTTATATCCGTTGTGATATAGAAGGGTGATGTTCAAAAGCTTTTGCAAACTTTTTAAACTGTATGTTCTAATATTAGTAGACGTTCTTTCGGGTGAAAAGAGATTATAACGCTTCTCCCATATTCTAATAGTATGCGCTTTAATTCCGGATAGGTTCTCCATATCACGGATGCTGAATAATTTCTTTACGTTGTTCATTTTTTTAGAAAAATCGTTAAACAAAGTTACAATTTTAATAATACTATTGTTATAAGCAAGAGTTAAATTTTCATGAAAGTCTAATAAGAAAAGGATACCAAATAAAAAACCTCTTAATTATCATAAGAGGTTTGTGCGCACGAGAAGACTCGAACTTCCACGGCCTAGTGGCCACCAGCCCCTCAAGCTGGCGCGTCTACCAATTCCGCCACGTGCGCTAAAGAGTGCGCAAAAATAATCAAAATACTTGTTCTAATAACTAACTTGATTTCATTAAAAAAGAGTTTAACTGCTTTTATGGCATAAAAAAAACCAACCTAAATTTAGATTGGTTTTTATAAAGTGACCTGACTGGGGCTCGAACCCAGGACCCTCTCCTTAAAAGGGAGATGCTCTACCAACTGAGCTATCAGGTCAAACGCTTTAGAAGAAATTGCCCTAAGCGGCTGCAAATATAATATCAATTATTAATTTATCAAGCCCATTTAGTAATAAATTTGTGTTTTTAAAATCATAAAATGTCTAAGAACTTAAAAGTAGTCTTATTAGGATATATGACTAGTGGAAAATCTACCATTGGAAAAGTATTAGGTGAGCAATTAAAAATAGCCTTTGTTGATTTAGATGATAAGATTGCCGATGCCGAAGGAATGCCGGTTTCTGAGATATTTAGTAGAAAAGGAGAATTATTCTTTCGAAAAAAAGAAACTGAAATACTTAGTAGACAACTAAATGAAGAATCTAGTTTTATTCTTTCCCTGGGTGGTGGAACACCTTGTTACGGAAAAAACCTCGAAATCATCCATGCGAAGACTGAAAATACTTTTTATTTAAAACTTAATATTTCGTCATTACTAGAGCGCCTAACAAATGAAAAAAGTAAAAGGCCTTTGGTGGCCAATATTGCGGATGATGATTTGCCTGAATTTATAGGAAAACATTTATTTGAAAGAAATCAGTTTTATGCTTCAGCTAAACGTATTATTGAATGTGACGGAAAATCAGTTCAATGGATTGTGGACGAAATCGCAAATAAACTACTTTAAAAAAACTGCATCATTTTTTGTTTCAAATACCACCTCAATATGTTCATTCAGTGATGTTGATAGTGAAATGCCTTTATAATCAGCCTTAACAGGATACTTTTTATGATTTCTATTCACTAAAACAGCAGTCTTTAATTGCTTTAATGGTGTTTTTAAAAAATGATGAACGCCATAAATAAGTGTGGTGCCCGAATTTAAAACATCATCAACTAACACAACTGATTTGTTGGTGTAATCTTCAATTGACAGCGAAGTTGAGACACCGCTATCTAAAGGATTTGACTTATTCATTTGTACTTTGCAAAGCGTTATTTCGGCTTGTGTGATTTTTCTAAGGATTTGACTTATTTTTTTTGCAAAATTGAGGCCTCCACCTTCTATTCCAGCAATAATTATCTCCTTCTCTTCAACATTACCTTCATAAATTTGATAAGCAATACGCTTGGTTTTGTGCTGTATTTGTTGATGTGTCAGAATTTGATTGATCATAGTATTATGATTTTAGCAAAGATAAAACAGATTATTCTGATTCATCTAGATAACCGTCAATATCACGTCTATCTTTTTTTGTTGGTCTACCCATGCCTTTTTTTCTGTAATAGTCTTTTGCATGTTTTAACAATTCGTCATGGTGAAAGGCTTCTTTTGGAGTAGTGTCTTTTCTGTAAACATTGACAAGTTTAGCACCAACTCTGCTTTCTGGCAAATCTAAAATTGTTAGTTGATAATCAATTTGATTTTTTCGAACAACTAGTTTGTCCGTAGGATATACATCTCTTGACGGTTTGACGACTAGACCATTGACTTTAATTTGCCCCTTTTTACAGGCAGTGGTGGCGATATTTCTTGTTTTATAGTAGCGAACGCTCCATAAGTATTTGTCAATACGCATATCGAATGCAAATGTTTGTTAAGATTAGAATCAAAAATAAGGGAAAATTGTATCTTGCGCGTTCCAATAATTTAATGCTTAATGAAAAGGTTTTTATTATTATCAATTGTATTAACTGTTTTATGTTCGTGTAATGGAGATGATGGTATTTTAGAAGCAGACCCGCCAAGACTTTTAGCAGAGGTTGCCGCTGAGAATGAGGCTGAAATACAAGAGTTTCTTCAAACGCATTTTTATAATTATGAAGAGTTTCAGACCGCAGCTTCAGATTTTGATTTTAAAGTTGTAATAGATACTATAGCTGGAGATAATGCTTCAAAAATACCATTGTCGCAGCAAGTTGAATCTGAAGTTGTTTTAATTTCTTCTACAGATTTTGGACTAGAGGAAGATGAGGTTGATATTCCACACACTTATTATTGGCTAGTTGCTAATGGAGGTGGAGGTAGTGCGCCAACCGTTGCTGATTCTACTTTTGTTGTATTTGAAGGTGTTGCTATAGACGGTAATGTTTTTCAGAGTCAAATAGGGAGCGGTATTTGGTTAGACTTACAAGGTAATGGAACAGCTGCAAACCCTGGAGTTGTTGCCGGTTTACAGGAAGGAATAGTAAATTTTAAATCGGGTACAGATGTGACAGATTTTCCTGATGGTACATTTGAAATTGATAATTTTGGATCCGGATTAGTAATTATGCCATCCGGACTTGCCTATTTTAATGGTACTCAACCAGGCTCATCTTATGAGCCTATAATTTTTAATATCAATCTTTTAGCAGTTGAAACTGCAGATCATGATAGAGATGGTGTGCCTAGTATACTAGAAGATAGAGATAATGACACTGATTTATTTAATGATGATACTGATGAAGATGGGATACCAGATTACATAGATTTTGACGATGACGGTGATGGTACTTTTACTGAGGATGAAGATGTTGATGGAGATGGTGATCCAACCAATGATGATACTGACGGTGATGGTATTCCGGATTATTTAGATCCAGATAACAGCTAAAAAAAAGCCCCAATATTGGGGCTTTTTAATTTTATATTTTCAAAGAAAAACTCAAAATTAATTGATCTGGTCTAGTATCAACTCTATCACCGTTTAGGGTAGTGATGTTAGAATTAATAAAATTGACCTCGTTCTCACTAAAACCTCTTTCATAACGTAAGTCAATTCCGAACTTGCCAAGATTTACTCCCGCACCAATGTTAAGACCTACGGAAAAATTGTTTTCAACATCGTCAAAAGTGATTCCATCAAATTCTGTATCTAAAAGATATTGAAAAGCCGGTCCAGCAAAAACATGTAAAGGTCCAATAACTTTAGTACCTACTAAAATGGGTACATCTAATTTCTTAATCTTTAGGTCACCTTCATCGTAACCAGAGCTAGTACTTGTATAAACGACTTCAGGGCGTAGGTAAATTCTATTTCCAATTTTACCAAAAAAGCCAACATGAAATCCTGCGTTCTTATCAGGGTTTTCAAAAGCCTGTTCAGCAGAATTAAAATAATCGCCGTTGCCATTGTAATTTAAACCTGCTTTGATACCAAAGCTTGAACTTGCTTGTGAAAAAGCTGTAGTACTAATAAGTGCCACAACCAAAACTAGAAGTGTTTTTTTCATAATGTGTTTCGTTTTAATAGTTACGTTGTAAAGAGGTATCAAAGACAATACCAAAACCTATTTTCTTTTCAATACTTTTAAAACGGCTTCCTCTATAGCTTTATTGTTGAGACCATACTTATCCATTAATTGGTCAGGAGTACCACTTTCACCAAAGATGTCTTGTGTTGCTATAAACTCTTGCGGTGTTGGATGATGTTGGGCTAATGTTCTAGAAACACTTTCGCCTAACCCTCCTAAATAGTTATGCTCTTCTGCCGTTACAATGCAACCGGTTTTTTTAGCAGAAGCTATAATAGCCTTTTCATCAAGAGGTTTAATGGTATGTATATTAATAACTTCGCAAGAAATGCCTTGGTTTTCTAAGGTTTCAGCAGCTATTAAAGATTGCCATACTAGATGACCAGTAGCAACAATAGTTACATCAGTTCCTTCACTCAGCATTAGAGCTTTTCCAATTTTGAAGTCTTGGTCAACCGGTGTAAAATTTGCAACTTTAGGTCTTCCAAAACGAAGATATACAGGACCATGGTGTTCGGCTATTGCTAAAGTCGCGGCTTTTGTTTGATTAAAATCGCAAGGGTTAATAACCGTCATTCCAGGCAGCATTTTCATTAGACCAATGTCTTCTAAGATTTGATGTGTAGCCCCATCTTCACCTAATGTTATACCAGCATGTGAAGCACAAATCTTTACATTTTTATCTGAATAAGCAATAGATTGTCTGATTTGATCATATACACGACCGGTAGAAAAATTTGCAAAAGTACCGGTAAACGGAATTTTTCCTCCAATAGTTAAACCAGCTGCAATACCCATCATATTCGCTTCTGCAATTCCAATTTGAAAAAAACGTTCAGGATTCTCATCAATAAAGGTTTGAATCTTTAAAGAACCTACTAAATCAGCACAAAGTGCTACAACATTTGGGTTAGTTCTTCCTAATTCAGTCATACCAGCTCCATAACCACTTCTTGTATCTTGCTTTCCTTGATCTATATATTTTGTCATAATTCCCGCTTGGTCTCCCTCATAGGGAGAAAATTATTTGTTTTATTCAATTTAATCGACCCTCTTAGGGTTAAGGATTTAATAATCCCCTAAAGTTTCTGGATTTTGTGAAAGTGCATTTTCTAACTGCTCATCACTGGGCGCCTTTCCGTGCCATGCGTGTGTATGCATCATAAAATCAATACCATTACCCATCATGGTGGTCATTACGACACAAACTGGTTTTCCTTTCCCAGTTCTGGTTTTTGCTTCTTTCAGGCCATCAATAACTTGTTGTAATTCATTACCATTTTCAATCTCCAAAACATCCCAACCAAAAACTCTAAATTTTTCAGCTACATCTCCTAAAGGTAAAACATCGTCTGTTGATCCATCAATTTGTTGGCCATTCAGGTCTATAGTAGCAATATAATTATCGACTTTATTACCAGCGGCGTACATAATTGCTTCCCAATTTTGTCCCTCTTGTAATTCTCCGTCACCATGCAAACTGTATACAAGCTTGTTATCGCCATTTAACTTTTTTGATAAGGCTGCGCCTATAGCAACAGACATTCCTTGACCTAAGGAACCTGAAGCTATTCTTACTCCAGGTAAACCCTCATGAGTTGTTGGATGACCTTGGAGTCGTGAATTAATTAATCTAAAAGTGTTTAATTCTTCTACCGGAAAATATCCTCTACGTGCAAGTACACTATAAAAAACAGGAGAAATATGTCCGTTAGATAAAAAGAATAAATCTTCTCCATTTCCATCCATGTCAAAACCATCTTTAAGTTCCATTATCTCATTATATAATGCAACAAAAAACTCCGTACAACCAAGAGAACCTCCAGGATGCCCAGAATTGACTTTGTGAACCATTCTTAAAATATCTCTTCTTACTTGAACTACTAAGTCTTGTAATTCTTTAATTTCTGCCATCAGATTAAATTTATTTCTCTTCAAAAGTAATTGCATTCAGTCTGGTAAACAAGCTCAAATCCATTATTTTACCAAACCCTTTGCGGATTAAACTTTATTTTTTTGTTAAGGAGTTCTTGCAGGCCAGTTTCCTATATTTGCCTTTCAAAAAACAGCTTTGAAATATTCCCTATTACATAAAGATAAAGCTAGTAAAGCAAGGGCAGGAGAGATTATAACGGATCACGGCACTATACAAACGCCAATTTTTATGCCTGTTGGTACCGTAGGTACCGTCAAAGGTATTCATCAACGTGAATTACGTGATGATATCAATCCCGATATTATTCTTGGTAATACCTATCATCTTTATTTAAGACCAGGTATAGATATTTTAGAAAGAGCAGGTGGTTTACATAAATTCATGGGTTGGGATAGAAATATTCTAACGGATAGTGGAGGTTATCAAGTGTATTCTCTTTCTGGAAATAGAAAGATTAAAGAAGAAGGCGTAAATTTTAAATCACATATTGACGGATCGAGCCACTTTTTTTCGCCTGAGAGTGTTATGGAAGTGCAAAGAGTTATTGGGGCAGATATTATCATGGCTTTTGATGAATGTACTCCGTACCCCTGTGATTATGGTTATGCAAAACGTTCTATGCATATGACGCACCGTTGGTTAGATAGATGTATCTCTCATTTAAATAAAACCCCAACGAAGTATGGTTATAGTCAGGCTTTTTTTCCTATTGTTCAAGGCTCAACCTATAAAGACTTAAGAAAGCAATCTGCAGAATATATAGCCGAAGCGGATGCTGTAGGTAATGCTATTGGTGGCTTATCAGTAGGAGAACCTGCGGAAGAAATGTATGAAATGAGTGAGATTGTTTGCGATATTTTACCGGAAGATAAACCTCGGTATCTTATGGGTGTAGGAACTCCCCTTAATATATTAGAAAATATAGCACTCGGAGTTGATATGTTTGACTGTGTAATGCCAACACGAAACGCTAGAAATGGTATGCTTTTTACAGCTCATGGAACCATAAATATCAAAAATAAAAAATGGGAAGATGACTTTTCAGCAATAGATGAAATGGGAATAACTTGGGTAGATACCGAATATTCTAAAGCTTATTTAAGACATCTTTTTGCGGCCAATGAGTATTTAGGAAAACAAATAGCGACAATACATAATTTAGGGTTTTATCTTTGGTTAACAAGACAAGCAAGGGAGCATATCATTGCGGGTGACTTCGCAAAATGGAAAGAAACAATGGTAAAACAAATGGATAAAAGGTTGTAATGCTAACGATTCTAGATAAGTACATTTTAAAGCGTTATTTAATTACCTTCATTGGTATACTACTTCTTTTTATTCCTATCGGGATAATGATAAGCCTAGCTGAGAAAATCGGCAAGATTATAGATAATGAAGCGCCGTTAGCCGAAGTAATCGTTTTTTATGGAAACTTCAGTTTGGTTTTGGGTAACATCCTAATGCCAATATTATTATTTCTTTCAATTATTTTTTTTACTGCCAAACTTGCTGGAAATACTGAAATTGTGGCCATTTTAAGTTCTGGTATATCTTATTGGCGTTTTTTAAGACCATATCTTATAGGTGCAAGTCTGGTTGCAGTACTGATTTTTATAATGGGTCAATTTATTGTACCACATGCTAGTATTGGCTTTAATGAGTTTGAATACAAATATTTTAAAAAGGGTCGACAAGACAGACAAACGAAGAATATATTTAATCAACTTAATGAACGCGATTTTCTTTATGTTAGCAGCTTTGACCCAAATAGACAAATAGGGTATAATTTTACTTATGAGCATTTTAATGATGAAAATCAGCTTGATTATAAGCTATCTGCCGCAAATATTCGATGGGTTGAGAAGGACAGTACTTACAGACTTACTTCATACACCAAAAGAAAAATTAAAGATGGTTACGAGTTAGTAGAAACTAAAAGAAGATTGGACACCGTATTCAACTTTAAGATAGATGATTTGACACCGGTTTCTTACATAGCTGATACAAAGAATCTCTTTGAGTTGAATAAGTTTATTGATGATCAAAAACAAAAAGGAGCTTCAAATATTAATAGCTACGTTTTGGTAAAGTATAAACGTTGGGCATTACCAATAGCTGCTTTTATTTTAACTATAATAGCTGTTGCAGTGTCATCTGTTAAGCGAAGAGGTGGTATGGGTTATAGTTTACTTCTGGGTATTGCTTTAGGATTAGTCTACATATTTTTTGATAGAATTTTTGGGACTATGGCTGAGCAGTCAGGCTTTTCACCAATACTGGCAGTTATAATACCCAATCTAATCTTTGGAATATTAGGAATTGTATTGCTCCAAAAAGCGAAGCGATAACATAAATACGACTTAGAATAATAGTATTGCAGTATTTGATACATGTTATATATTTGTCGCACCAAACCAAATTGACTACAACATAAAATTTTATGGAATATTTAGAATTTGAACTTCCTATCAAAGAACTTGAAGACCAACTTCAAAAATGTATGATTATCGGGGAAGAAAGTGATGTTGACGTAACTGAAACTTGCCAGCAAATAGAAAAAAAGCTTGCAGATACTAAGAAAGATATTTATAAAAACTTGACCGCGTGGCAACGTGTTCAGCTTTCAAGACACCCAAATAGACCATATACGATGGACTATATCAATGCTATTTGCGGAGATACTTTTTTAGAATTACATGGTGATAGAACGGTTAGTGATGATAAGGCCATGATCGGTGGTTTAGGTAAAATTGGTGACCAGAGTTATATGTTTATTGGTCAGCAAAAAGGGTACAACACGAAAACACGTCAGTACCGTAATTTTGGTATGGCTAACCCAGAAGGATATCGGAAAGCTCTACGTTTAATGCGATCAGCAGAAAAGTTCAATGTTCCAGTTGTATGTTTTATTGATACTCCAGGTGCTTACCCAGGTATTGAGGCTGAAGAGCGAGGTCAAGGTGAGGCAATTGCTAGAAATATTTTGGAAATGACTCGTTTAAAAGTTCCAATAATTGTTGTTATTATTGGTGAAGGTGCCTCAGGTGGTGCTTTAGGAATAGGTGTTGGTGATAAAGTACTAATGCTTGAGAATACATGGTATTCAGTAATTTCACCAGAATCGTGTTCTTCTATATTATGGCGTAGTTGGGAATATAAGGAGCAAGCTGCAGAAGCTTTAAAGCTTACCGCACCTGACATGAAAAAATTAAAACTTATTGACGAAATCGTGCGTGAACCTTTGGGTGGTGCGCATAGTAATCGTGATAAAACATTTGATACCGTAAAAAACAAAATTTCAAACCATTTTGCAGAACTTAAAAAGTTATCACCAAAAGATTTGGTGAATCAGCGAATGGATAAATATGCCAATATGGGCGTATTTAACGGCTAAGCCCTGAATTTAGGTTTTTCAATATTTTATATTAATCGTTTTTATTTCTTTTTTGGAGTTGTTAACACGATTTTTAAGTTATCAACACTAATTTTGTTGAATACCTGTGAACATCCATAAGTATAATTTCAAAGTTAACTAAAGGTTAATTCCATATTTTAGCGCTCATGGACAAACCAAACCCTATTGTTGGACGTAAAATTGATAAATCGACTATTATCAATTTAGAACGTGGAAAAATACCCCCTCAAGCTGTTGATTTAGAGGAGGTTGTATTGGGTGCAATGATGATTGATAAGAAAGGGGTTGATGAGGTAATAGACATTTTACATCCTGAAGTTTTTTATAAAGATGCGCATAGGTTTGTGTATGAGGCTATTTTCAAATTATTTGAAACCTCCGAACCTGTAGACTTATTAACTGTTTCTTCTCAATTAAAGAAAGATGGTCATTTAGAAGCAGTTGGAGGTGATTTTTATTTAATTAAACTAACTCAGAAAGTAGCTTCTTCTGCTCATATTGAGTTTCATGCACGTATCATACTTCAAAAATATATTCAGCGTAGTTTGATAAAAATATCAAATGAAATAATCGAAGATGCATATAGCGAAGGCACTGATGTTTTTGATTTATTGGATAATGCAGAATCTAAATTATATGAGGTAACGCAGGGTAATTTAAAGCGTTCTGCTGAAACAGCTCAGAATTTAGTCATTCAAGCTAAAAAGAGGATTGAAGAAATTGCAAATAAAGAAGGTCTCAGTGGAATTCCGTCTGGCTTTGATAAACTTGATAAATTAACATCGGGTTGGCAACCTAGTGATTTAGTAATTGTTGCCGCAAGACCTGGTATGGGTAAAACTGCTCTTACGTTATCAATGGCAAGAAATATTGCTGTCAATGCTGAAATACCTGTGGCATTCTTTTCTTTGGAGATGTCATCTGTTCAATTAATCACCAGATTAATTTCCTCGGAAACAGGGCTTTCTTCAGAAAAATTAAGAACAGGACGTTTAGAAAAACATGAATGGGAACAGCTTAATGTAAAAGTAAAAACTTTAGAAAAAGCACCCTTATTTATTGATGATACTCCTTCGCTTTCCATTTTTGATTTAAGAGCAAAGGCAAGACGATTAGCTTCTCAGCATGGAATTAAATTGATTGTTATTGACTACCTGCAATTAATGACAGCTGGTGGTAGTCAAAAGGGTGGAAATCGTGAACAAGAGATTTCTACAATATCAAGAAATCTAAAAGCATTAGCGAAAGAATTAAACGTTCCGGTTATTGCATTGTCTCAGCTTTCTAGAGCAGTTGAAACTCGTGGTGGTAGTAAAAGACCAATTCTCTCTGACTTGCGTGAATCAGGGGCAATAGAACAAGATGCAGATATTGTTTCATTCATTTATCGACCAGAATACTATAAAATTGATGAATGGGATGATGAAGAACGCACACCAACACAAGGTCAAGCAGAATTTATTGTTGCTAAGCACCGTAATGGCGGACTCGATAATATTAGGTTAAAGTTTATCGGTAATCTAGGTAAGTTTGATAACTTAGATGACTTTGATTCTCCGTTTGAGTTTCAATCAAAGATGAATGAAAATGAAGAAAACCCGTTTGCTACTCCAAATTTACCAAGTACTGATGAAGCTTTCGGCAGTTCCTTCAATGATGATTCTAGTGCCGATGAAGACGACGTCCCTTTCTAGAACAAATCATTCTAAAAAAGAATTTTCTCTTACGGCTGAAAACCAAATATTTAGGAAGACCATTCTACCAATTGTTTTTCTTTTCACCTCCTTTTATTCCTTTGCTTCAGTAATACTTATACCTATGGATGCTGAAAGCCAAAAGAACCACTTAAAAGCTTATGGTCTTACATATTGGGTGTTGGCAAAACAACAGAAGGTACAGTGGTTACTAAATTACCGTGGAGGGGCCTTTTTGCTACCTGATGGTGATGCTGTTCGTAAAGAATGTCAAATTAGAGGTGTTTCGTTCGAAGTTTTGTCTGATGGTCAGGCTAATAGTATTTTAAGTGATATCGGCAGTCCGTCTCAAAATCAAGAAGCTGTAATATTAGAAAAAGCTCCAAAAATTGCAGTTTATTCTCCTAAAGACAATCAGCCATGGGATGACGCAGTTACTATGGTTTTGACTTATGCTGAAATTCCTTATGTAACTATTTATGATGAAGAGGTTTTAGATGACAAATTAGCTTTATACGATTGGTTGCATTTGCACCATGAAGATTTTACTGGACAGTATGGTAAATTTTATAGAAACTACAGAGCGACTCCTTGGTACATAGAAGGCAAAAGATTAGCCGAAGAACGCGCAACAAAATTAGGGTTTTCAAAAGTATCGCAAGAAAAAGGGGCGGTTGCTGAAAAAATAAGAAGATATGTTATAGGAGGTGGGTTCATGTTTGCAATGTGTTCTGCAACAGATAGTTTTGATATTGCCCTTGCTGCGGATGGGATTGATATTTGTGAGCCTATGTTTGATGGAGATCCTTCAGATGCAAATTACCAAGAAAAATTAAACTATAGTAGAACTTTTGCATTTCAAAATTTCAATTTAGAAAGGAATCCATTGCGATATGAATTTTCGTCCATAGACATGACAGCTAAACGCAAAATTCCGAAAGAGTCTGATTATTTTTCCTTGATGGAGTTTTCGGCTAAATGGGACCCAGTACCTACTATGTTAACACAGAATCATACAACTTTGGTAAAAGGGTTTATGGGACAAACTACTTCATTTACTAGGGGAGAAGTAAAACCAACTGTCATCGTATTAGGAGAAAATAAAATCAACGATGAGGCAAGATATATTCATGGTATAAAAGGCAAAGGATTCTTTACTTTTTATGGCGGGCATGACCCAGAAGATTACCAGCATAGGGTGGGGGACCCTAAAACAGAATTAGAATTGCATCCAACTTCACCTGGATATCGTTTAATTTTAAACAATGTGTTATTCCCAGCAGCTCGAAAGAAAAAACAAAAGACCTAAAGAAACATTTGCTCTAAAACTCTTTCAACTCCAAAGTCATTATTGTTTGTGGTCTCAAAATTAGCAACTCTTTTCACGTTAGGATGGGCGTTGGCCATTGCAAAACTATAATTGGCTAATTGAAGCATTTCAATATCGTTATTGTAATCTCCAAATACCAGCAGTTCATCAGACGAAATATTATATTTCTTCATTACTTTATCAAGTGCAAAACCTTTATGGGCGTTTTTATGAGAGATGTCTACCCAATTAGAGCCCGATACTTTTACCTTAAGTATTTCTTCTAAATGCTTTGTTGCTGGATAAATAAATTTTTCAGAATTCTCGAAATGATAAATTGCTATTTTTAAAATTTCATCTTTTACCTCTTCTTGACTTTCTACAACTTCAAATTGAGTGTAATATTCTTTAAGTAGCTCTATAAATTTTTCCGAAGAACCATTTACGTAAGCATTATTTGGGCTACATAAGACTGGATGCGCATTCTCGATTTTTGAAACTACTTTTAGTATGGTATTTAAATTTTCATGCTTCAGAGGAGTAGTTAACAGCACTTCCTCTTTGTTTTTTATCATAGCACCATTCTCAGCTATAAATATCATATCGTTCTTAATGGAATGTAACTTCTCTACCATACTATGATATTGGCGACCGCTAGCGGCTACAAAATGGATGTCTTTCTCTTGCATTTGCTTGAATAGCTTAAAAAATCGAGAGCTGACTTCGTGGTTAGCATTTAGTAAGGTGCCATCCATGTCTGTTACAACCATTTTAATTCTAGATAAATCCATCTAACATTTTTAGGGTATAAAGGTAAGAGTATGATATGCTAAAGTGGTTAAGTTTGTATTATTTTAGTCTAATGAAGTCTTTTCAAAAAGAGATTACTTTAAAACCTTTTCATCGAGGTTTTCACTTAATAACAGATACTATTTGTAATGCTATACCTGAATTAGGGAATGTAGCGTCTGGTTTGTTACATGTATTTATTAAACATACTTCGGCTGGTTTGACTATTAATGAAAATGCTGATCCTACTGTGCGCATGGATTTTGAGAGTCATATAAATGAAATGGTTCCTGAAAACATGAGCTATTACAAACACGATTACGAGGGGTCTGATGATATGCCTGCTCATATTAAAGCGTCTCTAATGGGGTCATCAATTCAAGTTCCTATAACGAATGGTAAACTTAATCTTGGTACATGGCAAGGAATTTATCTTTGTGAGCATCGTAACCATGCTACTGGTAGAAAAATAGTTTTAACTATTTTAGGGGCGTAACAAATATCAAATCAATTTCAATCAGAAAGTTATTAAATAAAAAAATCCTGCTCTTTACAGAACAGGATTTTAATAAGCGGGGTAAGTTTAATTAAATTTTTATTTTACTTTCTCAACGATAGCCTTAAAAGCATCTGGGTGATTCATTGCTAAATCTGCAAGAACCTTTCTGTTTAAATCAATTCCATTAGACTTAACTTTTCCCATAAATTGTGAGTAAGACATTCCATGTAATCGGGCACCTGCATTTATTCGAGTAATCCATAGTGCACGGAAAGTTCTTTTCTTATTTCTTCTATCACGGTAAGCATAAAGCATTGCTTTTTCTACCGCATTTTTTGCTACTGTCCAAACGTTTTTACGTCTTCCAAAGTAACCTTTGGCTTGCTTCATCACCTTTTTTCTTCGGGCTCTTGAAGCTACTGCATTTACTGATCTTGGCATTTCTTTTTAATTTTTTTGTAGTAGGCGGGCGATTTGGCCACTTTTTAATTTATTTTAACTCAATTTGAATTTTAATAAATTGCCCAACTCCAGGGTTAATAATTTTACCGATTTACAATTACTTCAATCGTAATTGCTCTTTAATACTATTGACATCAGACTCATGTACTAATGTAGAATGTGTCAATTTAAGCTTCCGCTTTTTTGATTTCTTAGTCAAAATATGACTCTTGAAAGCGTGCTTTCTTTTGATTTTACCAGAGCCTGTAAGCTTGAACCGCTTTTTAGCACTGGATTTTGTTTTCATTTTAGGCATTTTTCCTTTTTATGATTTATCTCCGCTTATTTCTTACTTGCTTTAGGAGCGATGAACATTGTCATTCGCTTACCTTCTAATTTTGGCATCTGTTCTACCTTACCAACTTCTTCTAATTCAGAAGCTAGTCTTAATAACAATATTTCTCCTTGGTCCTTATACACTATAGAGCGCCCTTTGAAAAATACATATGCCTTTAATTTAGCCCCTTCTTTCAAGAATTTTTCAGCATGTCGCTTTTTAAACTCATAATCATGGTCGTCCGTCTGTGGGCCAAATCTAATTTCTTTTACAATAACTTTGGTCGCTTTGGCCTTCATGACCTTTTCGCGTTTTTTCTGTTCGTACAAAAACTTTTTGTAATCAATAATCTTACAAACAGGAGGATTAGCTTTTGGAGATATCTCCACCAAATCAAGTTCTAATTCCTCGGCTTTATCTAAAGCCTTTCTTATGGGGTATACACCAACTTCAATATTGTCTCCAACCAACCTCACCTCGGGTGAGAGTATTTTTTCATTGATATTATGAGGGTTTTTATTTTCCCTTCTTGGCTGAGGCCTAAATCTTCTTCGTATTGCTATGACTTATTATTTTTAATTAAACTTATTTTTTAGAACGACTTTAAGGTACTATTTATTTCTTTTGAAACCAAGTCTGAAAATTCGATAATGCTTATGCTACCTAAATCTTCTCCTCCATGCTTTCTAACGGCAATAGTGTCGGCGTTTTCTTCGCTCTCACCTACTATCAGCATAAAAGGTATTTTCTTTAGCTCTGCCTCTCTGATTTTTTTCCCTACAGTTTCGTTCCTATTATCAATGAGCGCGCGAATTTCGTGATTTTCCAACGAATTCAAAACTTTTTCAGCATATTTTTCATGTTTCTCGCTAACAGGCAAAACTATAGCTTGCTTTGGAATTAACCACAACGGGAAGTTTCCACCAGTATGTTCCAATAATAATGCCACAAATCTTTCCATGCTACCGAATGGCGCACGATGAATCATAACAGGTCTATGTGACTCGTTATCACTACCTTTATAAGTGAGGTCAAAGCGTTCAGGTAGGTTGTAGTCCACTTGAATAGTTCCTAATTGCCAATTGCGACCAAGGGCGTCCTTAACCATAAAATCAAGTTTCGGACCATAAAATGCTGCTTCACCACTTTCAATTACATAATCCAGGCCTTTTTCTTCGGCAGCTTCGATAATTGCTTTTTCCGCCTTTTCCCAATTTTCAGCCTCTCCAATATATTTTTCAGGTTTTTCTATGTCCCTTACCGAGACTTGAGCGGTAAAGTTTTCGAAACCTAAAGACCCTAGAACATATAAAGTTAAATCAATAACATTCTTGAACTCATCACTTAATTGATCAGGTGTACAGAAAATGTGAGCGTCATCTTGGGTAAATCCTCTAACTCTAGTCAAACCATGTAGTTCACCACTTTGTTCATACCTATATACTGTTCCAAACTCGGCATAGCGTTTAGGTAAATCTTTATAGCTGAAAGGACTTGTATTATAAATTTCACAGTGGTGAGGGCAATTCATTGGTTTTAGCAAAAATTCCTCGTCATCTTTTGGTGTTCGTATAGGTTGAAAACTATCTTCACCGTACTTAGCGTAATGCCCGGAGGTGACATACAGTTCTTTTTGCCCTATATGCGGTGTTACTACCATTTCATATCCGGCCTTTTTCTGAGCTTTTTTTAGAAAATCTTCTAAACGCTCTCGTAGGGCGGCACCTTTTGGTAACCATAACGGAAGTCCTTGTCCTACTTTTTGTGAAAAAGTGAATAATTCTAATTCCTTACCAAGTTTTCTGTGATCTCTTTTTTTAGCTTCTTCGAGTAATTCTAAATATTGGGTCAGTTCTTTTTGTTTAGGAAATGAAATGCCATACACTCGTGTTAGTTGTTTGTTGTTCTCATCCCCTTTATAATAAGCTCCTGCGACGCTTAAAATTTTAACCGCCTTAACTATGCCTGTATTTGGTATGTGACCTCCTCTACATAAATCTGTAAATGTGGCGTGATCACAAAAGGTAATTTCACCATCTTCGAGATTACTTATTAAGTCAACCTTATATTCATTCTTGTCTTGATAATAAGATAATGCATCAGCTTTACTTACAGCACGCATATTGAAATCATGTTTTCCACGAGCGATTTCAAGCATTTTATCTTCTATTGATTTAAAATCTTTTTCAGAAAGAGTTGCTTCACCTAAATCTACATCATAGTAAAACCCATTTTCAATCGCCGGACCTACCCAAAGTTTAATATTTGGATATAACTCTTCTAAGGCTTGTGCTAGAATGTGTGCTGAAGAATGCCAAAATGCTTTTTTTCCTTCATCATTTTTCCAGGTATAAAGAGTAAGACTGCCATCAGTCATTAAAGGTGTAGTTGCTTCAACGACTGTATCATTAAATTTAGCCGAAATCACATTTCTTGCTAAACCTTCACTTATGCTTTTGGCTACATCAAAAGGTGAATAACCTTTTTCAACCTCTTTCACTGCTCCGTCAGGTAGCGTAATCTTTATCATCCTATTTTCAAATTAAAGTAGCAGCAAAGATAATATCTTGTGCCGATGTGGCAATTATATTAACCTGTTTCGTTTACATTAAATTTTGGATAAAGAACACATACTTAGGGTTGTATGGTGAACGAGGCAAAAGCAATAATAAAGTCTTTTAGGTAATTACAATTTATTTTCATTGTAATCTACTGATAGTAAGACAGTTGAAAGTTTTTTGAATTTTTATTGAAAAAGGTTTTGTCTGGTTAAAAAAAGGTTTTTATATTTGCACCCGCTTTGCCGATGAGGTGAGTGTTAAATGAGATAAAAACCGTAGGGGTTTTTATTTTTTTTGAGAAGGAATAAAGAAGTTCATATACATATTGGAATAGACAGCGTAGAAGAGAATAAATAAAACCATTTTGAAGTCAAAGAACTTAGAGGGGTTGATGTAGGTATCGCGAGATATTTAACGATCAACAATGAAGAGTTTGATCCTGGCTCAGGATGAACGCTAGCGGCAGGCCTAACACATGCAAGTCGAGGGGTAACAGAGGTGCTTGCACTTGCTGACGACCGGCGCACGGGTGCGGAACGCGTATGGAACCTACCTTTATCAGGGGAATAGCCCAGAGAAATTTGGATTAATGCCCCATAGTACTGTTTGATTGCATGATTAAATAGTTAAAGATTTATCGGATAAAGATGGCCATGCGTACCATTAGTTAGTTGGTAAGGTAACGGCTTACCAAGGCAGCGATGGTTAGGGGCCCTGAGAGGGGGATCCCCCACACTGGTACTGAGACACGGACCAGACTCCTACGGGAGGCAGCAGTGAGGAATATTGGACAATGGAGGAGACTCTGATCCAGCCATGCCGCGTGCAGGATGACGGCCCTATGGGTTGTAAACTGCTTTTATACAGGAAGAAACCTTTCCACGTGTGGAAAGCTGACGGTACTGTAAGAATAAGGACCGGCTAACTCCGTGCCAGCAGCCGCGGTAATACGGAGGGTCCGAGCGTTATCCGGAATCATTGGGTTTAAAGGGTCCGTAGGCGGGCCTATAAGTCAGGGGTGAAAGTTTGTGGCTCAACCATAAAATTGCCCTTGATACTGTAGGTCTTGAGTTATAGTGAAGTTGCCGGAACATGTGGTGTAGCGGTGAAATGCATAGATATCACATAGAACACCAATTGCGAAGGCAGGTGACTAACTATATACTGACGCTGATGGACGAAAGCGTGGGGAGCGAACGGGATTAGATACCCCGGTAGTCCACGCCGTAAACGATGGATACTAGCTGTCGGGACTTCGGTCTCGGCGGCCAAGCGAAAGTGATAAGTATCCCACCTGGGGAGTACGTTCGCAAGAATGAAACTCAAAGGAATTGACGGGGGCCCGCACAAGCGGTGGAGCATGTGGTTTAATTCGATGATACGCGAGGAACCTTACCAGGGCTTAAATGTACATTGCATAGCGTAGAGATATGCTTTTCTTCGGACTATGTACAAGGTGCTGCATGGTTGTCGTCAGCTCGTGCCGTGAGGTGTCAGGTTAAGTCCTATAACGAGCGCAACCCCTACCGTTAGTTGCCAGCATGTAATGATGGGGACTCTAACGGGACTGCCGGTGCAAACCGTGAGGAAGGTGGGGACGACGTCAAATCATCACGGCCCTTACGTCCTGGGCCACACACGTGCTACAATGGCCGGTACAGAGGGAAGCCACCACGTAAGTGGGCGCGGATCTATAAAACCGGTCACAGTTCGGATCGGGGTCTGCAACTCGACCCCGTGAAGCTGGAATCGCTAGTAATCGGATATCAGCCATGATCCGGTGAATACGTTCCCGGGCCTTGTACACACCGCCCGTCAAGCCATGGAAGCTGGGAGTGCCTGAAGTCCGTCACCGTAAGGAGCGGCCTAGGGCAAAATCGGTAACTAGGGCTAAGTCGTAACAAGGTAGCCGTACCGGAAGGTGCGGCTGGAACACCTCCTTTCTAGAGACGATGCGCCTAATTGGCCCCGTTTTTTGACTAAGGAGTGGTTCTTACTCTTTTATGTTGTCTATCAATATGTTATTTAAAATATTGTGTACTGTTGTAAACAGGCCAAGACAGTCTCATAGCTCAGCTGGTTAGAGCGCTACACTGATAATGTAGAGGTCGGCAGTTCGAGTCTGCCTGAGACTACAACGTTCATATAATTGAAATACTGAATAGGAAATTCTAGAAGTTGGGTAGTAGTTAAGTACTAACTGCTAAATACTAATTACTAACGACTAGTAATTGGGGGATTAGCTCAGCTGGCTAGAGCGCCTGCCTTGCACGCAGGAGGTCATCGGTTCGACTCCGATATTCTCCACGATGGATGCTTTAAAAAGTAGAATCGAGATTGAAGGAAACAAAAGAAGCTTGCTTTTAGTTGTTTCTGAGATAAGATTTTTTTAATGCATTCTCAAGATTAAAGTTTGAGGAGCAGCGTAGCTACTTTGATATTCTGATAATCTTGCACAACGTTCATTGACATATTGGGACGTATTATAAAGACACGAGTCATTTATAATAAGTCAAAAGAAGAAACTTAAGTAGTAGAATAGAATACAATAAGTTAGAAGTAATTATAAGGATTACGAGAGGGCGCATATATCAAGTGATATATAGTGCGACAAGCAAATTAAGGGCGTATGGGGAATGCCTAGGCTCTCAGAGGCGAAGAAGGACGTGATAAGCTGCGAAAAGCTACGGGGAACTGCACACGAGTGTTGATCCGTAGATATCCGAATGGGGCAACCCACTATGTTGAAGGCATAGTATCCGCAAGGAGGCAAACCCGCTGAACTGAAACATCTAAGTAGGCGGAGGAAGAGAAAACAAAAGTGATTCCGTTAGTAGTGGCGAGCGAACGCGGATTAGCCCAAACCAAAGTTGTTTCGGCAATTTTGGGGTTGTAGGACCACGATATTC
>NZ_JAVRHU010000003.1:0-25000 GCF_031846405.1 Croceitalea vernalis | reverse complement strand
CAAAGCACCTTCCGCCGTGAGAAAAGCACAAGAAAATGTCGAAAACGCCAACCTAGTTGAATATATTTCAATTGAAAGAAAAGATTTTTTTAGAACCCTAAAACCAGTCGAAAATGAACTTCATATTGTTTTTAATCCACCATATGGCGAACGTTTAAATATTGATGTAGATGAATTCTACAGCAAAATTGGAGATACCCTGAAGCAAGACTATGCAGGAACGAAAGCGTGGTTTATTACATCTAATTTGGGTGCGCTTAAACATGTTGGACTAAGACCTTCAAGAAAAATTAAAGTTTTTAATGGTAAGTTGGAATCGAGATTAGTGATGTATGAGCTTTATGAAGGCAGTAAGAAGGGAAAATATATTAATTGATGACTAGAATTGAGAATTAATCTAGTGACTCAGAATCTTTTTTCTTTTTCTTCTTGGCTTTTTTATATAGCGGCAAAAAATACGACAAGGAATAATTAAATCCTATACCCCAGTTGCTCTCATCAGTAACTTTGTTAAAACCAGGAATCCACAAATTTCTAAAATTATCTGGATCATTATTACTAACTAACCTTGCAAGTCTTACGCTCATACCAACATATATATTAGAAAATAATTCGGCCTTTAACCCTAATACAAATTCAAGCCAAGACGCATTTAAATTATTAAATTCAATTGGGTCATTACTTCCTAACACAAAACCGTCAGGACTAAAAAAACGATTGCTATCAAAATATGAAAAATTGTTCAAGGTTTGACTAAAAGAACTGTACGCATATCTACCTCCAATGGTAATTTGATTATTCATTCCAAACCAATTCTGATAGGTGTTTTTGTCAACTCCTAATTTAATATAGCTTCCCGATGTGGTATAATCATATAAAATAGACTGTGCAACGTCTTCATTTTGTGTTTTCTCTTCATTTCCTAATTCTACGGCGAGGTATAAATCTTCAGTTAGTCGATAATCACCTACTATCTCAAAACCAGTATAACCATCAATCAAAAAAGAAAGTGTTGGCCTGCTTAAATCTATTCCAACTCTAAGACCATATTTTTGGTCATAGCCTAATGAATCTTTGACCTCATCTTCTGAGTTGTTACTTTCTTGTGCAAGCCCTAATGACCAACCAATAAAAATAAAAATTATACTAATGAAATATCTTAACATGAATGGTATTTGATTTTTCTAGATCAATATCTGATTCCAAAATCGTTATTCTCTTAATCCAATCACTACTAAAAACTTGTCTTGTAGTATCTAATTCATTAAAATTCCCAACAAAACCACAGGCTCTTGAAACATATTCTTCACCTACTTCATAATTAAAAGATAAGGTATCTATTATGCCGGTTTCTAATTCTGTAGCGTCATCGGTTGCAGAATTGCTTATAAACTCGAATTGGGTTGTTGTATTATCAAGTCGTAAGGGGATTAGGATAGAATCTGAAACACTCGAACGGTCAGAAAAAGTATCAGACGAATAAATACTATCATTGTCAATACTTCTAATTCTTAGTGATGAGACTGTTTTAAAAACAGTAGTATCCTCATCATCCGCATCATAAAACCCTATTACTAAAAACGGAGTATCGCCTTCTACACAAATATCATCCTTTTCGCATGAGCTGAAGTAAAGTATAACAGTTATAATAGATAGGGCTGATAATATTTTTTTCATTCTTCTTTTGCTATGCAAACCGTCGGGTTAAAAGTACAACATTTTCAACATGATGAGTTTGCGGGAACATGTCTACAGCTTGAGTTTTTGTAACCTCATATTCTTCATTTAATAAGGCCAAATCTCTTGCTTGTGTAGCGCTATTGCAACTTACATAAACTATTTTGTCTGGCATCACTTTTAACAATTGTTCAACAACTAATTTATGCATTCCATCTCTTGGTGGGTCTGTAATAATTAAATCAGGTTGTCCATGTTTGGTAACAAAATCATTGTCAAAAACAGTTTTCATATCACCTACAAAAAAATCTACATTTCTAATTTTATTATGAGCGGCATTTGTTTTTGCATCTTCAATGGCTTCTGGCACAGATTCAATACCAACAACTTTTTTTGCTTTTTTTGCAATAAATTGAGCAATTGTGCCCGTGCCGGTATATAAGTCATATACCAACTCTTTACCAGAAAGATTAGCAAAATCTCTTGTTATTTTATACAATTCATAGGCTTGTACAGAATTAGTTTGATAAAAGGATTTTGCGTTAATCTTAAACTTAAGACCTTCCATTGCTTCAAAAATATGATCTCTCCCTGAATGACATATTATTTCCTGATCGTAAAAACTATCATTCTGTTTTTGATTGATTAAATATTGTAAGGAAGTAATTTCAGGAAAAGTACTATGAAGGTGATTTAATAATAATTCTCTTTTTTCAAAATCGTTATCATAAAATTGAATAACCACCATTATTTCTCCAATAGATGATGTCCTAATCATCATTGTACGAAGTAAACCTTCTTTTCTTCTAGGATTGAAAAATTGCATACCATTTACTTCAGCAAATGATTTAACTTCCAGTCTAATAGTATTAGATGGTTCTTCTTGTAAATGACATTTTTTAACATCTAAAATTTTATCCCACATTCCTGGAATATGAAAACCAAGCGCATTTTTATCCTTAATTTCTAAATCTGAATTGATTTCATCTAAAGTCAACCAACGACTATCTGAGAAAGAAAATTCCATCTTATTGCGATAGAAGTACTGTTCTTTAGAACCTAAAATTGGTAAAGGTTTGGGGAATGTAATATGACCAATTCGGGTAAGATTATTCTCTACTTCTTGTTGTTTATAGAATAATTGATGCTCGTATGACATATGCTGCCATTTACACCCACCACAAACACCAAAATGCTCACATACAGGTTCCGTTCTTTTATCAGAAAGTTTATGAAAATTTGTAGCTATGCCTTCAAAATAAGCTTTACGTTTTTTTGTGGTTTGAATATCCACAACATCACCAGGTACAGTATTGGTTAAGAATATTACCCGACCATCAGGCGCTTTGGCAATAGTTTTCCCTTTTGCACCTGCATCAAGTACTTCAATTTCCTCAAATATTTGCCTTTTATTCTTTTTTCGCATGCGCAAAAGTAAGTAGTTTTTTAATGTTTTCTAATCCAAAATGAAGAAGGAATTCTTTAATTGATGGGAACCTTTTTGATATCATTTAGTCTATATTATAGAATATATGGCTCATCCGACTAAAATATTAGATTCATTACTTGTATTATCTTTTCAAAGAGGTGATAAGAAGGCCTTAACATTATTATTTAAACGCTGGAATAAGAAGATATGTGTTCAGGCCTTTAGATATACTAACGATTGGGATTTAGCTCAAGATGTTACACAGGATACTTGGCGAACTGTATTAGGTAAAATTCATATGTTAAGAGATGCGAACAAGTTTGGAAGTTGGGTAATGACCATAGCAAATAGAAAGGCTTTAGATTATTTAAAAAGTAATAAGAAATATATCAAGTTTTCATATCATCAAGAATTAGATGACAGTTGTAGCGATATTTATGAAACTGTCTCAAAAGAAGATAAAATTAATTCTGTATTAATCGCTTTAAAAGCCCTGCCCCTAGAACAACGAATAGTACTCCAATTATTTTACTTAGAAGAATATAGTATGAAAGATATCAGTAAAATAACTGGGGTCACTGTTAATACCGTTAAGACTCGTCTTTTTAGGGCAAGGGAGAAATTGAAATTATTAATTAAAAAATAAGAGTATGAGTAAAGATTTAGAAAAAATAGATGACCTAATAAAGGAAGCGCTTGGTAAAGAAGAAGCCAAGTTTTATGATGAACTTGAAGAACAGAACCTCTTTGGTAAGATTGGAGAAACTTTCCGTGGTAAAACTGGATGGCTTGTAATTTTTATGAATGTAATGAACCTTTTATTTCTTGTTCTTTTTGTTTATTGTTTGGTTCAATTTTTCAGTGTTTCAGAAACCAATGAGCTTATTAAGTGGACGGCTGCCGGATTTATATGTTGGTCATTTATGGCTTTTATTAAGCTTTATGTTTGGATGCAAATGGATAAGAATGATATCCTACGAGAACTTAAACGTTTAGAACTACAGGTTTCAGTTTTAACAGGTAAACAAAAAGACCCCAACTAAAGCTGGGGTCTTCACAGTAACAACAAAACAAAATGTAAATATCAATTTGGGGAAATTGTTATACAAGATTAATTTTTGTTATTAAACTTGTTCAATATTTTTTCCATCTGTTTGCCAGCAGCCGGTCTGCCACCCAATCCAAAAGAAAGCGCAACAGTTATAGCAATAGTGCCAAGGGTTATACCAAATGCTAAATTGATAATATCGTCAGCCATGCCCATAGTCTTAAGACCCATGGCCAAAAAGATGGCTAGAATAGCTGTTCTTATTATTGAAGCTACAAAACCATTTTTTTCATTTTTAGAAAAGCCATTTTTTGCTAAAACTGAAACCCAATTACCTATCATGATAATAACAAGACCAAATAGAATTTTACCAGATAAATTGGTAATGGTATTTAAAACATCAGTAAGTTGTGCAAATTCTAATTTTTCTATAGCTGTTAATAGTCCAAAAATAATGATGAAGAAATAGACAATATTAGCAATCACATTTGCGATGTTGGTATTGCCAATCATATTATCAAGGTGCATTTTTGCCATTATACCATTTAAGTTCATTTTACTTAAAATATCTTTTATCATTTGAGATAAGAAACGCCCTCCTAAAACAAAAAGGATAAGAATAAATGCAGCTAAAAGCACTTTTGGTATTGCATCAAAAAATTGAGTTAGAATTGAAGTTGCAGGTACTGAAATAGCATCCATGTTTAAAATATTCAATGCCGAAATCAGTAAAGGGATAAATATGAAAATAAAAACAACTTTCTTTAAAATACCAACAATATCAAAACCTTCTGACATACCTAATTTCGGAACAAACTTTTGAATTGTATCACCGGACATGCCAACTAACTCTGAAACTACCGTTGCTAGCATATATCCAATATAGCCAACTAAACCAGCTCCAATAATATTTGGTATAAATGCTAAGAAGCCATCAAGTAAATTTTTAACTGGATCTAAAACACTTTGCATGCCTAGTTTTTCTAAAGCGAGCATAAAAACAAATATCATTACCAAAAAGTAGATTAGTTTTCCAATAAACTTTGAGAGCGTAATTTTATCGCTTTTCATTTTATCGTCAACCCCTGTTCGTTTTATTAATTTTGTAGTAAGTCTTTTTAAAATTCCGGCTACAAACCAACCAATTACGAGAATTAGTATTGCTCCAATTGTTGCGGGTAAAAAATCGCCCACTGAGCCTGTAATGCTGCTCATCATGTTTTCTAAATATTCCATTTTTATAGTTTTTAAAAAAGATTAGTGTTTTATTGTGAACCCTTTTTTTTGATTAAGTCACAATTCTATTTTTTAAAAACAACTAGACCTTTGGGTCTTGAAATATTTTTTATTTTTGTAACTCTACTAGGGATGATTTCTCTCCCACGCTGAATTTTCGACTCTTCGAAAGGATAAAGGTATCGCAGGAATGGTTATTTTATAAATTTTAAACACTATTTAAAATGGCTGTTTTAGAACAATTAACATCGCAACAAGCGATAAATTTAGAAAACAAGTACGGGGCACATAACTATCACCCTTTACCGGTAGTATTAAGTAAAGGTGAGGGCGTTTATGTATGGGATGTTGAAGGTAAAAAGTATTATGACTTTCTTTCAGCATATTCGGCAGTGAATCAAGGACACTGCCACCCAAAAATTATTTCTGCACTTCAAAATCAAGCAGAGAAGTTAACCTTAACATCTAGAGCATTTTATAATGATTTGTTAGGTGCCTTTGAAAAGTATGCTACAGAGTTTTTTGGCTTTGATAAACTTTTACCAATGAATACTGGTGCTGAAGCTGTGGAAACCGCTTTAAAATTAGCTAGAAAATGGGGTTATGAGAAAAAAGGAATTCCTGCTAATCAAGCAAAGATTATTGTATGTCAAAATAATTTTCACGGTCGAACTATTTCAATTATTTCAGCCTCCAATGATCCGGTTGCAACTGAAAATTTTGGTCCTTTTACCCCTGGTATTATTTCAATTAATTATAATGATATCAGCGCTTTGAACGAGGCTTTAAAAGATGAAAATGTAGCTGCATTTTTAGTTGAGCCAATTCAAGGTGAAGCTGGTGTTTTTGTGCCAGAAGAAAATTATATTAAAGATGCACTTGATTTATGTAAATCAAAGAATGTTCTTTTTATAGCTGATGAAGTTCAAACTGGTATTGCAAGAACTGGTCGTTTATTAGCGACTTGTGGTAATTGTTCTTGTTCTGATAAAAATTGTTCTGGTGTTCCAGATGTAAAGCCTGATGTACTGATTTTGGGTAAGGCTATTTCTGGCGGAGTTTTCCCAGTTTCAGCGGTACTGGCCAATGACGACATTATGGAAGTAATTAAACCAGGTAATCACGGCTCAACTTTTGGAGGAAATCCATTGGCTTGTGCTGTAGCAATGGCCGCACTAGAGGTAGTTAAAGAAGAGCAACTTGCAGAAAATGCATTTAAACTTGGTGAATTGTTTCGTTCTGAATTGAATAAACTTATTCAAGATAGTTCATTGGTTCGCTTGGTTCGTGGTAAAGGGCTTTTAAATGCGATTGTTATTAACGATACTGAAGAAAGCTCCACGGCATGGAACATATGTGTCGCTTTAAAAGAAAATGGTCTTTTAGCAAAGCCTACTCATGGCAATATCATCCGTTTTGCTCCACCATTGGTTATGACGGAGGAACAACTTCTAGAATGTATTTCAATTATCCGAAGGACTATTCTAGCATATGAAGCATAAAAAAATCCCCGAAAGGGGATTTTTCATTTTAAGAATTTTCTCTTTTATTTAGATGCTCCATTTTTATCATCTCTTTTAAGTTGACGTTGAATTTTTCTGATAGCTGATTCAATTGATTTTTCAGGTTCTATGATATTATATTCTCCCCAAAAATCGGGGTCAGAAAAACCAATAGCTTCATCACTTAGGATGATTGATTTTTTTATTTTTTCTTTAGGCTTCAAGGTTGCACCTTCATTATTCGTTTTCCAATCGGTAACGGCCATTTCCGCAGTCATGCTATAAACTGAGTTGAACAGTTTATCATCCCAATCTACTTTAAATTCTAAAAGAACATTACTATAACCATAATACCATTTGCCATTTTTATTTCTATAATCTACTCGATATGCTATTTCCGTGGGCCAAACATCTACGTTTGCAGGTTTTTTTCTAACAAATAGTCTTGAAGCTAGTTCACGGTTTGTGATATTCAATTGATAAACAGCACTCTTGAGAGTTTTATTCTCTACATCTATGTATAGTTTTCCGTAGTATAATGGTTCTCTTATACTCGGAAGTTGTTTGAAATCAATAATATAAATTTGACGGTCATTTATAAATGTAGACCGGTCAAAGCTAAAAATATATTCATCTATAGTTTCATCGACAAAAATGTATTCAGGGTATTTAATAATATCTACATATAGTGTATTAAATGGTCCACCTTGTAACTTTAATGCTACGGTATCTAATTTACTATAATCAGTACTCTTTCTGGCCTTAAATAATTGAACAGCATCTTTTTTACTAGATGCATAAGATGACTTATAAATATTAACAACCGCCTCAGACAGTGATACATTACGTCTTCGCTTTTTAATGGTTTCTCTATAAAAGGCGGTCATTAACGTTTGATTATTGAAATAATTTTCACCTTTTTTATTAAGCACCTCACGCACTAACGCCTCAGCATCTTTTGGAACATTTACGTTAACTTCTTCTAATTGGGTTACAGAAATTTCTAGTTCTATTTTATTGTTATCAGCATTGAGTTCACCTAAAGAAATCTTTTTTGTCGTATGGCCTAGGAAAGAAAAAGAAACTATACCCTCTTTAATTGCAGAAGGAACTTTAAGCAAAAATTCACCTTCTGTATTTGAAATGGTTGAAATATTGGTTTCTTCTAAGGCTACTGTAGCAAAAACCAATTGTTTATTTGAATTCTTTTCAATTACTTTTCCTTTGTATTGCCTAAAACTATTTTGAGTTTCTTGAAAAGCAAAAACATTGGAGCTAACGATAAGCGCTGTTAAAAAAATAAGTAAAGTTGACTTTGATACGAAATTTCTTTTCTTGGATAACATCATAAAACAAGTAATTCTTTTAAAATTATATGAAATACATGTATTTCTATGTTAAAAAACCAAGAAATCAGCCCTATTTTGACTAAAGTTCATAAATCTCGATTGGCAAATCATCAGGGTCACTGAAGAAAGTAAATTTTTTATTTGTCAATTCATCAATTCGAATAGGTTCAGTTACAACTTTATTTGAATTTAAGTTTTGAATTACACGTTCAATATTTTCAACTTTAAAGGCCAAGTGTCGAAGACCACAGCCTTCAGGTCTTGAAGTTCTTTTTGGAGGATTTGGGAATGAGAATAGTTCTATAACGTATTCTTCATTTAGGGCCAAATCTAATTTGTACGAGTCTCGCTGTTCTCTATAAGTTTCATTGATTATTTTTAATCCAAGAATATTTGTATAAAATTGCTTTGAAAGCTCATAATTAGAACAGATTATGGCGATATGATGAATTCCTTTGAGCATCTTAATATTTGCTGTTTGTTAGTTCACCATAAATAACGCATTGGCAAAGAATAGTTTTCCATTTTCCCAAAACCCACGAAATAATGGATTGTCTACCAAATAAATAACTTGCCCTCTTCCATGTTCTTCTATCCCAAAAACTAATGTTTGCTTTATTTTTTTCTGTGCCTCACTACCAGCAAAACCTGAAACCGGTTTGGTATTATCTTCTAAATACACGGCGTTACCACTATTTAAATATTGGAATGCATCGTTACCCAATTTCAAGGAAAAGTATTCGGAATTATAACCATAAGCTAAGGGATTAGTAATATCTACTTTTGCTTTAAAAATTGCCCCTGTGATGGCATTCTTCATTCTTTCACGCTGAGTATTTTCATAGGGCATAGGAACCTCATCCTTAGCAACTTTTTCTAAGTCCTTTGCTTTAATGCCAAAACCATTTTCACCATCAATTCCTTTAATGGAACCTCCAATAGCTATTAATTTTCCTCCACCGCGTACCCAAGTTTTCAAATTTTTCAATTTTTCCTTGGTAAAATAACTTGAATATCTACCATCAGGTAAAATAAAAATATCATAATTATCCAAATCGACATTATCAATATAGGCTACATCTAGAATGGATATAGGATATTTTAGTTGCTGCTCAAAGTAGTGCCAAACTTCCCCAAAACGTAAAGTTGAAGTCGGACCACCAGAGAGGATGGCAACTTTAGGTTGCTTGATTTTTTGGATATAAGAAGAGCCAAAATCTTTTCCAGAATCTACAAAACCCGTACTTACAGTATTTAAAGACTTTCCATGTTCTTGTGCTATTTTCTTTAAAGTGTCGGTAAATGCCTTTATTTTTTTATTATCCGCTCTGGTAATAATAAGACTACCTCTTTTAAATTTTTTCCCCTCTAATGTGAATGGAGAATAAGTCGTTTTAACAGTAACATTATTTTGAAGTAAATCAGTTAAAAACCTAGCATCCTTCATACTATTCCAATCAGTAACATAGGCATAATCATTATTACTAAATGGTCCTGAAGTATCACCTTCAAAAAAAGAGTTATTTTCATTTACTTTTGCAGTAATAGAAACTTCGTTTTCTGATGCTAGAGCATTCAAGCCATATGCATATGGCAAGGACCAAGCCGTAATATCATAAGTTAAAGAATCACTTAATTTAGCATTAGGCTCAAATAATACCTTTACCATGGTTCCTTTAGTTTGATTTGTGGAAACCACCATTGAATTTTCATCTACTTTTAAAACTCCAGGTTTGCCAGTTTGATAATTAAATCCTTTTACCGTTCCCTTAGCAGCCATTCCAAAATGAATTTCATGTTTTTTAAGAAGTTTTCCCAAGGCCATTAAATTATCTGCGTTGCCATTAAGAACATAGCTCTTATATTTAAAACTCTTATTTTGGTAAAACTTCTTAAATTCAGAGTTAAGCTTTTCTATATTATTTGTTGCCACTTCAATGGTAGAAAGTCCAGTGGTATGATGATGATCAATTCTATCTTTAAGAGTTAATGTGTCGCCAATTCTTGTTATTACACCTAAGCCAGCTCTTCCGCTACCACCTTGCTCATAAGTCATGCCGATTGCTCCATTATACGTAGGATAAGTGTCGCCATAGCTGGGGTAAAACAAGTCAAAACGCTCCTTGGTGAAATAAAACCAACCATTAGCATCAAAATATTTAGCGTGGTTTTTTCCTATAGTTTTTTGAAAATCAACCTGAAAATCAGTAATGACTTCATGATAAGGTTGAGCTGCTGGAGCAAAATAATAAGGATCGTTCATGCCTTGTTCATGAAAATCGACATGTATGTGAGGTAACCACTTGTTATAAACTTTTAGTCTGTGTTGACTTTCAACCTGAGTTAACCAAGCCCAATCTCTATTTAAATCGAACATATAATGATTGCTACGACCACTCCACCAACCTTCATTGTGTTCTTTACTATTTGGATCAACTTGATTTGGTGTGTTTTTGTATTGATTGTACCAATTGCTATATCTATCTCGACCATCAGGGTTAATACATGGGTCTATTATAATTATTGTGTTTTCTAAATAATCACTTTTAATGGTTAATAATTCGTAAATGGTTTGCATTGATGCTTCGGTGCTTACACTTTCATTGCCATGAACGTTGTAGCTTAACCATACAATTGATTTATCAGGGTTTCCTTCACCTTTTGTTGCTTTTAAATGTTCTTCACGAATCGCATCTAGATTTCGCATATTTTCAGCAGAGGAAATGAATGCTAATAAAAGAGGTCTTCTTTCATTTGTTTGACCATACTCGATGAGTTTAACTCGAGCCTTGTCCGTCTCAGCTAGATACTCATAATAATCTACAACTTCGTAATGTCTTGTGAACTGTGTTCCTAATTCGTACCCGTGAAATTCAGATGGGGATTGAATGTCTTGCGCTGTTAAAATAACAGAAATAAAAAATACAATTAAAAGTAAAAATCGAGTCATATGTAGTTTGGTTTCTTGGTAAACATAAAGCTAATGATAAATTTTGTGTTTATGTAATTAACGAATTTTTAGGAAGGGTAATCGCTAAGTAGCTTATCTTTATGCACATTTTTGATTTTTGATGCAAGTAGACAGTATACCTTTTCGGAAAACCGGATATTTTTCAAAACTTATTTGTGATTATTTAGATGAAAAAGAGGAATTAAAGCCTTTTTTCAATCGTTATCCGGCCATTGATAATTTTGACAACCAGCTTAAAGAAAAAAGTAAAACCTACGATTTAAGAAGCCGAACAGTTTTGGTTAATTCTCTAAAAAACCAATATGATGACTTTCAAATTTCTGACCTAACAGAAAATAATTTGAATCTTTTGTCACAAGGGAACACTTTTACTGTTGTAACTGGGCATCAGCTAAATTTATTTACAGGTCCACTCTATTTTTTATTTAAGATTATTTCTACAATAAATCTTACGGAACGATTGAAAACCGAATATCCTAGTTATAATTTTGTTCCCGTATACTGGATGGCAACAGAGGATCATGATTTTGATGAGATTAATTATTTTAATTTTAATGGAAAGAAAGTACAATGGAACATTAACACCAAAGGAGCTGTTGGTAGATTGAAAACGGAAGGATTAAAAGAGGTTTATGATGTTATTTCTGCACAGTTTGGTGATGCCTCAAACGCCCAAGATTTAAAGAAAGTTTTTAAGCAGGCCTACTTAGAACAAATGAATTTGGCAGATGCTACTAGGTTTTTGGCCAATGAATTTTTTGGTGATCAAGGCTTAGTAATTGTTGATGGAGATGATAAGAATCTAAAGCGTCTTTTAATTCCTTTTGTTAAAAAAGATATTTTTGAACAAATTCCTTACAACAAGGTAACAGCAACAAACAAGTTTTTATCAATTGTATCTGAGGATTATAAAATCCAAGTAAACCCAAGAGAAATCAATTATTTTTATCTAAAAGAAAATCTTCGTGAGCGAATTGTTGAAAACAATGGGAGTTATTTGATTAACGATACTGACATTAGGTTTACTAAAGAAGAACTCATAAATGAGCTCGAAAGCTATCCTGAAAGGTTTTCACCCAATGTAATAGCTCGACCATTATATCAGGAAGTTATCATGCCAAACCTATGCTATATTGGAGGAGGAGGAGAGTTGGCGTATTGGCTAGAACTCAAAGATTACTTTCAAGAGCTTAACATAACCTTTCCAATGTTATTACTGCGAAATTCGGCATTGATAATTTCAGACAAACAAGCAGCAAAAATTCAGAAACTCGAACTTGAAATTGAGAATCTATTTTTAAAGCAAACTACGCTTATTAATAAAAAGATTAGAGCAATATCAAATATTGATATAGATTTTTCACCCCAGAAAAAACTGTTGGAGGAGCAGTTCAACAACATGTACGAACTGGCTGAACAAACCGACAAATCTTTTTTAGGTGCGGTTAAAGCTCAGGAATTGAAACAGAAAAAAGGACTCGATGCTTTAGAAAAAAGACTTTTGAAAGCTCAAAAAAGAAAATTAAAAGATCAAGTTACTAGAATGACTGCAATTCAGAATGAGTTATTTCCTAATCATTCCTTGCAAGAACGCCAGCTTAATTTTTCAGAATTGTACTTAGAATATGGGCAATCACTGATTCCGTCATTAAAAGAAGCACTTAATCCATTAATTAACGAGTTTTTAATTTTAAGGGACTAAGAATTGACCATTCCAATAGCTTTCTTTTTTCTTAAATAAAATTCTCAAGTGCTGAGGTTGGTTCAATTTTAAGTATTCTATCTTTTGAGGTATTAAATGAACAACCCCAAAATAGTTTTGTTGGTTTAAGTATTCAATATTATCTGGTTGTTGAATAATGGAACCTGGGGCCAAGTTGGTGGTATAATCTTTTTGATTTCTGATTCTAACTTGCTGCCAAAGATTTTGAACGCTTTCTTCATCTTGCTCTAACTGGGCTGTAGCCCTAAAAACCAATTGTAATTTTTTCTCCATGTGGTAAAAGTGAGCACTGACTTGTTCATTGTTCTTAATCTGTGTCACTTTTTTAGAACGTAAATCGGTAAAAAAAGTCAATTTTAATTCTGAATTAATTTTTCTTAGTACGACGATACGTTGCTGTGGTAATTGATTCTTATCAAGTGTAGCTAAGGTCAGTGTTTTAAAGGGGTGACCAAATTCTGAACAACCTTTTTTAAGCTCTGATTCTATTTCTTGTAAAAAAGAATTGAACATTATTTATATTTTTTTCAAAATAAATGAAAAATTAGGTAGGGTTTTTAATTTGTGAGTTGTTTTAAGTACAAATTGTTATGAAAAGGTTTTTTGACCTTTTAAAATTATGAATTAGTTAATTCATGTGTTTAGGTTGGTTTTGATTTTACTTTTAAAGCCCCGGAGTGGTTCCCGGGGCTTTTGTTTTTTTTAGCTTAAAACAACTCCTCAAAATGGTTCTTCACCGCAAATAGGGTGGCTTCTTTCATGCTATCGAATCTCAAATCAGCATAACCAACTCGTTCCTCAGGTCCTATTCCCACGGAATAAAAACCACCTGTATTAGCTGCATCCACACCTGCTTCTGCATCTTCATAAACAATGCATTCCTCTGGTTTAAGGCCTAGTTTATCCGCACCAAATAAGAAAATATCTGGAGCTGGCTTACTTTTCGAAACACTATTGCCATCACCAATAACATCAAAATATTTGGTGGCATCCAGTTGTTTTAGAACCTTAGTAGAGTTCTTACTAGCACTTCCTAAGGCAACTAAAAAACCTTCTTGTCTTAAATGTGTTAACAGTTCTCTTGCTCCAGGTAAGTAATCATCCTCAGTCATAGTGTCAAGACTAGCGACGTAAATATCATTTTTCATAGCCGCTAATTCTAGCAGTTTATGTTCATCTACAGTAGCATTATTATGTTCTCTTATAATGTTTATTGAGTCCATTCTAGACACACCACGTAATTTTTCGTTTACTTCTCTATTAAATAACCAGCTCATCTCATCCGCTAGTTTTTTCCAAGCCAAGAAATGAAGTTCTGCTGTATCGGTGATAACACCATCTAAATCAAAAATAAATCCTTTAATCATTTATTCAATTGGTTTAAGTAACTAAAAATCTAGCTAACAAATTTATTTATTAATCTGTAGAAATAGTTCAACAAGGTTAGTGCAAATCTTTTTATTTGAACGCATGAATTTAATTGTCTTTAAAACTTTTCGATAAGATGTTATAAATATTCATTCAAAGTTAGTTTTGCAACTGCATCAAATTGCTATTTTTGCCCATGCAAAACAAAGTTCTAATTCTAGACTTCGGCTCGCAATACACTCAACTCATTGCCAGAAGAGTTCGAGAGCTGAATATATACTCCGAAATAAAGCCCTTTAATAACCCTCCAAAAGATGTATCTGCTTATAAGGCGGTAATTCTATCTGGTTCACCTCATTCCGTTAGAACCGAAGATGCTCCGCACCCAGATTTATCCGAGATAAAAGGTAAGAAGCCATTATTAGGTATTTGTTATGGAGCACAATATTTAGCTCATTTCAATGGCGGTAGCGTTGAAAAATCTAATACTAGAGAATATGGTAGAGCTAATTTGTCGCATGTAGTTTCGGCAACTACTTTTTTAACTAATGTAAATACCAATAGCCAGGTATGGATGAGTCATGCGGATACGATTAAAAAACTTCCAGAAAATACTACTCTTTTAGCTAGTACACATGATGTAGAAAATGCTGCTTTTAAATTTAACGGAGAAGAAACATATGGTATTCAATTTCATCCAGAAGTATATCACTCTACTGACGGTAAAACGGTGCTCGAAAACTTTTTAGTTAAAATAGCAGGTTTAGAACAAGATTGGACTCCGGATGCTTTTGTTGATACCACAGTAGCAAGTTTAAAAGAACAGATTGGTGACGAAAGGGTGATTTTAGGCCTTTCAGGTGGAGTAGATTCTAGTGTAGCTGCCATGTTGTTGCATAAAGCAATTGGTAGTCAGCTTCATTGCATTTTTGTAAATAATGGTCTTCTGCGTAAGAATGAGTTTTCTAGCGTATTAGAACAATATAAGGGCATGGGGCTCAATGTTAAGGGTGTAGATGCTTCGGCACGTTTTTTGGATGCTCTAGCAGGAGAGTCTGACCCAGAAAAAAAGAGAAAAGCAATTGGTAGGGTTTTTATTGAGGTTTTTGATGATGAATCTCAATTAGTAGAAAACGCCACTTGGTTAGCGCAGGGTACAATATATCCTGATGTGATTGAATCTGTTTCAGCAACTGGAGGACCATCAGCAACTATAAAAAGTCATCATAATGTAGGTGGATTGCCAGATTATATGAAGTTAAAAATAGTTGAGCCTTTAAAAATGTTGTTTAAAGATGAGGTAAGAAGAGTAGGTAAAAGTATGGGTATGGATGCTTCCATTTTAGGAAGACACCCTTTCCCCGGGCCTGGGCTTGCAATTCGAATATTAGGTGACATAACCGCAGAAAAAGTGTCTATATTACAAGAGGTAGATGCTATTTTTATTGATGGTTTGAAAAAAAGCGGCCTATATGACAAGGTTTGGCAGGCCGGAGCGATGCTTTTACCCGTAAATAGTGTAGGGGTCATGGGTGATGAACGAACTTATGAGAAATGCGTTGCCTTAAGAGCTGTTGAAAGTACAGACGGGATGACAGCAGATTGGGTAAATTTACCCTATGAGTTTTTACAAAAGGTATCTAATGATATCATTAATAAAGTAAAGGGAGTTAACAGAGTAGTATACGATATTAGTTCTAAACCCCCTGCAACAATAGAATGGGAATAATGAAAAATTACACTAAGAAAACCTATTTAGGGTTACTACTTTTTTTGTTTTCTTTTTTGACTTTTGGTCAAACAAAGTATGCAACCCATAAGGTTAAAGAAGGCGAAACTTTATATAGTATTGCCAAACAATATCGAGTTACTCCTTATGCTATTTTACAGCAAAATACGGAAATCAAGAATTCAAATGAGATATCGCCGAATACAATTTTAGTAATTCCAATAGGTGGTATTATTACCCAAGAAGAGAAACCAAAGCAGGAAAAGACTACGCTAGAAGAGCAAATTGAACCTATAGGTTTTCAGCGTCATAAAGTCAAGAAAAAAGAAACTATGTTCGGCCTAACCCAAAAATATGAGGTTAGTGAAGAAGAGATTAAGCGCTATAATTCTGCCTTATATTCTCAGCAATTAAAAAAGGGGATGGTTTTAAAAATTCCAAAATATCCTGAGATAATCGAAGAAGAAGAAAAAGATATTGAGTTTGAAACTTACACTGTAATGCCAAAAGAAACTCGATGGAGTATTGCCAACAAATATGGCATAACCATTGACAGCCTTTTGATTTTTAATCCTGATTTACCTAAAAATACAAGTTACCTTGCTGTTGGTCAAGAGCTTACACTACCTAGACCTAAAGGAGACAGCCTTGAAGAACAACAAGTAGTTCTTTTTGAATCTTATACAGTACCTAAGGCAATGGGTATTTTTAGAATAAGTCAAAATTATGGTATTCCAGTAGATTCAGTAATTAAGCTAAATCCAGAAATTAATGAAATAGGTGGTTTAAAAGAAGGGATGACCCTTCGTTTGCCTAAACGCAAACCGCAGAATGAAATCGTTAATACGGAGAATTATATTTTTTATCAGGTAAAACCCAAGCAAAATATTTTTAGGTTAACACAAAACTTAAAAATCGCAAGAGATTCCCTATTTGCTTTAAACCCTGAACTTGAAAATGGTCTTAAAGCTGGAATGGTATTAAAACTTCCTAAAAACAAAAAGGAAGTTCTAGAGGTTAAGAATTCTTTAGTCCTAGATAAAATAAATCTAGTAGATAGTGTCAACGTTGATTTAATGCCTAAAGTGGTCTTTTTGTTACCATTTAGATTAAATCGAATAGATTTTAATAATACGGAAAGAACAGAGGCGCAAATTAATAGATTAAGCGGTGTTAAATATGCTGCAGGTCTTTACACTGGCGCTTTAGTTGCTTTAGATTCTATTAAAAAATTGGGTTTATCAGTTGATGTTGTTGTTCATGATACGGAACGTAGTTTGGAAACACTTAAAATGAAACTTTCACAAACTTCGTTGATTGATGTCGACGCCATAATTGGACCTATAGATCCAAGTTTATTAGGTGAGGTTGCTGCGCAAGCATCTAATCATGATATACCAGTCATTGCGCCTTTTGCGTCTAATAGCACAATAAGTTTAAATAACGTATTCTTTACTATGCCAAATGACCAAACGATGAGGCAAGGTGTTTTGAATTATATAGAGAAGAAAAGAACTACCGAAAGTTTAATTGTGATTGCTGATGAAAATCATCAAGTTGCCAAAGATTCTATTTTGAACAGGTTTCCAATGGCAAGAGTTGCCAAAATGAGTGAAGATGGATCATTACATTTAGTTGATTTTCAAACAATGCTCTCAGAGCAAGAAGAAAATTGGGTTTTTGTAGAAACCAATAAACCAAATTTAGTCACAAGTGTAAGCTCTATATTAAATGCTTCTATTGGGCCTGTTGAAGAAGGTGGTGATATTAAGGTGAGAATGTTTACGACAGATTATAACAGCGCTTTTGAAGGTGAATCTGTTTCAAGACCTCATTTGTCTAATTTACAATTTTTGTTCCCTTCATCATATAGGGAAGAAGTCAATGATAATTTTACAAAAGACTACAGACGTAAATTTGGACATGCTCCAGACCGTTTCGCTATTCGCGGTTTTGATTTAACTTTTGATTTATTGTTAAAATTGGCTTACAAAAAAAATCTATTTGAAACGGAAGGGCTTATTGGAAGAACAGAATATAGTGGTTATGGATTTGATTATAAAAATAATTGGACCTCTGGTTATTTTAATCAGGCTGCATATTTGCTACAATATGATGAATTAAGAATAAAACAAATTGATACTGAATGACTTCAAAGGTGACTTATACTGGTGAGTTAAGAACAACATGTGTTCATTTACGCTCCGGCAACGAAATTATTACTGATGCTCCCATAGATAATCATGGTTTAGGTCAGGCTTTTTCACCAACCGATACCGTTGCAACTGGACTGGCAAGCTGTATGATTACGGTGATGGGTATAAAGGCTAATGACTTAGATGTTGATTTAACAGGCTCGACAGCAGCCGTAACAAAGCATATGGCTTCAAACCCAAGAAGGATTTCTAAGATTGAAGTTCATTTAGAATTACCATCAAACGTAAATGAGAAAAACAGAATAATCCTGGAACGTACCGGGCACAACTGTCCTATTCATTTTAGTTTGCACCCAGATATAGAAAAAGTAATTACTTTCAATTGGACAAAAAGTTAATTTTTATAAGTATTCTATTTTGTATAGGTCTCCATTGTAACTCACAAGAGATTGAAGAATCTATGCTTTGGAGTTCAGATTTTCGTTTGTCATGGAATGATTTTAAAGGAACTATTCCGCCAGATGCGGTTCCAGCGGCAACAACAGCAAGTGGAATTAGTTATAAATACTCCGCCAATTTATTACATCATGAGGTGGAACTAGACTATTCGGTGAACGCCTATTTTTATCCAAATGAGTCTTGGTATAAACCCGATGTTTGTGATGATTTAGTTTTAAGTCATGAACAATTGCATTTTGATATTTCTGAACTTTACGCACGAAAAATGCGTTTGATATTGAGTCGAACTTCTTTCACAGAGAACGTAAAAGTAGAAGTGAGAAAAATTTACAAGGAAATATTAAAAGAGCTTTCTGATTTTCAAGATAAATACGATTGGGAGACTAACTTCTCTAGAAATACCAAAGCACAATTAGAGTGGAATGCCAGAATTTCAGAAGCCTTATCTAAGATTGAAGAATAAGACAGGATTATTCTTCTTTTAAATTTTTAAAAATTTCACGTTTTTTCTCAAACCAATCTTGCATCGCTTGGGGTGATTCCATTAGAGCTCTCATTTTATTCATGGCGGTAAGATGGGCCTCATCTTTTTTTTGAAACATTTCCATGCCATGTTTTTTGCTTAGTTCAGCAATTTCTTCGAAAGTTTCACCTGTAAATTTTAGATTGCATGCACCGCCTAGTTCCAGACAAGTCATCGTTTTCATAATTTGTTCAGTTTATGTTAAACATCACACCTTAGAAAAGCATCTTTTAGCGCTTCTATTTTATCATCCCAAGTTGCGATAAATTCTTGTGCCACATAACCTTCATATCCTGTATCAATTATAGCTTTCATTATTGCAGGGTAATACAATTCTTGAGTTTCGTCAATTTCATTTCGACCGGGTACTCCAGCAGTATGATAATGACCGAAGTATTGGTGATATTTTTTTATAGTTCTGATAATGTCACCTTCTTGAATTTGCATGTGGTAAATATCAAAGAGCAATTTAAAATTGTCGCTGCCCAAACGTCGGCATAGTTCAACACCCCATAAGCTGCTATCACACATGTAATCAGGGTGGTTAACTTGGTTGAAAAGTTCCATTTGAATAACTACGTTATGTTTTTCAGCGAAAGGCATTATTTTGGAAAGACCAGCAACACAATTTTCAAGGCCAACATAATCATTCATACCATTTCTGTTACCGCTAAAACAAATAAGGTTAGTATAACCCGCATCGGCTACCTTAGGAATCATTTCCGTATAATTCTTAATTAAAACCTCATGATTTTTAGGGTCGTTCCACCCTTCTACAAGGCTTATTTCAGCACCCCAACACATTGATGCATGTATTCCATACTTTTTCATCAGTGGCCAATCTTCTGGACCAGTAAGATCTAATGCTTTTATTCCTAATTTGTTTAAGGTTGCTAGAAAATCATCCCAGGGGATATCGTCAAAACACCATCTGCAAACGCTATGACTGATATTGTTCTTTAATTCAAAATCTTTATTGTTTCCATCAATATTGGCCGTTACTTTTGAAGCTGCTAAACCAGCTGTTCCAATTGCAGCAGTGGCAATAAAATTTCTTCGTTGCATAATTATATTTTAACTTCAAGAAAGATAATACTTTAGAAAACTAAATGGAAATCAAACCTGATAAACGAAAGTTGATAGAGATGGCTCATTATAGAATGCCTTTTGGTAAACATAAAGATTGGTACTTGGTTGATTTGCCCATTGCTTATTTAGTTTGGTTTAAACAAAAAGGTTTTCCTAATGGGAAGTTAGGTGAGTATTTAGAAACTACTTTAGACATAAAATCTAATGGATTAGAGCCCATAATTAGAAAACTTCGAAAAGAATTTCCAAAATAAGAGCTCAATTTTCTTGTGATAATTAGTACCTTTACGCCCCGTAACAACAGATACAATCATGTCACAAACTAAGTACATTTTTGTTACGGGCGGCGTAACATCTTCATTAGGTAAAGGTATTATTGCCGCATCTTTGGCTAAATTACTACAGGCTAGGGGTTATAAAACCACAATTCAAAAATTAGATCCATATATTAATGTAGACCCTGGTACATTAAATCCTTATGAACATGGTGAATGTTATGTTACTGATGATGGTGCTGAAACAGATTTAGATTTAGGACATTATGAGCGCTTTTTAAATTCAAATACCTCACAAGCTAATAATGTTACCACTGGAAGAATTTATCAAAGTGTGATTGAGAAAGAACGTAGGGGTGAATTTTTAGGTAAAACTGTTCAAGTGGTTCCTCATATCACTAACGAAATCAAAGAACGTATTCAGCTCTTAGGTAAAAGCGGTGAATATGATATCGTAATAACTGAAATTGGTGGGACGGTAGGTGATATAGAATCGTTGCCATATATTGAAGCAGTGCGCCAATTACTATGGGAATTAGGGGATAATAACGGCATTGTTATTCACTTGACCTTGGTGCCTTATTTAGCAGCTGCCGGTGAGTTAAAAACCAAACCAACTCAACATTCTGTTAAAACCTTAATGGAAAGCGGTATCAAAGCAGATATATTAGTTTGTAGAACTGAGCATGAGATTTCAGAAGAGAAAAAGGAAAAATTAGCACTCTTTTGTAACGTTAAAAAAGAAGCAGTTGTTCAATCTATTGATGCATCTACAATTTATGATGTTCCGCTTTTAATGCAAGAAGAAGGTTTGGATACGGTTACTTTAAAGAAATTAGAATTACCGGATGTTACGGAGCCTGATTTAACCAATTGGAAACAATTTTTACAAAAACATAAGAACCCAAAAAGCGAAGTAACCATAGGCCTTATAGGAAAATATGTAGAATTGCAAGATTCCTATAAATCCATATTAGAATCCTTTATTCATGCAGGTGCTGCTAATGAAGTCGCTATTAAAGTAGAATCAATTCATTCTGAATATCTATCTACAAAAGAAGATGTTGCCCAAAAAATGGAAAGGTTAGATGGAGTATTGGTGGCTCCTGGTTTTGGTGAACGAGGTATCGAGGGTAAAATTTTAGCTGTACAATATGCTCGTGAAAATAACATTCCATTTTTAGGTATTTGTTTAGGTATGCAAATGGCTGTTATTGAATATTCACGAAATGTTCTAAATCTAGAAAAAGCTAATTCTACTGAGATGGATGAAAATACTCCAGACCCAGTTATTAACCTTATGGAAGAACAAAAAAATATCACTAATAAAGGTGGTACAATGCGATTGGGAGCGTGGGCTTGTGAATTAAAATCAGGAAGTTTAGCTCAAAGTATATATGGAGGAGCTACAGAAATATCTGAAAGGCACCGCCATCGATTTGAGTATAACAATGCGTACAAAGAAGTTTTGGAGAAAGCTGGTCTTGTTTCATCAGGAATAAACCAAAAGACTAATCTAGTTGAAATTGTAGAGTTACCGTCGCATCCTTGGTTCGTTGGCGTACAATATCATCCTGAATATAAAAGCACTGTAGCAAATCCACATCCATTATTTGTTGGCTTTGTTAAGGCGGTTTTAGAGCAAAAACTTCAACAAACTAATGCCAGTTTGGCATAAACTGCACATTTGGATATATATTTGCGAGCTAGTAACGCAGTTATAGATTACTAAATAATTTTCATGGAAGAAAAGAAACTGGATGTCAAATCCATCATAGGCTTTGTACTAATTTTTGGAATTTTATTAGGTTGGATGTATTTAAAACAACCAACCCCAGAAGAATTAGAAGCTCAAAAAGCGGAACAAAAACAGGTTGAAGTAGACGATGAGGCTCAAGAGGTTAAAGAAGAAATGGTTATTGAGACCCCAGTTTTAGATGTTCAAGATTCAACTGCAGTTGCCAATTATAAAAGTACAGTTGGTGCATTTGGTTTTACAAATACTGTAGATGGTACTACAATGCTTGAAAATGAATTAGTTTCTCTAGAAGTGGCTAATAAAGGAGGGCAAATTGTTACTGCCAAAATGCAAAAATTTGTTACCTATGATTCAATTCCAGTTTACCTAGTAAAAGACGGTAATGCAGATTTTGGAATTAATTTTACGACTAGCGATAATCGAGTGTTGTCCTCAAGAGATTTATACTTTGAACCAACATTGTCTAAAAGTGGAGAAAATCAAGTCTTGTCGTTGAAGGCTAAGGTATCTGCTAACCAATATCTAGAATTTCGTTATGAGATGAAACCTAACGACTATTTGGTAGATTTTACCATGCGTTCTCAAGGTTTAAACGGAGTTTTAAATTCTTCTAAACCTATAGATTTGGAATGGAAGTTAAAAGGTATTCGTCATAATAAAAGTGTACAATACGAAAACCGATATACAAGATTGACTTACAATCATGACGGTGAAAAAATCAGTAAACTTTCAGAGAGTAGTGAGTTAGACGAAGAAACAGAAGAAGATATTAAATGGTTATCATATCGGCAACACTTTTTTAGCTCTATTTTGGCAACTGATGAACATTTTAAATCTGCTGATTTAACCTCTAAAAATTTAGTTGAAGAAGAAAGTAAAGAAGAAAAGTTTACCAAAGAATATACCTCTAAAACAACCTTGGACATTCAAGGTGGTGAAATATCTGAGAATATGCATTGGTATTATGGTCCAACAGATATTCAGGTTTTAGATGATTATAAAGATTTAGGCCTGGTAGAATCGATTCCATTTGGTTGGGGAATTTTTGGCTGGATTAACAGATTTGTTTTTACACCTTTTTACACGTTTTTAAGTTCTTTTTTACCATTTGGTATTGCTATTGTGGTGATGACCATTATTGTTCGTTTGGCATTATCTCCAGTTACTTATAAATCTTACTTATCGCAAGCAAAGATGAAAGTTTTAAAACCAGAGATAACGGAAATCAATGAAAGGTTAAAGGACAATGCGATGAAAAAGCAACAAGAGACCATGAAGCTATATAATAAAGCAGGGGTGAGCCCTATGAGTGGTTGTATACCCGCGTTATTGCAGCTACCTATTTTTTATTCGTTGTTTATGTTTTTCCCAACCTCTTTTGCCTTAAGACAGAAATCATTTTTATGGGCAGAAGATTTGAGTTCTTATGACACTATTTTTAATCTCCCTTTTAGTATTCCATTTTATGGAGACCATGTAAGTCTATTTCCGATCTTGGCATCTATTGCAATTTTCTTTTATATGATGATGACAACTGGTCAAAGTATGCAAATGCAACAGCAACCAGGTATGCCTAATATGAAATTCATCATGTATTTATCACCGGTAATGATGTTGGTGTTCTTTAACAACTATGCGAGTGGTTTGAGTTTGTATTATTTCATATCTAACCTCATTACTATTTTTATCATGTTGGCTATTAAAAATTATATTTTGAATGAGGATAAAATTCATGCTCAAATTCAAGAGAATAAGAAAAAGCCTAAAAAAGAGAATAAGTTTCAAAAGAAGATGCGTGAGATGATGGAACAAGCTGAGGAACAAAAAAAGTCAGGAAAAAGATAATTATTAGTAAACCATAAACTGATAAAATTCCTCTTTTGAGGAATTTTTTTTATTTAAAAAAGTCAATTAAAGATGAGTTGCAGGTAAAATGCTACACTTTATCGATATATTATTGAATTTTTAACAATTATTTTTAAAAAAGAAAGAAGTTTGCCAGAATCTTACTAAGCTCTTAAGAAGCTTTGAGAAGCCCCTTACTTATAATCTGAACGCCACATGTTCTTGGTAATAACGAATAATCCGTTTTTACTATGATTAAAATTACTTTTAAATCTTTGAATTTTTATTTTGTACAATTTTCTCTTTTTTTAGTAACTATTTTTTCATCTGCAAATTCAATTACCCCCAATAATTACGGGATTTATGAAAATTTAAATGATGAAATCCTGACCATGGATTTCACAGGTATTACTTGTGAGGTCAATCTTTTATTTAATGTTTCAACTGTTGGATTAAATAATGGGTCTGCAGAAGTAATGGTAACTGGGGGAGACGCTCCTTTTACCTACATGTGGGATAATGGAGAAACTACAAAGACAGCTATAGCTTTAGCTGTTGGTGTTAGAACTGTAGTGGTTAAGGATTGTCAAGGGAACTCAACAGAATGTAGTGTTACAATTGAGTGTAAGCCTTCGGAGGAAATATGTGATGGCTTTGATAACGACGGTGATGGAGAAATTGATGAAGGTTTTGATGCTGATCATGACGGCGTTTCAGATTGCGAAGATATCTGTGAAGGCGGTGACGATAAGATTGACACTGATGGTGATGGTATTCCAGATGCGTGCGACGATTGTTCAAGAGATGACATTGAAGAAGAGGTAACGGTATGCAGCGGTGCGGAGTATTATTGGCAGTTGGC
>NZ_JAVRHU010000029.1:0-318 GCF_031846405.1 Croceitalea vernalis | reverse complement strand
TGGGTCTAGGTAATCTGGTGTACCATCATCATCACTATCATCATTCGTTGGGTCGCCATCGCCATCTGCATCCTCATCTGGAGTATCTATTCCATCTCCATCATCATCCAAATCACGATAATTAACATCCTCCGTACCATCGGTATCTGGTAAATCGTTCTGTGGGTCATCAATCTCATCATTTACATCAAAACCATCAGCTACATCTGAGCCCTCATAACCGTCATCCAATCCATCGCCATCTGTATCAACTCCTGTAAAGTCTTGGTCTGGAATACCATCGTTATTAAAGTCATTACCCTCATTGTTATCTGGTAC
>NZ_JAVRHU010000028.1:0-318 GCF_031846405.1 Croceitalea vernalis | reverse complement strand
CCTGTTGGTGCTGTTGCTACCGATGCAGGTATACAAACTTTAAATGCAAACCCTGCTGGTGGTACTTGGAGCGGTGCTTCAACTGATGGCACTTTTGACCCGTCGATCGGAGTTGGATTCTATGACGTAACCTATACCGTTGATTTTGGTAATGGTTGTATTAAAGAGGATACTATCACTATTGAAGTGGTCCTACCAGGTGATCCTTGTGACGGTGTTACTCCGCCAACCATTGATGCCGTAGGACCATTATTTACAACTGACGCAGTAGTAAATCTAGTAGGTAACCCTGCTGGTGGTACTTGGGGTGGTGCTTCC
>NZ_JAVRHU010000027.1:0-342 GCF_031846405.1 Croceitalea vernalis | reverse complement strand
AGTGTCATTGTCACTGTCCCCATCTATATAATCCGGAACAGTATCATCATCTGTATCTTCTGGAGTAATACCGGCATCACCATCACCTTCATAAGCATCATCCAATCCATCATTATCACTGTCAATACCACTTGGACCTACATAACCATCTGTGGGCTGACCTTCTACATTGTCTGGAATACCATCGTCATCACTATCTATGTCTAAACTGTCTGGAATACCATCACCATCCGTATCTGGAGTACCATCGCCTTCTACTGTATCTAAAATACCATCGTTGTCATCATCTATATCTACTACATCTGGAACACCATCGCCATCAGTATCTGTACCATCCCCATC
>NZ_JAVRHU010000026.1:0-346 GCF_031846405.1 Croceitalea vernalis | reverse complement strand
AGTAACATTGTAAGTACCCACCCCAAGCGCTGAAGGGTCAAAAGTACCATCAGTTGAAGCACCACCCCAAGTACCACCAGCAGGGTTACCTACTAGATTTACTACCGCGTCAGTTGTAAATAATGGTCCTACGGCATCAATGGTTGGCGGAGTAACACCGTCACAAGGATTAGTTACTACAATATCAATATCTATTGTTTGAATACATCCAATACCATTATCAGTGGTATAAGTAACATTGTAAGTACCCACCCCAAAAGCTGAAGGGTCAAAAGTACCATCAGCAGAGTCACCACCCCAAGTACCTCCAGCCGGAGTAGCTACAAGGTTTTGAACTCCGTCAGCC
>NZ_JAVRHU010000025.1:0-348 GCF_031846405.1 Croceitalea vernalis | reverse complement strand
GGATTATTTTCACCAGGAGCAAGATCAGTACATGGAGTACGTCCATCTTCACCCGCGTCAGAGTCAGCTGTATCATCGGCACCTTGATCAACAGGAGAGAATTCATATCCATCAGGAAGTTCAAACTCAACTACGTAATCTACGTTAGGGTCAAGTTCAGTAAAGCTGTAGTTACCATTTTCATCAGTCATGGTTGAGTCCAGCTCATTTCCATCACAATCTAAAAGATTAACAACAACCCCTTCAACACCTTCTTCACCGTCATCTTGAATTCCGTTTTCATTTTCATCAAGGAAAACAGTATCACCAAGAGAAGCTTTTGGTAAGAAAATACCAGCATCAAGTGTT
>NZ_JAVRHU010000024.1:0-441 GCF_031846405.1 Croceitalea vernalis | reverse complement strand
CTGTTGGTGCTGTTGCTACCGATGCAGGTATACAAACTTTAAATGCAAACCCTACTGGTGGTACTTGGAGTGGTGCTTCAACTGATGGTACTTTTGACCCGTCAATCGGAGTTGGATTCTATGACGTAACCTATACCGTTAATTTTGGTAATGGATGTATTAAAGAGGATACTATCACTATTGAAGTGGTCCCTCCTGGTGATCCTTGCACAGGTATCACACCTCCAACCATTGATGCCGTAGGACCATTATTTACAACTGACGCAGTAGTAAATCTAGTAGGTAACCCTGCTAGTGGTACTTGGGGTGGTGCTTCAACTGATGGTACTTTTGACCCAGCTGTTGCAGGTGTTGGAACATTTAATGTTACCTACACCGTTGATAATGGTGCTGGATGTATTCAAACAGCAAATATTGATATTGTGGTAACTGACCCTTGTG
>NZ_JAVRHU010000023.1:0-517 GCF_031846405.1 Croceitalea vernalis | reverse complement strand
GTGGTTCAGATATTGCTAGCAAAGCAAATGATGGGGTTTTTAATAACTCAGATAATTTTCAACATACTTCAAATGTAGATAGCTCACCTTGGTGGGAAGTTGATCTTGAAACTGTTAGTTATGTTGAAGATATTCACATTTACAACCGAACAAACGTAAGTCAAGCGGTTGAAGAAAGACTTAGAGATTTTTATGTTCTAACCTCTATAACACCAATACCAGAAAACGGTGATATTATGGAGATGATCAAAAATCCTTCATACACTTCAACTTTTTATGGAGGAAATGTGAATACTGAAGCAGTTATTAAAATTGATGAAATGGCTCGTTATGTGCGTATTCATTTTCCTGAGAATGGGGGTAACAGAATATTACATGCACAAGAAATTGAAGTTTTAGGATGTACTGAAATAATTACTGACCCTTGTGATTCATTTGAGGCGACGATAACACCAATTGGTGACTTAAATACAGCATCAGGAATCCAATTCTTCAATGCGCTTCCTGCTGGTGGTAA
>NZ_JAVRHU010000022.1:0-550 GCF_031846405.1 Croceitalea vernalis | reverse complement strand
GCTCAAGACAAATCACAAGATGGAGACTGGAGTGATATCATTCCATTAGAGGTAATACCCGTTGCGGTGTCTAATTTACCTGATGGTAAATTGATTGTATGGTCCGCTAAATTCAGAGAAACTTTCAATCTCAATCAAGACGGGATGACTTTTACTGAAATCTATGATCCGTTTATAGGAAAGATAGGTGCTGGTGAAGGTGAAATCTTAACTAACTTAAATCATGACATGTTTTGTCCAGGCATCAACAACTTGCCTGATGGACGTATTTTATCTGCTGGGGGCACTAGCAGTTTTAAAACTAGCCTTTATGATTCTAATACTGGGCTTTGGACTGCTGCTGATGAAATGAATGTGCGGCGGGCATATCAAGGCAATGTAACCCTACAAAATGGTAATGTATTTACTTGGGGGGGCTCATGGAGTGAAGTACCGCCTTACCCAACCAGTAGCGATAAAGTTGCTGAGATTTGGGATATTACCAATGATACTTGGACAGATTTAACAGGTTTAACAGGAGATATTTTATGGAACGCTAATGATGCTGCTC
>NZ_JAVRHU010000021.1:0-595 GCF_031846405.1 Croceitalea vernalis | reverse complement strand
AACATAAACGTTTCAGGTAGCAATGGTATTGATGAAATGGCTTTAGTACGATTTTCTGCAGCAACACATAGTACCAATAACGAACAAAGAAGAATCCCGGTTACTTATACCGAGGATACACCTGGTAACTATACGGTTGCTATTCCTGATGAAAATCTATTACCACCAGGATATTACATGCTTTTTGCAATGGATAATGGAGTTCCTTCCTTAGCCGAAACCATCCAAATTGCACAACCAGTATTTACTGGTGCTAACCCTTGCGATGGTGGGGTGAACATTATTCCTGAAGTTACCGTTAATGGAACTGTAAATACAGGAGATGACTTTTACCTTTTAACAGGCGGCGAAAATATTACCATAGCAGCAAATGGGGCCACCATAACTAACATCACTAGACCAGATGGGTCTGTCGCCAATGCAGCTACAATAGCTGTAACAGGATTGGATGAAAACTCCGAAGGATGGTATACCCTAAAAACAGCAGCAGGATGCTTTACCAGAGTTAAACTTGTTATCAATACACCAGATACTCCTTTCTGCGCTACAACATCTAATCTTGCACTAAATAAACCAGCAAAACAGTCAAGTACAA
>NZ_JAVRHU010000020.1:0-629 GCF_031846405.1 Croceitalea vernalis | reverse complement strand
TCTGATTTGCTGCTCAATCTAATTCCGATAATTATCATTTGAATAATTCCAATTACCCAATAAGTAGGAAATCGTAAAAAAGTATAAACAACTTCGAAACTATCCATCCATTCTCCAACAATTTGCAATTCGATAATCATTGAAATAAATGGAAGTACAAACCCAAACAAAAGTGAAACCAATAAACAACCTACTTTTTTCTTAAAATTTATCTTCCAATACTTGATATTTAGGAAGATTAAAATCGCAATAATTAAATAGTCAACATATCCTATTAACATTTATTGATTTGATTCGTGAAAATATTCATACGCATAACCTTCGATTTCTCCAGTTAATTGATTTCCGTTTTCGTCTTTCAGTTCATACATTTCTTGTGTTCCGCCAATCGAAGCGCAACCATCTAAACCTAAAAGTATTGAGTAAAAAACATCGGTCAAAGTAGAATGCATAACTTTTTCCATTATTATACTTTGCTCATTAGTCAGGTTAAGAGATTTAATTAATTGTCCAACTTCAGTTTCGGGATTTTCTGATAAATATTCTTTTAGAAAATCCTGTTTTTCGGTATAAAATGCTTTTACAAATTCTTCTGTGTTCATCTGTTTTTTCGGCTTGCAGGTAACGGT